>NZ_LT907844.1:600000-1200000 GCF_900215505.1 Cohaesibacter sp. ES.047
AGATGCTGAAGCGGAACATCGCCGAGTAGCAAATCGGCACATCAGCAGCAGCCCTCAGGCATCCCTTGAGACTGCACCGAAAAATAGCGCTGATAAGTGCGAGAAATTTGAGGGGATCGGCTCAGTAATTGAGCCGATCCCCTTGCCATATCCGGCCATTCGGTTCAAAGTTGCGTCCCCGCACTTGCCGGTATCTGGTTCGGGAACGCGTATTGATTGTAATGAAGTAGGGAATTTAGGGATATGAAAGTCACTCTCGAGCGGGCAACCCTTTTGAAGTCGCTGAACCATGTCCATCGGGTGGTAGAGAGACGGAATACCATTCCGATCCTCTCCAACGTGCTCCTCAGAGCCGAAGGGGGAGATCTGGTCTTCAAGGCAACCGACCTCGATCTGGAAGTGCTGGAAACAGCGCCGGCCATGGTTGAAGTAGGGGGCGCAACCACCGTCCCGGCTCACATGCTCTATGACATCGTTCGCAAATTGCCCGACGGCTCGGAAGTGACTCTTGAGACGAACGAAGATCAGACGTCCCTTGCCATCAGCGCCGGTCGGTCGCATTTCACCTTGCAGATCCTGCCGGTAACGGACTTCCCCGACATCACGGCCGGAGAGTTCAGCCACACCTTCACGATCAAGGCGCTTGATCTCAAGCGACTCATCGATCACACGCAGTTCGCGATCTCGACAGAGGAAACGCGCTATTATCTCAACGGCATCTATGTGCACAGCATTGAGGTCGACGGCACCCAGCTGTTGCGCGCTGTGGCCACGGACGGTCACCGTCTGGCACAAGCTCAATTGCCCGCTCCGGCAGGGGCTGCTGGCATGCCCGGCGTGATCGTGCCGCGCAAGACCGTTTCGGAAGTCCAGAAGCTGATTGAAGACCCCGAAGCAAACATTGCGGTCGAGCTATCCGAATCCAAAATCCGCCTGACGATCGGGCCGGTCGTGCTGACGTCCAAACTGATCGACGGCACCTTCCCGGACTATGAAAAGGTCATCCCAAAAGGCAACGACAAGGCCATGAAGGTCGAGAATGCCCTGTTTGCCCAAGCGGTTGATCGTGTGGCGACCGTGTCCAACGAACGGGGCCGCGCGGTCAAGCTGAGTGTCGAGTCTGGCCGTCTGGTGCTCTCTGTTTCCAACCCCGATTCGGGCACGGCAACCGACGAGCTGGCAGTGGAGTATGATTCCGAACCGATGGAAATCGGCTTCAATGCCCGTTACCTGCTGGACATCACCAACCAGCTGGAAAGCGACAGCGCGCAATTCCGACTGGCTGATTCCGGCTCGCCGACCCTCATTCAGGACTATGGTGACAATGACACGCTCTATGTGCTGATGCCGATGCGCGTGTGATCGGATCCGCTCCGACGACATCACGATCAGATGGAGCGTTTCCATGGGCATTTCTTCGGAAATGCCCTTTTTGACTCAAAGCCGCACAAGGCAGGCAACAGACAGGGACTGGTTCGCACGCATGACAGATACGCCTTCAGCCGCCGCCTTTCTGACGCAGGACGATGCGCCTGTCGACAGGGTTTCGGTTCGATCTGTCAGCCTGACCGACTATCGCAACTATCCCACCCTGTCGCTGGCCCTTACTGGTCGGCATGTCGTCCTGACCGGAGCCAACGGATCGGGCAAGACCAATTTGCTTGAGGCCATTTCCTTTCTGTCACCGGGCCGCGGGCTCCGGCGTGTCGCCTATCCGGACATCGCCCGCGAGGGGGCGTCAGGCAGCTGGGCGGTCTCCGTTGCCATCGATACGCCCTTTGGCCCGACAAAACTGGGAACCGGCCTGCAACCGAGCCCGGATGGCTCCATGCAACGGCGCATCCGGATCAATGGCGCTCCGAGCAAATCGGCGGAAGGCCTTGGCGACCATGTTTCGGTGATCTGGCTCACCCCTCAGATGGACAGCCATTTTACGGGCGCAGCGTCCGAGCGGCGTAAGTGGCTCGACCGGATGGTGCTGGCCATCGACAAGACCCATGGCAGCCGCGTCAATGCGTTCGAGAAAGCGATGCGCCAGCGCAATCGGCTGCTCGAAGAGGCCCCGCACGAGACGGTTTGGCTTGATGGCATTGAGGCCCAGATGGCCGAATATGGCTCAGCCATCGCGACCGCAAGGGCCGAATTGGTTTCGCTCCTGAACCGATCTCTTGATTTGCTGCATGCAAACGAAGGGTCATCGGCCTTTCCCAATGCTCTGGTGGGGCTTGAAGGCATTCTGGAAGCCGAGGCTTTTTCGCGCCCGGCGATCGAGAGCGAAGAGCATTATCGCGGCATCCTGGCGCAGATGCGCAACCGGGATCGCGGCGCAGGCCGCACGCTTGAAGGGCCGCATCGCTCCGACCTGATCGTTCGTCACGGCCCCAAGGATATGCCCGCAGCCAAATGTTCGACCGGTGAGCAGAAGGCGCTGTTGTTGGGGATCGTATTGGCACATGCGCATCTGGTTGCCGAGAGATGCGGGCGCACACCGCTTGTGCTTCTGGACGAGGTCGCAGCCCATCTTGATGAAAGCCGCCGTCTGGCCCTGTTCGATCTTCTGGACCGGCTCGGCTGTCAGGCCTGGGTGACGGGCACCGATGATGCCGTCTTCGAGCCGCTGGGGGATCGCGCCGAACGCTTCCATGTGGATCTGGGCACCGTGGTTCCGATCACTAGGATGGAACATCCCGGCGCAATCGGATAAGCTCCGCCCATGAAAACGACAATCACCGACACATTGGCCACAATTCTGTTCTTCACCGTCCTTGCAGGGTTTGTCGAGCTGTACATTGCCCAGCTCAGCCTTGAGCAAATGCTGATCACGCGCCTCATCATGGTGCCGGTGATGGTCGCCACCGGGCGGCCCTACGGCCTTTATCGCGATTGGTGCTTTAGAAAGGTGCTGCCCGGGTCAGAACCCATGCGCATGTTGATCGACGGACTTGCCTTCATCAGCTTTCAGGTCCCGGTCTATGCAGCGACGCTTTTCATCGCCGGAGCCAGCATTGAGGAGGCGTTGACCGCCATTGGATCAGCCATCCTGTTGATGCTGCTGGTCAGTCGCCCGTTCGGTCTGTTCCTTGAGCTCGTCCGGCGTCTCGCCGGCGTTTCGGCATTGTAACGGGGCGAGACGATCATGGTCAGACGCAGGAAACGCTGGAAATTTGCCCGATCAAGAAACAGCTTTCTGATTTTGTTCCTGTCCGTCTCATCCCTTCTGCTGCTGATTTTCAGTGGGGGAGACATCAGCCAGATCGGCGGGCACAACGCCGATGGCCCGATCTTGAAACAGGGACTTGATGGCGATCAGATCCGGCGGACCGGCCTAAGTCTCTATAACGCCAATTGCATGAGTTGCCATGGCATCGAAGGGCGTGGCACCAGCTTCGCCCCCCCCCTCGTTCACCCGCTCTACATGCCCGACAAGCTCAGTGATCGCGCCTTTGTCAAGGCGATCTTTCAGGGTGTGGAGCAGACCAACTGGAAGTATGGCCCGATGAAGCCCGTGAAAGCGCTCAATCAGGTTGAATCCGCGCAGATTTTGGCCTATATCAGAAGCCTGCAGAAGGTGCCGAAATTCCGCTAAATTTTGCCCCAAAAAGCCCCAAACCAGACGCAAATTTTGCGTGAGCGGATAACTCTCCACAGAAGGCCCCGACTTCACCTCTCCTCTCTCGCCAGTTCAGTTGAATAAGGCGAAAAACCAATTATAAGTGAGAGGTTAGCTCAAGCCAAAGGATGACTGATTCGCATGAGCGATATTGAGAATAACAGTGACAGCGCTGAGTATGGCGCAGAATCGATCAAAGTCCTCAAAGGTCTCGACGCGGTACGCAAGCGCCCGGGGATGTATATCGGGGACACTGACGACGGATCTGGCCTGCATCACATGGTCTATGAGGTGGTCGACAACGCCATTGACGAGGCGCTCGCCGGTCATGCTGACCTGGTCACCGCGACGCTCAATGCGGACGGGTCCGTGACGGTTACGGACAATGGCCGTGGCATCCCCACCGATATCCATCACGAAGAAGGTGTCTCGGCTGCCGAAGTGATCATGACCCAGCTGCACGCTGGCGGCAAGTTCGACCAGAACAGCTACAAGGTCTCGGGCGGCCTGCATGGCGTGGGTGTCTCGGTTGTCAATGCGCTTTCGACCAAGCTTCTCTTGCGCATCTGGCGCAATGATCTGGAGCACGAGATCGAGTTCGCGCATGGCGACGCCGTCAGCCCGCTCAGGATCGTCGGTCCGGCCAATGGACAGCAGGGCACCGAGGTGACTTTCTATCCCAGCAACCAGACCTTCACCCATATCGAGTTTAGCTTCGCAACGCTTGAGCATCGGCTGCGCGAGCTTGCTTTCCTCAACTCTGGGGTGCGGATCCTGCTCACGGACAATCGCGGGGCGGACACGGTTGTCGAGGAGATGCTCTACGATGGTGGCCTTGAAGCCTTTGTGCGTTGGCTGGATCGGGCCAAGAAGCCGATTATCGAAAAGCCGATCGCCGTTTCCTCGGAGCGGGACGGCATCACCATCGAAGCGGCCCTGTGGTGGAACGATACCTACCATGAGAATGTGCTGTGTTTCACCAACAACATCCCGCAGCGGGATGGGGGTACGCATCTGGCCGGATTCCGCACAGCGCTGACACGTCAGATCAGCGCCTATGCAGAAAGCTCAGGTCTTCTCAAACGCGAAAAGGTCAACCCGTCAGGCGATGACTGCCGTGAAGGACTGACCTGCGTTCTGTCGGTCAAGGTTCCAGATCCGAAATTCTCGTCCCAGACCAAGGACAAGCTGGTTTCCTCGGAAGTCCGGCCCGTTGTCGAAAGCCTGATCAGTGCCGCGCTGAATGAGTGGCTGGAGGAAAATCCGGCCGAAGGCAAGACAATCGTATCGAAGGTGGTTGAAGCTGCCGCGGCCCGCGAGGCCGCCCGTAAGGCACGCGAGCTGACCCGACGCAAGGGCGCGCTCGATATCGCCTCTCTGCCCGGCAAGCTGGCCGACTGTCAGGAAAGAGATCCTGCCAAGTCTGAACTGTTCCTGGTGGAGGGTGATTCCGCTGGTGGATCGGCCAAACAGGGACGGTCTCGTGCCAATCAGGCCATCCTGCCCCTGCGCGGTAAGATCCTCAACGTGGAACGCGCCCGGTTTGACAAGATGCTCTCCAGTCAGGAGATCGGCACCATGATCACCGCGCTCGGAACGGGCATTGGCAAGGATGAATTCAATCCCGCAAAGCTGCGGTATCACAAAATCATCATCATGACCGATGCTGACGTCGATGGCGCTCACATTCGGACCCTGCTTCTGACCTTCTTCTTCCGGCAAATGCCCGAACTTGTGGAAGGCGGTCATCTCTACATCGCCCAGCCACCGCTCTACAAGGTCAAGCGTGGCCAGTCCGAGCAATATCTCAAGGATGAACTCGCCTTTGAGAATTATCTCATTGATGCGGGTCTTGATGAAGCGGTTTTGACAACCGGCTCCGGTGTTGAACGGGCCGGCTCCGATTTGCGCGGTCTGCTTGATGAAGCCCGGGCCTTCGAGAAGGCTCTCGACAGTCTGCATTCCCGCTACAATCGTTCGGTGGTCGAGCAGGCAGCGATCAGCGGCTTGCTCAATCCGGACATCGCCGATGACGACAAGGCCATCGAAGAAGCCCTCGCCCGTGTTGCCCGTCGCCTTGACAGGGTTGCCGAGGAAACAGAGCGGGGCTGGGTCGGCACGATCGACGATGACGGAAACTATGCGTTCGAACGCACGGTGCGCGGCGTGAAGGAGGCGGCCATTCTTGATTCCGCTTTGATGCAGTCGGCCGACGCCCGCAAGCTCAATCGGCTTGGGTCGGAGCTCAGAGAGGGCTTTGACTATGGCACTGTCATGCGCCGCCGCGAAAAGGAATACACCATCTACGGTCCGATTTCGCTGCTGCAGGAAGTCTATACGCTTGGACGCAAAGGCATTGCCATGCAGCGCTACAAAGGTCTTGGCGAGATGAATGCCGAGCAGCTTTGGGAAACAACGCTGGATCCGGATGTCCGGACTTTGTTGCAGGTTCGAGTGCAGGAAGCCGACGACGCGGATGACATCTTCGCCAAGCTGATGGGCGATGAAGTCGAGCCTCGCCGGAACTTCATTCAGGACAATGCCCTGAATGTCGCAAACCTCGATGTCTAGCGGTTAACCACCGATAGCCAACCGCCGGGAGTGGGACATGGCCTCAGCCGACGAGATTATCGCAGCGCTTGACATGCAGCCCCACCCGGAGGGCGGCTATTTCGTCGAGACGTTCCGCGATGACGAAGGCAGCAACGGTCGCGGTCATTGCACCGCGATCTATTTTCTGCTCAAGGCCGGAGAGCGCTCCCACTGGCATCGTGTTGATGCGGTGGAAAGCTGGTTCTGGCATGATGGTGCCCCGTTATCTCTTAAAATGGCTGAAAACGGGCAGAATGTGGTCGAGCATAACCTCGGCCCGGACATTCTGAACGGTCAGGCACCGCAAGCAATCGTTCCAAAAAACGCATGGCAATCGGCCCAATCCCTTGGTGACTGGACCCTTGTCAGCTGTGTCGTTGCACCGGCCTTTCAGTTCGAGGGCTTCACCCTCGCGCCAGAAGGCTGGGAGCCGGATGGCTCTTCTTCCGCTTCATGATGCGATCTCTCATTTCTCTGTCTTCCTCTCAGGTGACACATGAAGACAGGTGACAAGAGCCCGGCATTTGACTAAGATCGGGACACAACTTTCCCCTGCATGGTGCCGAAAATTGGCACCTGCCAGCAACCAAGCCCTGAAGGAGGATATTTATGAGTGTCTTTTTGTCCCTCCGGGCAAACGGCATCTGAATGGATGACGGATCTTGCCTGGATCAACGGCCTTGCCGCGAGGCTTGCGCCGACCAAAAAGTATGTTCTTAAGGCAAGACAATGACTTCCTTCGAAGACTTTCTTGGCAAAGCCCCTGACAGGAAACCCGGCTGGACCCTGTCCGAACTTGGCTTTACTGCCCATTTCATGAGCCAGCTCGACATCAACGAGCTGGACACCCTCACCCCTTTTCGCATCACGGAAATCCAGCGAACCATCGTGATGGGTCTTGGTGAAAGTGGGGCCAGGCCCCTGCGCACGCCGCACAAGGTGCCAACGTCGGATTTTGGCGTCGGCGATTGGGTGCTCACCGACCATACCGACCAGATCGTCCGGCGTCTTGATCCCAAGAGCGAGCTCAAACGCCGCTCTGCGGGCACGGATGTGTCCGAACAGATCATGGCCTGCAACGTGGATGTGCTGTTTATCGTCTCATCCTGCAATGACGACTTCAATCTTGCGCGCCTTGAACGCTTTCTGGCGCTGGCTAGGGACGCGGACGTAACGCCTGTAATCCTGATCACCAAAACGGATCTGTGCGACGATCCCGAGCGCTATCTGGAACCCGCAAGGGACCTGATGGCCGGGGTGGATGTTATCGGTCTGAATGCCAAGGATACCCAAGCGGCAGATTCGCTCGCGCCTTGGGTCGAAAAGGGCCGGACAGTTGCCATGGTGGGGTCATCCGGTGTGGGCAAAACCACTTTGCTCAATGCCCTGACCGACCGGGCCGATGCCACACGGGACATCCGCGAGGATGATGCCAAGGGGCGGCACACAACCACCTTCCGTTCCCTGCATCGCACCGTCAATGGCGCATGGCTCGTCGACACGCCGGGGATTCGCGCCCTCAGGCTGCACGAAAAGAGCACCGGCATCGAGCAGGTGTTTGATGATATCGTGGCATTGGCGGCACAATGCAAGTTCAGCGACTGTCAGCATGACACCGAACCCAAGTGTGCGGTTCAGGCTGCCATCTCGTCCGGGGAACTAAAAGCGGACCGGCTGGATCGTTGGCGCAAGTTGCAGGCCGAAGACAATCGCAACACCGAAACGATCGCAGAAAACCGCCGACGCTCCAAGACTTTCGGCAAGATGGTAAAGAATGCGGTGAAGGATTCCGATCGCTTCAAGGGGCGCATTCAAGATGATGATTGAGACTGCGCAGATCCTGTTTCTGCACGGGGCCTCCTCATCGGGCAAATCGACATTGGCGAGGGCGTTGCAAGACGCCCTTCCCCTCCCTTTCTGGCACATTTCCATTGACCATCTGCGTGATTCCGGCGTTCTGCCTAGCAAGCGCTTCAAGTCGGGTGAGTTTGATTGGCAACTGGCCCGCCAGTGCTTTTTTGATGGCTATCACCGTTCCCTCAAGGCTTATGCATCAGCAGGCAACCACCTGATCCTTGAGCACATTCTGGACGAAGAGGGCTGGTTCGATCAGTTGGTCAGGCTTTTTGAGCCCTTTGAGGTCCTGTTCATCGGCCTGCATTGTCCGATCGACATTCTCGAAGCGCGGGAGAAAGCCCGCGGTGATCGACCAAGAGGCAGTGCTGTTGCCGACTATCACAGCATCCACAAGGGTCTGCGCTATGATCTGGAGCTTGATGCGCTTGAGCCGCTCGAGGAAAACGTCGAGACGGTGATTGCAGCCTGGCGGCAGCGCATCGAGACCGGCGATATTCGCCGGTCGGTGTTTCGGCAGCAGCTTGAGCGGTTAGGGAACCAGAACCAGTGACCCGGTGGTCTTGCGCCCGGACAGGTCCTCATGGGCCGTGGCGGCATCCGCAAGAGCATATTCCGCAGGCGGTGCGATCTTGACGGCACCGGAGGAAAGAGCAGCAAAGAAGTCATAGCTGGCCGCATCAAGGGCTTGGCGCGTTGCGATGAAATGCACAAGCGTCGGGCGTGTCACCATGAGCGAGCCCTTGGCCGCCAGAATCCCCAGCTTGACACCATCGACCGGACCAGAGGCATTGCCAAAGCTGATCATCAGACCACGTGGCGCCAGACAGTCAAGACTGTCGATGAACGTGTCCTTGCCAACGCCGTCGAACACGACAGGAAGCTTCTTGCCATCAGTAATTTCCAAAACCCGTTCCGGAACCGAATCAGTTTTGTAATTGATGACGTGCTGACAGCCCAACGACTTGGCCAGTTTCACCTTTTCCTCTGATCCGGCGGTCCCGATCACTGTGGCACCCAAAGATTTCAACCATTGTACGGCAATGGTGCCGACGCCACCGGCCGCCGCGTGGAACAGAACCGTGTCACCTTCCTTGACCGGATAGATCTGGCGAATGAGATATTGCACAGTTAGTCCCTTGAGCAGCGAGGCAGCTGCATCCTTGGTCGAAATGCTGGTGGGCAACAGCACGGCGCTGTCCGCCGCAATGACATTGTGACTGGCATAAGATCCTATGGGACCAGAGCAATAGGCGACGCGATCACCAACGGCCATGCCCTCGACATCCGCGCCGATCGCCTCGATTAGGCCAGCGGCCTCACCGCCCAGACCCGAGGGAAGCTGCGGGACCGGGTAGAGGCCAGTGCGATGATAGGTGTCGATGAAATTGACCCCGACCGCCTCGTGCCGAACCAGAATCTGTGCGGGGCCGACCTCTGGAATATCCCGTTCGACAAGCTTCATCACCTCCGGTCCACCGTACCCTTTGATTTCGATTCGGGTCATTTTACTCACGACACTCTCCTTGTTGCGGGTGCAGCGCTCACTGCAAAATGTTGCTCTATTCCAAAGTAGGCTATGGTGAGCAAATTGCAATCTTGCTTTTGCAGGCTTAACCACGTTCGAACCTCTGCGCCCATCCGTACATTTGCACGAGAAATTGCGCTCCGGCTTGTGATACAAGAAAGAAAAGAGTTTTCTGGACGGTTCCATGTCAAACCCCGAGCATCACACGCCACGCCCCCCTGACCACAAGCCCGCGATGATGCGATCGGCGCTTTTTTCGATCGGCTTTCTACTGCTTGGTGGTGGCGCCTTTGCGATCACTTTCGAAGGGGCATGGATCTGGATCGGTGCCCTTTTGTGGGGAATGGCAGGCATCGCCCTTGCTGCGGCAGTCAGTTTATCCGGCAACAAATCCTCCACTCCCCCCTCCCGTCCGAGCCATGATCAGGGCCTGCGCTCGCAGATCAAACGCCTTGATCACGCGTGCGAGCAATTGCAGGACGAGAATTGGGAGTTGCGCGAGGCGGAGCACAAATACAAGACCCTGCTCAATCGGCAGGGCGACATCATTCTGCATCTTGGACCGAATGGGACCGTGGATTTTGCCAATGATTCCTTCGCCCGATTTTTCGAGCCGAGTGATGAGGGATCACCTTTCCGGCCCGACGAGTCGGCGATCAACCTGTTTCAGGGCGATGATAGGCCAGGCTGTCTCGATCCCCTTTGGGAAAAACTGATCGAAACGAGAGAAGGGCCACGCTGGTTTCGCTGGACCGAGACCATGATGCGCTCGACCCAGAAGGGCGAACGCCGTCTGGTCATCGCCCGGGATGTGACCGCCTACAAGCAGATGGAAGCGGCAAGTGAAGCGAAATCCCGTTTTCTGGCAACGATCAGCCACGAGATGCGAACACCGCTCAATGGCATCATCGGCATGGCGACCTTGCTGGAATCAACGACCCTGACAGCCGAGCAAGCCAGCTACAGTCAGGCTTTGCGCCAATCCGGCACCGCGTTGTTGGCGCTCGTCAATGACGTGCTTGACCTGTCGCGTATCGAAGCCAACAAGATGACCCTGAGCCACGAATGGACCTCGCCAGCCCGGCTGATGGAGGACGTGGTAGAGCTTCTGGCCCCCGACGCTCAAGAAAAAGGCCTGTCGGTCGCCTCATGGGTGGGACAGTCCGTACCCGACAAGCTTTTGATTGATCCGGTGCGGGTTCGGCAGATTCTCGTCAATCTGGTTGGCAATGCCATCAAATTCACCCCTGAGGGTGCCATCAACCTGTCGCTTGACTGTGAGACCCCGCCCGTCGAGGGCGAAGTGGCGACGATTCTTCTGTCCGTGCGCGATACGGGCCCGGGCATCAGCGAAGACATGCATGCCCGCCTGTTTGAAGAGTTCGAGCAGGCCGACACGGCCCGGACGCGGCGTCATGAAGGCACCGGGCTTGGTCTGGCCATTTCGCAACGTCTGGCGCGCATGATGCAGGGGGATATTCTTCTTTCCAGCAAACTGGGCAAGGGCTCGACTTTCACACTGAAACTCGATGCGTCCTGGCTCAACGAAGGGGACGAAGACCAGCCCGTCGGCGGTGGCGCAGAGATCGCCAGCCGCCCTTCCGGGCCAGTCAGTGCCAGTCAAAAGATTGGGGCCAGTCAAAAGATCGGGGCCAGTCAAAAGATCGGGGCCGAGCTTGCCGGGGATCGGCTCGTCGGTATCGATCTGACACAGGCTGATCAGCGGGCACTGCACGCCTATTGCAAGGACTGGGACATCGCGTTTCACAGCTTCAGCCTTGATGAATGGCAGCAACAGGGGGATGACATCCTTCCTGATCATCTGTTGATCAATGGCGCAGACCCGAACAAGGCAGAACGAATCATTGCCGCCTTTCATCCGCTTCAAGGCGGAAAGCTCACCCGGCCTGTTCCGCGCAGTCGCGTGATTCTGCTTGAGCCGAGCGAGCGGCGAGTGATTCCGCAGATGCGCGAAGGTGGCATCAACGCCTATCTGGTCAAACCCGTGCGGCAGGCTTCGCTGCATCTGGCGCTGCTGGGACATCCTGCCGCAGCTGAAAACAAAGATCATTTCGAATCCGAATCGCCCTCCGTCATCGAGCCTGTTTCACTTGCCGAGCCGCAAAAGCAACCCCATGTGCTGCTCGTGGAAGACAATGAAATCAATGCTCTTCTGGCGCACACGATTCTGACCAAAGAGGGAATGCAGGTAGGGCTTGCCAAATCCGGCACCGAGGCGCTGGCTCTTTATGACGGCGACACGATGGCTTTTGATCTGGCGCTGATCGACCTGCATATGCCCGACATGGACGGAATGACCCTGTTTGACGCCATGAAGGAACGCGATCAGCAGCACGGACGCCGCATCCCCAAGATCGCCTTTACGGCCGACGCGTTGCAGGAGACCCAGGACGCCTGCCAACGGCATGGATTCGACGCCTTTATCGTCAAACCGTCCGAACCGGATCTCCTGGTCAGCCGCATCCGAGAAGTTCTTGAGTTGACAAAGTAATGTCATATAACTGTTCTATTGCACTGGTAGTTTTTCCGACCAGTCCGGGAGGAAGCACAGAAGTTGTTTTGGCCAAATGGCGATTGTCGACTATAGTTCTGGGAATAAGATAGACGTGTAGTGCTCGATCAATTCGGACCCATGCGCGCCATGATAACGTCCGCGCATTGACGAAAGACCGGTGAGCTGGCTGTTCACCATCAGGCCACTGCATAGAAAGGCACCCACATGCGCAGCGCACTGCGTGCCATGTGGCAGGGAAGGGGACGGAAAGAATGGTCATGCTCGAGCGGGAAACCGAGCTCTCCAAACAGCATCCAATGCCGGACACTCCGCCATTTGTGAGAACGAACCTGCCCAAGAAGATCCTGACCGCCATGCGGCGCAATCGCCTGCGGGATGGTCGTCCGATCAGCGACAGGCCGATCACCCTTGGCCGTGTCGGATCACTGGAAATCCGACTGGCCCAGACCGAGCGGGAAATCCGCAAGGCGCAGCGTCTGCGCTACAAGGTCTTCTACAAAGAGATGGCCGCCAAACCGGACAGCCACACCAAATTCACCCGCCGCGATGCGGATGCCTTCGATGCGATCTGCGACCACCTTCTGGTGCTTGATCACGATTCGCCCCAGAAGAAATTCCGCCGCCGGGAACCGCGTATCGTCGGCACCTACCGCCTGCTCCGGCAGGAAATGGCAGATCTTTATGGCGGCTTCTATTCCGCTTCCGAGTTCAACATCCGGCATATCCTCGACACCCACAAGGACCTACGTTTTCTCGAACTTGGGCGCTCCTGCGTGCTCAAGGACTATCGGACCAAGCGCACCATTGAGCTGTTGTGGCAGGGCATCTGGGCCTATGTGCAGATTCACAAGATCGACGTGATGATCGGATGCGCCTCTCTCAAAGGAACCGACCCGAAGGCAATGGCCGAACCCCTCACGTTCTTGTCCAAGCAGGCCAAGGCACCGGAGGAATGGCGCGTCGAGGCGTGGCCCGAGATTCGGGTGCCCCTTGACCAGATGCCGCCCGAGGAGATCAACGACAAGCAGGCTCTGCGTCTGTTGCCGCCGCTGGTGAAGGCCTACATGCGCCTTGGATGCCATTTCGGTGAAAGCGCCATGGTGGATTACCAGTTCGGCACAACCGATGTCTTCATCATCCTGCCGGTGGAGAATATCGATCCCAAATATGTGCTGCATTACAACACCGATTGCGTCAAGGATGCCGTTGCAAAGCACCTTTAGACCTGCCGCGTCCCATCTGGCGGTCCCGATCCAGCAGACTTAAAAAAAAGAGCGGCAGATAAACTGCCGCTCTTTTTTATTTGATCGTTTCGATTTCGAATCAAGCGCCAAGATTGTAGGCCGCAAGAGCTGCCATATTGACAATTTCGGTGTCTTTGGCACCCATTGGCAAGATCTGAACCGGCTTGTCAAAGCCGACCAGAAGCGGGCCAAGAAGGGTTGCGCCACCGAGCTCCTGCAACATCTTGGTTGAGATCGACGCTGCGTGGAACGCAGGCATGACCAGCACGTTGGCCGGACCGCCAAGACGACAGAAGGGATAGGTTTCCATAAGGTCGCCACTCAGCGCGACATCGGCCGCCATTTCTCCATCATATTCGAAGTCAACGCGACGACGATCGAGAATGCCAACCGCTTCACGCAGCCGATCCGACCGCTCGCCCTCGGGATGACCAAAGGTGGAGTAGGCCAGCATGGCAACGCGCGGCTCGATACCGAACTTGCGCGCAACACCGGATGCCTCTTCGGCAATATCGGCCAGTTCTTCCGAGCTGGGCATCTCATGCACCGCCGTGTCAGCCACGAGCACCGTGCGATCCTTGCAAAGAGCGATGCTGACACCGATGATCCGGTGATTGGGACGCGGATCGATCACCTTGCGAATGTCCTCAAGCACGATCGAGTAATTGCGCGTCACACCCGAAATCATCGCATCGGCATCGTTCATCGCCACCATGGCAGCTGCAAAGACGTTGCGGTCATTGTTCACCATGCGTAGGCAGTCGCGATAGAGATAGCCCTTGCGCTGGAGGCGACGATAGAGATAGTCGGCATAGTCCTCGCCGCGTGATGACAGGCGCGCATTGACCAGCTCGATGCCAGGACGGTCGATTTCGATGCCGGCTTCCTCTGCATGCTTCCGGATCAGATCCTCGCGACCAACAAGCACGGCTGTGCCCAGCTGCTCGTTGACGAACGAGACCGCCGCGCGCATGACCTGCTCCTCTTCGCCCTCGCCAAAGACGACGCGCTTGGGATTGCGCCGCACCTTGGAGTAGACCCGCTGAAGCGTCGAGGCGAGTGGATCCCGCCGGGCGTTGAGCTGATTGGCATAGGCCTCCAGATCGACAATCGGACGGCGCGCAACGCCGCTTTCCATCGCGGCCTTGGCAACGGCTGGCGGAATGGCGGAAATCAGGCGCGGATCGAACGGCACGGGAATGATATATTCAGGGCCGAATCTGGGCCGGTTGCCCTGATAGGCACTGGCCACCTCGTCCGGCACATCCTCACGCGCCAGAGCAGCAAGGGCCCGGGCCGCTTCGACCTTCATGTGGTCGCTGATCTCGGTTGCCAGCACATCAAGCGCACCGCGGAAAATATAGGGGAACCCGAGCACGTTGTTGACCTGATTGGGATAGTCCGACCGCCCCGTCGCGACAATCGCATCGGTGCGCACGGTCCGAACTTCTTCCGGCGTGATTTCCGGATCCGGGTTGGCCATGGCGAAGATGATCGGCTGCGGTGCCATGCTCTTGACCATATCGGGCGTCAGCGCGCCCTTGACCGAAACCCCGAGGAACACAT
The DNA here is from genome assembly GCF_900215505.1 of Cohaesibacter sp. ES.047. Lineage (NCBI taxonomy): Bacteria > Pseudomonadati > Pseudomonadota > Alphaproteobacteria > Hyphomicrobiales > Cohaesibacteraceae > Cohaesibacter > Cohaesibacter sp. ES.047. The sequence goes on from NZ_LT907844.1 coordinate 614,931, forward strand.
CCGCGCCTTCCATGGCCTCTGCCAGCGTCCGGGCCTTGGTCGGCACGGCATGGGCGGACTTCCACTGGTTCATGCCCTCTTTGCGGCCCTGATAGATTGCGCCCTTGGTATCGCAAAGAATCACATTCTCATGAGGAATGCCCATGGCCTTCACGAGCTCGATGCAGGCGATGCCTGCGGCCCCGGCCCCGTTGCAGACCACCTTGGTTTCCTTGATATCACGACCGGTCAGATGCAAGGCATTGAACAGACCGGCGGCTGCGATGATGGCGGTGCCATGCTGGTCGTCATGGAAGACCGGGATATCCATCACTTCCTTGAGCTTCTGCTCAATGATGAAACACTCCGGTGCCTTGATATCCTCCAGATTGATGCCACCGAACGACGGTCCAAGATATCTCACAGCATTGATAAAGGCTTCCGGATCCTGTGTATCGACTTCCAGATCAATCGAATCAACATCAGCAAAGCGCTTGAACAGAACCGCCTTGCCTTCCATCACCGGCTTGGACGCCAGTGCTCCCAGATTGCCCAGCCCCAGAATGGCCGAGCCATTCGAAATCACGGCGACCAAGTTGCCCCGTGCGGTATAGTCAAACGCCAGAGATGGGTCTTCTGCAATCGCCTTGACGGGTGCTGCAACGCCGGGAGAATAGGCGAGAGACAGATCACGCTGTGTCGCCATGGGTTTGGTGGCAACGATTTCCAGTTTCCCCGGGCGACCATTTTTATGGAATGCTAGCGCTTCTTCGTCTGTAACCGAGACGCCGGGCTTCAAATTTTCATCAGCCACGTACTTTCAACCTCCGTTTTTGCTTATCTGTCGGCTCCAGCGTCGGCAAGATAAGTCTTTGTCCTTACATGTATTTCAAATGTTCTAAATATAGTTATGCACATTAATGCGTTGTCTGTCAGGAAACAATCGGTCAAATAGCTACTCTATGTGGCCGAGCCTTCGGCCAATTGCTAACTTGCCGCAAATCAGACAGTCCAACCTGTCTCCCAAGGCATGCAGGGACAAGAGAAAGCCTTACCAATCCATGGCCGACAAGACAGCAGCATCCAAACAGACAGTGACATCAAAATCCACCCCGATGATGGCGCAGTTTCTTGATATCAAGGCGGCCCATCAGGATTGTCTTCTGTTCTATCGCATGGGCGATTTCTATGAGCTGTTCTTTGACGATGCTGTGGAGGCATCGGGCGCACTCGGCATCACGCTGACCAAACGCGGCAAGCATCTGGGGGACGATATTCCCATGTGCGGCGTGCCGGTTCATGCCGCCGAGGGCTATCTGGAACGGCTCATTTCCCACGGCTACAAGGTCGCGGTGTGCGAGCAGACCGAGGATCCGGCCGAAGCGAAAAAGCGGGGCGCAAAGTCGGTGGTGCAGCGGGACGTGATCAGGCTGGTCACGCCGGGCACCCTGACCGAGGATAGCCTCCTGGATGCGGCAAGCTCTAACTATCTCGCAGCCATTGCCCGCGTGAGGAAGGGCGACGACGGCTATCACTATGCGCTCTCGTGGCTCGAACTATCCACCGGGGATTTCGGCGTGCTGGCACTGACCGCCTTGCGCCTCGGTGCCGAGTTGGCCCGGCTTGATCCGCGCGAGGTGATCGTTGCCGATCACATGCTGATTGAAGAGGATATTGCGCCCCTTGAGAACCTGTCGCGAGCAACCTTTTCGCCGGTGCCGCGTGCTTTTTTTGATGGTGCCACGGCCGAAGAACGCCTGCTGAGTTATTTCGGGTTGTCCACACTCGATGGTCACGGATCGTTCGAGCGGGTCGAGCTGATGGCTGCAAGCGCGATCCTCGCCTATGTGGAAAAAACCCAGCTGGGTGCCCGTCCGCCTCTCAGTCCGCCCCAACGGGAGCAATCGAGCCGCACCATGTCGATCGATGCTGCGACCCGTGCCAATCTCGAATTGGTGCGGACCCTGTCGGGCGAGAAAAAGGGCAGCCTCCTGTCAACCATCGATCGCACGGTGACCGGTGGTGGCTCGCGCCTTCTGGCCGCAAGGCTTGCCGCCCCGCTTGCAGAGCTTGATCCGATCCTCGAGCGGCAGGAATCGGTCGCATGGTTTCTGGAACAGACGGGTCTGCGCGAGGATCTCACCGAAGCCCTGAAAGCCGCGCCCGATATGCCGCGCGCCCTGTCGCGCCTGTCCTTGGACCGGGGTGGCCCAAGAGATCTTGGCGCCATCCGCAGCGGCTTTTCGGCCATATCCGATCTGCTTGAACGGCTCGATGGCAGCAGTCTGCCCGGATCGATGCCGTCCGAGATAGACCGGGCCCGCAGTGCCCTTGCGGCCATGCCGACAGATCTTGGCTCGCTTCTTTCGGCCTCGCTCGACGACGAATTGCCGCTACAAAAACGCGATGGCGGTTTTGTTCGGTCCGGGTTCGACAATAATCTGGATGACCTGCGTGCCTTGAGGGACGAAAGCCGTCGCGTGATCGCATCGCTACAGGCTGATTATGCCGAAAAAACCGGGGTGCGCGGCACCAAGATCAAGCACAACAATGTGCTGGGCTACTTCATCGAGGTCACCGCCAACCATGCGGACAAGCTGATGTCTGCGCCGCTCAATGAGACTTTCATCCACCGCCAGACGCTCGCCAATGCAGTACGCTTCACGACCACAGAATTGGCTGACCTCGAAGCGCGCATCGCGTCTGCCGGTGCCAAGGTGACGGCGATCGAGCTGGAGATTTATGAGCGCGTCCGGGCTGCGGTCATCAAGGCTGCGGATATCATTCTGGACGCAGCGCATGCGCTTGCTGTGCTTGATGTCTCGATGGCCCTTGCCTCTCTGGCGGCGGAGCGAAACTATTGCCGCCCGACCATGGATCTCAGCCTCGCCTTTGCAGTGGAGAATGGCCGTCATCCTGTGGTCGAGGTTGCGCTGGAGCGACAGGGCGGGGATCCGTTCGTCGCCAACAATTGCGATCTCGGACCGCAAGGCAGTGAACTGAATGGCAAGATCTGGCTGATCACCGGCCCCAACATGGCCGGTAAATCGACCTTTTTGCGCCAGAATGCGCTGATTGCCATATTGGCTCAGATGGGTGCCTTCGTGCCCGCAGCCACTGCCCACATCGGGCTGGTTGACCGCCTGTTTTCGCGGGTCGGGGCGGCGGATGATCTGGCGCGCGGGCGCTCCACCTTCATGGTGGAAATGGTCGAGACGGCGGCGATCCTCAATCAGGCCAGCGAGCGATCCCTCGTCATTCTGGACGAGATCGGACGCGGCACCGCCACCTTCGACGGGCTGTCCATCGCCTGGGCGACAATCGAGAATCTGCATGAGGTCAATCGCTCTCGGGCGCTGTTCGCCACCCACTATCACGAATTGACGGTTTTGCACGAAAAGCTCTCCCGCCTGATCAACGCCACGGTCAGGGTGAAGGAATGGCAGGGCGATGTGGTGTTTCTGCACGAGATTGTGCCGGGAGCCGCAGATCGTTCCTATGGCATTCAGGTGGCCAAGCTGGCAGGGCTGCCCGAGGCCGTGATCCAGCGAGCGCGGGCGGTTCTGGAACATCTCGAAGAGGGGGACAGACAGGCCCCGGCTGCAACCATCGACGATCTGCCGCTGTTTTCAAGGCCGGTTGCATCCATCACCCCGCAAGAGGTCGATGCTTTGCGGGACGCCCTGATGGAGCTTAACCCAGATGATCTCAGCCCGCGCGAAGCGCAGGACGCGCTCTACAGGCTTAAAGGTCTGTTGTGACCTATATGTTATCAAGGCACCCGGGATTTGCGCTTGACGATGGTGTCGACCTCGTCGCACATTGACGCAAAAAGAGGCACTGCCCGGTTTGTAGGCATATAGCCAGATTTGATCAGCAATTCACAGGTCCCTTTCGGACACAAGGCATGAGTTATGAAAATTTCCCCCCAGACAGACGGCCTGATCGACATTGATGCGACGCAGGCACAGCTCGACAAGATTGTTGCCGATCACGGAGGGGACGCTAAAGACCTGTCCACACGGGCCGATATCCTGCAACTTTTCAAGGACTCCCTGCAAACGGGCCGCGAACGCGCGGAAAAACTGCTCGAAGAGGATGGCATCGGGATTCTGTGCGCCATTCGCCTATCGTATCTGGAAGACCAGCTCATAACGCTCATCCATCGCTTTGCCATCAATCACGTTTACCGCGTCGACAATCCGACTGCTTCCGAGCGCCTCGCGATCGTTGCCGTTGGTGGCTATGGCCGCGCCACGCTGGCGCCCTTCTCGGACATCGATCTTCTGTTTCTGTTGCCCTACAAGCAGACCCCGTGGGGCGAGAGCGTGGTCGAATATATCCTCTACATGCTGTGGGACATGGGGCAAAAAGTGGGCCATGCGACGCGCACGCTCGATGAATGCGTCCGCCTGTCACGCAGCGACATGACCATCCGCACATCCATTCTCGAAGCCCGCTTCATCGATGGCGAAAAGCCCCTTTATGAAGGCCTCATCGACAAGTTCGACAAGGAAGTGATGAAAAATACCAGCGCGGACTTCATCGCCGCCAAGCTCGGCGAGCGGGATTCGCGCCACGAACAGCAGGGCAACTCGCGCTACATGGTCGAGCCCAATGTCAAGGAAGGCAAGGGTGGGCTCAGAGACATCCAGACCCTGTTTTGGATTGGCCAGTATGCCTATCGCGTCCGCAAGGGCAAGGAATTGGTCGACGCCGATGTCTTTTCGGCCGAAGAATATGCGCGCTTCAAAAAGGCCAACAACCATCTCTGGACCGTTCGCTGCCATCTGCACTTCCTCACCGGTCGCCCCGAGGAGCGGGTGAGCTTTGACGTTCAGCGCGAGCTGTCGGAAAAGATGGGCTACAAGTCGCGCCCCGGTCAGAATTCGGTGGAGCGCTTCATGAAGCACTATTTCCTTGTTGCCAAGGAAGTGGGCGAGTTGACGCGCGTCTTCTGCGCAGCTCTTGAAGAGGATTTCGGGCGATCCGCTCCAGGCATCAACCGCTTTCTGAATGCCATACCGTTTCGGCGGCGAAAGATTCGCAATGCAGACGGGTTCTGCATTGATCACGGACGGCTGTCGGTCGAAAACGAAGAAGTCATCAGCCAGAATCCGGTCAATATCCTGCGCATTTTCGAGGTGGCTGATCAAGAGAACCTGTTGCTGCATCCCGATGCCATGCAGGCGATCCATCACAATCTGCGCCTAATCGACAACGACATGCGCAACGACCCGAAAGCCAATGCTACGTTCCTGAGGATCCTGACCTCGCGCCGGGATCCCGAGAGTGTGCTGAGGCGCATGAACGAATCCGGCATTCTGGGTCGATTCATCCCCGAATTCGGTCGCATCGTCGCAATGATGCAGTTCAACATGTATCATCACTATACGGTCGATGAGCATTTGTTGCGGGCGGTCGGCATTCTCTCTGAGATCGAGAAGCAGGAACTCGGAGACGAGCATCCGCTGGCCCATGAGCTGGTGCCAAAGATCAAGGATCGGGTCGTGCTGTATGTGGCGGTCTTCCTGCACGATATTGCCAAGGGACGCCCGGAGCGCCATTCACCAGCCGGTGCGCAGGTTGCGCGCGAGCTGTGCCCGCGTCTGGGCCTGACTGACGAGCAGACCGAACAGGTCGCCTGGCTGATCATGGAACATCTGACGATGAGTCAGGTATCCCAGTCGCGCGATCTGTCCGACCGCAAGACCATCCTTGATTTCTGCAATGTCGTGCAGACCATGGAACAGATGCGCATGCTGCTGATCCTGACGATCGCCGATATCAAGGCCGTCGGGCCGGGCGTCTGGAATGGCTGGAAGGGCCAGCTTTTGCGCACCCTTTATTCCGAGGTCGAACCGATCCTGACCGGTGGCCATTCGCAGCAGAGCCGCGATTCGCGCGTTGCCCGCATGAAAGAAAAGGTCGCAGACCGGCTTTCCGCTTGGAGCGAGACGGAAATTGCGGCCTATCTCGATCTGCATTACTCGGCCTACTGGCTGAGGACCGATGTGGACAGCGCCGTTGCCCATGCCGAGCTCATTTACGAGGCCGACAAGAAAAAGCACAAGGTGGCCACGGCCATCAAGACCTACGAGTTCGAAGGCATCACCGAAATCACCATTCTCGCGCCCGACCATCCGCGCCTTCTGTCAATGATTGCCGGGGCCTGTTCGGCAGCCGGGGGCAACATTGTCGACGCGATGATCTTTACCACCACCGACGGGCGGGCTCTTGATACCATCCTGATCGAACGGGAATTTCTCGAAGACCATGACGAAAGGCGCCGGGCCAATCGGATTGTTGATCTTTTGGTACAGGTCCTAAAGGGCGAAACGCGGCTTCCAGCCCTCGTGCAGCAGAAGGAAGGCCACAAGCGGCGGCTGCAAACCTTCCGCCCGACCACCAAAGTCACGGTCAACAACGAAATCTCAAACCAGGCAACGGTTGTCGAAGTGGAGGGCCTCGACAGACCCGGTCTTCTGTCAGCCCTGACGCGCACCATTTCCGCGCTCAATCTCGACATCGCCTCGGCTCATATCACGACCTATGGCGAGCGGGTTGTCGACGCCTTCTATCTGACTGACCTGACCGGTGCCAAGATCTCCAACCCGGCCCGCAAGGACATCATTTCAGCCCGCTTGATGGAAGTGCTCAAAGGCAAGCTCAAGGAGCGCCCGACAGCGCCTGAGGAATAGCCGCAAATGACCCAAGGCTAGCCCCTCAGATGGTGTTTGACTGGCCAGAATTTGCGCGTATAAGACAAAAGGCCCTCAATGGGCCTTTTTTTACACGCCGGCTCTTTGCTCGTGATCGACACCCAATGGGTAGGGAAGGATGCTTCGATGTCCATGCTGAGAAATTTCGCCACAGTAGGCGTGGCGACCCTTGCCAGTCGGTTTCTGGGGTTTTTCCGCGACATCCTGATCGCCGCCAGTCTTGGCTCCGGACCAATTGCCGATGCCTTCTTTGTTGCCTTTCGCCTGCCAAACCTGTTTCGGCGGCTGTTTGCCGAAGGGGCCTTCAACTCTGCCTTCATTCCGATTTTTGCCGGATCCCTTGAGGATCAGGGCGAAGGCGGTGCGCGCAAGGTAGCCGAAGAGATCGTGGCGGGCCTTCTGTTCGTGTTGTTGCTGTTCACGGCGTTGGCCGAACTGGCCATGCCGCTCCTGATCCATGTGCTGGCACCGGGCTTTGGCGATGATCCGTCCAAATTCGATCTGGCCGTTGTGCTCTCGCGGATCACATTTCCCTATCTTCTGTGCATGTCGCTGATTGCCTTTCTGTCAGGCATTCTCAACAGCCTTGGAAAATTTGCGGCAGCAGCCTTTGCGCCCGTCCTTCTCAATGTGGTGATGATCGCAACCCTGATGCTGATCCTGTTTCTGGGGGTTGATAACAACCCCATGGCTGGGCATTTTCTGGCCTGGGGTGTTTTTATCGCCGGATTCGTGCAGCTTGCGGCTCTCATCTGGGCCATGATGCGGGCCGGGTTTCGGCTTAGCCTCAAACGGCCCCGGCACACGGAAAACACAAGAAAGCTCATCCGTCTTGGCATTCCCGGGATCGTGGCGGGAGGCGTGACGCAGCTCAACATCACCATCGGCACGATCATCGCTTCCTTTCAAGCAGGGGCTGTCTCCTATCTCTATTATGCGGACCGGATCTATCAGCTGCCGCTCGGCGTCGTGGGGATCGCCATTGGCGTGGTTCTGCTGCCTGACCTGACGCGCAAGGTTCGGGCGGAGAAGTCCGAAGCCGTCTACCATGCCCAGAACCGGGCGATGGAATTTGCCATGTTCCTCACCCTGCCTGCCGCCGTCGCGCTGGCGGTGGTGCCCGGCCCGATCATCGCGGTGTTGTTCGAGCGCGGCCAGTTTGATGCAGGCGACACCCAAATGACGGCGATGGCGCTTGCGGCCTTTGCCCTCGGCCTTCCCTCTTTCGTGCTCAACAAGGTGCTGTCTCCGGGCTTCTTTGCCCGTCAAGACACCAAGACACCGATGCAGTTTGCAACCGTCGCCATGGTTATCAATGTGGCTGGCTCGCTTCTGATGTTTCCGTCTTTGCAGCATGTGGGGATAGCCCTTGCGACCACTCTGGCCGGCTGGGTCAACGCTTTATTGCTGGGGGTCACACTCTGGCGACGCGGGCATTTTCATGCCGATGCGCAGCTAATCCGCCGCCTTGCGCTCTATTGCCTTTGCGCGGTTCTCATGGGAGTTGGCGTCTTCATGCTCTCGGCCTATCTGACCCCATGGCTTGAGGCTCCCTTGCTAATCACGCGGGGACTTACGCTCGGGGTGCTCGTGGGGGTGGGGATCGCCCTGTTTCTGGTTACGAGCCTTGTGACCGGTGCGATCTCGCTTGGCGACATCCGCCGCCAGATGCGGCGTGGCACCTGAGCATCAATGAAAACGCGGGTGACGGTTTCGAAAATCCCTTGCATCCAGCTTGGCCTTGTCCGATAACGCTGCAAGCCGCATGTGTCCCGCCGCGCTCATCAGACGCGGATTTTGTGACAATGCGGCACATTTTTTCCCTCCCCCTCGCGCGTCCAACCGCCTGGGCAACATCATGAGGCATTCCATGGCCAGCTTTGAGCCACGTGTATTCTCCGGCATTCAACCATCCGGCAACCTGCATCTGGGCAACTATCTTGGTGCGATCACCAAGTTTGTCGACCTGCAATCCTCCTACAATTGCATTTTCTGTGTCGTCGACATGCATGCCATCACGGTCTGGCAGGATCCCGAAGGCCTGATCCGTCGGACCCGTGAGGTCACGGCGGGCTTTCTTGCGTCCGGCATAGATCCTGAAAAGCATATCGTCTTCAACCAGAGTCAGGTTCCCGCCCATGCCCAGCTGGCCTGGGTGTTCAATTGCGTGGCCCGGATGGGGTGGCTTAGCCGGATGACCCAGTTCAAGGACAAAGCGGGCAAGAACCGCGAGAATGTGTCCTCGGGTCTGTTTGCCTATCCCAACCTGATGAGTGCGGACATTCTGGTCTACAAGGCCACCCATGTTCCGGTGGGCGAAGACCAGAAGCAGCATCTGGAACTGGCGCGCGACACGGCACAGAAGTTCAACATCGACTATGCCGAGCGTATCGCGCAGCTGGGTTATGGCGTGGACAATATCGACCGTGATGTGACGACCGATCCCGAGCTGGTCTTCTTCCCGCAGCCGGAGCCACTGATCGGCGGTCCGGCTCCGCGGGTGATGTCGCTTCGGGATGGTGGCAAGAAAATGTCCTCGTCGGACGCGTCTGACAAAGCGCGCATCAACATGACCGATGATGCGGATACCATCTCTCAAAAGATCCGCAAGGCCAAAACCGACCCTGAAGCCCTTCCCAGCGAAGTCGCAGGACTGGAAGGCCGGGCTGAAGCCTCCAACCTTGTCGGCATCTACGCGGCGCTCTCGGGTCTGTCAAAAGACGATGTTCTAAAGGAACATGGCGGTTCGGAATTTTCCAAATTCAAGCCCGCTCTGGTCGAGCTGTCTCTCTCCAAGTTGTCTCCGATCACCTCGGAGATGCGCCGCTTGATGGACGATCCGGGGCACATCGACGCCGTCCTCAAAAAAGGGGCCGAAAAGGCAGACGCCATCGCCTCCCCCATCCTTGATCAGGTCAAGGATATCGTGGGCTTCATTCGCTAGAAATAGAAGAAGCTTCGTACTACCCGTCAGCCCGGATCAACTTCGTTTGGTCCGGGCTTTCCTGTTCTGAAGGCGCGGAGCCTTCCGATCATCTTGAAAACCCCACCAAAGCCGGTTAACGCCCACATCGCCTTTTCCGTGTCATCATATCAAGCACCAATCCAGAGTCGACTCAAGTTGTCGAATCGTGGCAATTTTTCATTGGTTCCGAGCCCAAATCGTCGAGCAGCGGCCTGAATTGTCGCGCCAAGACAGTGCACTGACCGAAACACAGACTTGCCCAATGGATCGGGACATGGCAGGCTCGGAGCATGATTATGAGACGTACAATTCACGATGAGGGTCACTCCCGGAAATTTCTCGTTATCGTCGATGACACCGAGGAATGTGACCGTGCCATCACTTATGCCGCCTATCGAGCGGCGGCGACCCGTGGCGCAATCGTCATGATGGTTGCCATCGAACCTGCACATTTCGAGCACTGGCTCGGCGTCAAGGAAATCATGCTGGCTGAAGCCAATGATGCCGCGCAGGAAAGACTGGATCAATTCAAGGAGCAGATCGAGGCCATTGCAAGCGTTCCGGTTGAATGCGTGATCCGCGAAGGCAAGGTTGCCGAACAAATCGTTTCCCTCATCGACGAGGACGAAGACATCGGCGTTCTGGTGCTCGCGTCCGCGGTGGGAAAGAAAGATGGACCCGGACCTCTGGTTTCATCCATTTCCAGCCAGTCTAACAAACCCTTCCCTATACCCGTGACTATCGTGCCGGGCGATCTGTTGGACGAAGACATTCAGGCCCTTTGTTGAGGGACTCGTCTTCACGCACAGTCCGATCAGCCTGATTGGCGACAGAGCCATTCCCGGCGTTTCCTTTCATCCCGTCCCGGGATGCCCCGATTTCTTCGCCTTTGTTTGCATCTGATCGATGCTTTGTGCTTGATCTTTGCAACAGAAGTTTTATTTGACATATTAGAGAGACTTGCAAAGGCGTGATGGCTGCCGCGTTGCCATGGCGCCACCAGAGCAGCAAATGACGCCATGAGACGTTATGGCGTGAGAAGGATCAGACATGTTCATCCAGACTGAAGCGACCCCCAATCCGGCGACTTTGAAATTCCTGCCGGGAAAAGTCGTCCTTGACGATGGCACCATGGATTTCCGTTCCGTGAAGGAAGCGGAAGCCTCTCCGCTGGCGGAGAAACTCTTCACCATCGAAGGTGTCGAAGGCGTCTTCTTCGGATTTGATTTTGTTTCCGTGACCAAGGGCGACACTGACTGGCAGCACATCAAGCCTGCCATTCTCGGCGCCATCATGGATCATTTCATGTCGGGCGCTCCGACCATGAAGCAGGCCGAAAGCGAGAGCGTCAGCAACGAAGACTTCGATGAAGCCGATTCAGATACCGTTGCCACCATCAAAGAACTGCTCGAAAGCCGGGTTCGCCCTGCCGTAGCTCAGGATGGCGGCGACATCACCTTCCACGGCTTCCGTGACGGTGTCGTGTTCCTGCGCATGCGGGGGGCCTGTGCCGGTTGTCCGTCCTCGACGGCGACCCTCAAGCATGGCATCGAAAATCTTCTGCGCCATTTCCTGCCAGATGTTCAGGAAGTCCGGTCGGTCTAGGATCGTTCGACGAAGCCAATACGCGCGGCGGGTGTGATGTGCCATGAACAATGAGAGAAACATATGCCTGGCGCTTGATACCGCGCTTGACGCCTGTTCTGTCGGTCTAGCCGTATGGGACGGTGAAACGCGGCGGGAGGCCTCAAGATCGGTTGTGATCGGTCGGGGCCACGCGGAGCGCCTGATGGACGAAATCGCTGCCCTGCTTGAAGAAGAGCAGCTTGGCTATCAGGATCTGACAAGGCTGGCCGTGACCGTCGGTCCGGGCAGTTTCACCGGTCTCAGGGTCGGGCTTGCCACTGCGCGTGCGTTGGCACTGGCGCTTGATGTGCCGCTGATCGGGGCATCGACACTCTTTGCGCTGGGACTGACGGCGCGGCGGCGCGGACATCATGGGCCGCTTGCCGCCCTGATCGACGCACGCAGGGACCAGATCTACGGTGAGATTTTCAATCTGCCGGAAATCGCTCCCACGCTCGAAAGCCTTGAGGTGGCTGCAGCCAGAAGTGCGCAGGATTTTGCCAGCCTTTGCGTTGCACATAGGGGACTGGCGATGATCGGGTCCGGCGCAGCTCTCGTCCGGGAGAGCGCCTTCGGCCTTGAAAACTGTGAGGTCTTCTCGCCAGCTCATCCCGACATGGCCGCTCTGGCGGTCTGGGCCCTTGATCAATCCGCGCCCGAGACAGCCCCGTCGCCGCTTTATCTGAGGGCACCGGACGCCAAACCACAAGCGGCGAGCGTCATTGCCCGTCTGTCTTGATCATTCCCCTTGCCTTGTATCGTCTTTTCAGTCACCAAGGGTGGCCATTCATGATCACCGGTTGTTGATCTTCGACGATTTGGGGTCTTTTCGGGTATCGAGCCAGATGAAACTATGCTGACTGTCCGGAGCTGACCGCTTGGGCGTATGGAAAATCGCTGGCGAGACACCGGCAGATTGCGGGGAGAGAGACGTGATCTTTGCGCTCAAATCAACTTCTTTGGTCACGGAGGCCAGCAGGGATGACATTCCGGTCCTGGCCGACATTCATGCGCGCTGCTTTCAGCGCGGCTGGTCGGCAAGCGAATTCCAGACCCTGATGGCGGATCGGCTTGTCCAATGTCTGGTTTTGCGCCGTTCGACCTTCAGAGCCACCGATCAGGTTGCCGGGTTCGTGCTTGCGCGCGCTGTCGCCAACGAAGCGGAGATCCTCACCATCGGTGTGCATCCGGACTACCGGCGCAGTGGCTGCGGACGGCAGTTGATGGAAGGCCTGATGCGCAAACTCTACGGGGATCGAATTGCAAAACTCTTTCTGGAGGTGGACGCAAGCAATGATCCTGCGCTATCACTTTACCGTGATCTGGGATTCGAGAAGGTCGGCGAGCGCAAAGGCTATTACACAAAGGCCGATGACACCCCCTCTCTGGCTTTGATCATGCAAGTGAACTTGATCGGCGCGCCGGTCAAGCGTGCAAAACGATAGAGTGCAGAAGGCGAGCGGGCATGTCACAGAACAACAAAACAAGCATTGAGGATCTGTGCACCAAAGCCGGCATGCGCATGACCGAGCAACGGCGGATCATCGCACAGGTGCTTGACGCCGCCATCGATCACCCCGATGTCGAGGAATTGTACGCGCGCGCCGTCAAGATCGACAGCAACATCTCGATTTCCACCGTCTATCGCACCGTCAAGCTGTTCGAGGATTCGGGTATCATCGAACGCCATGATTTCAGGGATGGCCGCTCACGCTACGAGACCATCACCGAAGAACATCACGATCATCTCATTGATCTTCGAACCGGCAAGGTCATCGAATTCCGTGATGAGGAGATTGAACGCCTTCAGGTTGAAGTGGCCCGCAGGCTCGGATTCAAGCTGGTCGATCACCGGCTGGAGCTATATGGTGTGCGCATCGACGACAAGGAAAAATAGAATCACCGCGATTGTCGTGCGGTCCTTCCCAAACGTCTTTTGTTAATCCCGATTTGACCAAGGCACACACCATGACGGATCGCCGGTCCAAGTTTACCGTGACCTCTATACGGGCGTTCTGTGCCCTTCTGATCATTGCCCTTGTGGCCCTGCCATTGATTCCGCTGCAGTATCTCTCCGTTCTGCTGGACATGCCGTCCAAGCGCTGGATCCCGGTGCTGTTCCATCGCATCGTCTGCCGCACCCTTGGGATCAAGGTCGTGGTGAGGGGGCTGTGCACCACCAAGGGATCCGTGCTGATCACCGCCAATCATGCCTCATGGCTGGACATTTCGGTGCTCAGCTCCGTCCAGCCCGTTTCCTTCATCGCCAAATCGGAAGTCGCAAATTGGCCGATTTTCGGCATGTTCGCCAAGTTGCAACGCTCGATCTTTGTCAATCGCAGCAAACGCTCGGAAACGGGCAATGTTGCCAAAGAGATCGCCAAGCGGCTGAAGGAAGGGGATGCGATGGTGCTGTTCGCCGAAGGCACGTCTTCGAACGGCAACGAGGTCCGGCCCTTTCGCACCGCACTGATCGGGGCCGCAAAGGCAGCGATGGTAGCCGAACAGCCCGGCGCAGAAGAGAAAGGGCAGACCTCCGTCTGGATCCAGCCTCTCTCTGTTGCCTACACAGGCATTCAGGGCCTGCCGATGGGGCGTCAGCATCGTCACATTGCCGCCTGGTACGGAGACATGGATCTGGCGCCCCATCTGTGGGCTGTGGCCAAGGAGGGGGCGATCGACGTCACGCTGACCTTTGGCGAGCCGATTCCCTTCGGAGCCGATGCGGATCGCAAGGAAGCGGCCCGCAAGGCAGAGGCGACCGTGCGCGCCAACATGCTCAAGACCCTTCATCACCACAACGATGGCAAACGGCGCTAGTGGCGCAATCGCCACGCAATCGATAAATTCGTGGCCCGTTTCAGCCAATTTGACTTTGCATTGACGGGAAAAACAGGATAAAGGGGTGCGCTATTCCCGGGCCAAGCTGCCGTATGCAGATCCCGTTTCCAGCCAAGAACCGGATTGAGCTTTTATGACTGCCTTTGAAAACAAGAAAGTCTTTGTAAAGACCTATGGATGCCAGATGAATGTCTATGATTCCGACCGCATGTCGGACGCTCTGGCGACCAAGGGATACAGCCCGACCGACGTGATGGATGATGCGGATCTGGTGATCCTGAACACCTGCCATATTCGCGAGAAGGCCGCAGAAAAGGTCTATTCCGAGCTGGGGCGGATCCGTCAGCTCAAGGAGAGGCGGGCCAAGGACGGCAAGGGCGAGATGAAAATCGGCATCGCCGGTTGCGTCGCTCAGGCCGAAGGGCAGGAAATCATTCGACGCGCACCAATTGTCGATCTGGTGGTTGGCCCTCAGGCCTATCACAAACTGCCCGAGCTGCTTGACCGGACGGGCAATGGGTCGAGCGTGGTGGAAACCGATTTCCCGGTCGAGGACAAATTCGCCGCCCTTCCCGCTGCCAAGCGCGAAGTCACGCGCAAGCGCGGCGTCAGCTCGTTTTTGACGGTGCAGGAAGGGTGCGACAAGTTCTGCACCTTCTGCGTTGTGCCCTACACACGTGGCGCCGAGATGTCGCGCCCGGTCAGCCAGATTGTTGCGGAAGCGGAACGATTGGCCGAGGCCGGTGTGCGCGAAGTCACGCTGCTGGGTCAGAATGTCAATGCCTATCACGGCGAGGGGCCAGACGGCAAAGACTGGGGCCTTGGGCAGCTTCTCTTTCGGCTGGCTGAAATCGATGGTCTTGACAGATTGCGCTACACAACAAGCCATCCGCGCGATATGGATGATGTTTTGATGGCCGCGCATCGGGATCTCGATATCGTGATGCCCTATCTGCATCTGCCTGTGCAGTCTGGATCAGACAAGATCCTTGCTGCCATGAACCGCCAGCACAGCTATGACGATTATGTGCGCCTAATTGAGCGCATTCGCACCGCCCGCCCAGATATTGCCCTGTCGGGTGATTTCATCGTCGGCTTCCCGGGCGAAACGGAGGCGGATTTCAAGGACACCATGCGCATCGTGCGTGAGGTCACCTACGCATCGGCCTACAGCTTCAAATATTCTCCCCGCCCCGGCACACCGGCAGCGGACAGTAAAGAGCAGGTCGAAGAAGCCGTGAAATCCGAACGGCTGCAACGCCTGCAATTGCTACTCACCGAACAGCAGCGCGCCTTCAATGCCTCCAAAGTCGGAACGGAAATGACCGTGCTTCTGGAGCGCAAGGGCCGCGAACCGGGGCAGCTGGTTGGCAAGTCGCCATGGCTGCAAGCTGTGCAAGTTGATGCCCCGGAAGAATTGATTGGTGAAATTGTCACAGTTACCATTGATACTGTTGGGACAAACAGTCTGTTCGGTTCCATGATTGACAAACCGGCGTAATATGGTGCGGCTTGACTTGGCACAAAGCCGAAGCCGCCAACCGAAGTTTTCGAAGGGATTAAGCGTTTGAGCGATCAGCGCCGCGAGAAAATCAAGAAGCAAAGAGGCAGCAAACCGCCCCGGGACCAAAAGGGCTGGGACCCGAAACAAGATCAGCGACACCATCGGGATCATCTGACCCACAAGGCGCTTTCGGCGGCTTCGGACATGGGGCATATCGTGTTGTCCTATGACGACAACCGGATGGCTGCAGATCTGTTCGGGGAATATGACCAGAATCTTGCCCGGATCGAGCAGAAGCTGAATGTCGAGGCGATCGCGCGCGGCAACCGGGTCACCATCAAGGGACCGGGCGACCTGTGCGATCTGGCCAAGATGGTTCTTGATGCGCTTTATCACCGCTTACAGGAAGGCGACACCATCGAACAGGCCGACGTGGACGGTGCCATTCGCATGGCGCAGGCCTCCGACGAGCAATTGATGCTGCCCGAAGTCGTGCCCGACCGTAATGAAGGGGCCGGCAAGATGACCTTTGCCCAGATCGCCACCCGCAAAAAGAAGCTGACCGCCCGCACAGCAACGCAGGATGCCTATATCCGGGCCATGGATCGGGCAGATCTGGTGTTCGGCACCGGGCCGGCCGGGACGGGCAAGACCTATCTGGCCGTCGCCTATGCGGCCATGTTGCTCGAACGGGGTGTTGTGGAACGCATCATTCTCTCGCGCCCCGCGGTGGAAGCTGGCGAGCGTCTGGGCTTTTTGCCCGGAGACATGAAAGAAAAGGTCGATCCCTATCTGCGCCCGCTCTATGACGCTCTTTATGACATGATGCCGCCAGACAAGGTGGAGCGAGAGCTGGAAGCCAAGGTCATCGAGATCGCACCGCTCGCCTTCATGCGTGGGCGGACGCTCTCGAATGCAGCGGTCATCCTCGACGAAGCGCAGAACACCACCTCGATGCAGATGAAGATGTTCCTGACGCGCCTTGGCGAAAATTCCAAGATGATCGTGACCGGCGATCCGAGCCAGATCGACTTGCCAAGCGGCGAGCAGTCCGGTCTTGTGCAGGCCATGGAGCTGCTCGGCGATATTCCCTCGATCGTGCGTGTCCAGTTCACGGCGGAAGACGTGGTCCGGCACGAACTGGTGATGCGGATCGTCAATGCCTATGACGAAGAGGCACGCCGCCGGGCACAGGCACGCCGTGTTCTCGAGCGGGAGCGGTCACGCAACATCGAGGCTGAGGAACGGCATGCCCAGCGCGGCTTTGAAAATCCCGACATGCTGACGGCCTATCCTGAAGAGGACCAAGCAGAGTGACGAAGCCCCAAACACCGGATGGCGAGTTAAGCAAAGACTTTCTGATCGAGGCAAAGGTCTGGAACGACGTCGAGAATCTCGAGCTTTTCGTCGCATTCGCCCTCGATGCGGCCTATAATCATGTGATCCGGCAAGAAGGCATTGCCTTCTTGCCGGAATGTGAGATTTCACTGGTGTTCGTCGATGATGCGGCGATCCGGAAACTGAATGCCGAGCATCGCGGCAAGGACAAGCCGACCAATGTGCTATCCTTTCCGCAGGACGAGAATGCCGATGTCTTTGGCCCGATGCTGGGCGATGTTGTTTTCGCCCATGAAACCATTTTGCGCGAGGCGGATGAAATGGGTCTTGCAATCCCGGCCCATCTGACACATCTGTGTATTCATGGTTTCTTACATTTGCTTGGCTACGATCACATAGAACCGGACGAAGCTGACAAGATGGAAAGTGTCGAAGTGGCCATCTTGGCCGAGTTAGGCCTTGAAAACCCTTACGAGGGAACGATCGTCACGGATATGCTGGAATGACCTTTGGAATTGCGAATTTTTCCTTTCGGTCATATCCTGCCACCCTGTTTGGCCGCAAGATCGGCCAGGATTTTGGATTGAGGGCGCAGTGATTGCATGAGCGCCAAGACACGATGAACGACCCAGACCCTTCCCAACCGGCCTCCACCAAGATCAACGGCAATGCTGTCGTTGCCTCTTCTGATGACCAGACCGGTGACGATTCCGCGCCTCATGAAGGCAATTGGCTGCAACGCCTTACCCAGAACCTCGTCGCAAAACTGCCCAACACCTCACTGCGCACACAAATGGAAGGTGCGCTTGCAGAAGATGGCGGGGATGACGCTTTTTCTGCCGAAGAGAAGGCGATGCTGCGCAACATCCTGTCCCTTAGGGAGATGCGCGTCGATGACGTCATGATCCCCCGAGCAGACATTGATGCGGTCGAGCATGATGTGACCCTTGGCACGCTGCTGGCGGTCTATGAAGATGTGGGCCATTCGCGCCTTCCGGTCTATCGCGAAACCCTCGATGACCCGGTCGGCATGGTGCATATCAAGGACGTGGTCGGCCTGATGACGCAGGAAAGCGACATTGCCCCGAAGGTGGAAAAAGTCAGTTCAAGATCAGCACTCGATTCCATGGAAGGGACCGAGGCTGACGAGGACGCGGGTCTTCCGGCCTACAAAACGATCGAGGCCCTTGCTGCCAGCAACCATATCCGCTCGCTCGAGAATATCGATCTTGATCGTCCCCTCAAGGATCTGGGGCTCATTCGCGACGTGCTGTTCGTCCCGCCCTCAATGCCAGCAGTCGACCTGATGGCAAGCATGCGGGCGGCGCGCACCCAGATGGCGCTCGTGATTGACGAATATGGCGGCACGGACGGGCTTGTCTCACTGGAAGACGTGGTCGAAACAGTGGTGGGCGACATCGAGGATGAACATGACGACGAGAGCGAAGTCTTCATCGCCGAAGCCGCACCCAATCTCTTCATTGCCGACGCAAAGGCCGATCTGGATGACGTGGTGAAGACCATTGGCGTCTCCCTGCCACTGGATGATGAAGAACTCGAAGACGTCGACAGTCTGGGTGGCTTCATCTTTACGCTGATTGGCCGCATCCCGGTTCGCGGCGAATTGATCGCGGTGTCTGAAGGGCTTGAATTTGAAATCATGGAGGCAGACCGCCGGCGCATCCGGCGCGTCAAGATCCGTATCAAGCCAACGAAAAAGCAGATCAAGCGTGCGGTGGCTCTGACCCGTTCATCCGATGAGGGACAGGACCGACAAGACGATGAAGACAACACAACCTCTCAGGCGGCCCAAAAGCTAAACCAGACGAATGGCACTTAGCAAAAAGCGCGTCCCTCCGAGGGCATAACTGGCCCTTTTTGCCACCCATAGCGGCTCCGACCAGATTGTTGCCCAAAACGGGGTGCACGCTCTTGACCTTGAGAGGGGATCTGGCACTTGTTGTCCAAAGATCCGTTGTAACCCTGATTCGGCAGCTTCTTCACGATGCCCCTGTTTGTTTCCAACCTGTTGTTGCTGGATGGTTGGCGGCGCCTTGCCGCGGCCTTCATCGCGGGGATCATTGCCAGTTTCGCGCAAGACCCCTTCGGGTGGTTTCCTCTGTTGTGGCTCTCGATGCCGCTTCTTGTCTGGCTGCTCGACTCAGCCGCTCTAGGGCAAAACACGAAGCGGGCCGCTTTTGCCATGGCGCGCGTGGGCTGGATGTTCGGCTTCGGCTTTTTCCTTTGCACATTCTATTGGCTTGGCGCAGCCTTTCTGGTTGAGGCGGACAAGTTCGCCTGGGCCATGCCACTGGCGGTGGTGATACTGCCGGCGGGGCTGGCGCTGTTCTGGTGTGTTGCAGCCGGTGTGAGCGCCCTTGTCTGGTCCACATCGCCCTTGCGGATCGTCTGGCTGGCCCTGTTGCTGGCCGTGGCGGAGTATCTGCGCGGGACGCTGTTCACGGGGCTGCCCTGGGGCGGTTTTGGCCCTGCTCTTGCCTCTAGCGGCGTTCTGATGCAGGCGCTTTCGCTGGTTGGTCCCAATACCCTCAGTCTCTTTTCGGTCCTGCTGTTCGCATTGCCCGTCTGTCTTTTTCAGGAGGACCGCTTCAAGGTCCTTGGGCGCATGATGGTGGTGCTTGTCCTCACCGTGTTCGTCGCGCAAGTTGCGTTCGGTTTCTACCGATCCAATTTGCCAACAGAGCTGGCCGAAGACGCGCCGGTTGTGCGCCTCGTACAACCGAACATTCCCCAGACCGAAAAGTGGAAATTCGAGAATAGGTCGTGGATCTTCAACCGACTTCTGGCTCTGACCTCACTGGATACCGAGGAGCATCCGCTTGATGCTATCGACATGGTGATCTGGCCGGAGTCAGCCGTTCCCTTCTTTCTGATGGAGCAATCCGGCGCCCTTACAGCGATCAAATCCTCGCTGCCCGCCGGAGCCGGGCTGTTGACGGGTGCGCTTCGGCGCAATCCTGATTCACCGCGGACAGACGAGATTTACAACTCGATCTATCAATTGGGGCCGGACGGAACGATCCTTCAGGCCTATGACAAGGTGCATCTTGTCCCCTTCGGCGAATATCTGCCCATGCAACCCTTGCTAGATAAGCTGGGCCTTGAACAACTGACGGCCCAGAAAATAGGCTTCAAAGTGGGGACAAAGCGTACGCTTCTCGACAACCCCAAGTTGGGAAAGCTGTTGCCTCTGATTTGTTATGAGATTGCCTTTTCAAGTGACATCCTCTCCTTTCCCAAGAGCGCAGATCTGATCATCAATGTCACAAATGATGCCTGGTTCGGAAAAACCATCGGTCCGTCCCAGCATTTGCATATAGCGCGCATGCGTGCTGTTGAAACCGGATTGCCGGTGTTACGCGTTGCAAACACTGGCATTTCTGCGGTTATCGATGCGCGAGGTAAGGTTGAGAAACAGCTTGAATTGGGCGCGGAAGGCTTAATTCAGACACATGTTCCTCTCAAGCTTTCGGCAACACCTTATGCGAGATTCGGCAATTGGATATTCTTCGCCGTTTGCGTGTTATTAATTCTAACAACCGCAAGTATATCGAGAAAGTTCGGCAAGGATTGACAGGAAGAATTGACAAATATAGGGAATACACGGCACTATTGCACAACCTCCCGGGTGAAAGTGGAAGGCGCAAAATACAATCAAAAGCGCGAGTCTCCAAGCTTTGGAGGAATGAAACGCGAGAAGCGGAACTCGTGATTTTATAACCAGCGGCGCTAACCAAAGTTGTCACAATCAACATGCGCTACAAAATATAAAGAGAGCCAAATGGCCAGTAAAAAAGCACCAAATCCGATCGACATCTATGTTGGGAGTCGAGTTCGGCTTCGTCGTATGATGCTCTCCATGAGCCAAGAAAAACTGGGCGAGCATCTCGGCATTACATTCCAACAGATTCAAAAGTACGAAAAGGGCACCAACCGCATCGGCGCAAGCCGTCTGCAGCATATTGCAACCGTTCTGGAAGTGCCGGTTGCCTTCTTCTTTGAAGATGCACCAGGCACCCCGCAAGAAGCTGCCGGTTTGGCGGAGTCAAAAACCGAAAACTATGTGATTGACTTCCTGTCTTCCTCGGAAGGCCTTCAGCTCAATCGTGCTTTTGTTCAGATCAAGGAACAGAAAGTCCGACGCAAGATCGTCGAACTGGTTCGCGAAATTGCCGGCGACGAAGCCGGAAGCTGATCCCCCTGCTTTGGCGCAAGCCAAGGTACAGCTTTTCAAATCGAGCCGTCTCAATCAGGCCGAAAGATGCTTGCGTCTTTCGGCCTTTTTGCGTCTTGGACCCTTCGACCCGTTCTTGAGGCCGGTCTGATGGCCTGATTGGGGTTGATTCCTCTTTACCGGGTGCGCTAAAGACCTTGCCACGTTAAAGGCCCAGCCACGTTCGGCAGTGCCGCACGTCGCCCAGTTTTCGCGCGACACGGCGCAAGACACAACCCGACCTGATCGAGACGCCAGCAAGACCATGACCCTATCTTCGAATGACAAGCCCCGGTTCCGCCCGTCTCAATCCCGTCTCATCGAGGAGCAGATTGCCACCACCTTCTTTGGCCGGCGCAAGGGCAAGCCGCTCAGCCCCGGACAACAGGCCTTGATGGAGGACGTCCTGCCCCGGATCAGTCTCAATCCGACCAAACCGATTGATGACATCGCCGCTGTCTTTGATCATCAGCCCGAAACCATCTGGATGGAAATCGGCTTTGGCGGCGGCGAGCATATCGTGCGTCAGGCCAAGACCAATCCGTCTGTCGGCCTGATTGGCTGTGAGCCGTTCGTCAATGGCGTGGTCAAGGCGCTGACCCAGATGCAAGCTGAGGACGTCAGCAACATCCGCATCTATGATGAGGATGCAGCCCATATTCTCGACTGGCTGCCCGATGCATCGCTTGACCGGCTGTTTATTCTCTATCCGGACCCATGGCACAAGAAGCGCCACTGGAAGCGCCGCTTTGTTTCGGATGCCAATCTTGAGCGCATCATCCGCGTGCTCAAACCCGGAGCGCTGTTCCGTTTCGCCTCCGACATTGAGCCCTATGTGGAATGGACGCTCGAGCATGTCGCCCGTTTCCCCGCCCTGGAAGAGATCGATGGCGACCCGAGTGCGCGCCTTCAGGCCTGGCCCGACTGGCAGACCACCCGCTATGAAGAAAAGGCCTTTCGCGAAGGCCGCAGGCCGCATTATTTGACCTTCCGGCGCAAATAGAAGCGGTCCGGGGAAAGACAAGCCTTGCATTTACCCACCGAATTGGTGTAGTAAATCTTCAAAATCTAGACATGCTGTTTAGAGTGGGCCTTCCGGACCCGCTCTTTTTTGTATCTTGTCACTGCGAATTCACAGCAAAGTCTGATAAAATGCATGGATCGGATCGGATCCATCAGGATCAAGCCGACGCACTCGCAGGAATGCCTTTAGGGGCGACAGATCAGTCAGGCATGATCGGGACGAATTTGAATGGGCCTTGTCGCACGGTCGGCGGGCCATCATGGAATGGAGACAGGCTTTCCTCATGACAGAAAGCAGTCAAATGGCAGCAGGGCAAGAGCCCAGACTCTTTGGTGAACGGGGCGTGGATGCCCGTGTCGCAAGCATCGTCGAGCCGGTGATCGTGGATCTCGGCTTTGATCTGGTGCGCGTTCGAATCACCGGAGAACGCGGCTGCACCGTGCAGATTATGGCCGAATCCCCGGATGGCACGATGTCCATCGAAGGGTGTGAAGCCGTCAGCAAGGCGATTTCGCCTGCGCTCGACGTGGAAGACCCGATAAGTGGTGAATATCATCTTGAGGTTTCCTCTCCGGGTGTGGATCGACCTCTCGTCCGCCGTCGCGATTTCATCGCATGGGCAGGCCATGAAGCAAAGATCGAATTGTCGACCCCTGTAGACGGCCGCCGCCGGTATCGCGGCATGCTCGATGGTGTCGATGGAGAAGACCTGAAGATCGTATTGCCCGATGTCCCGCAAGGGACCGATGCCAATGTTCGGGTGCCTCTTTCAAACTTGTCCGAGGCAAAATTGGTAATGAACGACAAATTGCTGGAGCTGGCGCTAAAAGCGCAGCCAGTGAATGGTGCTGCGGAAATCGAGGAAGACGCGGCTGACAGGCAAGAATAGGAGACGCTGACGATGGCCATCAGTGCAAACCGTCTTGAGCTTCTGCAAATCGCAGATGCCGTGGCGCGAGAAAAATCGATTGATCGCATGATCGTGATCGGAGCCATGGAAGACGCCATCCAGAAGGCTGCGCGCTCCCGATATGGTCAAGAAACCGAAATCCGTGCAACCATCAACCCGCGAACCGGCGACACGCGTCTGGAACGTTTGCTTGAAGTGGTTGAGGTCGTGGAGGATTTTTCGACCCAGATCGCTCTGGTTGATGCACAGATCAAGCACCCGGAGGCCAAGGTTGGCGACACCATTGCCGATCTGCTTCCACCGCTTGAATTCGGCCGGATTTCGGCCCAGTCTGCCAAGCAAGTGATCGTGCAAAAAGTCCGCGAAGCGGAACGCGATCATCAGTATGAAGAATTCAAGGACCGCCAGTTCGAGATCGTCAACGGTCAGGTCAAACGGGTGGAATATGGCAACGTTACGGTCGATCTGGCCGGCAGCGAGGCCATCGTGCGCCGCGACGAGTTGATCGCCCGCGAAGCGTTCCGCCCCGGCGACCGCATTCGCGCCATCATCTATGATGTTCGCCGCGAACAGCGTGGCCCGCAGGTCTTCCTGTCGCGCACCCATCCGCAATTCATGGCCAAACTGTTTGCACAGGAAGTGCCAGAGATCTATGATGGCATCATCACCCTCAAGTCCGTTGCCCGTGATCCGGGTTCGCGCGCCAAAATCGCGGTGCTGTCGAGCGACAGTTCCATCGATCCGGTCGGTGCCTGTGTCGGTATGCGCGGTTCGCGCGTGCAGGCTGTGGTGAACGAGCTTCAGGGCGAAAAGATCGACATCATTCCGTGGTCGGAAGATCCCGCGACCTTCATCGTCAATGCTCTGCAGCCTGCCGAAGTGGCCAAGGTCGTGCTTGATGAAGACAGTGAGCGTATCGAGGTTGTCGTCCCCAATGATCAGTTGTCTCTGGCCATTGGTCGTCGCGGCCAGAATGTACGCCTCGCCTCTCAGCTGACCGGCTGGGATATCGACATCATGACCGAGGAAGATGAATCCGAACGTCGCCAGAAGGAATTCAACGAACGCGCCGAGCTGTTCATGAATGCCCTTGACGTGGATGATATCGTTGCCCAACTGCTCGCATCCGAGGGTTTCACCTCGATCGAGGAAGTGGCCTATGTCGAGGTCAACGAAGTCGCAGACATTGAAGGCTTTGACGAAGAAACCGCTCAGGAGCTTCAGGCACGCGCCAACGAATATCTCGAAGCGGAAGCAGCCAAACTCAACGAAGAGCGCATCGCACTGGGCGTTTCGGACGATCTTCTGGAGATCTCCGGTCTGACCCTTGGCATGCTGGTCGCCCTTGGCAAGGACGACATCAAGTCGATCGAAGATCTTGCCGGTTGTGCAACCGATGATCTGGTTGGTTGGACCGAACGGCAGAATGGCGAAGTCAAGCGCTTCAACGGGTCGCTGTCTGATTTTGATATCTCTCGTCAAGAAGCCGAGGATGTCATCATGCTGACCCGCGTTGCTGCAGGCTGGATCGAGCCATCCGAACTGCTCAGCGAAGAAGAGGCCGCCGAGTATGAACAGTTGGAAGCGGGTGAAGAGGACGAAGAATTCGTCGCTGAAGACGCAGAAACTGTTGACGAGAAGGCTTGAGAACGGAATCTTGACGTCAAATAGCGTCTGGATTTGACAAAATCGGGCTGGAAAGGATAAACCGTGCCGCGTAAGAGCGAAGAGACGACCAGACAATGCCTGGTCACGCGGGATATCCTTCCCAAGGCAAATATGATCCGATTTGTCCTTTCGCCGGATGGGCAGGTCGTACCAGATCTGAAAATGCGATTACCCGGACGCGGTGTCTGGGTGATGGCTAACTACGAAACCGTTGTGCAGGCCGTAAAAAAGGGTCATTTTGCTCGCGGCTTCAAACAAAAAGTGCAATGTGACGACGGCATGGCCGATCTCATCGCCGGACAGATGGAAAGCGGTTGTCTTTCTGCTCTGTCCATGACACGAAAGGCGGGTCAGATCGTAACCGGATTTGGCAAGGTCGAAGGTGCGATTGCACAGGGTGAGGTCAAAAGCCTCTTGCATGCGGCCGATGCCGCAGAGGATGGACAGAAAAAATTGGCCCAGGCGGTGCGGCGCCGATATGGCAGCGATGGCGAGTTACCGGTAATTCGTCGTTTCAGCGCCGAGGCACTCAGCGCAGCTCTGGGTCAGGGCAATGTTGTACATGCAGCTTTGCTTGCGGGCAGTGCAAGCAAGAGCTTTCTCAAACAGGTCGCGATGCTGGACACCTATCTGCGACCACACAAACGAGATTCAGGCAGCGCGTTACCAGAGCGGTCCGCTGCCCACGCCTCCGAGAGAGGCAACGAAGGATAATGACCGAGATATGAGCAACGAAAACAACAACGACAGCAACAACGGCCCAAACGAGAAAAAGACTCTCTCACTGGGTAAAAACGTGGGTCAGGGGACTGTGCGACAGAGTTTTTCGCATGGACGCTCCAAGGCCGTTGTTGTCGAGAAGCGCAAACGCCGCTTCACCGCACCTGGCGAAGCCAAACCGGCGGCCAAGGGTGAGGGCTCGTCTCCGGCAGCCCAGCCCGATAAAGCAGCTGCACCGGCAGCCAAGTCCCAGTCCCGTCAGGGTGGCGAAGGCCGCGGAACCGGCCAGCCTCAGGGTGGCGCTCAAGGCAAGGGCGGCGGCAAGGGCCAGCGGTCCGGGCAGCGGGGTCGACCCAACAATGGCGGTGGTGGTCAGGGCGGCAACGCCTCGGGCCAGCGCAACCTGACGTCTTCCGAGAATGCCAAGCGCCTGCAGGCGCTTGAGGCCGCAAAGGCCCGTGCGCGCGAAATGGAAGTGCGCAAGAAGGAAGACGAAGCCAAGCGCAAGGTCGAAGAGGAAGCCCGTCGCAAGGCCGAGGAAGAAGCCAAGATCCAGGCAGAACAAGACGCCAAGATCAAGGCTGAGGAAGACGCCAAACGCGCTGAAGAAGAACGCAAGGCTAAGGAAGCCGAAGCGGCCAAGCCGAAAAGCGAACAAGCGCCCAAAAGCGATGATGCGGTGGCCGATGCCAAACCGCAGCGCTCTGATGATGCGCCCAAGACACGCACCGAGCGTCCGCGTCAGGGTGACCGGCCTCAGCGCACGGGAGATCGTCCGCCACGCACTGGTGATCGTCCGGATCGCCCACGCACAGACCGGGGTCCCCGCCCTGCTGGTGCTCAGACAGGCAACCGCCCCGGTGGCGCAGCCTTCGAACCGCCCGTTGCCGATCGGACCGCCGATGGCAAACCCGGTGTCAAAACGCTCAAGCCTGCGCCAAAACGCCCGCGTCCAGAAGATGCCAACCGTGCAGCGCCTGCAAAACCGCGCACGGATGACCGTCGCCGCGGCAAGCTGACGCTCACCAATGCTTTGAATGCCGGGGAACAACGTGAACGTTCGCTGGCCTCCATGCGCCGCCGCCGTGCGAAGCAAAAGGGCGGTCAGCAGGATGCCCATCGTGAAAAGGTCTTCCGTGAAGTGATCCTTCCTGAAACGATCACCGTTCAGGAATTGGCCCAGCGCATGACCGAACGCGCCGTGGATGTCATCAAGATCCTGATGAAACAGGACATGATGGTTAAAACCGTCGACGTGCTTGATGCCGATACCGCACAGCTGGTGGCCGAGGAACTGGGCCATACCGTTAAGCGTGTGTCCGAAGCTGACGTGGAAGAAGGTCTGTTCAACAAGGAAGATTCCAAGGAAACCCTTCAGGATCGTCCGCCTGTCGTTACGATCATGGGCCATGTCGACCACGGCAAGACCTCGCTGCTTGACGCCATCCGCCACGCCAACGTGGTACGGGGCGAAGCTGGCGGCATTACCCAGCATATCGGCGCCTATCAGGTCGAGCAGGATGGTCAGAAGATCACCTTTATCGATACGCCGGGCCACGCTGCCTTCACCGAAATGCGTGCCCGTGGTGCCAAGTCCACCGATATTGTGGTTCTGGTTGTTGCTGCCGATGACGGCGTGATGCCGCAGACCATCGAAGCGATCAACCATGCCCGTGCGGCTGGTGTGCCGATCATCGTGGCGGTCAACAAGATCGACTTGCCGGCAGCTGATCCGTTCAGGGTTCGCAACGAACTGCTACAGAATGACGTGTTCGTTGAAAGCCTGGGTGGTGAGATCCTTGAAGTCGAGGTTTCCGCCAAGGCACAAACCAACCTTGACGGTCTGCTCGAAGCCATTCTGATGCAATCTGAATTGCTTGAGCTCAAGGCCAACCCGGATCGTGAAGCTGACGGTATTGTTGTTGAAGCCAAACTCGACAAGGGCCGCGGCCCTGTTGCCACCGTTCTGGTTCAGAATGGCCAGCTGAATGTCGGCGACATTGTTGTTGCTGGCGAACAGTGGGGCAAGGTTCGTGCGCTTCTTGATGACACGGGTGATAAGGTAGAGCTTGCAGAGCCCTCCAAACCGGTTGAGATCCTCGGCTTTGACGCCGCTCCGAATGCGGGTGACCCGTTCGCTGTGGTCGAAACCGAAGGCCGGGCGCGTGAAATCACTGATTACCGCATCCGCAAGAACAAGGATCTGGCAGCAGCCAAAGCCAACCGTGGGTCGCTCGAGCAGATGCTCAGAAGCCTGAAGGAAACGGATTCCCAGTCCTTCCCGCTCGTCATCAAAGGCGATGTGAAAGGGTCTGTCGAAGCCATTCTCGGCGCTTTGGAAGGCATCGGCAACGCAGAAGTCTCCGCTCAGATCCTGCATGCAGGTGTTGGCGGTGTGACCGAATCCGACGTCACATTGGCATCCGCATCCGGCGCACCGATCATCGCCTTCAACGTCCGTGCTAACGCGCAGGCCAAGTTGGCTGCAGAACAGAAGGGTGTTGAAATCCGCTATTACAACATCATCTATGATCTGACAGATGATGTGAAAGCGGCGATGTCCGGCATGCTGAGCCCGGAAGTACGCGAAACCTTTATCGGTTACGCCGAAATCCTCGAGGTGTTCAACATCACCAAGGTCGGCAAGGTTGCCGGTTGCCGCGTCACCGAAGGTGTCGTGGAGCGCGGAACGGGCGTTCGCCTGCTGCGCGACGATGTTGTGATCCACACCGGCACCCTGTCCACCCTCAAGCGCTTCAAGGACGAGGTCAAGGAAGTGCATGTGGGACAGGAATGCGGCATGGCATTCGAGAATTATCAGGATATCCGTGAGGGTGATCTGATCGAGTGCTTCCGTGTCGAGGAAATCGCCCGTTCGCTGTGATGCGTGCAGGCAATCCCTTAACCAATTCGGGCGAAGGTCGAAGCGATGGCTTTGACCTTCGCCTCTTTTGCGATAGAGCCTTTTCGCGCAGTGGCTGTCTTTTGGCTGGCCCAAACGTGCCAAGGCTCGTGACGACGGGGTCGCAGAGTGGCCCCAGACAAACCGGTAGCGAACGGTCCAATTCCGACGTTGCCTCATGCAAAGCGTTTTCTCTCATCCGGGCAACCCGATCTGAACGCAAGACGCTCTAGCTGAATGGATGTAATCAAATGGGACGTAGTTCTCGAAAAGGCGGCGGCATGTCGTCTCAACGCCAATTGCGTGTTGGCGAGATGGTTCGCAAATCTCTCTCCGAATGCCTGACACGCCGTGAAATCATCGATCCACTGCTCGAGATCCATGTAATCTCGATTCCAGAGGTCCGCATGAGCCCGGACCTGACGTTGGCCACGGCCTTTGTCATGCCGCTTGGTGCACCGGGCAAGGAAACCGAGATCGTGGATGCACTCAACAGCCACAAGAAATTCCTGCGTGGTCGCCTCGGTCGCGATTTGACCATGAAGCATACCCCTGACCTGCGGTTTCGCTACGACAAGACCTTTGACGAAGCCTCGCGCATCGATGCATTGCTCAATTCGCCTGAAGTTCAGCGTGATTTGCACAGCGATGATGACAATGACGACAATGAAGCAGGCAAGGATTAGGGTGTATTCATCATGACCGAACAGACCGAAACCGGTGCCATGACACGCTCCGACGACTTGCCACACCAGCCAAAAAAGAAAAAGCAGCAGTTTCGCGCCAAGCGCAGAACTGACGTTCATGGCTGGGTCGCGCTGGACAAACCGCTCAACATGACATCGACGCAAGCCGTCGGTGCGATCAAGCGGATTTTCAACGTCAAGAAAGCGGGCCATGCCGGCACGCTGGATCCTTTGGCGACCGGATGCCTGCCAATCGCAATCGGCGAAGCGACCAAGACGGTGTCCTTCGTCATGGACGGCTCAAAGGAATATGAATTCACGGTGCGCTGGGGCGAGGAAACCGCGACGGACGATGCCGAAGGGGAGTTGATCGACAGCTCCGCCCACCGGCCGACCGAGGAAGAAATCGAGGCCTGTCTTGATACCTTTACCGGCACCATCATGCAGGTGCCGCCTGTTTTTTCTGCCATCAAGGTGAATGGAGAACGCGCCTATGATCTGGCGCGTGATGGCGAAGAGGTCAAACTCGCCGCCCGCCCGATCGATGTGCATCATCTGGACCTCATCGAATGCCCCGATGAGGATACCGCTATATTTGTCGCCCAATGCTCGAAAGGGACCTATGTCAGGTCGCTTGCGCGCGATATCGGTCGGCATCTTGGAACGCGTGGCCACGTTGTGGCCTTGCGTCGGCTCATTTCCGGGCCATTCAGTGAGGAAATGCTAATTTCGCTGGACGATCTGGAAAGCTTGAGCCATAGTGCGCCCGGCGAGGCTGGAGACCACTCCGGGCTTGCCGATGCCTTGCTTCCTGTAGAGACCGCGCTGGACGACATCCCGGCTCTGGCCATCAACAGGAATGCCGCAGCAAGACTACGCCGAGGTCAATCGGTGCTGCTGCGTGGCCAAGACGCTCCAATCGAGGGTTTCGCCGCTGCCATGAATGCAGGCATGCTCGTGGCGATCTGCGAAATCATCGAGAGCGAACTCTGGCCCAGGCGCGTTTTCAACCTGCCTGATCATCCGCCCGTCTTTGGCGGCAACGATCAGCCAAACGAATAGGAGACCCCGATGTCGATTACTGCTGAACGCAAGCAAGAACTGATCAAGGAATTTGCCACCAAAGACGGCGACACCGGTTCCCCTGAGGTCCAGGTAGCTGTTCTGACCGAGCGGATCAACAATCTGACTGAGCACTTCAAGTCTCACAAGAAAGACAACCACTCGCGTCGTGGCCTTCTCAAACTGGTTTCCCAGCGCCGTAAGTTGCTTGACTATGTCAAAGCAAAAGAAGTGTCCCGGTACCAGGAGCTGATCTCCCGACTGGGCTTGCGCCGATAAGCTGATAAACACGCGGTGGCCACTCAGTCACCGCGTTTTTGATATCGCATATCCCCTTTGCACCAAGACCAAATCCGATTGCAGACGGGATCTTGTGTAAGATCCGCAGGCCTGCGTCTTCTGGGTTGCGCCATAAATTGACAGCAATCCTGAGGAGAAACAGGCGCGTCGCTCTGGCACATCTTGTGCGGAGCAGTTAAACAGAGTCAGCCCCCGTGGAGGGGGCAGCGATTCACATCGCTCACAGGCAGGATTGCCAGCGGCTTTCCCCACGCAATCAACAGAGCCCCTCGTTGTCTTGCCCGTGAGAAAAATGAAAAAATCATGCTCCCGGATTATCCGAATCCGGACAGGAGCGTCCAAGAAAGGACATATGAATGTTCGATATCCAACGTGAAGAAATTCAGTGGGGCGATGAAACCCTCACTCTGGAGACCGGCAAGATTGCCCGTCAGGCTGATGGCGCCGTTGTCGCCACTCTGGGCGGCACGACCGTGCTTGCAACAGTCGTGTCTGCAAAGCAGCCCAAGCCGGGTCTGGATTTCTTCCCCCTGACAGTGAACTATCAGGAAAAAGCCTATGCCGCCGGCAAGATCCCGGGTGGCTACTTCAAACGTGAAGGCCGTCCGAGCGAAAAAGAGACCCTTGTCTCTCGCCTGATCGACCGTCCGATCCGCCCACTGTTCGTCTCCGGTTACAAATGCGAAACCCAGGTCGTCCTCACCGTGCTCAGCCATGATCTGGAAAATGACCCGGACATCGTCAGCATGGTCGCCGCTTCTGCTGCCCTGACGATTTCCGGTGTGCCTTTCATGGGTCCGATCGGTGGTGCCCGTGTTGGCCTGATCGACGGCGAATATGTGCTGAACCCGCGCATCGACCAGATGGAAGACAGCAAGCTGGACCTCATCGTCGCTGGTACGCAGGACGCTGTTCTGATGGTGGAATCAGAAGCCCAGAACCTCAGCGAAAAAACCATGCTCGATGCGGTTATGTTCGGTCATCGCGGCTTCCAGCCGGTCATCGATGCGGTCATCAAGCTCGCCGAGAAAGCCGCCAAGGAACCGCGTGAATTCTCCATGCCGGACTATTCCGAACTGGCTGCCAAGGTTGAAGACATCGCTGGTGAAGGCCTCGCCGCTGCTTTCAAGATCGCTGCCAAGACCGAACGCTATGCAGCCATCGACGAAGTGAAGGCAAAAGTCTTCGAAACGCTCTGCGATCCCGAAGACGAGAATGCTGCTGAAAAAACTGTTGTCGGCGATCTGTTCAAAAAAGCCGAAGCGAAAATCGTTCGCGGCCAGATCATCGAAACCAGCAGCCGTATCGACGGTCGTGACCTGTCCACCGTGCGCCAGATCACCTCTGAGGTTGGTTTCCTGCCTCGCACCCATGGCTCTGCCCTGTTCACCCGTGGTGAAACCCAGGCATTGGTCGTAGCAACGCTTGGTACCGGTGATGACGAACAGTTCGTTGACAGCCTGAGTGGGACCTACAAGGAAACCTTCATGCTGCACTACAACTTCCCCCCCTATTCCGTGGGTGAAGCTGGCCGCATGGGCTCTCCGGGACGCCGCGAAATCGGCCATGGCAAACTTGCATGGCGCGCTGTGCATCCGATGCTTCCGGCACATCACGAGTTCCCCTACACCCTGCGTGTGGTTTCCGAAGTTACCGAATCCAACGGTTCTTCCTCGATGGCAACCGTCTGCGGCACCTCACTCGCTCTGATGGATGCTGGCGTTCCGCTCAAGGCACCTGTTGCCGGTATTGCCATGGGCCTGATCAAGGAAGGCGACAAGTTCGCAGTCCTCTCCGATATTCTCGGTGACGAAGATCATCTTGGCGACATGGACTTCAAAGTGGCTGGTACCTCTGAAGGCATCACGTCACTGCAGATGGACATTAAGATCGACGGCATCACCGAAGAGATCATGCAGATTGCTCTTGAGCAGGCCAAAGGCGGCCGTCTGCATATCCTGAGCGAAATGGGCACTGCTCTGGGTGAGGCCCGTCCTGAAGTCGGCGAGCACGCACCGCGCATCGAAACCCTGCAGATCCCGGTTGACAAGATCCGTGAAGTGATCGGTTCTGGCGGCAAAGTGATCCGTGAAATCGTTGAGAAAACCGGCGCCAAAGTCGATATCAACGACGACGGCATCATCAAGGTTGCTTCGTCCGATGGTGCTGCCATCACCGCTGCACTCAACTGGATCAAATCCATTGCCGCCGAGCCTGAAGTGGGCGTAGTCTACAAAGGCAAAGTGGTCAAAACCGTTGATTTCGGCGCCTTCGTGAACTTCTTCGGCGCGCGCGATGGCCTCGTGCACATCTCGCAGCTGACCCCGACCCGGACCAACAAGGTCACCGACGTGGTCAAGGAAGGCGATAGCGTCTTCGTCAAGCTTCTGGGCTTTGATGATCGCGGCAAGGTTCGCCTGTCCATGAAGGTTGTGGATCAGGAGTCCGGCGAGGAAATCAAGTCGGACGACAAGGGCGAGTAAGGCTTCGGCCAGCGCACCCTTGCGTGAAATGCAATGACTATCGGAAAAGGCCCGTCAGAAAACTGACGGGCCTTTTTCATGACTGCCATATGCCTCCAGCCTTATCCCCTTCAACCGGGATCAAAACTTCAGGCGCAGAGATTGCGATTCTTGATCAACTTGAGTTTGCTCGGCTGGATCTCGGGTTCAGGCAAGGTCATCTCGAAGCCGGGTTCGGCGTCAAGATCGCGCGGGCGGCCCAACAGAAAGCCTTGTGCTTCCTGACAGCCGGCAATCCTCAGCATTTCAAGGGTTTCCTTGTCCTCGATACCCTCGGCCAGAATTTCGATATCGAGGCTCTTGCCGATGCCGATCATGGCAGAAATGATTGCCATATTGCCGTTGTTCTGTGCCAGTTCGCTGACAAAGGAGCGGTCAATCTTGATCTTGTCGATCGGGAACGCCGACAGATAGCTCAGAGACGAGTAGCCCGTTCCGAAATCATCCAAGGCAATCGTGATGCCCATGTCACGCAACTGGCGCAAGGTTTCAATGGTGCGTTGACTGGTATGAATGAACAGACTTTCGGTCACCTCGAGTTCAAGGCGCTTCGGCGAAAGACCGGTTTCCCGCAAGATGCGCTGAACGGTCGACACCAGATCGGTTTTCTTGAATTGGATCGGCGACAGATTCACCGCAACCCGAAGGGGCTGTTTCCAGCTTGCGGCTCGGCGGCAGGCTTCCCACAGAGCAAATTCGGACAGGGGTAGGATCATGCCATTGCGCTCTGCGAGGTGAATGAACGAACCGGGCGAAACCCAGCCCCGCTGAGGATGATCCCAGCGCATGAGGGCTTCAAATCCCGTCTGGCGCCCGGTTTCGGTACAGAACTGGGGCTGATAATGCAGGTGGAACTCGCCCTGAGTGATGGACTTGCCCATTTCCTGCGATAGCTGGTGGTCAATGTGAGCGCGCACATCCTGTCGCTGCTCAAAGACACAGATCTGATCACGCCCTTCCTGCTTGGCGCGCAGCAACGCCATTTTGGCCTGTTGCAGAAGCGAATCTGCTCGATAGCCGTGCTGGGGGAAAAGCACATAGCCGCCGGACACAGTGATATCGATGGGGCGACCATGAAAACGATAGGATTGCTTGAGATAGGAATGCAGGATCTGAATGCGTTCTTCCAACGAGGCGCTGGACCCGCGATCTTCCAGAATGATGGCAAACTCGTTTCCCGACAGTCGCGCGACCAGAAATTTCTGATTTTGGAAATGCTGCAGCCTGGAGGCAAATTCCTGCAGCAAGAGGTCGCCATTTTCGGTGCCAAGAATCGTATCAAGCTCCTTGAAGCGATCAATATCAACAATGAGCAGAGCGAAGGGTTTGTTCTGGAAACTGGCTGACCTGAGGCGCTCGTACATCGAAGAGAGAAACAACTGCCGATTGGCGAGTCCTGTGAGACTGTCAGAGCGTTTGATTTCGTCGACCTGCTGGCGATGTTTTTTGCGCAGCTTGTCGTAGGCATAGGCCAGATAGAGACAGAAGTATGCGGCAAAGGCCCCCATGGCCAGAATCGTTAGTTGTCTCGTTTGCGGATTGGCCGAACTTGAAAATGAGATGGCAACGCCAATCAGCATGACAAAGATGGCCATTTTCGCGGCTGCATAGCCCTTTGGGTTGAGGGATGCAGATGTCATCGAAGGTTCTCGCATTATCATGCTCAGCTATTGTAAACCTTGCTGAAGAATACGAAGCGCTTCTAAAAAAAAGGGAAAATTATCTGGTTAACAAAGTGCTTTTTGAACAGTATCGCCAATTTAACCTGTCAGTTTCCTCTTTTAATTCAGACGCTTGCGCGAAGTTATAGTTTAATACTCGCCCTGCGTGCATTAGACCTAGCCGCGAAAACCAAAGTTTTGTTCAAGAACACGCATTTTCATCCGGCAAGCGCGTGTGCCCGCTCCTTTAAAAAACGAGAGACGTCATTGCTGCTGTAGGATGAAAAAATGGGCTAATGGGCGGTCGATTGAGCGATGCTCAGTGACTAGCATATGATGGCTGAATTTGAAGGACAGAACGCTCAGGCCGTCAAGTGCGTGACAGACAGGTCTCAGGCCGATATGGCAATATCCCGCGCTGGCCTTTCCATTTCCTCGCCAGGCTCGACCGAAAGATCCCGAGGCTTGCCCAACAAATAGCCTTGCGCTTCATCACAGCCGGCTAGGCGCAGCATCTCGTAGGCTTTCTCGTCCTCGATGCCTTCCGCTGTGATGCGCATGTCGAGGCTCTTGCCCATGCCGATGACTGCGGAAATGATCGCCATGCAGCTGTTGTCTGTGGCAAGATTCTGCACAAAGCTGCGATCAATCTTGATCTTGTCAAAGGGAAAACTTGTCAGATAGGCGAGCGACGAATAGCCCGTGCCGAAGTCATCAAGGGCAATCGAGATCCCTTTTTTCCGCAAACGCCGAAGATCGGTTGCAACCCGGTCATCGATGTCGATGAACAGGCTTTCGGTGACTTCCAGCTCCAGACGATTGGGATCAAGACCGGTATCAATCAGGATCTCAGATACCCGTTCATTGATTTCGCACTGCTGCATCTGAACAGGAGACAGATTGACGGCCACCTTGAGCGGATTGACCCACCGGCTTGCGGTTTCGCAGGCCATTCTCAGGATAAGATCGGACAGAGGCAGAATGAGACCGTTCTTTTCGGCAATGGGAATGAAGACGGTTGGCGAAATGATGCCCCGGTCCTTGTGATGCCAGCGGATCAGCGCCTCGAAGCCGGCCAACTCACCGTTGGCGAAACTATATTGCGGTTGGTAGTAGAGCCTGAACTCGCCATCCTGCAACGCTCTTTCCATGTCATGGGACAGAAAATGGCTGTCGAGCATCTTGGGGTCGGCCACGTCATCGTAGCAATAAATTCTGTCAAACCCGTCCTGCTTTGCGCGCTCAAGAGCAAAATGCGCATTCTGGAACAGCTGGTCTGCGTCGACAGCATCGTCTGGAAACAGGGTGAGGCCGACCGAAAATGTCAGATCGACAGACTGGTTGTGGCATTTGTAGGATTTGTAGAGGGCACCAAAGACATCGCAGACCTTGTTTTCGAGATCGGCATCGCTGCCATCATACGTTAAAATGAGGGCAAATTCGTCACCGCTCAGCCGCGCCGCATCACGATCGTAGCAAGCCAGCTTGTCAAGGCGCTCTCCCACTTGCCGTAGCAACAGATCGGCAGAGGTATAACCCAGAAAAGAATTCAGTTCCTTGAACCGGTCGATATCGAAGCAAAACAGCGCAAAGGGGAACTGGTCCTTGTTCTGCTCGACACGGTGCTCCAACTGTTCGTGGAATGCCTCGCGGTTGGCAATACTGGTCAGCTTGTCTTTGGAGGACAATCTGTCCAGCGCCTTGCCCGCATTGAGCCGGTCGCGGTTCAAGTGCAGAAGAAACAGGCAGGAAAACGCCGAGATCACCCCGATCATCGCCATCTGTACGATGAACAAGGTTCGGGTATCCTGATTTTCGATCGATACAATGACAGCGAGTGCGATGATGAAGTTGACGACGATCAACCCTCCCATCGCGAGGATTTGCCGTCTCATGCCCTTGTCAAATTTTGCCAGAAAGCTGATCATACCAAACCTGATGCATCTGTCATTTCGGGCAGCCTATACCAAAACCTCTAAAAGTGAGCCTAATGGGCTTGGTTAAATTTCTCCTTATACGTGTATAAAAAAGGAGGGCAACGCCCTCCTTGAAATTGTTTGGTCATCTGCGCTCTATGGCCGACTAGTAGAGCTTGGACAAGGATTCCAGCGTCGGCATGGACATGCAATTGTACCCGGAATCCACAAAATGGGTCTCGCCCGTGACTTTTTTGGACATGTCAGACAGAAGATAGAGAGCGGTGCCGCCCACATCCTCAATCGTGCAAACATCCCTCAGCGGGCTGTTGTCGCGCTGATAGTTGTACATCATGCGCGCATCCGATATGCCTGCCCCGGCCAATGTCCGAACCGGTCCGGCAGAAATCGCATTGACGCGAATGCCGGTTGGCCCGAAGTCTGCAGCCAGATAGCGCACCGATGCTTCAAGCGCCGCCTTGGCAACACCCATAACATTGTAGTTGGGCATGACACGGATTGAGCCAGCATAGGTCATTGTGATCATGGAGCCGCCTTCTGTCATCAACTCGGCGGCCCGCTTGGCCACTTCGGTGAAGGAGAAGCAGGAAATCACCATGGTCCGGGAAAAATTGTCCCGGCTGGTATCCGCGTAACGCCCCTTGAGCTCGCTCTTGTCGGAAAAGCCGATGGCATGAACGATGAAGTCAATCTTGCCCCACGTTTCCTTCAAGGTGTCGAAGACCGCATCAACAGAGTCCAGATCTTCAACATCACATGGCAGAACGATATTGGATCCGACCTTTTCAGCCAACGGCTTGACGCGCTTTCCCAGCGCGTCTCCCTGATAGGTAAAGGCCAGTTCGGCGCCCTGGTCATGAAGTGTCTGGGCAATGCCCCAGGCAATCGAGTTTGCATTCGCGACGCCCATGATCAGGCCGCGCTTCCCTTGCATTAATCCGCTCATCTTGGTTCGCCTTTAGCCGTTATAACGCTGGAAGATCAGCGTCGCGTTGGTGCCACCGAACCCGAAGGAGTTCGAAAGAGCCACGTCGATCGGCTTCTCGATCCGTTCGCGGACAATGTTCATGCCAACACATTCCGGATCAAGCTCTGTGATGTGTGCCGACTCGCCAATGAAACCGGCCTGCATCATCAGCAGCGAATAGATCGATTCCTGAGCACCGGCCGCCCCGAGGGAATGGCCCGAAAGGGACTTGGTCGAAGCGGTGTAAGGCTGATCGTCGCCAAAGACTTCCTTGATGGCACCGATCTCGGCGGTATCGCCAACCACCGTGGAGGTGCCGTGGCAGTTGATATAGTCAACTTTGCCATCGAGGGTGGACATGGCCTGACGCATGCAACGCCTTGCGCCTTCGCCAGACGGAGCCACCATATCGTAGCCATCGGACGTTGCACCATAACCGACGATTTCGGCATAGATCTTGGCACCACGGGCCTTGGCATGCTCGAGTTCTTCAACCACCAGAACACCAGCCCCGCCAGCAATCACGAAGCCATCACGTGTGGCATCGAAGGCGCGGGACGCGGTTTCGGGTGTCTCGTTGAATTTCGAGCTCATGGCGCCCATGGCATCGAACAGGTTCGACATGGTCCAGTCGAGATCCTCATGACCACCGGCAAAGACGATGTCCTGCTTGCCCATCTGGATCAGTTCATAGGCATTGCCGATGCAATGCGCGGAGGTGGAGCAGGCCGAAGAAATGGAATAGTTCACACCGTGGATCTTGAACCAGGTCGCAAGGGTCGCAGATGCGGTGGACGACATGGCCTTGGGCACGGCGAAAGGCCCGATGCGCTTGGGCGAACCGTTCTTGCGGGTGATGTCCGCAGCACCGACGACGGTCTGCGTTGACGGGCCGCCGGAGCCCATGATGATACCGGTCCGCTCGTTGGTGATGTCGTCCTGCTCGAGGCCCGCATCGGTAATGGCCTGAACCATCGCAATGTGGTTCCATTCCCCACCCTTGGACAGGAAGCGCTTGGCGCGACGATCAACAAGCTCTGTCGTGTCGATGTCCGGAGCGCCCCAGACCTGACTGCGGAATCCATGATCGGCAAAGTCCTGGGAAAAGGAAATACCGGATTTGGCATCTCTGAGCGATGCGGTGACGGCGTCAGCGTCGTTTCCCAGAGAGGAAACAATACCCAAGCCGGAAATGACAACACGTTTCATAATCTTGGCCTCACTATCAAATTTCGGGGCGCTTTGGTTCTGTCGCGATTCATATGACTGACTTGTGCCTTAGGTGGGCGTTGCCGATGGCCTCGACAAGGTTGCATCTGATCATCGTGATGCGCTTTGCTTGTCTCAAGGCCTTATGTTGGCAGCCTGCCCCTGGCTTTGGTCGGATCGCGGGTCGAATAAAGTCTCGGCGGAGGTCCGCCCTTGTCGTCGGGGTGTCTGATCAGGCGTCCTTGAACAGACCGACGCGCAAATCCTTGGCGCTGAAGACGGTCTCGCCATCGGCTTTCACCCAGCCATCTCCAATACCCAGATTGAGACGGCCCTTCATGACGCGTTTGTAGTCCACACCATATTGAACAAGCTTTGTCGATGGCGTGATCATGCCGGAGAACTTGATCTCACCAACGGAAATGGCGCGACCTTTGCCTTGCAATCCCAACCAGCCGAGATAAAAGCCGGTCATCTGCCAAAGCGCATCCAGTCCAAGGCAGCCCGGCATCACGGGATCACCCTGAAAATGGCAGTCAAAAAACCAGCGTTCAGGGTTGATATCATATTCAGCCAGAATATTGCCCTTCTCGTACTCGCCACCTTGTTCGGAAATGTCGGTAATCCGGTCCAGCATCAGCATTGGCGGCAAGGGCAGCTGGGGGTTGCCCGGCCCAAACATTTCACCGCGGCTGCAGGTCAGAATCTCTTCGTAGGTATAGCTGGATTGGCGCTGTTCCATGCGGTTTCCACTCTTATCCTTTTCAGTTCGCCCATATGTTGGGCGGTGTCTTCTTTGATGCGGGAGGTAAATCAGTCAACAATCATTCTGATGTCCACTGTAGGCAAAACGCCTGTCGGAGCCGGAAACAGCTGCTCCGAACTCGACGGGGCATTGCATGTCCGCCTTCTGAGTTTGCTTATAGCCTTTTCTTTTGGGCAGCACTAGGCTCGCCAATGACTAAGTTAACATTTGTTCTACAGAGAAATCAGGCAAAAAGGAGTAGTTCTGCCAAGTTTGTGTGCTGATACACAGGTTCCGCACCAATCAAGTGCATCTCAGTCCCTCACAGGTCCTGCCTGATCGAGATTACAGGAGCGTTTTGTGCGCCCTTCAAGCATCCTTTATCGGGCTTGATCGAGAAAATCGGCAGCGTTTCAGCCTTTACGACCCCTCGCCGCCTTTCGTTCTCTTGCCGAAGTCTGCAAAAAATACTATATCTGCAGCACTACGGTGCGTTGACCGCCCGCTTCTGTCGATGAAGGCCTGGCCATTCGATCCTGATAAAGGTGTCGCACGGGACAGAGCGAAGCAAGACATCAAGGACCTGTTGAGTATGAACGCAGAGACAGAAACATTTGACAAACGCTCGGCACGCGACCTGTTGGTCGGAGCCGGATTGCGCCCTACCCGTCAGAGATTATCGCTGGCTGAGCTGCTCTTTGCCAAGGGCGACCGGCATGTCTCGGCAGAATTGCTGCACGAAGAGGCCGAACGCGTCAATGTCTCGGTGTCACTTGCCACGGTCTACAACACGCTGCATCAGTTCACGCAGGCCGGGTTGCTGCGCGAAGTGGCTGTGGAAGGCACCAAGACCTATTTCGACACCAATGTGTCGGACCACTATCATTTCTACATGGAAGAAGACGGCAAAGTGGTCGATATTCCGGACAGTCTGCGGGTTTCCGAATTGCCTGAAGTGCCCGAAGGCATGGAAATCACTCGTGTTGACGTTGTCGTTCGGCTGCGCCGCAAACAAGATACCTGATCATCTTCAGCCAAATCTGACCGCACGACGCCAAAAGGGCCTGCTTTGACAAAAGGAAGGCCCTTTTTGATTGCGCGTTTTTTTTGGCTTGGCGCTTATGGATACGGATCTCAGGCGCGACACGCGCTACTCGATCTCTTCTCTTGGGTAGACGCCCCACAAAAGGTTGGACTTGATCCAGCCTTCATAGCCCTGAACGCCGACATCGCACCATTCATTTTCGCACTGATTGACATCGACCTGAACGCCGATCTGTGCCTTGGCGGTGGTGGCCGTGCTTTCTTTTGGTTTTGCGCGCAAGGGCACAATCGTGCCAGCCGTCTGCCAGGGGCTGATGAGGGCAGTGCGGCGCCCCGACAACAGGGAATGATAGACCCAGCCCATTTCCCCTTCGCTGTCGCGAATCTTGCGCCAATTGTCTGATTCCTCGATGATTTCCACCGGCAACCCTGCCCGGCGGAACACCCAGAGAACCTTATGGTCGGTGGACGGACCAGCCCGAACATTGACCCGATCGGATTTCAAGGAAACAAAACGAGGCAGCTTGAGGCCGGATGGGCCGATCCTTGTCTGAGCGGACGACGGCAAAGACATCACCATCAAAAGGGTCGCTGCCAACATCAATTTCGCAAGGATCTGTCTCTTCTTCATTCTGGATCTCGCGCGTTGCGTCCCTTTGTCTCGCTGCTATGCAAAAACTTCTGCAAGGATAGGCTTTCAGCGCTAAAGATTCCTTTAACCCTCATTGAAAAAGCCCGCGAAAGTTAAGCCCTTCTCAAACCATGTAATGACTGGCCAAGAGCCCGACTTTGCTTATAGCATCGATCCCACTGTTAAATTTGGCGTGATTTTTGTGCGCTGCAAACCAAAGTCGCACAGCGCTTGTCACACCCGAGAGGTGATTGGACACGACACGAAAGACAAGACTGCGGTCTGTCTTCTCTGTCATCCATCTCCCCGGCGGCGGCTCTGTGCAATGAGGCATGAATAGGGCAAACCTATGGCGAAAACCAAGCCTATCGTTGTTGTGACGCGCAAGCTTCCTGATGTTGTGGAAACACGGATGCGCGAGTTGTTCGACACGCGCCTGAATGAAAGTGACAGGCCGATGAGTCAGGCAGAGCTGGTCGAGGCGGTCAAAATGGCCGATGTGCTGGTGCCGACGGTCACGGACCGGATCGATTCCCACGTCATTTCGCAGGCCGGTGACTCGTTCAAGCTTATTGCCAATTTCGGCAATGGTGTCGACAATATCGATGTGGCCGCCGCCAATGCGCGCTCTATCACCGTCACCAACACCCCCGGCGTGCTGACCGAGGATACCGCGGATATGACCATGGCCCTCATGCTGGCCGTGCCCCGCCGCCTGATGGATGGCGTTGCAGTCATCAAGGAAAAGCCGTCCTGGACTGGCTGGTCACCAACCTGGATGCTGGGCAACCGCATCTGGGGCAAAAGGCTCGGGATCATCGGCATGGGTCGAATCGGTCAGGCCGTCGCCCGCCGGGCCAAGGCTTTCGGGATGCAGATTCATTATCACAATCGCCGGCGATTGCCGGAGGCCATCGAACAGGAGCTGGAGTCGACCTATTGGGACAGTCTTGATCAGATGCTCGCCCGCATGGACGTCATTTCCATCCATTGTCCGCACACTCCGGCGACCTATCATCTGCTCTCGGCGCGCCGTTTGAAGCTGATCAGGCAGGATGCCTATCTGGTCAACACGGCCCGCGGTGAGGTGATCGACGAAAATGCCTTAACGCGCATGCTGCTCAATGGCGAACTCGCCGGGGCGGGGCTTGACGTGTTCGAGCATGAACCGGCGGTTAATCCGAAGCTGGTCGATTGTGATCGCGTGGTGCTGATCCCGCACATGGGGTCGGCCACCAAGGAAGGACGTGCCGATATGGGCGACAAGGTCATCATCAACATCAAGACCTTCATGGATGGCCATCGCCCGCCCGATCGCGTGTTGATGTCGATGCTATAGAAGGCGGGGGCGAGATGCCCCCCCGTCACGCACGCGATCCATTTGACCTTATCTGGCCTATTCTGATCTTATCTGGCCTTATCTGGCCTTATCTGGCCTTATCTGGCCTGCGGCGATAGCGGATGGTCTCGAACCGGGCCGATCTGGCGTCATAGAGCAAAAGTCGACCGACCAATCCCTCACCAAGGCCGACGATTTCCTTGATGGCTTCCACCGCCTGTAGGGAACCGATGACACCGGTGAGCGCACCAAGCACACCCGCTTCGGCACAGGAGGGAATGCTGCCCGGCTCGGGCTTTTTGGGAAACAGATCCCGATAACGCGGGTTGAGCTTGCCTTTTTCGTCGCTTTCAAAGGGCTTGAGCGTCGTGATCGAGCCATCAAACAGCCCCACCGCAGCGGTGATCAGCGGCACTTTCGCCTCTTCGCAAAGGTCAGCCACCGCATAGCGCGTGTCGAAATTGTCTGTGCCATCGATCACAAGATCGTATTCACCAATGAGCGCGAGCCCGTTCGTCGTGTCAAGCCTCGTCTGGTGCGTCCTGATCTCAACATGGGGATTGATGCGCGCAAGACTGCGAGCGGCGCTTTCCACCTTCGGCTCACCGATGCTTTCCGTATCGTGGATGACCTGCCTTTGCAGGTTTGACAGCGAAACCACGTCATCATCGATGCTGCCCAGCACACCCACACCAGCAGCGGCGAGATAGGCCAGCACGGGTGAGCCCAATCCGCCAGCTCCGACCACGAGTACGCGGGACTGTTTCAGTTTCTGCTGCCCCGCACCCCCGACATCCCGCAACAGGATGTGACGTGCGTAGCGTTCAAGTTCCAGATCGTCGAGCATGACTTGGCTCTTTGTTGTGTTCGAGGGAGCCTCGGAGACTGAAGGAGCCCCTGAGACTAGAAAGAGAAGGGAACGGCTATATATCTCAGATCCGGACCTTCAAAACCGCGACTGAAAATACCGACGAGGGCGGCTCCGTAATGGTTGCCAAGATGGCGATCGGGTGCGAAGGCCGCAATCAGATGATAGCGCTCCGGACATCCACGGGATTTGGGGGCGCTGCCCTCATCATGAAGATCCACCTGCGTGCCGTCGGGCTTGGTCATGGACAAAGCAAATCCCATAACACGGTCGTTCGGCGTGGCGCAATCATTGAGATCCTGAACATCGATGTTGCTCAATTGCAGACGATAGGGGCCTGGCTGACCGGTCAGCATGGGATGGATGGTCTGGTTGAAGACCAGCTCATCCTTCTTGCCATGCTCATTGAGGGGGGAGGCAGCCATCAACACGCCGGTCGTCGAAATATTGTAGCGCTGCATGAGGGGTGTTGCTTCTTCGAAGGCCCGGATGCGCGCGGCGAGCATGGGCTGATTGTCCTGCTCGATCAACACGCGGATCGGGGTATCGGACACCCAGCTGTCGTTTTTGAGATCAACGATGTAGATGTTGGAATAGGGGAAACCGGATCCGTCCTGAACACCAAATTCCTCAAAGGCGAAATAGCGCCCGTTCTGATCAGAGGAAAAGCCATGCGAGCGAAATTCCGCCGCGTCGCCAGCCCGTGCGGCGGAGATCGGCAGGAACAGACAGAGAAGAAGACAAAGGCGAAACAGCAGGCTTTGACGGGTCACAATGGTTGGCATCGATAGGCTCTCCGTTTCATATCGGCTCCGATACGATCAGTGTATCGGCAGCCTGCAGCCTTGTGCTTGAAATACCGTGGTCCCGCGAAATGCAAGGATCCAGCGGCAATGAACCTTCTCCATGACGGGTCGGGGCTTCTCATCGATTCGTCTTTCATAGCCCCAGTTGCAAAAATGCTAGCACAAAAAAAGCCACCTCAACCAGC
This sequence comes from Cohaesibacter sp. ES.047, assembly GCF_900215505.1. Taxonomy (NCBI): domain Bacteria; kingdom Pseudomonadati; phylum Pseudomonadota; class Alphaproteobacteria; order Hyphomicrobiales; family Cohaesibacteraceae; genus Cohaesibacter; species Cohaesibacter sp. ES.047. Next base: position 659,326 of record NZ_LT907844.1, read on the forward strand.
TTTTACACGCCGGTCGAGATGGCTTGAATCATTCAATTGGGTGGCCTTGCTATCTGCGGATCACAGGGCCGAACCATCTCAGACGCCATCGAAAAGGGCGGTCGAGAGATAGCGCTCGGCAAAGCTTGGAATGATGATGACAATGTTCTTGCCCGCCATCTCGTCGCGTTTGCCCACCTCGATTGCCGCGGCCAATGCTGCACCGGAGGAAATGCCGCCCGGAACACCTTCAATGCGCGCCAGAGCGCGCGAGTAGGAGAAGGCATCTTCGCTGGCGACCGTGACGATTTCGTCGTAGATTTCGGTGTTCAGCACACCGGGAACGAACCCGGCGCCAATGCCCTGAATCTTGTGCGGGCCCGTGTTGCCGCCCGAGAGCACCGGGCTTTCGGTCGGCTCGACCGCGACCACATGAACCGAGGGCTTGCGCTCCTTGAGGACCGAGCCAACACCGGTGATGGTGCCGCCGGTGCCAATGCCGGAAATCAGGACATCCACTTCGCCATTGGTGTCGTTCCAGATTTCCTCGGCGGTGGTGCTGCGGTGGATTTCCGGGTTGGCAGCATTCTGGAACTGCTGCGGAATGACCGCGTTTTCGATTTCGCCAAGCAGCTCTTCAGCACGGGCGATGGCGCCCTTCATGCCTTTGGGGCCTTCGGTCAGCTCAAGCTCCGCGCCAAGGAAGGCAAACATCTTGCGGCGTTCGATCGACATGGTTTCGGGCATGACGAGGACAAGACGATAGCCCTTGGCGGCCGCCGCGAAGGCAAGCCCGATGCCGGTGTTGCCGGAAGTCGGTTCGATCAGCGTGGTCTTGCCCGGCTCAATGGTGCCTGCAGATTCCATGCTGGCGATCATGTTGACCCCGATGCGATCCTTGACGCTGGCAAGGGGGTTGAAGAATTCAAGCTTGCCCATGAGGTTGGCTTTCACGCCATATTCCTTGGCAACCTTGTCAAAGCGCACCAGAGGCGTATTGCCGATGGTGTCGATGATGGAATCATAGATGCGACCGCGCCCTTCGGTTTTGATCGGTGTATGTGTCATGATTGTTTCCTCGCGAAGGGACCAACCTGCCTTCCTGTGACGAGCCAGAGGGAAGCTGCGTTGGTCGTCTTTTCTTTGTTTGCTCCAAGGCACTTTCCGATCAGATCGAATGGCATGGAAAGCTGAGTGGAAAGTGCCTTATGTCTCGTGTTTTCTCCGCGCAGTCAGGTGCGCGGAGAAATGCTGTCCCCACAATGTAAGAGCTTCAATGGAGAAGTGCGAGAAATCTGTTGCCAACTTTTCTGGATAGTGAGGAATAGTTCGCCAACAAAAGGCACGATTCAGAAATCACGGCCCCCTGTTGCAAAGATGCAGCGCAAAATGGAGAATATTTTTCCATCCAATCGGCAACGGCGGAGGCCTGGATGGACGGGCATGTTCATGCCTTTGCTTTTTTTGGCGGAGTGCCGCAATCAATCCTTGATGATACCGACTGCTGTCTGGTCTCTACGATAGAGCCGGATGGAACACGCCTTCGCGCTACGTTGTTCAGCGCGCTGCTGTCGCATTACCTGTTCCGGGATCGCTATGAACGCCCGGGAAAGGGGCGGGAAAGGGGAATGACAAAGGTAATGTTGAAGGGATGGTCGGCTACACGCGCCGCAACCATATGGTGCCGATCCCCCACTTTTCTGACTGGGAGAGCTTCAACGCTATGGCTGGTTTTTACTCCGACGTTGACAGACGAAAATTGTGATCACTGTTTCCTTTCGAGCACGAGTGTGTTAAATCCCTACCCATGCCTATTAAAATGAAAGTTAGGAACGTTTCCAAGCTCTTTAATGATGAGAGTGGTGAAGGCTGGAAGCGCGTTCAGCAAGGACAAAGCAAAGAGCAGATTTTTCGCGAAACCGGCGTCACCGTCGGGATCAACAATGTCAGCTTTGACGTGAACGAAGGCGAGATCTTCGTGATCATGGGTCTCTCCGGATCCGGCAAGTCCACACTGGTACGCACTTTGAACGGCTTGATCCCTTCCTCAGCAGGGGAAATCTGGGTCGACGATGTCGACGTGGCCTCTTGCACAAAGGAAGAGCTTCGAAAGGTTCGGCGTGAGAAATGCTGCATGGTATTCCAGCATTTCGCGCTTTTTCCGCACAAGACTGTCTTGGATAATGTGGCCTTCGGTTTGAAGGTCAACGGGGTTCCCAAAGAGGAACGTTACAAGACAGCACTTGAATCCCTTGATAAAGTGGGGCTGGATGCTCATGCAGACAGCTATCCCGGCGAGCTTTCGGGCGGCATGCAGCAGCGTGTCGGTCTGGCACGTGGTCTGGCCAATGATCCGGAAATCCTGTTGATGGATGAGCCGTTCGGTGCGCTTGATCCGTTGATCCGCCGCGAGATGCAGGATGAACTGGTCGTTCTCCAGCGCGAGCTGCAGAAAACCATCATCTTCATCACCCACGATCTCAACGAAGCCCTGCTTCTGGGTGATCGCATCGCGATCATGAAAGACGGCGCTTTCGTTCAGGTGGGAACGGCTCAGGACATTGTTTCCGATCCGGCAGACGCCTATGTGAGAGCGTTTGTTGCCGATATTGACCGCAGCCGCGTTTACACCGCGTCCGACATTGCCGAGGATGCCTCTCGCGTTTCACTCACCGCGCGAGTTTCCGATGCAACGGCAGCCATGGACCGGACCGGAACCGAGATCATTCATGTGGTCAAGGATGGCGTTCCAGCCGGACTTCTGACGCGAAGTGACGTTGAGAATGCCAAGCCGTCAACGCGCGTCATGGACATCATGCATGCCCATCCACCGACCGTACCTCAAGACGCTTATCTCAATGAAATCTATTCAGAAGCGCAAACCGGTATGCCTTTGGCCGTAACCGATGATGACGGCAGGCTGGTTGGTGTTGTTTCCGCCGAGAATATCTTCGAACATCTGGCTTCAGATGAAGAAGAAACCGGACAGGACAGCACCACAAGCGCAGCATTATAATTAGGAGACTGACTTGATCAGCCCTTCAGACTTTTTAAGCATTCCGTTTGATGAAGTGGTCAACAGCTTCGTTCGCGGGTTTCTGGTTCCTAACTTTCGCCCGTTTTTCAGGGCAATGCAGGTGCCGGTGAACGAAGTTCTTCAGGCACTTGATGGCTTTTTTGCCTGGGTGCCGATGATCATTATCACCCTCTTTTTTGCCTTTGTCGCCTGGCGCGTTGTAAACCGTACCATGGCCATAGCAACCATTATCGGTTTCTGCTTTATTGACATGATTGGCCTGTGGCCGGAAACCATGACGACCCTGTCGATGATTATCACATCAGTGCTCTTCTGCGCCCTGATCGGTATCCCCGTCGGCATTCTCGCCTCAAGCAGCGACACAGCCTGGAAAATCGTCCGTCCCATTCTGGATATCATGCAGACGGTTCCAAGCTTCGTTTATCTTGTGCCAATTGTCATGCTCTTCGGTGTCGGCATGGCTCCGGGCATCATTGCAACGATTATCTTCGCCTTGCCGCCGATCATTCGCATGACCAACCTCGGCATTCGCAATGTGCGCGAGGATCTGATCGAGGCGTCAGAGTCCTTCGGCGCGACCTATTTCCAGATTTTGTGGGAAGTCCAGATTCCTCTGGCTTTGCGCACAATCATGGCAGGTCTCAACCAGACCCTGATGCTGGCTTTGTCCATGGTCGTTATCGCCGCCCTCATTGGAGCTGGCGGTCTTGGTCTGGTGGTCAACACCGGTCTTGGACGCCTTGATGTTGGTGGGGCGACGGCTGGTGGCGTCGGTATCGTCATTCTGGCGATCATTCTTGACCGCATCACGCAGGGTTTTGCTGAACCAAACACAAACAACACGTCTTTGTTTGGTTTCATTACGTCCATTTTCAAGGGACAACCAGCAACGGATTCCGACAAACAAAAAGCTTGATGAAACGACAGCGAAAGCCGGATGGACTCTGTCTGTCTGGCTTTCGCTATTTTTAACCACTGAATTACTAGAGGAGAATTTATTATGGCGAATGCTATCCGCAAATTTGCTGCAGCCGCAGCTCTGTCCGGCGCCGTTATGATTGGTGCTGCCCCTTCCTTCGCAGCCGACATGCCTGGTGAAGGCGTAACCATTAAAATGGGTCAGGCAACCTGGGACACCGGTTGGTTCCATTCTGAAATCTACAGCCAGCTGTTCCAGAAGCTCGGCTACGCTGTTGATGGCCCGACCACGCTTGACGTGCCGGTTTTCTATCAGTCCGTCGCATTTGGCGATCTGGATTTGTGGGTCAACGGCTGGTTCCCGCTGCATGATACCTATAAGCCTGCTTTTGAAGATACCGCGTCCATCGTTGGCGCAGTTGCGCCAAAAGGTGCTCTGCAGGGTTATCTCGTCGACAAAGCTGCCGTTGATAAATTCGACATCAAGTCTCTGGAAGATTTCAAACGCCCTGAAGTCAAAGAGGCCTTTGACCGCAATGGTGACGGCAAAGCAGACATGGTTGCCTGCCCTCCGGGCTGGGGTTGTGAAATGGCCATTGCCAAGCATATGGAAGACTATGATCTGGGCGATGATGTCAACCTGATCAAGGCAGGCTATTCGGCCTCCATGGCCGATGCCGTTGCTTCCTATGAAGCTGGCGAACACATCCTGTTCTACACATGGACCCCGAACTGGACCGTGAACCAGCTGAAGCCGGGTAAAGATGTCATGTGGATCACCGTGCCGGAACGTGATGGTGTTGAAACAGCTCCAGCCGTGAAAGGTCTTGATACCTGTGTATCCGATCCTTGCTCCATGGGCTTTGCTGCAACCGATATCCTGCCGGTTGCCAACGATGCCTTCATCGAGAAGAACCCTGCGGTCAAGACACTTCTTGAGGAAGTCCGTATTCCGGTTCAAGACATCTATGCACAGAATGCAGCCATGAACGAAGGCGATGATGATGTGAAAGCACAGGCTTCTGCATGGATCGAAAAGAATCAGGACGAAGTCAACAAATGGCTCGATGACGCACGCGCAGCTGCGAAATAAGGGACCTGAAAGATCAGGCTCCTCTTGCCTGACCTTGGCAGTCTCAAATAACAAGCCGTCACGATTGAAAGATCGTGGCGGCTTTTTTGTGTGGTCCATGTGCTTATCGGATGCCTACACGCTATTCAGACACATCAAGAAGACCGGATCAGGGAGTGCGTGCCACTCCTTCCTTTGCAAAGATGCAGCGCGAAATGGAGAATAATTTTCCATCCAATCAGTAATGGCGGAGTGTCAGTCTTTTTTTCCCGTCGAGCCGAAACCGCCCTCTCCGCGCTCGGTCTTGGGCAGTTCGGAGACCTTCTTGACCTTCATGTGCAGCACCGGCGCGACGACCATCTGGGCGATGCGCATGCCGCGCTCGACGACGAAATCCTCCTCGCCGTGGTTGATCATGATGATCTTCACTTCGCTCTACTTACAAGTGTGGTAAAACAGTTATGTAGGGAGGATTCCTTCATTTTTTGCAAAGAATCTATTTTGGTTAGTTTCATAGCTCCCAAAATTTTGCAAAATGGCCCCATTGTGTAACGGTTTTACCATTGTTTGCTATCCAGCCGTTGGCCAAGAGTGGTCTTCCTAATCTGACTTGCAACATGGTCAATCCCTGCCTTGATGCACTCCATTTTGCCAATCAAAACCACCTGTTCGGCGGCACGCGGCGACCCGTCTGCACTTGCTCATTCAATACGACGCCAGACTGTTTCAGTTTCCTTTTCAGATCAAGATTCTCTGTCTTCAACGGAATCGGCCCAGAGCAGCTGCTCGCCTTCCGGTATTGACGGTAAAATCTTTTCCTCTTTTCAGCCGTTTGAATGAAGCGCAGCATTTGGTGCGGTCAAATGGTAGGTTGGCGGACAAAGCACCAATTTGCTGCAGCGCAGTGTTTCCATTCCCATCGGAACAGCCTTTTGGCAAACCGGGCGGATTGCGGACTTGCGGCGGTGCAATAACGCTGTTGCATATATTCGGCACAGCGGACACTCTCGTGCGGCTCAGGTCGATCTGACGTCAACTGTCATAGAGGGCGGAAAGCGGCCATTCGTTGCTCTTACGAAAGCATCCGGTCAAGACGTGAAAGCGGCCATTCGCGCTTCAGATTCAACAGTCCCTATGCTGCAACGAGGAGCAACGTCAGCTATGCGGCGAAAACGGTATACTGGGCAAGCAAGCCTTGGTGTTCTGGATTGTTTAGGTCATTCCACTGGGCCTTCGTGCTCTACCAAGGGACGATAGGCGCCGCGAGGCGAAGCCCAACCGACAATGCACGTTATCATTGCACATCATCATCTCATCGCTATACTCTCACACACAGTGGGTAGCTAGGAGGAACAAGTTTGAAAGTAACGATATTCGATAGGCAGGTTCGCGATTCATTCTTTAGAGTCGCTGCGGGCATAGGAACCGCGCTCTCCACATTGCTACTTTTTGTAAATATTCCAGACGACCGTAAGCTCTACTCACTTATCGGTCTCGCAACAATCCTGTTCATCTTTTACCTTGTGATATGGTGGCGCGCCAATAATCTAAAAGAGGTCGCTATCAAAATAGATGGTACAACAGTGACGGTTAAGTCTGGGGATATCTTCAATGAGGAAGGGTTGAAGGCTATCGCATTCAACGAATATTTCGATACGGTTGTAGATAATGTTTTGATTAGTGATCGCTCTCTAAATGGCATATTCCTATGTTCGAAGCTCAATGGAACCATTTCAGAATTAGATGCGGAAATTGAGTCTCACCCGTTTGAGGAAGGGGAAATCTTACAGCAAGAGGTGCCTCGAACCACCGGAAAGACGGTAAAATTCAGGTTGGGTACGATCTTTGTTAAAGACGACTTTCTCTTAACCGCAATGTCTAAGTTCGACTCCAGCAATCGAGCCAATCTCACCATGCCGGAATACTTGGAGTTTCTAATAAATTTCTGGGACAGGGTGAACAAAGTTTATGCGCAACGCTCTGTGGTGACGCCCATATTTGGGTCGGGAATTACACGCATCCGCGGACATAGGGATATTAGTGATGAAGATCTGCTAAAAATAATGCTGTGGACTTTCCGCATTAGTGAAATGCGCTTTAAATACCCTGCCAAGCTTACGATAGTCGTTCACACTGGCAAGATTGATCAAATAAATTTTCTCGACCTGAAGTCCTTGCGGAATGGCGTGTAATGCCTTCCTCTCACCTCCAAGTCAAATTCGAACTTCGAACGCGCTCTACGTAGATTGAGGCCGATATGGTAAATCGAACTGGAACTTACATCGCCTTTGACGGGCTCGGGCAGCAAGACCCGACAAAATCAGATTTCCGATATTACGCCACGATCCAGGGGTGGAGCGCCTCGAAGAGTTCAGATTTTCGCCTCACCAATAGCCATGAGAAAGCAAGTGCTGTCCGAGACACAAGTAAGCTCGCCACCTTGCAAGCCAGCATCCGGCAGAGGCTTCAGGCTTCCAAGAACACGTTAATTGTGCTGTCGAATGATACGCGAAAGAGCGGCAGTGTGCTATCTTGGGAAATAAAGAAGGCCGTGGATGACTACGATCTTCCTTTAATCATAGCGCATGCGGGTTATGATTCCGTGATGAACCCGAAAGGTTTATCGGATCGCTGGCCTAAAACTTTGGCCACTAGGTTAAATGATGGATCAGCGAAAGCAATCCACATACCTTTCAAACAGGATGCCATTTTTGACGCCATTCAACGCTTCACAGTAAATGGAGAGAAATTGAATGGGTCCTTTGTGTACTACGATGAAGCGACCCATAGGAGTTGGGGTTATATCAGATAGCGCCTCTTGGGGAGCTATATGGTCAGCAATAAAACCTCGGTGTTTATGGCCCGACTTTCTTCGATAGCTCGTAGCTGAGTTCTTCAATCAGGTCAGCGAATTCTCGCACTGCGGAGTCTCGGATCAGAATTCGTTGTCCTGCAGCATAGGTTTGGTCGCCGCTTCGATCAATGTAGCCCTGATCTACGATTCCCTGCTGATGAGCGAGAAGATGGCGCTGTTGGAAGTAAACCCTGAGCTGGTCAAGTTTGTCTTGTCCGATCAGATCGACGTAGTCAAGCCCGATCTCCGCGCTCCACAGGTCCGACCCGACATCAAGATTCTGGAAGGCATTGCGGCGAGCCGTCTTTCCGCTCTGACGTTCGTATAGCTGCTCGTTCAGCCTCTGGAACGACATTACAGTATCTTGAACGGCCTTCTCCAAGAGCGTTCTGATCATAACCTCGGCCTCATCACGACCGAGCGTGTTCCGCAAGGTTTCCCCAAGTCCTGCGGCGGTGCGGATGGTATTCAAGGTTTGCGTGAAGGTATGGCTTGCAGAGTTTGCCCCACAGCTTGGACAAAAGTATGCAGCTCCAACGTAGGAATAGCGGCAACCGCAGCTCTCACAGGCGGTACGAAGCCGCATCGGCTCCGCTGCTGCTACTGGCACAAGCACGGCGTCCCGTCCTCCTTTCACGTCCAAGGTGATACTCAGGAAGGAATGGCGGTTCTGGCGACGCTTCGACGCCGCCGTGTCCGCTCTCATCGCCTTGTTCATAGAGTTGGTGATTTTGCCGAGCGCGTACTCTCGGGCGGCCTCAACCTGCGCCCTCGGATACCAAGACGCGGCAGGAGCCACATGCCTGCAGGATGGACAAAACACCTCCTCGTCTCGAACGATATTCGACCAGTCATCACCATAAATCTTGAAGAGGAAAAGGCATGGCTCGGAAGGGCATTCCTTGTCGAGATACCCTTCGGAGTCAGGCTCGATGGGGACGGATAGCTCCTTCATCCGTCCAAGCCTTTCGAGTTCACGCTGTAGGTTTTTGAACATTTGACGCGCTTTATATCGTGCTTCTTAAAACTTATAATACCTCATATAGAGGCGCGCGATCCAGTAAATTCAATGCGCTTCTCCTGGCTATATGAGCCAGAGCGTCTGGTCTCCCGGATCAGCAACCTTGTAGATATGACGGCCCATCGTATCGGTTTTTGCCGCCCACAGTTGGGTAGAAGCGGACCTTGGCGCAGCCGCAGCGAATTGGCGCTCCATCCGCGTTGTGTGAATTCACCCGTCGTTTGATTTCGCACCCTCGGCGAAAGTCCGGTCTCACGGACCGCAACGCAGCGGGCGAGACCGCTGGTCAATGTCCGGTTCGGGCCGCCTTTTCGAGTTGCGATAGGCGGCCCGATTTATGAGGGCCAACTCGCGAACTGCCTCTGCAAGTTCGAGCTTGATACGAACCGGCCAAACCGATCGCTATCCGAACTTTCGGGCAAGAAGATCTTTGATGCGCTGGGGCTCTCGCCCCAATAGTCTTTTCAAGGTTGGATCTATCATCGCGAATTCTCCCTCCCGGGCAGCGCGATAATAGCCCGTCATAACTCTAATGACGCTTTCCGGAAGCCCATGACGCCGAGCATTCTCAACCATGGTGCTTTCGCTAATGAGACTCCGCTCGATGGTTTTGCCGACGATTTCTCCTGCCAGCCGTGCAAGATCCCCCATATCGAGTGCTTCACCGCCGACCAAAGGAGGTGTTGGGCCTTCGTGCGTTTCGTGACCGCTCAGGAACAGGGCGTCCACCTCGGCCAGGTCTTGGTGGGTCGTCCAGGTAACCTTGCCGTCCTCGGGGCCGGTCAGACAGCGGCTCTCAATCCCTCTTGCATGCATACTGATGGCGCTATCAGCATAAAACCCGTGACGTAACGCCGTCCATGCGAGGCCGGAATGTGCCAGCATCGCCTCGGTCGCTGCGTGATCTCTGCCCGGAGGGAAGTGTGATTGTGAGTTGCTTGAGACCTGACTGGTATAGAGCAACCGTTTCACGCCCAACTCCTTTGCCACAGCTATGGCTGTTTCATGTTGGGCCAGTGCATTGCCTCCGGATGCAGCTGCATTTGAAGACACAAGCAGCAGTCGCGCTGCACCGTCCCAAGCAGAGCGCAAACTGTCAGCATCATTGTAATCGCCCTTTCTGACACGGACACCGCGAGCGGCAAGGTGAGAGAGCTTTTCTGGTTCTCGAACACTTACACCAATCTGCTCTGCGGGCACGAGGCGCAACAGCGCCTCCAAGACAAATCCGCCAAGTTTTCCCGAGCCCCCGGTAACAACAAGCATTGTTCAATCTCCAATCGTAAGTTTGGTGGCACTGACGCCCAGTTCATTTTAATTGTTCGACACAATGACTGTTTTCAAATAGTAAGATAAGAGAGCCAAATTCGAACGGGTTGCTCTGTATGGAGAACAAAGTTTCCTTTGATGATCTAACCGTCCTGCTCGCAGTGCTTCGTGACGGGGGCTTTCGCGCGGCCGCGCGCCGACTTGGTGTTGCACCTTCAAAGGTCAGTACGACAATCTCGAGAATCGAGGCACAGCTTGGTGTGCCGGTTTTGCGTCGCACTACCAGAAGCCTGCATCTCACCGATGCAGGCAAACTGCTCGTGGACCGGGTTACACCGCTCTTGTCCGCCGTGGATGCCGCTTGTCTTGAGGTGGCCAATCTTGGCGGGCAGGTGCAAGGGCGTCTGACACTGAACGTACCCGGTGCGGTTATGCCAGATATCCTGCCACCACTTCTTGCCGAGTACCGCCTCCAACATCCAGGGGTGGAGGTGGAGATCATGGTCGAAAACGATCTGGTGGATGTCGTAGCCGCTGGTTGTGATGCGGGTATCCGCTATGGCAGCGTTCTGGAGCAAGACATGATCTCTATCCCGATCGGCCCTCGCACACAGCAGATGGCATTGGCTGCAGCCCCCGCATATTTGCAGGAACATGGTATGCCTCTTAAACCGGAGGATCTAACGGCACACAGCGCGATCCGGTACCGCCTGAAGGACGGCCCGCTGTTGCCGTGGACGCTGTGCAGAGAGGGGCAGTTCATGGAGGTAAAGCCAAACAATGCCCTCATCTTGAGTGTGAATGCAATTGACACGGGGCTGCGTTACACGAGAGCGGGTATGGGTATCATTCAAACATTCCGTAACTGGCTGGACGAGGATTTTGCCAACGGCAGGCTGGTACCGGTTCTTCCAGATTGGTGGCCCGAGATGGATGGACCACGTCTTTACTATCCCAATCGGTCCGCGCCGCAGCCACTGCGCAGCTTTATCGAAATTTGCCGGTCCGCCGTTTAGATGTGTTGCTCTAGGTCCGTTTCAGATGTTGAAACCTGACAATACGATTAGGAGCGTGGCGAATGTCCGCTTCAAAGAAACGGTAATGTTGCATTTCTAGATTGGGCGAATGTCACCTTTGGGCCGTCATTGCATATCACGGCTCTGGATTCGCGTTGTCGGCTCCTGATGCACTGCGTCAGCCTGGTTCGATCCCATATTGCAACGCAGCGAATGGCAGCTGTCGCTAAATAGCCAATTACCTTCAATCGCTACTCATGTTTTGGAGGCGGCAAATGGCAGAGTGGGCCGGATTGCATCCTCCAAGAGAAAGTGTTCTTGAAAGTTGATCAAGGTCCGCGCTACCGACGAATGTTTCGGTCAATTCAACCCGCACACCGCTACGCCTGATATGCCTGCAATTCAGCCAGCCCATCCTCCCAAGCCATGACCGGTTCATAATTGAGTTCGCGTTCCGCCTTCCGGGTGTCGAGCGTGATCTCGACCGCACTGGTCGCATAGTCTTGATAGCTAATTGGTCCACGGTATCGGCCAGCGCTTGCGCGATGGAGCCCGTCTCCAATCCGGGCGATCGTGCGAACCACTCCGCGTGGCACCACATTCGTGGGGGCCGGAAGCCCCTGGCTTGCCAAAAGGCCGGTGACAGTTTCTCGGAAGGTGCGTGCTGGGCCATCCGAGACATGGTAGATCTCGCCAGATCGTCCGCGATCCAGAGCCAGGCCGACGACGTGACACAAGTTAGCTATGTGCATGGTGGATGAGCGATACCCTCCGCCAGAGATCCAAGCGAACTTTCCACTTTCGACAGCTTCGACCAGTGTCGGAAGGGCTGTGGTATCATCGCGGCCCCAGACCATGCGGGGACGCAGTATGACTACGTGCTGGCCTGAAGCAGCAGCGCGTCGGGCGACCTTTTCCGCTTCTGCCTTGCCAACCGAATAGGCTCCGGCTGGTCGGGACGGATACGGCGTTGTCTCGTCGACGTTGCGCAGGGGGCGGCCATCCTGAAGCACGGAGTCTGTGCTGATGTGAATTGCCTTGATGACGTTCGCCTGTCTGGCGGCGTCCAGAACGCGCCGGGTGCCCTCGGGATTGACGAATGCAGCGGCCGAGCCGGAACCATGATCAACGCTCGCGGCCGTGTGAATCAACATATCCGCCCTTGCCATAAGTGGCACAAGGTCGGCGTTCAGCATGTCGCCAAGGACCGGTTCCCCGCCCCAAGATCTCACGCGGTCTGCCGCCTCTGCGCTGCGGACCAGCCCGGTGACCCGATGGCCCTGCGCGATGAAGTGGCGCAGCAAATTGCGGCCGACATAGCCCGCCGCGCCAGTGATAACGATGTCGCACTCAGGCATCACGATCCTCACAAGTGTCCATACCCTGCCGGGCAAGTGTTTCAATGTCCTGGAGAACCTCGGCACGCTCGGCCTCTGTCCAGTCGTGCAACTCGAGGTGCTGCTGGAACTTCAGACCTTCCAGCGCCAGCCAAGCCAGCCGGGCGGCACGGGGGTGGCTCGCTTGTTCCAACAGTTCCTGGCGGAGGGTGCTTTGATTTTCGCGAAATCTGGCGCGCAGCATTGTGTCTTGCATCAACGCTGAAACAAGGCTTAGCACAGCACCGTTCTCGCCCGGCATTGGGGGATTGCGCCGGGCGGCCTCGACGCGACCCCGAAGCGGTGCATCAGGCTCACTGGCGAACTCGGCTTGGCACGACGCATTATAAGCGTTGTCGGCCTTTATTGTGCGATCCACGAGCGCTGCAACGAGATCAGGTTTGCTTGTATGCTCATAAAGCACCGTAGCTTTCGATACGCCGGCTACTTTCGCCACTGCGTCGATGGTCAGCACGCCATCGCGGGCAATCACGTGCTCTACCGCATCGAGGATCTGATCTTGATCATGTTTTCTGGGACGTGCCATGTACCACCTGTTTATTTCCGACCATTCGGAAATAAACAGGTGGATCTTAGCTGTCAACCCACCAAATGGCGCCGCCGAACCTCCCTTGACGATCAGGCGACTAAACAAGAGAGTCTTGGGAGGCTGCGGAAAGCTGTCGCTGGCGCAGCCGTTGCGAAAGCTCACTCTGTCCGCTCATCTGTCACCTGAGCGCTGAAAATATTGCGCTGTGCTCGAACGGCTGCAATGGGGAAGCGAGCTTGTGGGATATGATCGCCCGCGAATGTCAGCAAAGGGCCGCGACTGCAAATCATGCTCAGGATGAGCGTTTTCACATGATGATGCACTGCGTCAGGCTGCTCCGAGCCCACTTTGGCATTACTTGGAGCTGTAGCGAGCATATTGTATGCTTTAACATAGCAACTGAATTGGAAAAGCTTTGTCATTAACTTTTGGAATGAATTCAGCAGGAGATTGCCAGCAAGACTTTAAAAACAAGATCTATCAGTTTGACAAAGACAATCTTAATACGTCTCTGGCTATGGAATGCGCAATCGCCGGTTGGACCGTGCCGGACTGGATATTTAAATGTGACGGCCAACGTCTCGGCTACGAGAGTTTAAGGGACTTGCAAGATGAAATTAAAAAGGAATGCCAAGAACTTGAGCATCTTCAAGATATAGCAAATGCACGAAAGCACAAAGAAGTCACTCGTTATACCCCCTTGGTGAAGTCATCTGGAAAGCGCGAAGGGGCTTTTTCAAGTGGGTTTAGTCGAGGTTTCGATATAACACGTTTGGTCTTACAAACCGACGCTGGCGAGATCAGCTTCTGGACCACGCTGCAGAGCGTACTTGACTATTATGATCTGTATTTTAAAAAGAATAACATCACTTAAATCTCACCGTTTCTAGGTGCCTCCTTGAATATAGAGGGTCTGTTTTGTCCGCAAACCCCGGCAATGGCACGCTCAAAATGCTGCGCTTCGTTCGAACGGCAGGAATAGGGAATCTGGCTTTTGGGATGTAGCCACTGGCGAACGGCAGCAAAGGGCCGAGATGTTTCATTAAATGTCATATTTTTATGGCGACTAAGGGGCTTTCGAATAGTGCTGCGGTTGTATTCTTAGTTACTCCGTATTGACGGCACGTGAAGCAATTTTAATGCGCAATAATGCCTTCAAATGCAACGGAAACCCCTCTCTCCAGCTCAATGTGCACCTATCGTAAAAAATACTATAAACAATTGCACATGTGACATTTTGTGCTCTTAAGATTCTCCGAATTTAGGAAGATATTGAGACAGACTGCAACTGGTGTGACTTTTAACAATCGCCTACAAATAAAACCAGAGTCAGGCCGTTTAAATAAACTAGGAATGCGCTTTCAGTTCCGCACTAACAATATGGAAGGCTCCTTTAGTAGCAATGCCCAAGCAATATCATTTTATTTCCGGGTTGCCACGCTCTGGCTCCACGCTTTTATCGGCGCTTTTGCAACAAAATCCTCGTTTTCATGCAGACATATCCTCGCCGGTCTCCCGGCTGATGGGCAGTATGCGCGACCAGATGTGTGAGCCACGCGAGAATACCAGACTGATTTCTGACGCACAACGCCGTCGCTTGCTCCTCGGTGTTATGGATAATTTCTATTCCTCTGATGACTATCTGCAAGAAATCATCTTCGACACCAGTCGCCAGTGGTGCGCCATGATGCCTCTGCTAAGCGAGTTTTATCCGCAGTCGAAGATTGTCGCCTGTGTTCGGGATCTAGGTTGGATTGTCGATAGCATTGAACGGATCGCAGGGCGGTCCACTCTAACCACTTCGGGAATCTTCGGGTTCAAGGCCGAGGGCACGGTTTATGATCGGGTGGAAATGTTGGCTAAGGGATCCGGCATGGTCGGCTATGCCTATAATGCCGTCAAGGAAGCCTTTTTTGGCTCCGAGCCGGGGCAGCTCATGCTACTGCGCTATGAAACGCTGACAAGCGATCCGCAACAGGCGATGCGCGCCGTTTATGATTTCATCGGCGAGCCCTTTTTCGAGCACGACTATGAAAATGTCTCCTTTGATGCGGACGCCTTCGATCAGGCGCTTGGTACGCCGGGGCTCCATCACGTGCGTAAAAAGATTGAAGCCATATCACACCCGACGGTCCTGCCACCGGACGCGTTTCATCGTTTTGACAATGATGCCTTTTGGAACGATCCAACATTCAATCCCAATAATGTGCCGATCATATAGTTTTTCATCAAGCTATACATCCAGCCTTCTATCTCACTTCACTTATTTAAAGAATTGTCATGCTTTCCCGTTTTTTTCGATGCTCACTTCAAAACGCTAAATGTCGACGCCGAGTGACATCTCGATTGCTTGCATCTACCGCCATTTGTGCCTCTGTTCTTTTCGTTGTGGCAGGAAGCGATGTCGCGATGGCTACAACTTACGCGGTGACAGAAAGTGCGGATGATGGAACGGGCAACACAAGCGGAACATTAAGCTGGGCCATCTTGCAAGCCACAAGCAATGGCGATGTCATCGATATCGACGCCAGTGTCAGCTCCATCACGATAACGGGTTCCCTGCCAAGTGCATCGGCGAATATTTCGATTACGACAAACCATGCGGTAGAAGTCATAGGGTCCGCTCTCAGCGGGTCCGGCTCGACATCCCTGACCCTCAATGGGGTGTCGTCTGCGGCCGCCCTGGAAGCAACCCTGTCTGGCACCATACAAGGACATAATGCGACAAGCTCTGGGGGAAGTGGATCCACAGCTCTTTCCGGGGCGGGGTTCATTCTGGACAGCAGTTCCAATATCACCGGTGGCAAAGCGAGAGATGGCGCTTCTCGCAGTTACTCCTATTATTCAGGAAGCAATGGCCAGAATGGTGGGGCCGGTGGCAATGGCATCAATGCACAAGCGTTCTCTTTGGAGAGTTCAGGATACATCTCTGGGGGAAATGGCGGAAATGGTGGCAAAGGTGCGAGCGCTTCTTATAGTGGCAGAGCTGGTGGGGCTGGTGGCGCCGGGGGATCCGCAGTCTCTGGCTATTCCTTCTCTTTGGAAACAAGTGGGTCCGTCACTGGAGGCAGTGGCGGCAATGGTGGCAACGGTGGGTATTCACTTGATTCTAGTGGCGGTCATGGTGGCAAAGGTGCTGTCGGGGGCGCCAGTGTCTCTGGCACTTCCTTCTCCCTGGTGACAAGTGGGTCCGTCACCGGAGGCAGTGGCGGCAATGGTGGCGCCGGCGGACGTGGGGGTGGTCGTAATGGCGGAACTGGTGGGATAGGTGGCGCTGGAGGAACAGCTATCTCTGGCACGTCCTTCTCTTTAACCAACAGCGGGACGCTTACTGGTGGCGATGCTGGTGATGGCGGAAACGGTGGGACCTCCGGTTCTTATTCGAGTGGCCTTGATGGGGGCGATGGGAGCGTTGGTGGAACCGGAGGGGCCGGTGTCAGTGGCTCTGCCTTTTCTCTGGTCAATAGTGGCAGTATCACCGGAGGCAACGGCGGAGCCGGAGGGGATGGCGGTCATGCAACCCTTAATACTACCTATCAAATTGGTGGGAATGGTGCAAATGGTGGCTCCGGCGGTGCTGGGGTCAGCGGAGATGCCATCACTCTTACCAACAGTGGCACCATCACCGGCGGCAACGGTGGGGCTGGTGGCAACGCTGGCGGAAGTGGGTCTGGCAATGCTGCAAGCGATGGCACAGATGGGGCCGGAGGCGTTGGTGTAACAGGATACGATATCTCCCTTGTCAACAGCGGCACGATTTCTGGCGGCTTGTCCGCATATGGTTTGACGCGGGCCAACGCCATTGAATTCACTTCTGGCACCAACTCTCTGAAGCTTCAGTCCGGGTATGTGATCAATGGCAATGTGGTCGCGAACGGAAGCTCGGATACGCTGATCCTTGGGGGGAGCGATGACGCAAGCTTCGATCTAGATGACATTGGCTCGCAATATGCCGGCTTTGAAGCCTATTCCAAAACAGGCAGTTCGACCTGGACTCTGACAGGAACGGCAGGAGAAGCCATGGGAATCTTCTCCATTTCAGGCGGTGCCCTGGCGGTCAATACGGTCTTTGACAGTGCCATTTCCGTTCTGGACGGTGGCACGCTCGGCGGGTCGGGCACAGTTTCCAATGTGACTTTATATTCAGGCTCGACCATCGCACCGGGCAATTCCATTGACACGCTGACGGTGGATAGCGATCTGGCATTTGTCTCTGGTTCCACCTATGAAGTTGAGGTCGATGATGAAGGCAATTCAGACAAGCTGGTTTCCACCGGAACTGTGTCCATCGAGGAGGGTACGACGCTTAGCATTATTGCCGAGAATGGCACCGATGACGGCTCAACCTATGCCGTCAATACCGACTATTCGATCCTTTCAGCCTCCAGCCTGAGCGGAGCATTCAGCACAATCGAGGAAGATTTCGCCTATCTTGATGCCACCGTGTCCTACAACTCGGATGAGGCGGTCCTGACCCTGACGCGAGCCCTTGGTTCATCTTTCGCCGATTTCGCAGACACAACCAACCAGAAAAATGTCGCCAATGTCATTGAAGGATTCGGCGCTTCAGACAGTCTTTATGACGCAATCGTCGTGCTGCCGGACGGGGAACCGGTTGATGCGTTTAATCAGTTGACCGGCGAGCAATATGCGACCTTGCAGACAATCATGACCCTGAACAGTGCCATTGACCGCAATGCAGCCAACCAGCGCCTGCGTTCTTCCATGGGTGGCATCGGCGGGTCTGGCGATCAGGTGTCTGTTGGGTTTCACAATGAAGAGGAGCTGCCGTCCTCGCTCTACCCAACACCGCAGATATGGGCGCAGGCCTTTGGCAACTGGAGCAAAATCGGTTCTACGGTGAACACAGCCAGTGTCACGAGCCAGAGCAAGGGACTTCTTGTTGGCATGGATGCCGAGATGTGGAGCGACTGGCGCACTGGGGCCTTTGCGGGCTATTCCCAGACATCAAGCAAGGCCGATAGCATCAATTCCGCTGCCGATATCGATCATATTCACGCAGGCTTTTATGCGGGCACGCAATGGGACGCGTTCGACAGGATGGTTGATCTCAATCTTGGCGTCAGTGGCGTCTGGCATCACATTGACAGTGAGCGCGATGTTGCCTTTACCGGTTTTTCCGATCATCTGACCGCTGACTATAACGCAGCAACCACCCAGGCATTTGCCGAGATTGGTTATACTTATGAGCTTTACGAAGCCCGATTACAGCCTTTCCTGGGCGCTGCCATCATCAGCCAGTGGTCTGATGATTTCACCGAACAGGGAGGTGCTGCCGCGCTCAGCGCTGCATCCGCTACAACGGTTCTGGGCATGACCACCCTCGGTGCGAGAGGTGATGTGCAGCTAGGCCAGTTTGGTGGTATCTCTGCCTCTTTAACCGGATCGGCCGCCTGGCAACACGTTTTAGGCGATGTTAACAGCACCACCACAATGCGGTTTGCCTCTGGGAATGACAGTTTCTCGATTTATGGCACGCCTCTTGATCGCGACGCCGCGTTTCTGGAGGCTGGCGTTTCCTTTCAGCAGGACGAAGATTTTTCTTTAAATGTTTCCTATCGGGGCAACTTCTCAGAAAATGCCAACGAACAGGGCTTGCACGCAGGATTCAAATATCAATTTTAAGGATCGCATCTAGCGCTTGGGGGCGTCTCTGACGGTTTACTTAAAATACACTGGGTGGTTAGCGCATACTTCTTTTATGAGAATCAATGTCGGCAATGCGGATACTGCCCGGCGAAATCGATCCGTGCATGAAGGCTCAGTTTGGGCCGTCACCTCCCAACTATTTCGCAAGTTTCATTTGACCTGCGCCCAGAAGCTTGATTTGCGGGCATGTTTCGTTTGCAGATTTGCACGATAGTTAGCATGGGTCTGGAATCCTTCCAGATCTTTGGCTTCTCTATCCGCCTGGTCAGCAAGGCTGTCGAGACGATCAAGATAGTGGGCACCATGTTTGTAGGCTTTTGAACGGGCCCGGGAAAGGATATCGTCAAGGAGGGCGCGATAGAGGATGGTTGAGGCCAAGGCATATTCATGTTGCAGGGCATCGGCTGCAGTTGGAAGCAAATAATATTGACCTCCATCCCACTCACCTCTGTGAGCTATTACCAATTTGGCTGCAAAGCTAAGTTCCGGCCATTCCATGAAGAATACCAAAGCTGTGTAGATCTGCTTGGACATGAGGCCATGGTCAAAAGCCCGGTCCAATGCGTCAAATTCCTCAAAATCCGGCAGCGCCGCAAGATATTCGCGCAATATTGCGCTATCAAGTGACGTTTCAAAGACCGACCATCGCAGTTTTTGTGCATCCTTTTTATCATCGAGCGCTTCGAGGATTCTAGCCTCAAGACTGATGCGGCGCGGATTGTCTGCATCGCGCGGCATCAAGCCATCGGCCAGATCGGTATAGCCCATAACTTTCAAACCGCCGGTCTTTTTTTGCCGAACCCAATCAAGAGCTTCAGGCAACCGGCCCGCTTCCAGAAGACGCTCCGCGATTGCCATTATGTCCTGACTGTTTGGATGCTTCAATTCTTCAAGAGCGATTAGGCCATCAAGATCGCCAAGCCTGTCGGCGATCAATTGCCGGAGGGAACGATATTGGTGAATGTTCGAGAAAACAAAACGATCTTTCGATTTGGCATCCTCCACCTCTTGAGCTGTTACCAAGGCCTTCAATTCTGCGTCCCAGATGCGCAACACATCATCGGGCAAAGGCTCCATCACCTCTTCAGCCACATCTACCAAATAACCATGGCTGCTTTGCCCTAGACCGGCCATGATCCTGTCGGGTAGTAGCGCTAATTCTTCTTCTCTCAAACTTGGAACCAGCTCACCCAATGCTGTGATCGCCCGATAATAGACATCTTGAATGGCGCCAGAAGAATCATCCACTCGCTCGAACACCTTTTCATGGCTTGCGATAAAGCGCAGAAGGCGATCAATTGCCATTGTGGCAGAAAGCTTGCCCAGTTGGCTCGCAATGCTTGATACCGTGGCGTCCAAGTCGTCGCGAAAAGCGGGAGCCTTGTTCCATTCAATGAAGCTCCGCGCCCGCTCAAGTGCACCAAGTCGGCGATCAATGAGTTTTGCGACGGCCCCCGGCCCTTCACACGCGGCAAGAGCGGCACTCACCAGCTTGCGAAAAGCAGGATTTTGTTCGGTTTCATCCAAGATCAGTTGCGCCAGTTGTTCTGCGCCAAGCCCGATCAGCTTTTCGATTGATATTGCAGCTTTGCGCGCCATAGCTCGTACCTATCAGTTTTGTCGTGGTGCAGGCAGCAACATGAATGTCACACTCTGTTTCAGGAAAAGACTTCTCCCCAAAACTAATCATTCATTTTGACGTTGGATGGATCTCGTCGCAACTCTCGTAAAGATCTTTGAACAGGATATGAGGATCAACCGGTTCACCACTTGCTTCGTAAGATTTGTGGAAGATCATCTCCATCTTCCATTTGCACTTCATCGTGCACTAAGATGCTGCAGCTTGTTCGAACGGCAGGAATGCGGAAGCTGCCTTGCAACATATGATTGCCGGCGAATGTCCGCATAGGGCCGGAGTTTCCTCCGGCCCGTCATATTCAGATTTCGACGCTTTCGGAAATGGACAATGCGTCTTCTAGATCGACACCAAGATAACGGACCGTGCTGTCCATTTTGGTGTGGCCCAACAAGAGCTGGACAGCCCTCAGGTTCCCAGTCTTCTTATAAATCTGCGCAACTTTGGTTCTTCTCATAGAATGTGTTCCATAAGCGCTCGGTTCCAGCCCGATCGACTTGACCCATTCTTTAAGCAACCGGGCATATTGGCGTGTCGATATATGTTGGCGATCATGAAACCTACCGGGCCACAGATATTCATGGCCAATCATTGATGGGTGCATGATCCATTCGAAGAGAGACTTGCGGGTCCCTTCTGTGACTTCAAATCGAACAGGTGTCTTGGTTTTACTCTGCAAGATTGAAACCCGTTCCTTGATTGCGCCACTCGCAAAGACATCTGAAACGCGAAGCGTCACCAGATCACATCCGCGAAGTTTGCTATCAACGGCCAAATTGAACAATGCAAGATCTCGAATGGCACCTGCAAGCTCTAGCCTGACACGGATGGCCCAAACATGTTTTGGTTGAAGCGGGCGTTTCTGGCCGATAATCCGGCCTCTGTTCCAAGCACGTTTTTGAGGGACAATCATTGGCAATGTGGAAGCAGACATCTGCATTTTCTCCTAGCCAATCCCTCCATCCCAACGCTCAGACATTGAGCCTGATTACTTTGATATAGAAATGGAGGGTGAGCAAATTTCCGCTTGGAGCCCTCTATGGTCATTCCCAACGCGACAGCTTTCGCAAACGCAACATTGTTTCGAATGGAAGGAACGGCCCAATGCGGGCATTCGACAGCCATCATCTGGGGCAAGTCCTCTTCCCCATTGCTGTCATTCGAATGAGGTGCAGCATTTTCAGCAAACAGATGACGGATGGGCGGACGAAGCGGGCTTTCAACAATTAGCCTGTTTGCGTGATCAGCTCTTCAGCAGTGACTATCATTTTTTTGCATGAGTTTCGTCAACTGCACCTTATATACTGCTGTGCGCTTCCAAGAGTTCTCTGTACATTCTGTAGTCATAGCGTGTTTTAAATGCTGTCGTTCTTGGAGCTTTTTCAGTGTATGATCTCAGTCGTTTTCCCGAATTTGTCCTAGAGGGAAAACCTCTCTCTCAGCCGATTGGAAGTTTTGGTGAAGCGCTTGGAATAGGGGCGACGGGAGGAGTGGCAGCAATTGGCCGAATGATGTCGGTTCAGACCGAGATCACCAACCACACGGCGGCGAGCCTTATTCAATTTCTTCATTTCAGAACAACGACCACACGACAAGCGTACAACCGCTCAAGCCGTTGGTGGGGCCGCTGGTATAACAAGATGTCAGGCCAGCACCCGATCTACGTTCCGTTGAGTGGGCATCATCTTATTCAAATTTTGAACACAGCAGGACAAACGGATATAATTTCCCAAATTCCTCAAAAAGCTCGATGCGGAATGCGGCTCGATATTGCTGAAAACTATTTATCCGAATTGCAGAAAATATATCTCTCTCGGAAATAAGCATGCTGGTTTTCATATCGACTACGAACCGGATATGAACGTCCACCTTGGGCTCCAAACAGCCTGACGCAGCGCATTATCATGCGAAAACAGCCGTGATGCCCACGTTTTGCAATGGCGGCCCATACCGGACACTCGCCAGTCGACAAATGCTCCAAAGCAATTTCCCCGTTGCTGCCATTCGAACGAAGTGCAGCATTTTCAGTGGCGATGTGACCGGTGGGCGGACAAAGCGGCCGTTGCCAAAAGCCTCACGAATTCCATTTTGCTCGCTTCGGAGCGCCTTTCCGAACCGTTTCGTGGTCGGGCAGCGCTCCTTAGCATCAGTATATCTCAGCCGTTGATAGCAGCGAATGTTTCCTTGAAACGGCCTTCGGCTTCGGCTTTGCGCTGGAAATTGACGCGTACCACCATCACCTCGTCAGGAACCTCATCGCGCGACAGCATCTCCACGACCTCGTCTATGAAGTCCTGCAGAGGCATCGCGGCGGCGACTTGCGATTGGCCTGGCGTCAACTCTGTTGCGACGAGCGGTGGTGCGACTTCGTAGACATCCACCGGCGTATCGCGCAGCTGGTGACGCAGCGCCTGCGTCCATGCGTGGATCGCGGCCTTGGTCGCGGAGTACACCGGGTTCGCTGCTTTGGGAACAAAGGCCAGTCCCGAGGATACCGTCACCAGCGCCGCTTCGCTTTGGGTTTGCAAATGGGGTAGCAATGCCGCCGCTAGGCGAATGGGTGCGGTTAGGTTTGTGGCAATAGTGCGCTCGGCGACATCCATCTGCACGGGGTCGGCGGTGTAGTCCTCCGCTTCCATGATGCCCGCGTTCAGGATGACGGCATCAAGTTTCGGATGTTCGGCAATAACTTTTTCGGAGAAGGCCGCAAGTGCGCTTTCATCCGTGAGATCAAGACTGTAGCCGGTCATAGCGGGGTTTTTCTGCAGCATAGCTTGCAAGCTATGCCTCTTGCGCCCGGTGATGATGATGCGATTGCCCTTGGACTGGAGCGCCTCGGCGATAGCCTGTCCAATCCCTGAGTTGCCACCGGTGATGAGGATCGTGCGATTGGTAAAGATCATGCGTATGTGTTCCTTTCCTTGACTGGATGGAATATGTCTCCTCTGCTATCATTTGGAAAGAAGGCACCAAAAAGATTTATACCCACCCAAAAGAGAGTATGAAGCGCATGACAGATGGCACGTTGCGGCAAGACTTGCTGAACCTCCCCGAAACTGATCCGGTTGTGGATCGCCTTGTGGAACAGATTATTGGCCGGGTTGCCGACAAGTGGACAATGCTTCTGATCGAAATCCTCACGGAGCGGACGTGTTGCCGTTTCGGTGAACTCGCCAAAGCTTGCGAAGGGATCAGCCAGAAGATGCTGACGCAGACCTTGCGTGCGATGGAACGTGACGGGCTTGTGACTAGAACTGTCTATCCGGTTGTGCCCCCGAAGGTGGAGTATCGCTTGACGGATCTTGGTCTCGGTCTGAGCAAGGCATTCTGCGGCGTCTGGATTTGGGCCGAAGCCAATTTCGAGA
This sequence comes from Cohaesibacter sp. ES.047, assembly GCF_900215505.1. Classification (NCBI taxonomy): domain Bacteria; kingdom Pseudomonadati; phylum Pseudomonadota; class Alphaproteobacteria; order Hyphomicrobiales; family Cohaesibacteraceae; genus Cohaesibacter; species Cohaesibacter sp. ES.047. The sequence goes on from NZ_LT907844.1 coordinate 683,089, forward strand.
GAATTGAACAGGCCCGCAGTGATTATGCTGATCGAAAAGCGCACGAAGAGCCGTAACTTAGGGCTCCTTCCTGACTGGTGCATCGCGGCAAACGGAATGGCATTGGTCAAGAAGGTAATTCGTAATCGCGGCCCAAAGCCGACCTTGGGCGATATCTCTCGCCGCTGCACTGCGGCTCATCATTCCGGACTTTCTCTGCGGCTGCATTCCCAGAAACTGCCAAACTGTTGCTCGGAGGTACGAAGTGGCCCTTCGACCCCGGCCATCCAACAACCGCTTCATTCCTACGGCCTGAATCGCTTGCAAAAGGACATCCGAACACAACTTTAGGTCAAGAGATAAACATGCTACTGTCCCAGTATGTTTGAGGTGAATTATGACTGTTATCCGAGAAATTTCGATCTCCAATTTTCGAGGCATCAAGGCGCTAAAGTGGTGGCCGAACCCAGGCATCAATTGCTTAATTGGGCCAGGAGACGGCGGAAAATCGACCATTCTCGATGCAATAGAACTCACCTTAGGGACTAGACAGAGCATTGTCTTTACTGATGCTGACTTCCACAGATGCCTAGTTGATGAGCCAATTGTAATCGATGTGACGCTGGGAGCTCTTCCCGATGAGTTGCGAAACCTAGAGGCATACGGCCACTTTCTGCGAGGTTGGGACCCGCAAACCGGGGCTATTCACAACGAGACATCTGCAGCGCTGGAAACGGTATTGACTATTCGTCTGATTGTAAGGGACGATTTGGAGCCGCAATGGTTGCTGTTTTCTGAAGGCCCATCCGCCCAGGGCCTTGAGCGGAACCTCCAGTGGAAGCATCGGCAGCTAGTTGCGCCAATACGGCTCGGCACCGTTGCATCACACCATATGGCTCTGGGCCCGCGATCCGTGCTCGGGAAGCTCTCTCCCGACAAGACACAGGCGTCAGCCGCATTGGCGGCGGCATCCAGACAAGCCCGGCAGGCTTTTGCAGAGCAGGGCTGTGGTGGCGTCGATGAAGTGCTGGCGACCTCCAGAACCATCGCCAACAACATGGGAATCCCCGTTGAGCAGGTGAATGCCCTATTGGACGTAAAAGGGGTGACGTTTTCAGGGGGTGCAATTGCCCTTCACGACGAAGATCAGGTTCCGCTCAAGAATCTTGGTTCCGGTTCCATGCGCTTGCTCGTCGCAGGACTTCAAAAGGTCGCAGGTCAATCAAGTATCTCGATCATCGACGAAGCAGAGTTTGGCTTGGAACCCTACCGGATTATCCGCTTGCTTGATTCGCTGGGTGCAAAATCAAACGATTCTTCGCAGCAAGTCTTTTTGACGACACACTCGCCAGTTGTATTGCGCGAACTGTCGTCAATTCAGTTACACGCAGTGCGGGCGACGCGCACCACTACACCCGCCCTAGTTAACAACGGTGAACTCATTCAGCCTACCACAAAGACGACTTCCAATTCTGTGTTCCCACTTGGGGAATCTGAAGACGCTCAGAAGACGCTGAGGGCGTGCGCAGACGCCTTTCTCGCGCCGAGTGTCATTGTTTGTGAGGGGAAGACCGAGATTGGCGTAATCCGAGGGTTGGATTTGTGCTGGCAAAGCCTTGGTCAGAGGAGTTTGCTAGCAAACGGTTGCCACTGGGCCGATGGTGGCGGCTCAACAATGATGGAACGTGCTAAAATCTTTGCGCGTATGGGTTATCGAACCGCTTTGTTCATGGACTCCGATGTCGCCTACGATGCTGCGAGTTATTCGGAATTGGCAACTCACGGCATTTCCGTGTTCCGTTGGCGAGATGGGTATTCCACCGAATCTGCAATCTTCGCATCCGTGCCTGCGGCGCAGATACCCGGACTTCTTTCAATTGCCTGCGAATGGCGATCAGAAGACTCCATTGACGGAAAAATCCGTCACGCGAGCAACCGTCAATACAATCTACAGCAATGCCGAGATCAATTTGTCGATGCAATGCGACCTGTGTTGGGGCAATGCGCTGGCGATGGTAAATGGTTCAAAGACATTGAGCCTGCTGAACGGGCGTTGAGGGAAGTCATTGCCCCGGCCTGGCAAAGTACAGGTACAATTTTCACGGCCCCCCTGAATTCGCTTTGGCATTGGATCAGCACATCGCCGACAGTGCAGCCAGCGAATCCCCCTGTCGGCGTGTAAACTCAGATGGTTGGCGTACACGACATACTTCAGGCGCAACGCGGGCATGTCATTGCTCCCGCAGGATGCGGCAAGACCGAGTTGATCGCAAAGACCATTGTTCAGGCAAAAGGTAAGCCGGTCCTCGTCCTTACCCACACCACCGCGGGCGTTGCCGCGCTAAGGCAGAGGTTGCATCGAGATGGCGTGCCAGCGTCCAACTACAGGCTCAACACGATTGCGGGCTGGGCACTGGCAATTATCTCCATGTTTCCGGAGCGAGCAGGATACCTGCATGATCCGCAAAATGCTCCCAACTACACTGCAGTGCAAAACGCGGTTGGTGGGCTATGTGCATCTGGGGCTATCAATTCAGAGATTGCCGCAACGTATTCGCGGGTCTTGGTCGATGAGTACCAAGACTGTTCAGTCAGCCAACACCTGATCATTTCTGGCCTCGCGAACGCAATTCCAACGGTTGTGTTCGGCGATCCGATGCAAGCAATCTTTGGGTTTGGCGACGACCCGCTTCCGGACTGGACGACGCAAGTGGTCCCAACCTTTCCTAAAATCGGGCGGTTGGATATCCCCTGGCGCTGGAACAACACTGGCGCCAACGATCTTGGAGCTTGGCTTCTTGCCATTCGCGGGGCGTTGGAAGCTGGACAGACGATTGATCTTCGCACTCTACCCTCGCGCGTCGCGTGGCATCCTCTCGGCGCGGATCAAAACGCCAACGCCGCGGCCCAGATAGCTCTGCAATACGATGTAGCCAAAACCAACCCTCATGAGACGATCCTAATAATTGGTGACTCCATGCAAGCGGCCTCGCGACACAATTTCGCAAGCCGCGCAAAGGGAGTTGGAGTTGTCGAGCCAGTAGATCTCCGTGATGTCGTAGGCGATGCAAACCAAATGGACGGAAAATCAGGTCAAGAACTCCTTGATGCCTGCATTGGATTTCTTATCAAGGTCATGACGAACGTGTATGGCGATAAACTCAATGCGCGCGTTCAGTCGATCCTAGGAAATCGTAATCGCACACCTCCAACCGCCCCTGAGGTTGCCGCCATCTCTCTGGTTCAAGGGGGCGGATACCTCGAGGCCGTGCAATTTCTGAAAGCGATGGCAGGCGACCGTGACAGACGAGTCTATCGACAAAGTGCGTTCAACATTATGGTCCAGGCACTCCAAATCGCATTGACGGCACCAGGCGGTAGTCTTCCAGCAGCTATCGCCGGTCTTCGCGAACAACGCCGTCACGCAGGTAGAGTAATTCCGCCAAAAGCTGTAGGCTCAACTCTTCTCCTGAAAGGACTGGAGGCTGATCACGTAGTAATCTTAGATGCGGATCGACCAGGTAACGCGATGTCGAAAGAGCACCTGTATGTCGCGCTGACTAGGGGGGCGAGATCCGTATCGGTCTTCTCGCGTAGTCCAAACCTGCCGTAACCCGCTTTTCTCGGTTGGACGCCACTAATGCTGACCTGAGATTGACCGTACAAAATGACGCACACCTCATTATTACGAAGTTGTTGCCCTGCCAACGCCGCTTGAACGTCCGCAATCGATCGCTCGGATAGCCGGGGGGCGGTCGCAGCGAAATTCCGCTTTCCGCCCGTTTTACCAATTCACCTGACTCTGTTCAATGTCCTGTAAACGGTCGGTCTCGAGACTGCGAAGATTTCGGCCAAGTCGCTGATAGAGTGATCCCCTGTCTCATGCATCCGTTTGAGCTCATTCTGTTGTTTCGGAGATAGCTTCGGCTGTTTCCCGCGCAGCTTACCTTTGGCTTTGGCAATTGCCATGCCTTCCTTCGTTCGCATTCGGATCAAGTCTGCCTCGAATTCGGCAAAGGTGGCCAGAATATTGAAGAACATCTTGCCCATAGGGTCTGCTGGATCATAGATGGATTGTCCCAGGGCCAATTTTACACCCTTGCTTTCCAACTGGTCAGCGATTGAACGGGCATCAGGAACGGATCGTGCCAACCGATCCAGTTTTGAAACAATAAAGGTGTCGCCTTCTCGGGATGCAGCAAGGGCTCTCTCGAGACCGGGGCGGTCCCTGTTGGTGCCGGTCAAACCATGATCCATATGAATGTTCTCTTCCTTGACGCCGAGATCTATTAGAGCCGTTTTCTGGACCATTAGGTCTTGTTTGTCAGTGGAACAGCGAGCATAGCCAATTTTCATGGAAATTTGTCCGCAAAAGGGGCCTTCAATGAGAATTAAATCGTACCACCCTTACGTTACAAATCAAGTGAAGAGAATTCCTCAATGCGATAAATGTCGAAAAATGTACGATGAAGGATCCTCTTGCGGACAACGATTTCGATCACTTAAGAAAGCAGCCTCTGGAATTGCTGCGCAATTGCCTCGGCGGCGCGAAGAATATTGGAAGACAGCACTCGATATGTCTTGTCTCAAGAGGATGTAGTGGCATTTTCAATGGCCATGGACACTCCGCCATCTCCCACGGCAAGGGCGATCAAGGCTGCAAAGGACTATCATAGCCGTGAAGCACTTGCCGACTGAAGAGCCATATTTATCACAACATATCCTCAGCATGGCATGAAAGGCATTACGCGGCGGAACAACTCATCGACGACCGTTAAGTATTCCAGTAGTTCTTCACGCATCAATCTTCCCTCTTTCACAATTATCCAAGACATATTAAGTTGCCCGCAGGATGGATATATTCACCATCTCGGGGCGTGAGAACTCCATATCAGGCGGTCGGTGTCGACCGAATTGGCACCTCCTCGATCTATGGTCGGGGAGGCTGCGACGCATGTCCAGAGCTTCGGCTTAAAGGTCGCGGCGGTCGTCCTGGTACGACTTCTCAACTCCCCGGTCACCAAGTCATTCTTGGTGACCATTTCCTTGGATTGAGAAGAGTAGGGGGCGCAATGTCGAGCTGGAACCTCAAGGTAAAAACAGATGAAACAGCATGTTATCGCGTAAAAGGCCAACGAGGACCATTGTGTCGAAAATCATCGACACTGCAAGATCATAAGCAGACCGCAAAATGACCATTCCTGGCTATCAATCACTAATGCTGCCGGTCTTGCGTTATGCGGCTCAGGCGGAACAACGGGTTCCACCTCTTTCCGAGAAGATTGCTGTCGACTTTGATCTGTCAGCTGCAGAATGCGAAAAGATGCTGCAGAATGGCGGCCAGAGTATTCTCAAAAATCGGATACACTGGGCGAAATACTATATGCACAAGGCTGGATTGGTTGATTGTCCCGCGCGAGGACGTTTCATCGCCTCCGATGCAGGCAAAAGACTGCTGGCAACAAATCCGCAGAGGCTGGACTATCAACACCTTTTGTCCATCCCACAATTTGCCGCTTACCATGCAGCAAATAAGAAGCAAGGCAATGGCGCCTCAACGCGTTTGAAATATGGTGACGATACAGCGAAAGAGGCATCGACCCCAGAGGAGCAGATTGAAGATGCATTTGCAGCCCTTAACACGGCTCTTCAAACCGAATTGCTTGATCGAATAAGGGAGAATTCTCCAGCATTCTTTGAGCAGGTAATCGTCGAACTTCTCATTGCCATGGGATATGGCGGGTCTCATAAAAACGCAGCAGAGCAATTGGGCCGATCTGGGGATGGTGGCGTTGACGGCGTCATTAATGAGGATCGACTGGGTCTTGATCGCATATATGTTCAGGCCAAGAGGCATGCTTCGTCGAACAAGATCGGAAGGCCGGACATGCAGGCATTTGTTGGCTCTCTGGTTGGCTTCGGCGTAACAAAAGGTGTTTTCGTGACCACCTCATCCTTCACTGACAGTGCGACGAAATATACGAGAAGCCTGCCACAACGCGTGATACAAATAGACGGGGTTCGTTTGGCGGAGCTGATGATTGAACATGGTGTGGGTACCCGGGCCTATCGCACCATTCAGGTTCAGCGCCTGGACGAGGACTTCTTTTCTGAAGACGGATAGAACCAGCCGGCAGAGTGTTCCCCGGCGCGAAGAAGGACAGAGCAATGCCGAAATCATCGAATATACCAACGGATCATTTGCCAAACCCTCATCCTGGTGAAGTTCTGCTGGAAGAGTTTCTGAAGCCTATGCACCTGAGCCAAGATGAACTCGCACGAGCCGTTCATACACCTTGCAGCCAAATTGACGAGATCGTTATTGGAAAGCGTGAGATTTCTGCAGATATGGATCGACGATTTGCCCGCTACTTTGGTCTGTCCGAGGGCTTTTTCCTCGGGCTGCAATCTGATTATGATTTGTTGGAACACTGGCGCGATACAGTCAAATGACCGGTTCGTCATCACTGACGGTGCAAAAAAATCGTAGAGAGATTCAGGGGTGTAATATGGAGGTCAATCTTCTCGAAGCGAAAGCCAAACTCTCGGAGCTTGTCGAGAGAAGCGTTGCCGGCGAAGAAGTTATTATCACCAAAGCGGGTAAGCCGCTCGTGCGACTTATCAAATACGAAGTTGATCCTAATCCTTGCAGGTTGGGCCTCTACAAGGAGGACGGTATTTCGATGGGTAAAGGCATTCATGACGGTGATGTCAAGCTCTCCGTCATGTTCGGGCTGGAGGAATGATGAGGCGACCGATTCTGGAAACTCCGTCACCACTGGTGGTACAGAAACTGGGAATCCGCGTTACCAGAAGAGACATATCGTCCTGTTCTTGGAAATTGGCCCTATGGGCCAATGCGTCTCTGTTCGGCTTGACACTTGGCGGTCCGCTCGAACCGAGACGCGACCAAACGGACACTCTGTAAGCTTACTGAGAACTCGTTCAGTTTTCGTGCATAATATTGCTTTGACTCAATGCAATTATACCATCGAGCAGAATTCAGAACCGATATGCCCATTCTCGCAATCCGATGGACATGATGATCCAAGGTTGACCGACGAGTTTGTTCCAAGCTTCGCAACATATCGCGAGGATTTCCTCGTAGGATGAAAAGATCCGATTGGAAAGCCAGTTTTCCCGCATGAACTGCCATATATTCTCGACCGGGTTCAATTCTGGCGACCTTGGTGGTAGCGGGAGCAATGTGATGTTGTCCGGCACGTCGAGATTTTGCGTTGTGTGCCAGCCGGCCTGATCGAGAATGAGGATTGCGTGGGCTCCATCAGCGACTTGGCCGGAGATTTCTTCCAGATGCCACTGCATGGCTTGGATGTTGCAAAAGGGCAGAACCAATCCAGCCCCTACACCACGGGCCGGGCAGATAGCCCCGAAGATATAGACTGACTTTGTCCTTTGATCTTTCGGTGCAACAGGGCGGGTTCCGCGCTTTGCCCAACGACGTGTGATCTTGGTTTTCTGTCCGACACGCGCCTCGTCCTGCCACCACACTTCTATCGGGGTTCCTTTCGGGAGCTTTTTGCAGACTTCTGCCAACTCGGCTGGGAAGTTTTTTTAAATTCATCCATCGCGAATTGATTCTGCCCTCTATGGCGGGGGCGAGCCGAGAGCTTCGTAAACCCAAGGGCACGTAGTTCACGACCAACAGAGGATTCTTCCAAGGAGATGCCATATTCCTCATAGATCCAGCGAGCCAGATCCTTGCGCCGCCAGCGCACAACACCATGAATGGCCGGGATAGGTCCCTGTTCGACAATTGCGGCGAGACCCTTGCGCTGTTCATCATCCAGTTTGCTGGGGGCTCCAGAACGTGCCTTGTCGATCAGCCCCGTTGGGCCTTCGGTATTGAAGCGAAGCACCCAATCCCGGATTATTTGCAAGGTAACGCCGCCAATGCGGGCTGCATCACTCCGTTTGCCGCCATCGTAAATTTCGGCCAGTGCCAAAAGCCGACGGCTCTGGTTGGCATGCTTGCTAGCCTTGGACAACTGCCGCAAGGCCTGCCCGTCATAATCTTCACGAAGTGATACTGCTCTGCCCATTCTGCCATCCTCTAAATCAATGAAAGCCATTGATTCAGAAAACGATCAAAAAGGGAATCCCGAATTTGAGTCATAACTTCTGCTTGTTGGTATTAGTCGCTCAGATAGCGTTGTTTGCCGCATCTGACTTTCGGCACGCTGCACACCAGCTTCAATACTGTCCAAATCACCAATCAGGACAATTTGTTCAACTGCCCTTGTTATTGCCGTGTAGATCAATGACCGATCAAGGATCCTTGATTTGAATACAGGAATAATCACGCGGTTCCATTGGCTTCCTTGAGCCTTATGAACACTGATAGCATAAGCAAGATCTATGTATTCAGCGTCATATTGGGTCAGTTCCAACTCTTGACCATCCAAATCAACCAATGCTTTGCCATCAGGCAGCCTTCTCAGATATCGCCCCATAGACCCATTCTGAAGATTGCGATCATAATCATTCTTGGTCCAGATCACAGGATCTCCCACCTTGATATCTAACCGATCTGGAAAGCTATCTCGACTATTACCACGCCAGTTTGAGAATGTGTGATTGATAGCTTCAATGCCTGCATCTCCAGCCTTAATGGGACTGATGATTTGCGTTTCCCCCCTTGTAGAGGTGATTTCTTTGCCAACATTCATGATGCATTGAATGGCATCGCCAACTTCACAAGGAACAAAACTCACACCTGACGCACGACCGTCAAATGACTTCAATTCAGGCATTCGCCCAGTTCTGATTGCTTTTGCAACAATTGGAATTCCACTTGAATCTGCCTGACGCAAAACCCGATCAAGAAACGTTCGAGGTACCATTCTGGATTCGATCAGTGTATGGAATACAAGACCAAATCCGATCGGGGGAAGCTGAGCAGGATCACCAACAAGCAACAGATTGCCTTGTCCAAGGCGCCTCAAAACACGATAAAAAGTGGGCAAATCCACCATCGACGCTTCATCAATAATGACAAAGCTCTCTGGACCAAGTTCTATGAAGTCATCACTAAAGCTCATCAAAAACTTCGCAATTGTAGATGTCGGCCGCCCAGTGGCTTCTGAGATGCGTTTAGCCGCACGGCCCGACAGAGCCATCAAATGCAATTCTCGACCATAAGTCTCAGCAAGATCAGCAATTGTACTGAGGACCGTGGTTTTACCAGCACCAGCATATCCGGCAAGAAGGCTCAAACGGTTTGTCAAAGCCATGCCAATGGCCTCCCGCTGCCGGTCTGTCAGAGACCATTTTGACGCTTCGTCAAATGATGCCAAAAATTCATCAATCTGATGTGGTTGGATTTGACTTGCAATCAGATCTGTTTGTGCTGATTGACCTGCAATTTCCGTGATCCGATCCGCGCAATAAGCTTCCATAAGGGCTGCTCCAACAGGTTGAAGCCCATTCCCCCACACCGCTGCCCCAGCGTCATCCAAAGCAGCTTGAGCTGCCTCGAGCGGATCTCCTTTGCCCTGAAACAACCGATTGATCTCATTGCGAAGCTTTTGCCCTCGTACAATCGTGTGCTTTTCATCAAGGCCTTGATAAAGGACTGCTTCAACTGCCCCTACCTGCCATCTGCGATCATCAACAGTCATGCCCATGGCTCTGGCAATGCGAACAACCTGTTTCCATCCAATCCAACCCACCAATAGAAATGGATTGGCCCGGATAGAAGAAGCGCCTGCGGCTCCCCATGCTTTTACAATGTTAGCGGCAATCTTGGCATCAACGCCAATTTCATCCAGCCATTGAGCCAGATCCATTTCTGCAATCATTTCTGGATAAACAGCCAGAAGCGTATCAGCTATCTTTTCCGGCAAAACTTCATAGAGAATAGCTCGACTATTCTGGCCTTCTTGCCCCATCGAAACAGAAGACAGAACCTGATGAAGCGAAGCGCCAAACGTCTTGCGAAGAGCTGCCGCACGCTTTTCACCTATTCCTTCAAAACGAGGATCACGACTTAAAACTCGCTCCAGAGTGGAAACTGCGTAGGGGTGTTCCATTGCCCTGTGGCGGGAACCGTCCATTGGAAAAGTCTCATTCTCTTCAGCGATGCAGTTGCTCCGTGTAGCAATTAAACAATCAGGTTCCTTATTCAGATTTCTGATATTGTTCATCAAAAAATCCCGGTTCAAGTTTAATCCGACGCCCCATCGGCACCTGCTCGTTTAACAAAACACCTGCCTGTTTCATCTTACGCTTGAGATCAAAATTCTCTGCCTTCAAAACGGCAACCATCTGTCCAAGCCGATTGTTCTCCTGCTGCAACCGGCGCACTTCTGCTTGATCCATCTCGCCAATTGAAGCACCATCAATATCGCTTGATTCATTGCGACGTTCTTTGATGCTGTACAACAATCCTTTCTCGGTCGCGTAGTCTCGCAGCCTTTGCTGGAAAGCAGGATTGTCCTGCAAAACATTGCGGCTAACGCCATTAGGACCAACGCGCTTCAGGATTGCCTGATGATTCAGCGCACCATTCCGTGTCGGCAGGGTCTTGCGATCTTGCTCACAAGCATCAATCAGACCTTCCAGATATTGGAGATTTTCCTTGCCAGCCTTAGCCCCTTGACGTTTTACCATAGGATGCCCTCTATTCCTTGACCCCGGTGGAGCCAAAACCACCTGACCCGCGCTCAGTTTCGCTCAGTGTATCAACCTCGACTATTTGAGGCTTCAATATTGGGGCAATAACTGCTTGAGCAATTCTGTCGCCATGGCCGATAGTAAAGGGTTCCTTTCCCGCATTGAGTAGGGCTACTTTTACGGAACCTCTATAATCTTCGTCCACGGTCCCGGGACTGTTCGGAATCATTAAGCCATGTCTGACAGCCAGACCTGATCTGGGCCGGATCTGCATTTCCGTTCCGGAAGGAATTTCAACGGCAAATCCGGTGGGAACCAAAGCAATGCAACCGGGGTCAAGAATCACATCTCCATCCGGAAGGCATGCCCTTAGGTCCATTCCTGCCGCACCTGGCGTAGCGTAGGAAGGAAGAGGAAGGTCTACATTTTCAGGCAGGCGCAAGAACTTGACAACAGTCATTCTGTTCTCCTTGGAGGCATTGGCAAGACATTGTTGGAAATGCCAGAAGACATATTAGATATTTGGGCTTCAAGCGCCTTTATCCGCCTATCTTTGGCTGCCAGATCTTTTCGCCAGCTAATAGCCTGAGAAGAGATTTCCGCCAATGCTTGTTCAAAAAACTCTATAGTGTCACGCCGGGCTTTTGCCCCATCCGGCTTTGATACAGCAGATTCTTTTTTGTGACCTTTGACCCAATTCTGGACTTGTTTTTTCAAATCCTTGTGCCGGGCATTGCGGAGATATGCTTCACTGACACCGGCCTGACGCTGCACCTCCTGAACAGAAAGCCGACGGGGTTTATCCGGATTATCTGGTTCATGATAATAGCCTCTTTGAGCTATCACCGCATCTATGGTCCGCATCGCATCCAGGATAGCTTGCTGGGATTTTTCTTTGCGCCCCCGATGGTATTCCGCCAACGGTACGGTCTTTGAACTATCACCCATTATTTGCTCTCCAGATAATCAATCAGTTTATCTTTGGTCTGTTGCGGCAATCCATTAAAGTGTCTGTGATCACAATCCCGCAATGCACCACGTAGGCGTTCATCGCTGGTAAAGACATCAAGAGTTTTTTCAAAAGTGGCAAGGCCAGCAATGATTTGAGTTTGGAACATTGCTTTTCTGCCATCAGACACCCGATTTCCCCGCATCATCTGCATGGCAGATTCTACCAGTCGCTCTTTGTTTTGGGCCTCAGCTGCCGCTTCCAGCCGATATATACAATTGGCTGGACAGGCACCAATATCCCTTATCCCCTTACCCATGGAACATAGTCCATTCTCATTGAGAGCTGTGGTGCAGTAGGTGTTTTCTTTGATTTTGATGATAGTTGGCAAAATAACTTTGAGGATTTCAGGATCATCAGGGGAGATGCAATGCTTGTTGGCAATTTCGGTCACATTCTTTTTGGTGGTCCGAATGGTATTGGCTGCAAGGCCTCCACAATCATCAATCTCACCAATTAACTTTTTGCGCCGGACATGTTGCACTTCGCGGCGAACAATATCAGCATCAGACGCAAATTCAGGTGACGAGAGCATATAGCCCATCGTGACTTCGATATCATTATGGCCAAGGACCGTATAGAGCACCTCACTGGCACCTTCAAGGCAAAGCCCAACAAGACGTGCCATGGTTTTGCGGAACCGATGTGAAGTGATGTTGTTATCTATCTCTCCCAATGGCTCACCATCCAGAGTTTTTACAGATCGCCCAAATTTTGGCAAAATAGCTTCAAGAGTTGCAATGCCTGTTGTACTGCTCACACCAGGCACCCAAAGCTTATCCCCCTGATATCCAAATGTTTTATGGAGACTTTGTTGCTTTCTGACCGCCTCCACAGCCAGTTCAGGCAATGGCCAATGTCGTTCTGATCCATTCACATTTGCAGATTCCTTGAATGTATAGCCAGTCAGATATTCTTCCCCATTCAATGCAACCAATGGATCTCTGTCCAAAGTTTTCATTTCTGAGATCCGCCCACCAGTGGCTGTGTTCAGAATGATTGCATTGGCAATTTGGCATAGCAAAAGCAGTGATTTCACACCATCTAAAGTATCAACCGGCCAGCTTGTAAATTCCTTCTTTGCCCTTTTCTCACCAGTGACCTCAAATATATACGGAAAGGCAAAACCAGGATGAAGGACATTACCTTGCCATAAGGCAATCTGTTGCTTTCTATAAGGAGTTACATACTTGCTAACATACTTTCTGCCCTGTGCATCACAATCAATTGCAGCAATCTCTGTATAACAGGCCTCCAGATCTGTCTGGATTTTTGCCAAAAAATGAGCCGCTTGGAGAATTTCTGTGAATGCGCCATCTGAGAATGGCTGGATGGGTTTTCTTGTGCCCGGTTGGACAGTCTCTATGTCTCCGGCAGGCCAATCGTCAAATAGACCAGCATTGTAAAGGCCATTCAGCCGTGGACCACACTGTGTGATAAATGTTGGATACTCAGTACGAAGCCGATCAAAGGCCGCAGGTGACAGGTTACCAAATATTATCCCTGAATCTGGGCAGGTCATCTGATTGGATGGCAATCGATCGGACAGGGTCATTGCAAATCGGGCAGCATTAATCAAATTTTTTGTATATTGTACCCAGGTGCGAGGTTTTGTTGGGGTGGATTTTTTTCTATTAAAAACAATTGTTTGAGTAAAATTTAGAAACGCAAACCGTTTCAACCGCCGGATCAGAAACTCTGCTTTAGGATCATCTCGGCTCCAGCCATCAGGCAAGGCTTTTACAAAATCAATAGTTCTTTCGCCATCTTGATAATAGTTTTCATTGACAAAATCTTTTGGCACTACCCATTCATCATCCTGAATAGCCACACCTTTAAAAATCTGGTAATCAGCAATTTTGTCCCATGGCAAAGTCCAGGCTTCATCAAGATTGAACGGAGCAGAGCCATAGACAAGGGCATCCCTATGCTTCTCAAACAAGACATCATATGATGGTTTCATTGGTTCTGATCCTCATTTATTGCAATCTCAGGCGCTATATTGAGTTGGACTTCGCCAAAAATAGGTCTTGCTCCCGACTGTATTTCTTCGAGGACTCTTGCAACATTGTCATCATACTCTTGGGCAAGCATTTTATTCTGCAAAGCGTCTCGGATCATTTCTATGCCCTGTAGTTCCAGATACAAGCTGCTTCGCAGGAATGCTTCATCAGCTGAAGTGTCTTTTATCGCCAACAGCTCAGCATTGCGCTCAGCCAAAGGGTCAAGAGCCTCAATGGTAAAACGCGCATGTGGGCACAATATGCATCTTTGTGCCTGACATAGAGTGTTCTTGACATGGTTGGGGGCAATGTCAGCAGGCGGATGCAGTGGATCCTCACACCCCATGCCATAGGCGCTCCTATATTGGCGTTGCACCCTGTTTGATGCCAATAAGGCTCTGTCTTCTTCTGTCACACCATCTTTTGATGTCGCAAACCATAATATGGCAGGATCGACAGGTCGCCCACTGGATGTTTCTTCAAATATTGCTTGTGCCAAAGCCCCAAACTGTTTGAATCGTTCACCAATCTGGCCTTTTTGACGCAAATAATGCCTTGTGCTGCTGATATGCCGATGATTGAGGATGCCTTGGACAGCAAAGATATTACCCCCACTCTCATCATAGACAAAAGCTGCATAACCATCACGGATATCACCCGGCTGCAATGCTTCTACGGATTCTACAAGTGCACCTTTACCCTGCTTTTTAGCATTATCAATGGCTACTGATTTCAAATTGGTATTAAATGATTTAGCAATTGAACTTGATACACCCAAGAATCCAACAGCCTTATGACCAGTGCCTTTATTGCCCCAAAAAATCCAGGGTGATTGCAATTTTTGCTCAATCATTGCAATCTCAATGCGGACTTCGCATGTCTGGGGTTGTTTCAGCAGCTCTGCACGCGCTTCCCGGAGGAGATCTCGCAAATAACGGGTGCGTTCAATTTGTGCCTTGATCACCGCAAATGGCTGATATCGGGATGCTTTGAGACAGTGAGCCGCTTGCAGGCGTCTGGTTTTTGGTCTAACAGACCTAATTTCAATGGTTTCAGGCTGATCTTGTTCTTGATCTTCTTGTTCAGGGGCAAAAATTATCACTTGGCCATTTTTGTTTTGACCATCAAATGATTGGTTGATTTTAGGTTTGGCTAGTTGGTCAGTGCATTCAGTGTACCAGTCGTCACATTCTTCAAAATTTTCATTAACAACGGTAATGGCTCTCGCTGTATCCATCCAACCTGTATGATATGACACCAATGCATAAGCAGCCATGGTATCGGCCTCAGATGGTGCTATCATCCGATAAATATTATAAAGTGTTGCAGTGGGCCAGCCTCCACTTGCCCGCTGTGCAATTTGAGCGCGCGTGTTGTTGAGCCGGCCAGCATCACCTCTGGCAATATCCTTTCTGTTGATAATTTTTTTCCGGATGCGGTCATGTAACAGCACCAATATGTTGCACCAACGATACCAAACCATATTTCGCTTGCCGCCACGGCGTCCATCAGTACGACCAGATCTGCCTGTTTGGCCTAGAATGCGCGGGTCTGTGCCTCTCTCCAGACCCTTTAAGCCACGGTCATGATATCGCAGGCTTTCATCATGGATGTTTTGAGCCGTATTATAAACTGCTTTTAAAGCCTGCAGATCAACATCTTGATGCATTTTGGGTGCTGAGTCTCTGTCTCCTTCGGTATTAATCGTCGGCCATTGCACACCATTCTGTCCTGTTTGAAGAGCATTTACTGCCTCTCCAACACATGTTGCAATATAATTTAAACAGATATTTTTGGTTTTGAGAATTTTCCCCGACCCAGTGAGTAAAAAATACTTAAATTCATTGGCATCAGCAGACCAAATATCATGACAACTTTCTAGATTTCGCCCATTTTCTCTTGCAATTTTATCAAGGTACTTAAAAAATTTGGTGATATTCAGTAATTTTGTTGCAATGGTGCTGTGAGCGTTGCCTTGCATTTCTCTCCGTATGACCGGGGCAAGTTCATGTATCAATTTTGGACGCCCCGTGAAGCCTTTCTTTTCATCTCCATCACGATAAATCGTGAGATCTACTATTTTGAGTTTTATGCCGTCCTTTTGTTCCCAGACAAGCGGATCCACCGGCAGTTCAACAACAGGAGCGGCAGGGCCTAATGCCTCGATTGTCTCTTTTGACTGTTTGTTTCGTTGGGCTTTGTTAAACCTGCTCACTCATCATCTCCATCCAGGTATGCAGTCCATTTGCGCGCATATTCATTCTTGCCGACCTGACCTTGCAGCCAACGGAGATAGATTTCAGTCGTCTCCGCCGAACAATGACCCATTGTCGGGCGGATGTGCATGTCTATGAGTGTGCTGGCCAAGTTCTGGACCTTGGCAAAAGACGGCTTGTAATTATCATCCAAACCTTCTTCTATCTTTATTAGGTCCAATTCTTTTTGCAGAATATGCAGTACCTCATAGCAGGCCCAGGCATGACGGCCTAGATGAGGAGACCAGCCTTTAAATGGCATGTTTTTATCAGCTTCAGCCCAGCCACGCTGCGACCAAAAATCAATCAGCGTCCGGCCAGCGTAATAGTCTCCGCTACTAGGAGACAGAAATAGCTGCTTCGGTAATGGCTTGCCTGGATTCTGCTTTCTGAATTCTTCTAACGCAGCTTTTCTAGCACCGCGTTTGTAATAATGCAGAAAAAAAAGGAAATCCCGTTTGAATTTAACTCGGCGTGGCTTCCCCTTATATTCAGGATCTCCAACTTTCCGATCACCTTTTGTTCCATGCATGATTGTGACCATGACATTGTCTTGGTCAACCGGTAGCTTGTTAGGGTCTGGAATTTGTTCCGCCCGTAAAAGCCGCACTTCTGCAGACCGCAGCCCAACATCCAATATAGTCCGGCACATCAGATATCTGGTAATCCCATGATTGCCTTTGCCATGCTCTTTGATCCTTTCGAGCCAAGCCTGGATTTCAATCCCTGTTGGCAATCTTAAATCTTCAGGATTTTGACGCACATGGCCGAGACGCTGCGAAAAATTTGCAGTCCTCCGTCCTGTTTTGCCCATCATTTTGTTCTGAATAGATGCTGGTATGAGCTTCTGGACCACTTCGAATTCATCGCGCAAACCATGATGTGCTGCATAATCCAAATAGTTACCTACCGTACCCATGCGCCTGTTTATGGTCGCAGCAGAAAGAGCAGCACCTGCTGCAGTATATGACCCCGTTTCCATGGCTGTTTGGTATGTTTCGAGAAGCTGGTCATAACTGACAGTCCGCCAATCCAGACTATATTGCTCACAAAAAGTGAAAAAATTCTCGAGATCCCGCCCATATGCATTCATGGTATTCTCGGATAGCTTTTTTGATGATGCATATTCACTGCGAGCGCCAACATATGACCACCGCCCCGTAGCGCGTGCAATCAGGTAATCCAATGGCTCTATGAGCAACTTCCATTCTGAGGAATAAAGTACAGGTATATGTGCCAGCTCCGGGCAGCCAAGCTCTTCGCATTTTGTTTTATCAGGCCGCACCATAAAAGCCATATACGCAAAACCCTTTGCGACATTATTTTGGGTGCGCGTATAATGTTAGAAAGGGTTACACATGTCAATACAATGTATCTAATATTAGGAGGTGCGCCTGTAACCGCGATAGTCCGAGTCGATGGTGCCGGGTGTGTTGAGCAAGGTGACACCATGTTTGAGGGCAAGGCCGGATCTGGGCCGGATCTGGGCCTCGAAGCCCCGTTCAAGAGCCATGCAGAAGCCCGTGGGCAAAAGAGCCCGTCCGCCTCTTGCCGCCAAAGTCACCGGCTCATTGGCAGGATTGGCCGCTTCGATATCGAGCCCTGCTGCCTCATCGCTCTTGTAGGCGGGCAGGTTGAGCCCCTTGAAATGATCGAGAGGGAGAATGGAGAGACGCGGTTTTGCCATGAGCAATCCTCTTGAGCTTTCCTGATTGCAAGCCGGGCCAAGTTGTCCGGCTGCTCTAGACTTCCAAAATCCGTCAAGCACTCTCATCCAGCGCAAGGGCGATGCGGGCGACAAGGCCCTTGGCGACGTCTGCCTTGGGCAGGTCCTGCCAGGTTTCGATGCCGTCGGCCCTTATGATGCTGATCCGATTGTGATCGCCGCCCATGATACCCGTTTCAGGTGACACATCGTTGGCAATGATCCAGTCGACATTCTTTTTGGTCAGTTTTGCACCGGCATTCTTTTCGAGATCCTGCGTTTCAGCCGCAAATCCAATGACCAACGTCGGGCGTTTGTCTGGGTGGGTGCCGACGAATTTCGCAATGTCGGGATTCTCCGCAAAGGCCAGCGCCGGAAAGCCTCCCTCGGGTGTTTTCTTGATCTTTTCCGTGCCCTGATTGGCAACGCGCCAGTCGGCAACGGCAGCGGCCATGATGGCGACATCTGCCGGCAGGGCCTTGGCCACCGCGGCATGCATCTCGGCTGCGGTCTCGACGCGAACCACATCGACGCCAAGGGGCACATCGAGCGCCACCGGACCGGAGACGAGGGTGACGCGAGCCCCGGCAGCTCTTGCGGCCTCGGCCAGAGCATAGCCCTGCTTGCCCGACGAACGGTTGGCAATGTAGCGCACTGGATCAATCGGCTCGTGGGTCGGACCTGCGGTGATGATCACATGCTTGCCAGCCAGCGGCTTGGCAGTCCCATCCAAAAGTGCCGCAATGGCGGCAAGGATATCCTCCGGCTCGCTCATACGGCCCGGCCCTTCCTCGTTGCAGGCCATCATGCCGTGATCGGGGCCAATAACTCGAATGCCGTCACTCGCGAGCGTCTCCAGATTGCGCTGGGTCGCCGGGTGGAGATACATGCGCACATTCATTGCAGGCGCGACAAGCACCTGTTTGTCTGTCGCAAGAAGCGCCGTGCTCGCCAGATCATCGGCGATGCCATTGGCCATCTTGGCGAGCAGATTGGCCGTGGCGGGCGCAACAACCAATAGATCGGCGTCGCGGGACAATTCGATATGGCCAATTTCGCTTTCCCGTGTCAGATCGAACAGCTCGGTCAACACTGGTTCGCCGGTGAGGGTCGACAGGGTGAGCGGCGAGACGAAATGGGTTGCCGCCTCGGTCAGGATCACCTTGACGCTCGCGCCCCTTTTCATCAAAAGACGAACCAGATCAACGGCCTTGAAGGCCGCGATACCGCCGGAAATGATCAGCAGGATTCTCTTGTTGGCGAGCATATGTGTATCTCCCGGTATTGATCCGTTTTGGCCCCGAATCGTTTAGCTCCAGAGACGGATAGCGATGGTGCCCAGCGACAAAGCGATGATCCAGAGAGCTATGCGGCCCGAGCGGCTTTCGCGGGCTTCTGCCTTGCCTATGGCGGCGACCGTTTGTGCATCAAGGCGCATCCCGTCGCGGCCCATAGAATCAAAACTCTCAGACAGACGCTCGGCGCGTTTTGCCATTTCGGGCAATTGGGCCGACATGGCGCCAAGGCTGGCAAGGCCTCCGGCCATTTCCTTCACCTTGGCGGCAGGGCCGACATTCTGTTCCATCCAGCGCTTGACCACCGGTTCGGAGGTGTTCCACAGATTGAGATCGTTGTCCATCATGCGGGCAACGCCTTCAACGACCATCATGGTTTTTTGCAACAGGATCAACTCGGTGCGTGTCGCCATGCCGAAAAGCTCGGTGAATTCGAACAATTGGCTCAAAAGGCCCGCCATGGAGATCTCGGAAGACGCCCGTCCGTGGATTGGCTCACCGATCGAACGCAGGGCCTGTGCGAAGGTGTCGATATCCTGATTGCTTGGCACATAGCCTGCATCGAAATGCACCTGAGACACCCGGCGATAATCGCGGGTGATGAAGCCATAGAGGATTTCAGCAAGGAAGCGCTGCTCCTTGGGGCCGATCCGCCCCATGATGCCGAAATCAACGGCGACCAGCTTGCCGTCCGTGCCGAGAAACAGGTTGCCCGGATGCATGTCGGCATGGAAAAACCCGTCCCCCAGCGCATGGCGCAGAAAGGACTGGATGACCGTCTCGCCAAGGGCTTTGAGATCGTGACCGGACGCCTTGAGTGCTTCCATGTCGTTGAGCTTGATGCCCTCGATCCATTCCATCGTCAGGATGGCCTTGGTCGATTTATCCCAATGCACGGTGGGAACACGGAAATCGGCATCCTTGGCGCAATTCTCGCCAAGTTCGCTCATGGCAGCGGCTTCAAGCCGGAAATCCATCTCGAGCTGGATCGAACGGGCAAGAGTATCCACCACCGCGACGGGCCGCAGGCGGCGGGAGGGCGTGTGGATCGCCTCGACCATGCGGGCGACCATGTAGAAACCGGCGAGATCGGCGTGAAACCGCTCGGCGATGTGAGGGCGCAGAACCTTGACAGCGACCTGTTGCACTTCGCCATTGGCATCAAGAAAGCTGGCCTTGTGAACTTGCGCGATTGAAGCTGCGGCAACGGGTTCGGAGAAATCGACGAACACCGCCTCGACAGGTTTGCCCAGCGCCTCGGCAACGGCCTTGCGCGCTGCTTCAAGACCAAAGGCCGGAACTCGATCCTGAAGGCTCGTCAGCGCTTCGGCGAGTTCAGGGCCAACAACATCAGGGCGGGTGGCCAGAAACTGGCCCATCTTGACGTAGGATGGCCCGAGACGATTGAGGGCTGCGCTCAGGCGTTCGCCCTTGTTGCGCTGCGACGTGCCGCGGCGTTCGAACAGCTTGAGCAGCGACAGGCCCATACGCGGCACGGCTGGCAGATCCGCCGGTGGTGCAATGATGGAAAACACCCCTTCGCGGGCCAGAATATAGCCAGCGCGCGCCAGTCGAAACAACGCAGAAGACGCTCCAATCATGTCTGTAACGCCCCTTTTTAGAGTTTCCAGCCGGAATGCATGGCGGTGATGCCGCCGGACATGTTGCGATAGGTGACCTGCTGGAAGCCAGCTTTCTCGATCATCGCCTTGAAGCGGGCCTGATTGGGGAACTTGCGAATGGATTCGACCAAGTAGGCATAGCTTTCCGCGTCGCCGGTGACAAAGTCGCCAATGCGCGGGATGGCATTGAAGGAAAAGGCGTCATAGACCTTGTCGAGAAGGGGCATTTCGACGTTGGAGAATTCAAGACACATGAATCGCCCGCCGCGCTTCAAAACCCGGTGGGCTTCGCTCAGCGCCTTGTCGATGCGGGGCACGTTACGGATGCCGTAAGCAATCGTGTAGGCGTCGAAACTCTTGTCCTCGAACGGCAGCTCCTCGGCATTGCCCTCGACAAATTCAAGGTTGCTGATCAGGCCATTTTCCTTGGCCCGGTCCTTGCCGACGGCGAGCATCGAGCCGTTGATATCAAAGACGGTGGAATGCGCGGTCTTTTTCGAGCGCTCAACAACACGGAAAGAAATATCTCCAGTGCCACCGGCCACATCGAGCAGCTTGAACGGTTCGCTTCCGCGCTGTTTTTGCGGCGGATTGAGCCAGGCGACAAAGGCATCCTTCCAGATCCGGTGCATGCCGCCGCTCATGAGATCGTTCATGATGTCATAGCGGTCAGCCACCTGATGGAAGACCTTGTTGACCATGGGCTGTTTTTCGCCCTCTCCGACCTTCTCGAAGCCGAAGGAAGTGGCCATTTCCGTCACATTTTCCGTGCGTTGTCTGTTCTGTGCCGACATGTCTTTGTCCTGAGCCTCGCGCTGAAGCGGGCGAAATCTCGATTGTTTGGGCCGGACCTTATCCCACTTTATCTTTAAAGACCATGATGGGAATGCGGTTTTCTCGCGCGCTTGCTCTGTCTATTGGTCTGTGGTTTGAAGGGTAGCCTTGTTCTTGCCTGAGCCTGCTGCTAGCGTGCGCTCTTCCTGATCAGCTTGCCTCATGAGTTTTCTCCATGGATATCAAAAAAATTCGCGCCGAAACGCCGGGTATCGCCCATGGCATTCACCTTTTGGCCTGCGGCTCGGCACTTGCGCCCCGACCCGTTGTTGATGCTGTGATGTCCTATCTCGACCTTGAGGCAAGGATCGGCGGCTATGAGGCGCATGCGCAGGAAGCCCAGATGCTGGATGCGACCTACGGGTCGGTTGCCCGATTGATCGGAGCCAAGCCGCACGAAATTGCCATTTTGGAGAATGCGACTGTGGCGTGGTGTCAGGCTTTCTATGCGCTTCCCCTCAAGAAGGGCGATCGCATCATCACCTGTCAGGCAGAATATGCAGCCAATTATGTTGCCTATCTGCATCGCCAGAAAACCGAGGGGATCGAAATCGACATCGTGCCGAATGATGAGACCGGTGCCCTCGATTTAACGGCTTTGGAAACCATGATCACCGAACGGACTGCGCTGATCTCGATCACATGGGTGCCCACCAATGGGGGGCTGGTCAATCCGGCGGTTGGCGTCGGAGCCATCGCCAAGAAGCACGGCATCCCCTATCTTCTGGATGCCTGTCAGGCGGTGGGGCAAATGCCGGTTGATGTCGAAGCCTTGCAGTGCGATTTCCTCTCGGCAACGGGCCGCAAGTTCCTGCGCGGACCGCGCGGAACCGGGTTCCTCTATATCCGGGAGACATGGCTTGAAAGCCTTGAGCCCGCAAGCCTTGACCATTTTTCCGCCCCTCTGGTGGATAGCAGCCGTTATGCCGTGCGTGCAGACGCGCGCCGGTTCGAGACATGGGAAAACAGCTATGCCCTTCGGGCCGGACTGAAGGTAGCCTGTGACTACGCCATGGACATTGGCCTGGACGCTATCCAGCAGCGGGCCTGGATGCTGGCGGCAGACTTGCGGGAAAAGCTGGTCGAGCTGCCCGGTTGCTCCATCATGGATCTGGGGGCGGAAAAATGCGCCATTGTCAGCTTTACGATCGACGGCCTCGACCCTCAGTTCGCTGTTAACAGCCTGCGCGAGAAGGGCATTGCCATCGGCATGACCAACCAAGCCAGCTCTTTGCTGGATGCGGAGCGCAGAAACCTGCCCGTAATGCTGCGAATTTCGCCTCATTATTACAACAATGAGAGTGATCTGGACGCCTGCTTCGCTGCTCTCGAAGAATTAGTGTGAGGGTGCATCATGCCTGAATTGCCAGAGGTGGAAACGGTCCGGCGCGGCCTTCAGCCAGTGATGGAAGGTGCGGACATCACCGCAGCCGAGATCCGGCGCGAAAATCTGCGCTTCCCCTTCCCGCCGCACCTTGCCGACCGACTAGCGGGGAGGACCGTCCTCTCGCTTGGGCGGCGGGCCAAATATCTACTCGCCGATCTGGATGACGGAGCGGTTTTGGTGATGCATCTGGGCATGTCCGGCTCGTTTCGCGTGGTGACGCCCGATGAGGCCCATCTGGTGGCAGAGGCCAGCTTTCATCTCGCGCGCGGCAAGAATCCGGTGCATGACCATGTCGCGCTGACGCTCTCAAGCGGGGCAGTGATCCTTTATAATGATCCGCGCCGGTTTGGATTTTTTGATCTCATTCCGCGCCTGACGCTCAATGAGCATTCCTATTTTGCCAAGCTGGGCGTTGAGCCGGTGGGCAATGCGCTCAGTGCCGATTATCTCGCAGAGAAATTTGCCGGCAAGCGGACGCCGCTGAAGTCGGCTCTGCTTGATCAGCATATCATCGCCGGTCTTGGCAACATCTATGTCTGCGAAGCGCTCTATCGGTCCGGTCTCGATCCCAAAAGGCAGGCGGGCACCTTGGTGACAAAGGCAGGCAAACCGTCGGCCAAGCTCTCTTTGCTGACAGATGAAATCCGGGCCACCATCGCCGAGGCCATAGAGGCGGGCGGCTCGACCTTGCGCGATCACACCCGCGCTGACGGCTCGCTGGGTTATTTCCAGCACCGCTTCAAGGTCTACGGCCGCGAGGGTGACCCTTGTGCCAAGGAAGGTTGCTCAGGGGTCATCACACGCATCGTGCAGAGCGGCCGGTCGACGTTCCACTGTCCCAAATGCCAGAAATAAAGGCTAGGACTGCGGCCAGTTGCTCAGACCTCGAACTTGGTCTTGTCGCCGATGTCGAAATGCAGCGGCATGCGCCACTTTGCGATACTGACGATCAGGAACAGCAGGGCCGAGGCGGCGGCCAGCACCTGCGCGACGGGCTCAAAGTCAAACACCAGCGCAAACCACAGCGCGGCCAGAATCACAGGCTGAGCCCTGAGACCCGGAACCTTGAAGCAAAAATATTCCTTGAAGCAGAGGCCGCCGAGGGTGATGAAGGCCCCACCCAGACCGAACATGCCAAAGCCGAGCACATAGCAGACCAGACCGCCCCACGTCGCGGCCTGCAAAAGCAGCCGGAAGGACTTCATATAAATGTGCAGGCAGCAGGCGCACATGGTCGCCGCCACGTAGCAGGCCTTGAGCGCGGGAAATCCCGTCTCCGCTTCCCACGGCAAAAGCAGGATGGACGGAACAGCGAGAATGAATCCAAGCCGGTAGGTAATGACGGTGAGATAGTCGAGCCAGTCCATTTCGGACTTGATGTGCGGATCTGCCAATTCTTGCTTCCTTCACGGGTGCGTCGGTTCAACGGTGCCAACTGTGCAGTATAAAGGTTGAGAGCGGTCAAGGGAAATCGGGACTATCCCAAATGCTTTGGGCTGCACCGATTTTCTTACATCGGCCAAACAGCGCGGAATGAATGCATTTCGCCATATCAAACCCGGGTACATATTCCGATATTCAACGAAAAGCCGGAATAATCCACAGATATAAACCAATTAATGAGAACATATATTTTCATCAAGCGGGAAAAGGAACTGATTTCTTTTCTCCAAAGGCCCGTTCAGGTGGCGAATGGAGGACAAACCGTTTTTCCTGCCGTTCCTGCCCTCCAATAAGCGCGGAATCCCTTCTCGCTTTAAAACACCTATGCTAATATTACAGTCAATTAGGAACATATCTGTCTTCGTTTCCAAATAGGAGGAACAGAAAATGAGATATTTGCCACAATCCGAAATCGATGCTGCCCTAGCACGTGGCCATTTCGAACGGTCTAAACAGTTCCACAGCTTGATGTCGCGCCTTTTCGGAACACATGGTGCTCATCACAAGCGCCATATGCCCAAAGTTCGGACTGCTGTATAGGCGCGGCGCGTCCGCTGGCAGCTTGCAACGACAAAGATCCAAAGGGTGAGCGCGATGCTTCGCGGCTCGCCCTTTTTGGTTCTTCCCGCAAACAAAAAGGGGGCGTTTGTCCCCTTATGTATGTTTGATCGGTGATCAGCCCCACCGGGTCAGTGGGTCAACAGAGTACCCGCGCCGCCCTCGGTGAAGAGTTCGAGCAGCACCGCGTGGGGCACCTTGCCATCAAGGATGACCACCCCTTCAACACCCTTATTGAGAGCATCGATGCAGGTCTCGACTTTCGGGATCATGCCGCCGGAAATGGTGCCATCAGCAATCAGCGCATGGGCCTCTCTGATGGTCAGGTGCTTCATCAGCTTACCATCCTTGTCGAGCACACCGGGGACATCGGTGAGAAACAGAAGGCGCTTGGCATTGAGCGAACCCGCAATCGCTCCAGCAAAGGTATCGGCGTTGATGTTGTAGGTCTGGCCATCATCTCCCGGTGCAACGGGTGCAATCACCGGGATCAGGGCATCCTTGGCAACGATATCGAGAACGGACCGATCCACCTGCTTGGGATCGCCAACGAATCCCAGATCGACGATCTCCTCGATCTTGCTGTCCGGATCGCGGATGGTGCGGGTGAGCTTTTCGGCGATCACCATGTTGCCATCCTTGCCGCACAGGCCGATGGCGCGGCCACCCTCGGCATTGATGTTGCGCACGATCTGCTTGTTGATCGAACCGGCAAGCACCATTTCCACCACTTCGACCGTGTGGGCATCTGTCACGCGCAGGCCACCCTTGAATTCGGACTTGATACCGAGGCGTTCAAGCATCGACTTGATCTGCGGGCCGCCGCCATGCACGACCACCGGTTCGACACCGGACTGTTTCAACAGCACGATATCACGTGCAAAGGCCTGACCCAGCTCCGCGTCACCCATGGCATGGCCACCATATTTGACCACCACCGACTGACCGTCATAGCGCTGCATATAGGGCAGTGCTTCGGAAATGGTCTTGGCACGATTTGCGGATTTGGTGAGGATGTCGGCTGGATCGGTTGTCATGGCACGTCCCGTATGCTTGCAGATGGGCTGTTGGTCAAGCTCTATAGCGTCATTGGCCGTCAAGGGCAATCGGTGCTGACGCGCACTGCATGCCATGTGAACAGATGCGAGGGTGCCCCAATCCACCAGATTGAAGGCTTGATGGACAGAACGGTCCTCATTGCCCTTCGGACAGCAGCAACATCTCGGCGCGCAGGCGTGTGATGCCAATCTTCTTGTCCGATGAGGTGAGCAGAATTTCTGGATGGGCTGCCGGTCGCTTCTTGAGGCCCAGTTTGACCTTGTCCATGACCTTATTCAGATCCGACAGCTTGGTCTTGTCGACCTTCGTTAGCACGACCTGATAGTTGACCGCTGCCTTGTCCAGCGTGGTCATGACCTCGATGTCATTGTCCTTCAGCCCATGACGACTGTCGATCAGCACATAGACACGGCGCAGATTGGGTCGGCCGCGCAGATAGTCGTGGATCAGCGCATTCCAGGCCGCAACTTCCTTCTTGGAGGCCTTGGCATAGCCATAGCCGGGCATGTCGCAGATCACCAGCGTCGGATCGACCTCGG
Source organism: Cohaesibacter sp. ES.047 (assembly GCF_900215505.1). Classification (NCBI taxonomy): domain Bacteria; kingdom Pseudomonadati; phylum Pseudomonadota; class Alphaproteobacteria; order Hyphomicrobiales; family Cohaesibacteraceae; genus Cohaesibacter; species Cohaesibacter sp. ES.047. The sequence continues at coordinate 709,412 of NZ_LT907844.1, forward strand.
GGCGAAAGAAGTTCAGCTCCTTGGTGCGGCCCGGTGTGTTCGAGGTGCGCGCAAGGGATTTGCGGCCCGTGATGGCATTGAGCAGGGAGGACTTGCCAACGTTGGAGCGTCCGGCAAAGGCCACCTCTACGCCCTCGACGGGCGGCAGCTGATGGAAGAATTTGGTCCCCCACATGAAATCCCACGCTTGCGCAAAGAGCAAACGCCCGCGTTCGGCCAGCGCCGGTTCGATCTCGTCATCGCCAACAAGGGCAGCAAGGCTGTCTGGGGCCACACTCTGAGGAGCCTGATCGGTGGGGTCTTGCTCGGTGCGAGCCTTGTCGGAATCGCTCATGGTCATTGTTCGTTTGTCAGGGGTCATCTGTCAAAATGGGAAAAGCAGGCCATGGTTAGCCTGCCTTTCATCTGGATACAAGCGGCAATCGCTTTATTGAGCCTCAAGCGCCAGATAGTGGGCCAGATCCTTGGAGGCTTCCTCAAGCGCTGTGATGTCCGCGCCCTGAATGATCTTGCGGTGGCGGGTGATCATCTCGACGGGCCAGTCCCACCAAGACAGATCCATCAGGCGACCAATGATGTCATCATCAAACCGGTGCCGCACCAGCTTGGCCGGATTGCCCGCAACGATGCCGTAAGCTGGGACATCCTTGCTCACCACACTGTTCGAGGCGATGATTGCGCCGGAGCCGATGGAGACGCCGGGCAGGATCGTTGCGTTCCGGCCAATCCAGACATCATCGCCGACGATGGTATCGCCGCGCGATTGCGCCTTGAATTCCTCGATGTCGAAGCCCTCGCCCCAATCACCGCCCATGATGCCGAAGGGGTAGGAGGTCAACCCGCGCATGTCATGGTTGGCCCCGTTCATGATGAAGGTCACACCGGTCGCCAGAGCGCAGAATTTTCCGATGATTAGGCGATCGCCGAGAAAGTCGTAATGATAGAGAACGTTGTTCTCTTCAAACCGTTCCGGTCCGTCCGGATCGTCATAATAGGTGAAGTCTCCCACCTCGATAATCGAGCTGGAGATCAAAGGCTTGAGGAACGCCGTGCGCTTGAAAGCGGGAATCGGATAGGGATCGCTGGGATTCGGGATGGTCAGTTTCTTGTCTTGCATGATGAAAGATCCGTTCGTTGAAGGAAAGATGGCAACGAAACATGCAGCGGCCAACACGCAGTCCCGACCATGACAGGCCATTGTTGCGTGGAGCTTTGTAAGAAAGCCGGGAACGCTCAGAAGACCGCTGCGGTCCTTAAATCATCAAAATCGTCCTTACAGGGAGATCAGAAACTCTAGGGCGAAATTACCATTCTTTGTGCCAAGCGCAATCTCTGAAGCCCTATGCCCGCACGGGTTTTTGTGACCGCGTGGCAAACGCGCAACATACCCACCCGCCAAACAAAAAGGGCGACCAATTGGTCGCCCTTTGCATTCTCAGGACTGGGAACCCTTGTCAGGTTTCCTTCTTCTTGCGAGAGAAGGTGTCGCTGATATTCTTGAATATCTCGACCTTGGCGCCGTGACGCTTCATGATCGTAGCCTGCTGCAGGATGGACAATGAGTTGTTCCATGCCCAGTAGATCACCAGACCGGCCGGGAAGCTCGCCAGCATGAAGGTGAACAGGATTGGCATCCAGTTGAAGATCATCTGTTGGGTCGGATCCGGCGGTGCCGGGTTGAGTTTCATCTGCACGAACATGGTGATGCCCATGATCAGCGGCCAGATACCCAGCATCAGGAAGTGGGGCGCATCCCAAGGGATGAGGCCGAACAGGGTGAACAGGTTGGTCGGATCCGGTGCAGACAGATCCTGAATCCAGCCAAAGAACGGCGCATGGCGCATCTCGATGGTGATGTAGAGCACCTTGTAGAGCGAGAAGAACACCGGGATCTGAATGACAATCGGCAGACAGCCAGCCAGCGGATTGATCTTCTCTTCCTGATAGAGCTTCATCGTCGCCTGTTGCTGGGCCTGTCGATCATCAGGATATTGCTTCTTGATCTCCTCCATCTTCGGCTGCATCAGCTTCATCTTGGACATCGAAGCATAGGACTTGTTGGCCAGCGGGAAGAAGATCGCCTTGACGATGACGGTGATCAGCAGGATGGCAACACCGAAGTTTCCGAACACGCCATAGAGAAAATCAATGGCAGCGAACATTGGCTTGGTGAGGAAGTAGAACCAGCCCCAGTCGATCATCAGATCGAAATTGAGCGCCTTGGTTGTTTCTTCCACCTGATTGATGGTGGAGACTTCCTTGGCACCGGCAAAGAGGGAGGTTTGGTATTCGGCGTTCGACCCTGCGGCAACGCTCACCGCATCACCCAGATAGTCGGCCTGAAAGGCTGGCTTGCCAGCAACCTGAGCGTAGCGGAAGGTCGGCTGGAAGGGCTGACCCTGCGGCGGGATGACCGCGGTTGCCCAATATTTATCCGTGATGCCAACCCAGCCATTGCTCACTTTCGCAGGCTGTTCAATCTTGTTCTCTTCTAGATCGCCATAGTCCACTTCCTGCAGGCCTTCGTCACCGGCTACGCCGATCAGACCTTCATGCAGAATGTACAGACCAGAGGTCTTCTGCTCACCATGGCGGGAAATGAGGCCGTAAGGATAAAGGGCCAGCGCAGCGTCCGTGTTGTTTTTAACGGACTGCGTGACGGAGAACAGGTAGTTTTTATCCACAGAGATGGTGCGGGTGAAGGTGAGCCCTGCGCCGTTGTCCCATGTCAGAACGAGAGGCGTATCAAGGGTCAGCTTGGCGCCTTCCTCTGCGGACCAGATCGTTCCGGCCTTTGGCAAATCGGCGTTACCGGCGCTATCGACCCAACCGAATTCGGCGTAGTAGGGCTTGGCGGTCCCAGAAGGCGAGAGAAGCACGATGGTCGGGCTGTCTTCGTCCAGGGTTTCGCGATAATCCTTGAGGTGAAGGTCATCCATCCGCGCACCGGTCAGATTGATCGAACCGGAGAGGCGTGGTGTATCGATTTCGATGCGCGCAGACTGGGCCAGAACTTCGTCCGTGCTGGCCGGTACGACGCCCCGTGTTGCAGTAGCTGTGCCGGGCACCGTAGCCGAGCCGTCAGTCGCCACATGAGGGGTGGTGCTCGAAGCCGTTTCCTGATTGGCGGTATCGGCCTGTTTCGCGGCTTCCTGCGCGGCGAGTTCTTCCTGCCTTGCCCGTTCTGCATCCAGTTGCGGACCGGCGACAAAATACTGCCAGCCGAACAACACGATGAAGGACAGGGCTATGGCAAGGAAGAGGTTGCGATTATTTTCCATCGACTTTCTTCATCCCGTTTCAACGGCAGCCTGATGCCTGTGGTCAGTGCTGCATTGGCGATATGCTCAGATTATTGGCGCGCCATGCTGTTGTTTATGACGCCGGACGGCCACCGAACAAATGCTGTCGCGCGACCAAACTGGCACATCTTACTCCGTCGCACTTGGCTACGATGAGACACCGAGTCAAGAGCAACAATTTGAACTGGTCCGGCACCGAGACATGCGGTTCTATGCAGGCCGGACAGTCGAACTCATGCCCACGGTTTCTAGACCGATCCTCTTAATGGCCCCTTTATTGGTCCAACGAGTGGGCGAAATCAATGAGTTTTTTGCGCTTCCGACATTTGGGCAGGCACCGGATCAGCCGCCGGTTTGCGGCGACCCCGTCCTGACGGGCGGCCCTTGGTGCCCTTCCCGGCCCTGGCATCGCGCAAACTTCCCTTGAAATCGGCAACCATTGCATCGAATGGGAGATGCAGCGCACCAATGCGCCCGATGAGCACATAGTCCCAGCCACTTTGCATATGGTCCGACCCGTGAAGCCGCGCAATCTCGCGCAGGCGCCGTTTGACGCGGTTGCGCACGACCGCATTGCCGACCTTTTTGGTGACGGTAAACCCAACCCGGGGCGGCCCGTCATCCTCGGGCTTGCGGCGCAAGACCTGAAGCACAAAACCGCGACGAGAGAGCCTTACTCCCTTGGCCGCGGTCAAAAACTCACTGCGCTTTTTCAATCGAAGCATCGATGTCTCCGTCAAGCGCGTATCTAAGCCCTGATGCGCCTCTGCCAGCCACAGCCGGGAAAGGCTCGCCCAGACGCACGCGTCGGTGCGCTTTGGGATCATTGTTCAGGCCCAGACATGCAAAACCGCCAGATTTGACGCCATGGCGCAAAGTCTGACGGTTTTTATTGTCTTGCCTTAGGCTGACAGGCGCTTGCGCCCTTTTGCCCGGCGGCGCGCCAAAATCTGACGGCCATTTTTGGTTGCCATACGCGCCCGAAAGCCGTGGCGGCGCTTGCGCACCAGTCGGCTTGGCTGATAAGTCCGTTTCATGGGCTTCTACCGCTCTCGCGGCCCCTTTTTTGATTTTTTCAAATCCCATCAGATCGGGTCAAAAAAACGTCTCGATAGAGACGCTTGCCGCGAACCTGATACACTTGGCCCGGCTTATAAGTTGATGCGCGCCTTGAGTCAATCAGGCTGAAGGAAAAAAGGCGCATTTGCACCAATGGATAGCGGGTTTTGTTGACGAGAAGGCGGTTGCTATCGCGCTTTGATCGGAAAGTCGCCTTGTCACATCGTCGTGACCATACCCCATACCACGATCAAATGACAGTGAGAGGCGTCACATTGATCAAAATTCGCGATATATAGGGTGCAGCGACGAAAGATCCGGCGCAATCGATTCAGTCCGCGCCTATAGTGGTGCATCAGGAGCAACTTGTTAGCCCATGGCAGAGCAGACGACCCAAACCGAACGTGAAAAGCAAGGCGCGTTCTCCCACTTCAAGCGGTGGGGGCCGCTTGGCCTCATCCTGCTCTTCATGGGGATCGGTTACGCACAGGGCTGGCATCACTATCTGTCCCTTGATGCGCTGGTCAGCCATCGCACGGCGCTGGCCGAGCTCGTTGCCGATCACTTCGCCCTTACTCTGTTGGGCTATTGCCTGATTTACATTGCCGCGGTCGCCTTGTCCTTCCCCGGAGCGTCCTTCATCACCATCGCTGGCGGGCTGTTGTTTGGCTGGGCCATTGGCGGCATTGCAACCGTGCTTGCGGCCAGCCTTGGGGCGACGCTGATCTTTCTGGCCGCCCGCTCTGTGCTCGGCTCGTCCTTGCGTGATCGGGCGACCGGATTTGTGCATCGGTTTGCCGAAGGGTTTCGTTCGGACGCCTTCAATTATCTTTTGTTTCTCAGACTGGTCCCGGTCTTTCCCTTCTGGCTCATCAACATCGCCCCGGCACTGTTCAATGTACCCCTTGGCACCTATGTGCTGGCAACGATGCTGGGCATCTTGCCCGGAACGTTCGCCTATGCCTTCATCGGAGCTGGCTTTGACAGTGTGATTGCCGCGCAGCGCGCCGCTGATCCGGCCTGCAGCGCCAATCCCGATTGCTCGCTCACGCTTGATCCGGGCGCCCTGATCACGGGCGAGCTCATTGCGGCCTTTGCGGCGCTTGGTGTCGTTGCCCTGATCCCGCCCGTTCTCAAAGCCATACGCCGACGAAGGAACGCGCCCACCTCCAGCGATTGAGCCAAAAGCCAATGGCCAGTGCCACACATGCGGCGGATCCGCTCCCGTCAACAGACCTTTCGCGAACCAAACGATTTTTCAACGAGCAGCCCTTTGAACTTGGCAAGTGTGCGGGATTTGTACGAAGCTAGAAGAAAGCTCTTGAACCGGCTGTCAAATCGCCGCAAACAATAGAGCAGCAAGCAAGGCGCAAAGCCTTTGAGGATTGAGCGATGACCGAAACAGTAACCACCGACATTTGTGTGATCGGCGCAGGCTCCGGAGGTTTGACCGTTGCAGCCGCCGCGGCAGCATTTGGCGAGAATGTCGTTTTGCTCGAGAAGGGCAAGATGGGTGGCGATTGCCTCAACTATGGCTGCGTGCCATCCAAGGCGATGATCGCGGCGGCCAAACAGGCGCAGTCCATGCGTACCGCCCATCCGTTCGGCATCAGCTCGGTCGAGCCGAAAGTCGATTACAACGCCGTGCACGATCACATTCATTCGGTGATTGCCGCGATTGAGCCCAACGATTCGGTAGAGCGCTTCGAAGGGCTGGGCGTGCGCGTCATCCAGCAGGCGGCCTCGTTCAAAGATGCCAAGACGGTGGTCACGGCGGATGGCGAAATCGAAATCAAGGCGCGGCATTTCGTTATCGCAACCGGTTCCTCCCCCGCTCCTTTGCCGATCGACCGGCTCGATGAGGTCAATTATCTGACCAACGAGACATTTTTCTCGCTCAAGGAACGCCCGGAAAAGCTGGTGATTATCGGCGGCGGCCCGATTGGCATGGAGATGGCTCAGGCTCAACGTCGGCTTGGAGCCGAGGTGATCGTGCTTGAGGCCTTCTCTGCCCTGTCCAAGGATGATCCCGAATTGACGGCAATCGTCCTGGATCAGCTCCGCAAGGAGGGGGTTGAAATACGCGAAGGGGTACAGATTTCGCGCATCAGTTTCGCCTTCAATGAAGTGATTCACCCGCATGGCGCGCGCATCTATCTCAAGGTGTTTGACGACAAGGGGGAAGACACCGGCGAGGAAGAGCTGATCGAGGCAACGCACCTTTTGATCGCAGCCGGACGGCGACCCAATGTCGAAGGGTTGGGGTTAGAGAATGCTGGCATCAAATATGATGAGAAAGGCATTGCGGTCAAATCCAATCTGATAACAACAAACAGCAGGGTCTATGCCATCGGGGATGTGATCGGGGGGCTGCAATTCACCCATGTGGCGGGCTATCACGCCGGGCTCGTTGTGCGTTCGATGCTTTTCAAGATGAATGCCAAGCAGGACACCAACATCATTCCGTGGGTGACCTATACCGATCCGGAACTGGCCCATGTCGGCCTTTCCGAAGAACAGGTACGGGCACGACACAAGGGCTTTCAAATTCTCAGATGGCCTTACAGCGAGAATGATCGTGCCCAGGCCGAACGCAAGACCAAGGGGCTGATCAAAGTGGCCGTCGACAAGCGCGGGGTGGTCCTTGGCGCGTCGGTCGTGGGCGCCAATGCGGGCGAAATCATCAACATGTGGGCATTGATCGTGTCCCAAAAGATGAATATCAAGGACATCACCGGCTATGTTTCGCCTTATCCGACCTTCTCTGAAATCGGACGGCGGGCAGCCATCAGCTATTATGGGGATTTGCCGAAGAAGGGACTCATCCGGCGCGCGATCTCCTTTTTCAAATTTTTCGGATAGGGCGCGATCAGACAAGACTGACAGCAAAGCTCGCCGCTCCCTGTCAGATTGTATTCACGTCGCCCGTTCTTGAAGAGGATCATCCCCTTGATGACAGAGCAGGAGCCGATTGTTTCGAGGCCGAATCATGTCTGAACGCATTTTCGTCAAGGATGGCATCAGTCTTGACCCGGAAGAACTGCAGGAGCGGTTCATCCGCGCTTCGGGTCCGGGTGGGCAGAATGTCAACAAGGTCTCGACCGCTGTCGAACTGCGCTTCGACGTTGACAATTCCCCCTCCCTGCCCGGCTATGTCAAAGGCAACCTGAAGCGACAGGCGGCCCATCTGATGACACAGGATGGCATTCTGGTGATGCAGGTTCAGACCCACCGGACGCAGGCGCGCAACCGCGAGGAAGCGGTGGAACGTCTTGTCGCGCTGATCGCAGCGGCGACCTATCGACCCAAGAGGCGGATCGCCACCAAGCCATCCAGAACCGCCAAGAAAAAACGCACAGATTCCAAAACCAAGCGCGGCGCGCTCAAGAAACTACGGTCCTCCAAGAGCTTCGACTGACGATGGTCGGATTTTCCTACATCACCAGAGACGTCGCCGCGATCCGGTAGCTCAGGGCTTCGGCCATTTCTGCCTTGCCCGGCTGGTCCTTGCCCATGAGATCGGCAAGGGTTCTCGCCACTTTCAAAATCCGATGATAGCCCCGTGCCGAGAGAGCCATGCTTTCAGCCGCCTGCGCCAGCAATCGCCTAGCGTCGCCCTTAGGCTGACAGACCTTCTCGATGGTACTTGCGGGGCAATTGGCATTGACCGTATGCGCACCGAGACCAAGGGCCAGATAACGCTCCTTTTGCAACAGACGAGCGTGAAGCACGCGCATTGCGACTTCGGCCGAGCCTTCCTTTGCAGAGGGCAACATCAGATCCGAAGCCGATACGGCGGGCACTTCGATGCGAATGTCAATGCGATCAACGAGCGGACCGGAAATGCGGGCCTGATAGTCCGAAACACACCTGGGGCCTCGTTTGCAACTATAACCGGGTTCCCCTGCCCGGCCGCATCGACAAGGATTCATTGCCGCGATCAACTGAAAGCGCGCCGGATAGGTAACCCGGTGGTTGGCGCGCGAGATGACCGCCTCACCGCTTTCCACCGGCTGGCGCAGGCTGTCGAGCACCTGCGGCGAAAACTCGGGCAATTCATCAAGAAACAGGATGCCATTGTGCGACAGAGCGACCTCGCCGGGCTTGGCCCTCATCCCGCCACCGACCATTGCCGCCATGGATGCGGAATGGTGGGGCGCCCGAAAGGGGCGCGCAGCAGAAAGCTCACCTTGTGGCAACAAGCCAGCAATGGAGTGAATCATCGAGACATCGAGCAATTCGGTCGGGGTAAGCGGCGGCAAGATCGTTGGCAGGCGGGCAGCGAGCATGCTCTTGCCCGATCCGGGGGGGCCAACCATCAGCATGTTGTGACCACCGGCGGCGGTGACTTCAAGCGCCCGTTTGGCCATCTCCTGACCCTTGATGTCGCTCATGTCGATGAGCTGATTGGTCTCGTTTCTGATCGAGGCACGCGGCCGTGAGAGCACCTGACTGCCCTTGAAATGATTGGCCAGTGCGATGAGGCTGTCAGGCGCAAGAATGGTCATGTCCGGATCAGCCCAAGCTGCTTCGGCACCACAATCGGCGGGACAAATCAGACCGCGGTCATCCGCATTGGCGGCCATGGCGGCAGGCAGCGCTCCCACCACATGAGCAAGCCGGCCATCCAGTGCCAACTCCCCCAGAACCGTATAGTGATCCAGCGCATCTGGCGGGATCGCGCCAATCGCCGCCATGAGGCCAAGCGCGATGGGAAGATCGAAGTGGCTGCCTTCCTTGGGCAGGTCAGCCGGAGCGAGATTGACGGTGATGCGCTTGGGCGGCAACGACAGGCCGGACGCCGTCAGGGCGGCGCGTACCCGCTCACGGCTCTCGGCCACCGCCTTGTCGGGCAGCCCAACCAGCGTGAAGGCGGGAAGGCCCGGCGCCACCTGCACCTGAACGTCGACGGGTACGGCCGCTATGCCCTGAAAGGAAACAGTTCTCACATGCGCGACCATGGGCCTCACTCTTTGCTTTGCCATCCGGGTTTTTGCCACCCGAACCATCTCTGGATGTCGGATCCACAAAAACAACCTTACGATGCTAACGGTTGCATAGCAAGAACACAAAGAGAACATATTCATGGTCTTGCACAAGCGAATCGCCTAAACTGCCGTGCAATGGATCGGCGGGAGGGTGAGCATGATCAATGATGAGGCCATTTGCTGCTGCCTGCACGACAGTCCGATCGGGCCGCTTTTGCTTGGCGCTCGGTCAGGCAAGCTCACCTTTCTTTATTTTCCCAAAGACGGCAAAGCGCGCGAGATAGAGCCGGGCTGGTCACTTGATCCTGACGGATTCAAGATGGCTCGCCGCCAACTCGATGGCTATTTCGCAGGGACGCTTGAGGTCTTTTCCCTGCCCTATCAACTGGAGGGAACGGTTTTTCAGCGCGCGGTCTGGGCTGCTCTTGTCCAAATTCCGTTTGGCAGCGTCAGGAGCTATGGAGATATCGCCAAAGCCATTGGCCAGCCGGGTGCAGCACGGGCGGTGGGGCTTGCCAACAATGCCAATCCATTGCCGATCATCGTGCCGTGTCACCGGGTGATCGGATCGGACGGGTCGCTCGTGGGGTTCGGTGGAGGGCTGGATCTCAAGATGCGGCTTTTGCAGCATGAAGGCATAGACCCCGGCCAAATCCGAACGCCGGGGCAAATGACGTTTGGATTCTAGCCGCTAAAGCCAGCGCCGGACCTGATGACAATAGTAGCGATAGCTCTCGCCGAAGGCTGTGATGAGATAGGCTTCCTCGCGCCGGATGACATATCGGTCGAGATAGACGAACATCACGAGGCCCGCGAGCAACATCGGCAGGCTGTCGATAAAGACCCCAAAGCCAAGGAGAATCGCAACCAGACCCACATACATGGGATTGCGGCTGATCGCGAAAGCGCCAGTGTCGACGAGGTGGCTCGCCGGTTTCGCAGGATTGGGGGATGTCCCGCTTAGCTTGAAGCCGAAGAATCCCCAAGCCATGATGGCAGTGCCTGCGGCACAGACGAGGATTCCGAGGATCAATCGCATCCATTCAGGCAAGAAAATGAGCGGCGCGACGCTCTGGAAGAAAAGCCACTCGAGCACCAGAGCCCCAACAAAACAGAGAGCAAAAACAAGGGGCGGAATGGCGCGAGAAATGCCGGGAGACGGAGGCGTGATCTTTTCCTCTGCCATGGCGAGCCTTTCTGATGCGCAGGGGTTTTTGCTTAGAAAGGATACGGCTAAAGACTGACCCTGACAAGCTTGGGGATAGTACGAAGACGAAAAGGGGCCGGTGCGCCAATCGCCCGGCCCCACTATGGTTTCGACATCGAAACAGATCTTAGGCTATGCCATGTTGGCGCGTTTTTCCTCGATGGCATCCCAGACCATGGCGGCAATGTCGATGCCGCTCAGCTTCTGGATCGAGCGGATGCCCGTCGGCGATGTCACGTTAATTTCTGTGAGGTAGCCACCGATCACGTCAATGCCCACGAGGATGAAGCCCTGTTCTTTCAAAGCCGGTCCGATGCGTTCGCAGATTTCCTTCTCGCGATCGGTCAGTTCACTTTTGAGAGCCTGCCCGCCACGCACCATGTTTGACCGCAGATCATCGCTTGCGGGTACGCGGTTAACCGCCCCGGCTGCGACGCCATCGACCAGCATGATGCGCTTGTCGCCATCCTTGACATCCTTGAGGAATTTCTGTGCCACCCATGGCTCGCGGAAAATATCGCCGAACAGAGCTGTGAGCGAGCCGAAGTTGTTGTCATCGGGTCCAAGACGGAAAACCGCCGCACCGCCGTGGCCATAAAGCGGCTTCATGACGATATCGCCGTGCTTCTGGCGAAAGGCGCGCAACTCGGCTTCGGATCGGGTGATCAGGGTCGGCGGCATGAGATCCGGGAATTCGGTGACGAAGATCTTTTCGGGCGCATTGCGCACGCTGGTCGGATCGTTGACGACCAGAGTTTTGGGGTGGATACGATCAAGCATGTGGGTGGCCGAGATATAGGCCATGTCGAAGGGAGGATCCTGACGCATATGGATCACGTCAAAGGTCGACAGGTCGGTGCGCTTGCCCTCACCAAGGGTGAAATGGTTGCCCACTTCATCGCGCACTTCAACGGGTTCGACAAAAGCAAAGACCTCGCCGCCCTCCATGGCCATGGTATCGACCGTATAGTGGAAGAGTTGATGGCCGCGTTTTTGCGCCTCAAGCATGAGGGCGAAGGTGGAATCCCCCGCAATGTTGATGCCTTCGATATGATCCATCTGGATCGCGACTTTTAAGGGGCGGGATTGCACCATGACTTGGCTCCGAACGGATGGGTGAAATGCGGGCGGGGAGGCTGGCTTGAAGACAGCCGCGCGCAGGTTTTTCTTATATGTCGGCTTTGGTCCGTAATTTCAAGCGCTGGCAACAGGCATTGAAGCCACCGAACCTACCAGAGCTCAAATGCTGACTCCAGATGCTGCCAGACGGGCACCGGGCTCTTCCCTCTGGCAAAGGCCATGACATCAAAGCGATACGTTTCGATGTCATCCAGTGCGTGGTTGGCCAGAAAATGGTTGGCAGCGGCAATGATACGGCCCTGATTGCGCGGCGTGATGGAATGGAGCGCATCGTCAATGCTGGCACGATATTTCACTTCCAGAAAGACCAGCAGATCTTCCTTCTGGCAAATCAGATCGATTTCGCCCCCTTGCGCCTTGTAGCGCCGCTCGATGATCGCGAACCCCATGGTGGCCATGATCCAGCCTGCCCAGCGTTCGGCGCGCACACCGCGATCATAGCTGCGGGCCCGCTGTCGCTGTTTGGGATCTTTTGGAGCGCGTTCGCCGACCATTGGATCAATCACCCTGACTACTCTTCTGGCCGCTCTTCTGGCCGCGTTGGTCTTTGAGGGTTTGGGCGAGCTTGTAAATCTCGTTCTTCTTGGCCCCGATCTTTTCGGCGATGTCTGCCGACAACTGCTTGATGTGTTTGCCTTCATTTAGCCCTGCAAGGATCAGCGCCTCTACATCCTCAGCCTCTGCCTGTTTCTTTTCTGCCGGGCCAAGCAGGATCACCGCTTCCCCCTTGGGGGCGTCAACATCCTGGTAATGTGCGGCGAGATCAGCGAGGGTGCCGCGATGAAAGCTCTCGAATTTCTTTGTCAGCTCCCGCGCCATGACAGCGTCTCGCTCTCCCCCCAAGGCAGAGGCCATCGCAGGCAGCACATCCTTGAGGCGGCGCGGACTTTCATAGAAGACCAGCGTGCCGGGAATGGGCACCAGATCAGCAAGCTTGCGATCGCGCGCTCCGGCTTTTTGCGGCAGAAACCCGGCAAAATGGATCTGATCTGTCGGCAGGCCGGAGCCGACAAGCGCCGACAGCATGGCCGATGCACCGGGGATTGGCACGATGTCATGCCCAGCAGCCAGCATATCCTCCACCAGCTTGTAGCCGGGGTCAGACAGCAAGGGCGTTCCCGCGTCCGAGATCAGCGCGACGGCCTTGCCTTCAGAGAGCAGTTGCAACAGATAGGGGCGCTGTCTGTCTGCATTGTGCTCGTGATAGGTGACCAATCGGGTTCTGATGTCGAAATGCGTCAGAAGCTTGCGCGAAACGCGCGTATCCTCGCAGGCAATCACATCCGCGGCGGCAAGGGTTTCGAGCGCGCGGATCGTGATGTCCCTGAGGTTGCCGATAGGGGTCGCAACGACATAGAGCGCAGGCGCCAACCGCGGCGCGGATGCCTTGTTGCCAAGCAGCACAAAATCACTGCCGCCCTCGCCGTCCCGGGCCTCATTCTCTTGCGCGAGAGCCTCTTGGGTGATGTCCTCTTCGCTCTCTGGATTGCTGCTCATGTGCCTGCCAATGTTTATGCTTTGCGCCGATTCGGCGGCAGTGGAGGGTGATTCACCATATTCCAGTGGAGATCGAGGCCGGTCTGGCACGCATTGTGCAGTTTCTTTGCTATACGCGACAAATTCGCCACAGTTCCGCCGAATCGTGGCCTCAACCTGTCGGTCAATCCCAACATGCTTGTTTTGGCAGGTTATTTCTGACAAATCAAACGAACAAATGTGTGTTGCCTTGCTCCGTTTCACCCAGTCTGCTCGATCAGGTCCCACCTTCTTTGACCCACGGGGCAATTTCGCGGCTTTGGGACCAACAGCACACCAGACTTCAAACATTCGGTCTGAATCTGGAGGCCAGTTTTGATGCGAATTCTTCAGCAGTCCCCTGACAAGCAGTCCTTCCTGCCCGCGAGCCTCAAACGGATAGCGGGTGTCGCACTTGTCGGCGCAACTGCTTTGTTGGCAGCCTGTCAGCCGGTGACCCTGTCCGGTCCCGGCTTTTCATCCAACAACAATTTCAACAACACGGTGAATGTCGCCGAGCCGACGGGCGAAGTGCTTGGCACGGGCAGCGTTCGCGTGGCCTTGCTCGCCCCGATCGGGGCCGAAGGCGTGTTCGGGCAGACCGGCACTGCGCTCCGCAACGCCGCAGCTATGGCTTTGCAGGATTACAGTTCTGCTGATCTGCAAGTGATCGTCAAGGATGTCGGCCGTGGTCCCGGTGCCGCCTCGCAACAGGCCGGACGCGCCTTGCAGGAAGGGGCGCAGCTTGTGATCGGGCCGCTCAGATCGAGCGCCGTCAAACAGGCCGGACAGGTGCTCAAGCCAGCTGGTGTGCCGATGATCGCCTTCACCACCGATACCGGTGCTGCCGCGCGCGGCGTTTATCTGATCAACTTCACGCCCGAGAATGATGTCGAGCGCATCTTGTCTTATGCATCCTCGCGCAACAAGCGCAGCATTGCGGCGATCCTTCCCAGCACGCCTTATGGCAATGTGGTCGAAGCAGCCTTGCGGCAGTATGCCGCCCATTTCGGGATTCGCATCGTCACCATCGAGAAATACAAATCCGGCAATTCGCCTGATCCGTTTGGCCTGCAGACCGCTGCCGAGCAGATCGGTCAGGTCAAGAACCAGATCGACAGTGTGTTCATCCCCGAAGCCGCTGCCGCCGCGCCCGCAGCCCAATTGCTGGCCGGTCAGGGCATTCGCAGTGGCGACGTGATGTTCCTTGGCTCCAGCCAATGGGACAATCCCTCGACCTTCAAGGAGCCGATGCTGCGCTCTGCTGTCTATCCGGCACCGCCACGCTCCTTGCGCAATCTTGACGGTCGGACCATCGGCTTTGATACCTTCGCATCGCGCTATGCGAGCCAGTTCGGACAACAGCCGCCGCGTGTGGCTTCGCTGGCCTATGATTCGGTCATTCTGGCCGCTGCACTCGTAGCGCAAGCGGGTGAGCGTCGTTTTGCTCACGAAACGCTCACCGATCCGCAAGGCTTTATCGGCTTTGGCGATGGATATTTCCGCTTCCGTGCCGACGGCACATCCCAGCGCAGTCTGGCTGTAATGGAAATCTCGAAAGGCTCGGCGCGGATCATCGACGATGCGCCGATGTCGGCAAGCGGCCTTCCTAGATAGGCCACCGAACGCCCATTCCAATGAAAAGGGAGCCTTCAAGGCTCCCTTTTTTTGTTTCAACTTTTGCAGAGTGGTGTTCAACCCGCCAGTTCAGCCACCAGTGCATTGAGCAGAAGGAAGCCCTTGCGGGTGGCGCGAATGCGCCTTGGTTCGATGCGATCCAGAAGCCCCTCGGACACAAGATCATCGATGCGCCTATCGCTAATGCTGCGCCCGGCCATGGCGGCATAGCGATCAAGGTTGATCCCCTCTTTCACCCTCAAGCCCATGATGAGGCATTCATCCCCTTGCTGTTCAAGGGTGAGGATATCCTCATCGAGCGCGCCTGTTCCCCTCTCTTCGACCCGCTTGAGCCAGCTTTCGGGATGGCGTTCATTGGCAGTCGCAATGCGTCCATTGGGCAGGGTGAGCCGTCCATGCGCCCCTGCGCCAGCGCCGACATAGTCTCCATAACGCCAATAGGTGAGATTGTGGCGGCTTTCAAAGCCGGGGCGGGCATGGTTGGAAATCTCATAGGCAGGCATACCGTGGCGCTCCAGCGCCTCGTGGGTCATCTCGTAAAGCGCAACGGACGTGTCCTCGTCCGGCAGCTCGAACTTGCCGTTGCGATAAAGGGCAAAAAAGGGCGTGTCCTGCTCGATGGTCAATTGATAGAGCGAGAGATGATCAGCGGCCAGCGCCACGGCTTCATTCAGCTCTTTGGCCCAGAGTTCCGGCGTCTGGTGCGGGCGGGCATAAATGAGATCAAAGGACATGCGCGGGAAGTGCTTTTGCGCCAGAAGGATCGCCGCCTTTGCTTCTTCGGCGCTGTGCAGACGCCCGAGGAATTTCAGTTGGTCATCATAAAGGGACTGAACCCCTAGCGAGACCCGGTTGACCCCTGCCAGCGCATAGCCCTTGAAGTGGTCCGCTTCAACAGACGTGGGATTGGCCTCAAGGGTGATTTCCGCATCGGGCGCGACATCCCAAAGATCGGCAATTTCATCGAGAAGGCTTGCCACGACAGACGGCTGCATCAGGGACGGCGTACCGCCACCGAAGAAGACCGAGGTCACTGGCTGGGCCACGCCGGCACCCTTGATGCGGGCTGCATAATGGCGCAACTCGGAGATCATTGCGCGGCCGAACTGATCCTGATCGACCGGCTTGTGGCGCACATGGCTGTTGAAGTCGCAATAGGGGCATTTGGCAAGGCAAAAGGGCCAATGAAGATAAATGCCGAAGCCGGGATTGTCCGGCCCCGGCATGTTTGACTGGCCCTGTGCCATTGGCGCCTTATCCTTCAAGACAGGCATCCGCAAACAGCTTGAAGGCGCGGGAGCGGTGGCTGAGACCATCCTTGCCGCCCGGCTTCCAGCCGTGTTTTTGATCGGAGGTCATTTCACCAAAGGTGATGTCATGGCCTTCGGGCAGGAACATGGGATCATAGCCAAAGCCCTTGTCTCCGCGTGGCGGCCAGACCGCCGTGCCCTTTACTTCGCCGCGGAAAAACTGCGTTTCCCCGTCCGGCCACGCAAGGCAGAGGACGGCAACAAAGTGGCAGGAGCGATCCTCAGGAGCGGTCGCGCCTTTCTGTTGCAGTTTTTCCTCGACATTGCGCATGGCCATCGCGAAGTCCTTGTCCGGACCGGCCCAGCGAGCCGAATAGATACCCGGATCGCCATCAAGCGCGTCAACCGCAAAGCCCGAATCATCCGCCAGAGCCGGAAGGCCGGTGGCCTTTGCCGATGCCAGCGCCTTTAGCTCCGCATTGGCTTCAAAGGTGGTGCCGGTCTCTTCGGGCTCTTCCAGATTGAGCTCGGAGGCGGTTTTGACCCTGAGGCCATAATGGGCCAGAAGCTCGCGAATTTCGCGGATCTTGCCCTGATTGTGGCTGGCGACAACAAGAGGGGTCTCTGCGGTCAGCTTGTTTGGCATGTGAGCTTCCTATTTGGCTTCGTCAGGGGCGGTCTGCACTTCGAGCAATTCGCCAATGCCCTTTTTGGCAAGGCGCATCAGCTCCATCAGTTCTTCCTCGGAGAAGGGCTCGCCTTCTGCGGTGCCCTGAATCTCGACGATACCGCCACTGCCAGTCATAACGAAATTGGCGTCGGTTTCGGCGTCGGAATCTTCCAGGTAGTCAAGATCGAGCACCGGGGTGCCATTGTAGATACCGCAGGAAATGGCTGCGACCTGATCTTTCAGAACCTTCTTGTTCGCTTCAATCATGCCGCGGGCGCGCATCCATTCGATGCAATCGTTGAGCGCGACCCATGCGCCGGTGATGGATGCTGTGCGCGTGCCGCCATCGGCCTGAATGACATCACAGTCAACGGTGATCTGGCGCTCGCCCAAAGCGCCCAGATCGACAACAGCCCGCAAGGACCGGCCGATGAGACGCTGGATTTCCTGTGTGCGGCCCGACTGTTTGCCTGCCTGCGACTCGCGGCGCATACGGTCGCCAGTGGCGCGGGGCAGCATGCCATATTCGGCCGTGACCCAGCCCCGATTCTGACCACGCAGCCAGGGCGGGATGCGCTCTTCAAGGCTTGCAATGCAAAGAACATGGGTATCACCAGCCTTGATCAGACAGGAGCCCTCCGCATGTTTGGAGACATTGCGGGTGATCGTCACCTGGCGCTTCTCATCTGGATTTCGCTTGGATGGGCGCATATGGGTTCTCCTGCCTTCCATTTTTGACCAACTGGACCATATAGTATTGCGGGGAGCATCGCCGCCTATCGTCGCTGCCGTCCAGTTGGGATGGGCAGAACAGGCATGCAAGCTCCCGTGTCTGGGCTGTTTTAGAAATGCTTGCAGCTCAAAGCAAGGTGTGGCTTGCGGCATTTGCAGTTTTTGAGGCATAACAGGTTGCTTGACCGCCAAGCAAGCGGGTTGTTGCCCTCATCAACCCAGTTTGTCATTGCGGCATCGGAAATAGGTGACATGATCGATTTCGAACGCTTCAACCAGATCTCCCCCCTGACCGGTATGGACGACCGGCTGAAGGATATTTTTCGCACCATCGTCGAATCCTATCTGGAAACCGGTGATCCCGTCGGGTCACGCAACATTTCCAAGGCCCTGCCGATCTCCCTGTCGCCCGCCTCGGTGCGCAATGTCATGTCCGATCTGGAGCAACTGGGCCTTGTCTATTCGCCCCACACCAGTGCCGGACGCCTGCCCACCGAGTTGGGCTTGCGCTTCTTTGTCGATGCGATGATGGAATTCGGTGATCTGTCCAACGACGAACGCCGCATTATCGAACGTCAGATGGCCTCATCCCATGCCCCCGAAGCCGGGGTGGAAAATCTGTTGACCAAGGCAAGCCAGATGCTCTCTGGCATGTCGTCGGGAGCGGGGCTGGTGCTCAGCTCAAAGCAGGACAAACGCCTCAAGCATGTGGAATTCGTGCGACTGGAAACCACCAAGGCCTTGGTGATTCTGGTCGATGAGGATGATCGGGTGGAAAACCGTCTGATCGATCTACCCTCCGGTCTGCCCGCATCGGCTCTCACCGAAGCGAGCAATTTTCTCAATGCCCATATCCGGGGCAAGACCCTGTTGGCAGCACAGGAAGAGGTTGAGGCCCACAGGCATGATCTGCAAGCCGAGCTTGATGATCTCAGCGCCAAACTGGTGGAAGCCGGCCTTGCCACATGGGCGGGCGCATCGAACGATCAGCCCCAGAGCCTGATTGTGCGGGGCCGTTCCAAACTGTTGGAAAATGTCACCGCGCGGGAAGATCTGGAACGCATCCGGCACCTGTTTGACGATCTTGAATCGAAGAAGGATCTGATCCAGCTGCTGCAACTGGCTGACGAGGGTGACGGGGTCCGCATCTACATCGGGTCCGAAAACAAGCTCTTCTCCTTGTCCGGGTCGTCTGTTATCGTCTCCCCCTATCGCGACAGTGATCGCAACATCGTAGGCATTCTGGGGGTCATCGGCCCGACGCGGCTCAATTATGCCCGCATTGTTCCCATGGTCGATTACACCGCGCGGGTGCTCAGCAGCATGCTGTCTGACCCGTCTTGAGATCTTAATGCCAGGATTGAAATTTCCGCCTTTTGATCGCTAAACAAGATGCCTCTTGCAAAAACCATGGTGTAATACCTATCTGTGTTTCGGATCATACCTGATCTTGCCGAGAGCAATTTTCGGGAATTTCGGTTCCCGACCATACACTGACATACTGATAAGCAGCGTTTCGATCTAATCTGGCACCCCGGATTATCGTCAAAGCGTTCTGGAGAGACCCAGCCTCGTGAACCAGCCATCTCTTTTGACTCGCTCAGGAATTCCTGAAGAGTTTCGTGTTTTGATTGAACAATATCCTCGCGCCGAGTGGGGTACAGTCCATACCATTGGCGGTCTGGGACAATTCTGGCTTGACCGCCATGACGATTTTCGCCAGATGGCCGCCATGATGGATCAAGGAACCAACAAGGCGCTGGAAGGCGAGATGCAACCAATGGAGTTCGCCCAATGGTTCGCGCCACGACTCAACAGCTTTCTTGGCGGGCTGAACGGGCATCATCAGATTGAAGATTATCAATATTTTCCCGTTTTCGCAGCCGCTGACGATCGGCTGAAGGGGGGATTTGATCTTCTGGACGAAGATCACCATCTGCTGCATGACATGCTCGAGCGCAACGCCGCTGCCGCCAATGATTTCATCCAGGTGTTGCAGAGCGAAGGTCAACAGGATCCCCGCAAGGCGCTGGATATCTATGCGCAGGAAGCGAAAGGCCTTTTAAGCGGTCTGATGCGCCATCTGGAAGATGAGGAAGATCTGATCCTGCCCCTGCTTATGGATCAGGGTGAAGCAAAGTTCGGCGGCTACTAATGACGTCACGACGATCAGAAGTATTCAACTGATCCAGACGCAGCACTTGATTTTTCTGTCAGAAAGCTCGATATCCGGGGCTAACCAAAGCCCGTGTGCCGGTTATCGAGTTGCTGGCATGAAGCGAGATACCAATTAGAGGCTAATACATGTCTGACGAAATGCAAAAGTCTGAAGCTGATGAAGAGCAAGTTGCAGAGGCACAGGCCGGGGATACCACTTCCGAAGAGCCGTATCTCAATCCTCTGGAAGCCGCAGAATTGCGCATCGCCGAGTTGGAAAGGGACGCTGCCGAGATGAAGGAGCAGCTCCTGCGCACGATTGCCGATATGGAAAATCTGCGTCGTCGCACCGAAAAGGAAGTCAAGGACGCCAAGCAGTTCTCGGTGACGAGCTTTGCGCGCGACATGCTGGCGGTGGCCGACAATCTGCGCCGCGGGCTGGAAACCATTCCCGATGAAGAGCGAGCCAATGCAGAAGGCACGTTGCGCGCACTTTTGGATGGCACCGCAATGACCGAGCGGGAAATGCTCAAGACGCTCGAGAAGCACGGCGTCAAGAAGCTGAACCCAGAAGGGGAGAAATTCGACCCCAACTATCATCAGGCCATGTTCGAAGTACCCAATCCCGAAGTGCCCAACAATTCGGTGGTGCAGGTGGTACAGGCCGGATATGTCATCGGAACGCGCGTTCTGCGTCCGGCCATGGTCGGCGTTGCCAAGGGTGGCCCGAAATTCGTCGCCAAGCCTGATGAGCAGGAAGCCCCGTCTGCCGATCCGTCCGACATTGAAGGCATCGACAAGAGCGTCTGACCTTCCGGCGACCGGTGGGTCGCTCTGTTTGAAACAATGATCCAACCCTTCTGTCCCTTGGGGCAGGAGGGTTTTTCGTGTCATCCGTAGACCTTCAATCGAAAAGAGAATCGGTCCTTACCATTCATCTTTTACGGGAACGTGCGCTGTTTCGTCGCAGTTCTCCTGCGCAATTCGGATCCGAAACATGATTTTTGTCAAAGTTGAGCCCAAGCGGCGGGATTAAATTTATTCCAACCTTGTGGTTCGGGTTTGCCAGTGCGTCTCTCTCCTCCCCTCGACGTTCCTCTGCTGGCGTCAGGCCCATGGATCACATTCTCAAGGAGACTCTTTTGAGTCTCCTTTTCTTTTTTTGGTCTCTTCAAGCCTATTCGGAATGCGGTGACAGCCTGTTGTCTTTGTCTTTTCAGCGGGTTCGAACGCGTTCGAGCAACCAGGCGCGAAACTGGATGGCCGCCGGGCTGGCATGACCGCGCCGCCGGATCAGCTTGACAGATTTCCCCAGTGATAGAGGCGTCTCGTCCAGCGCAACAAGAGAACCTTCATCTAGCGCCCCGGAAATCAGCGGTTCATGTGCCATGAACATGCCGTGGGCCTGACGCGCGGCTTCGATCGCCAACCAGTGGTTGGCATAGCGAGCGCCATCATTCCAGTGAACGTCAAGGTCAGGCGCGCGCCTTTTGGCCCATGTCTGCCAGTCATCGGGGGATGTTGCGTCATGGATGAGAGGGGCGCTGTGCCAATTGGTGCGATCCCTCAGCCCCAGAATATCCCGAAACTGCGCGCTACATACGGGCAGAAGCGCATCATCGAACAGAAAGTCGGCCAGCAAGCCGTCTGCGATCTTGTCCTGATCGCTGATGAGAAAATCCGGTCGGTTGTCGGTTTGCAAAGACTTCTGGTGGTCAGCTGGCTGCAACGTGACCAAAAGGCCGGGATTGTCTTCATAAAAGTGAGCAAGAGCGGGTGCCAACCATCCGTCAATGAGCATCGCAGGCGCGGCAATGAGGATTGTCTGCTTGGCACTTGGTTCGCGCTCACGCGGCAGAAGACTGGCGATGTCATCAAGAATGCGCGTGACATCATCGAGAATGTCCCGACCATGCTCTGTCAGCTCCACCGCGTTTGATCGTCTGACGAACAGCGGTTTCCCAAGCCATTTTTCCAGTCCCTTGACATGTTGAGAGATGGCGGTGGCTGTCACATCCAGCTCCTGTGCTGCCCGTGCGAAAGAGCCGTGGCGCGCTGCGGCTTCAAAGGCCTTGATGGCGCTGAAGGGTGGAAGGCTGCGAGACAATGGTTTCCCCGATGATGCTGTGGTCATTCTTCGACATGCGATAAGAGGGTTACTTTTTCTTAGCCTGTTTTCCGGTGTTTTTCTATCAAAACAAGTCGGATGCCGCCCTGTCGCATCCACTTGTCGCACCCCCTTCCGGCCATCGGGGCCCCGATTGCAGGCTTCGCGATCACCCCGTACGAAAAACCCCGACCATGTTCATGATCGGGGTCTCTCTAACCATCGGTTTGGCTCATGCGCCAGATTGGTTTTTAGGCTTGTTTGCCTTCGGCTGCGGCGAGCAGCGTGGCGTTGCCGCCTGCGGCTGTGGTGTCGATACACAGGTGCCGCTCAAGCAGGTACCGATGCACATCAAACTCCGTGATCAGCGGCAACAGCATGCCCTTGCGCTTGGCAAGGATCACCCGCATCGCCTTGAGGGTGTCGCTTTCAGCGTTGCTGGCAATTGCGGCCACGCCTTCGAGACGACCCAGAATATCGGGATCGATATGACCGTCAAAGCCGACAATCGGGGCATCGGCCTGTTTCAGTTTTTCTGCCAGAGCTTTGGCTCCGGGCGCAACGGCCACGACCGCGTTGCCCGCAACAAGAGCTGCCGTTGCCTGCTGAAGCACCGCCTCTTCATCAGGTCCGGTCACCAGCACCGTACCACGGGGCGCAAATGACAGCCTGTTGGATTCGCCCGTCGGCCCGGGCAGTTCCCGCGGCTCCAGATCATCCTTGATGCACTCATCAAATTTCAGCGGCATGTCGCAAACACCTTTCAGAGCCGCAAAGCGATAGTTGTTCGACGCCCATTCGGCTTGCAGGTCTTTCTTGGCGTTGAGGCCATGCACCGCATTTTGCAACTCGACACCCGAGAAGGCTTCGCTGCCCTTTACTGGTACATAGCGCGGGGCCTGATTAAAGAATCGCTCGACATAGTGCGGCCCGCCTGCCTTTGGTCCGGTACCGGACAGCCCTTCGCCACCGAACGGCTGAGAGCCGACAACAGCGCCAATCTGGTTGCGGTTGACATACATGTTGCCGACCTTGATGCGATCAACAACTTCCTGCACACGGTTGTCCATGCGGGTGTGCAGACCGAAGGTGAGGCCGAAGCCCTTGGCATTGATGGAGGCGATCACCTTCTCGATGCTCTTGGCCGAGAATTTGGCGACATGAAGCACCGGCCCGAAGATTTCCTCCTCCAGCTCCTCAATACCCGAAAGCTCGATCAGGGTTGGAGCACAGAAAAGCCCGCCTTCTGGCACATCAAGTTGCTTGAGCACCTTGCCTGAAGCGCGCATCTTGCTGCAATGGCTGTTGATTTTGGCCTTGGCTGCCTGGTCAATGACCGGGCCGACATCGGTTGCCCAGGACCATGGATCGCCGATTTCCAACTCTTGCATCGCGCCCATGAGCATGTGGACCACCTTGTCAAAGACATCTTCCTGCACATAAAGCATTCTCAGCGCCGAGCAGCGCTGGCCCGCGGACTGGAAGCTTGAGGCAACGATATCGCGCACCGCCTGTTCCGGCAGAGCCGTGGAATCGACGATCATAGCATTGAGGCCACCAGTTTCCGCAATCAGCGGAGCGTCTGGCGCCATGGCCTCAGCCATAGCGCGGTTGATGGTCTGGGCGGTCGCGGTCGAACCGGTGAAGCAGACCCCTGCGATGCGCGGATCGCTGGTCAAGGGCGCACCCACGGTCGGGCCATCACCGGGCAGAAGCTGAAGAGCCGCAGCGGGTACGCCCGCTTCATGCATGAGCTCGATGGCGCGGGCCGCGATAAGCGGTGTCTGGCCTGCAGGCTTGGCGATCACCGCATTGCCCGCTGCGAGAGCGGCGAGGATCTGGCCGCTAAAGATGGCCAGCGGGAAGTTCCATGGCGAAATGCAGGTGATAGTGCCGCGGGCCTTTTGGGCACCCTCAGGATCAAGACGTTCGGCTTCGTTGGCGTAGAAGAGAGCAAAATCGACCGCTTCACGCACTTCACCGATGCAGTCGAGCATGATCTTGCCCGCTTCACGGCTGGCAAGGGCAAAGAACTCTTCTGCGTTGTCTTCATAGAGATCGGCGATCTTGCGCAAGACCTCAGCGCGTTTACTGGCGGGAACCGCCGACCATTGTGCGCAGCCATCTGCGGATGCCGCAAGGGCCGTCTCCACGTCCGCGGCAGTGGCTTCGATGACTTCCCCGACGATATCGGACGGGTTGGCGGGATTGCGCAGCTCTATTGTTTCGGTTGCGGAAAGATCGCCAGCGATGATTGGCTTTGCCACCCATTTGTGGGTCAGGAAGTTGCCGCGTTTCTCATCAAGCTGAGCAATGGTGAGCGGCTCGGTGTGATCCCAGCCCTTGGCGTTGCGCCGCTTGTCACCGAACAGATCAGCGGGACGGGTGAGAAACCCGTTCTCGATGTTGTCACCGAGCGCCTTGACCTGTGCGAAAGGATCCTTGGCGATTTCTTCGGGTGCGATGCTCTCATCAACGATCTGGTTGACGAAGGAAGAGTTGGCGCCGTTTTCCAGCAGGCGGCGAACCAGATAAGCAAGAAGATCGGAGTGAGCCCCGACCGGCGCATATATGCGGCAGCTGATCTTCTCTTTCTTCATCAGGGTTTCAAACAAGCTTTCGCCCATGCCATGCAGGCGCTGGAATTCGTAAGCTTTCTTGGAGATGCCGCTGGATCTGGCCATTTCGACGATAGCTGAAACCGAGTGGGCATTGTGCGAAGCAAACTGCGGATAGATGCAATCCGTCATGTCCAGCAGACGCCGGGCGTTGGACAGATAGGAAACGTCTGAATTGACCTTGCGGGTGAAAACCGGGAAGCTCTCCAGCCCCATGGTCTGGGCGCGCTTGATCTCTGCATCCCAATAGGCACCCTTGACCAGACGCACGGTAATGCGGCGATCCAGTTTTTTGGCCAGCATATACAGCCAGTCGATGACAAAGGAGGCGCGGTGCCCATAGGCCTGTACCACGACGCCAAAGCCGTCCCAATCTTTCAAGGCCGGATCGGACAGCACCTTCTCGATCACGTCGAGGGACAGATCGAGCCGGTCCATTTCCTCGGCATCGATGTTGAAGCCCATGTTGGCTGAGCGGGCAAGCAGCGCAAGGCCGAACGTGCGTGAGGTCAGCTCCGAGAGAACCTGCTCCCGCTTTCCTGCTTCATAGCGGGGATGCAAGGCGGACAGCTTGACCGAAATGCCCGGGTTTTCGATGCACACGTCGGATTTGCAAAGCGGTGCGAGGGCGGTGATCGCGTCGGAGTAGGCCAGATGATATTTGCGAGCGTCTTCCTCAGTCCGGGCCGACTCGCCCAGCATGTCATAGGAATAGGTGTAGCCCTTCTTCTCCATGCCCTTGGCGCGGTTGGTGGCCCGTTCGATGTTCGTGCCCAGTACAAACTGACGGCCCAGTTCCTTCATCGCCTGACCGACAGCGGTCCGCACAACAGGCTCGCCCATCCGCTTGACCATTCCGTGCAATGTGTTGGCTAGGCCCGCTTCATCGTTGGTCTTGAGCACCCGACCGGTGAGCATCAGGCCCCAGGTGGATGCGTTGATCAGGGGTGAGGAGGATTGACCCAGATGCTGGCCCCATTCGCTGGGGGCGATCTTGTCGGAGATAAGCGCGTCGATGGTCTCTGCATCAGGGACGCGCAGCAGCGCCTCGGCAAGACACATCAAGGCAACCCCCTCACGGGTGGACAGACCATATTCGGCGAGAAAATTCTCCATCATGGTGGGATTGGTCGTCTCGCGAATGGCCCGGATGAGCTCGGCGGCATGCTCACTTGCCCGGCGGCAGAGCCCGTCGCTCAATTGCGCGTCCTCGACAAGACGGCGAATATTGGTCGCTTCGTCAGCCAGATTATGATCACGAATGACCTGACGAAGCATGACGAGGCGGCTATCGAAATCTGTGGTGATCGACTGATCCATGGGTCGCTCCTGAAAGATGCGCTTCGCCGATATGAAGATCTGTTTTTTATATTTGCCGTTTTCGCCGATTGCTTGGGCGTTGGCGATTTCAATAGTCCGCGAAGGCTTTGATTGCGTTGATTGCTGGCGCTCAATTTATCGAAAAACGCCTAGTCAGAGTGACTATAATCATCTTGGAATTAGAGAATTTTCTTGAATATTGGGCGAATTTCTTGCAGATTACCCATGAATGGAGCCCAAAATGGACAATTTGGATAATCTTGATCGCAAAATACTTGATGTGCTTGCCGATCAGGGGCGCATAACTGTCACAGACCTTGCGCGCCATGTCGGCCTATCCAAAACGCCTTGCCAGATTCGCATGCGGCGCCTTGAAGAAAAAGGCTTTATCCGCGGCTATGCGGCGGTGCTCGATCCGGAAAAACTCGGTGAAGGGCATGTTGCCTTTGTCCAAGTTTCCCTCAGTGATACGCGATCAGAGGCGCTGAACGCCTTCAACGAGGCGGTGCGGCACATCCGCGAAATCGAGCAATGCCACATGATAGCATCAAATTTTGATTATCTTTTGAAAATTCGTACCCGCGACATGAGCAATTATCGAAAAGTGCTAGGCGAAAAGATCTCCGCCCTGCCCCATGTCTCGCATACCTCCACCTTCGTGGTGATGGAAGCGGTCAAGGACCGGAGTTAGTACGGTCTCGCGCAAGCCTTCGAATGCGGTCCCGGTGGTTTTTAGGCGTGGACCGGATTTTCTACTGCCAGAACATTGAGCTCCTTGGGGTGTAGCTCGATAGCGACCTGATCGGGAAGGGAATAGAGTTCACCGTCCTGAACACAGCGGGAAGCGTGTTTCTTGTTGTGAAGGATAATCTCTACCTTCTGGCCGGTCCGGACCTCGAGATTTTCATTTTGTTCCGACAGACCGAGAAACAGATCAGCGCCAAGGGTAAGCGCATCGCCACGGTTCATCGCGCCGACCATATAGATACCCAGCTTGCCGCCATCGGGAATTTCCGCATGAGGCGGAGCGGAACTGCTGTAGAGATTGTTCGAGATCGACAGGGCGCTGATGTTTCGCTCGAAGTCTTCACCGTCGATCCGAATGGTCATTTCATGGACGGGAATCTGAGAGGTCGCTCCCCAATAGGCCCTGACGCTGGCAAGCATCTTTGTGAAGCGCGCGCCAAAGGCAATGTTGTTTCGCATGCGAACCATTCTCGGGTGAAGGCCGATCGAGAATTGATGCACGAATGATTTGCCATTGGCTGTCGCAATGTCGCAGGCCATGGCATGGCCACCAGCGAGCTCCCCGATTGCCGTTTCGACGTCGAGGGGAATCCCCAAGGTGCGGGCGTAGAGATTCATTGTGCCGCCAGGCACCACCGCCAGTGTCTTGCCATGACGCCAGGCAAGATCGGCAGCTGCGGAAATGGTGCCGTCCCCACCTCCGGCGATGAGAATGTCAAACGCATCCTCTTTCACCGATTTCTGCATGGCCTCGATGAGCTCCTTGCCCGGTGCCGTGTAAATGGTGACGTCGTGACCGCTCGCCTTGAACCTGCTTTTGATCATGCGCTCAACATCACCGACATTCAGCATCTGGAAAGTGCCGCTGTTTTCGTTGATGAAGGCCATCGCCTTCTTTTTATGTTCGGTCACTTAGTTCTTGCCTCTGGTTGGTCACGGCGCTGATCTGAACGGGAGCGTCACCCGGCGCATAGTGAGATTGATTCGTCCCGGCTCAGCCAGCAGCGCGCTGGTGCCCGGATAGATCCTATCCACGCCATGATAGGCCATTCTATCCGCTCCATCGAGCAACAAGGCGTCGCCCGACCTTAGCAGAAAACTCTTTGTTGGCCCATTTCGTTCCAATCCCCCCAGCCGAAATCGCGCATCATCTCCGAGCGACAGGGACAGAATCGGAGCATCACGGTCGTCTTCGTCATTGTCGACGTGCAATCCCATCTTGGCGGTTGGGCTATAATAGTTGATCAGGCAGGCTTCCGGAGGCGCATCATAGGCGGTGAGTTCAAACCAGATATCGATGAGGCTCTCAGGGATTGCAGGCCAGGGCTCACCGGTCACCGGATGCACCGGCTCGTAGCGATAGCCGGATTTGTCTGACAGCCAGCCCAGTGGGCCGCAATTGGACATGCGCACAGAGAGCGGACGTCCCCATCGCGGCATGGTGGGCGTGAAGAGCGGAGCCTTGGCAACCACACTCCGGATGTCGGCAAGGAGCGCCTTCTGGGCATCCTGATCGAGGAAGGGCGAATGAAGCTGCATGGTATCCGGTCCTTGGTAATCCGTCGTTCGTTATTTTGCAAAAACCTTGGTTGTCTTGATGTGGGGATGTCGGGAACCAAGCGCAATTGTCATTCAAGATCGAATGGCCGCGTGCGTGCAGACGGGCAAGCAGGCAGGCAGAGCCGCATCCGGCCTCACACAAGATCAAGGCCAAGTTCACGGATTGATAAAGGCAGGGGGAAACTGGCTAAAGAGTTGAGTTGACCACGCATTCGATCGGTTTTCCCACGCGCACCTCGAGAACCGGCTTGATGGCATTGAGAATCTGCTTGCGTTGCGGGTCGCCTCTTTCCGGGGTGTGGACCTGTTGGGCGGCTGCAGACATCACACTGGCAGGCTGGACAATGAGAAGACTTGCAAAAAGCGCAAGAACCAAGCTTGATTTTTTTAAAGCGGAATTCCATCTGATGGGTTGGTTCGAAAGAGCGCGATGACAACGAGGAGATGCAAAGATGCTTTTATCAAGCAGATTCTCACATCGCTGTGGGGATTTTTTCCGCTTAACCTGCCTTTAACGGGATGCCCCTCTTTATTTTGCCGCTGCACTCTTATATGAGGAGTGCCACATTTTGGAAATTATCGCGAAAGCGATCTGGACCGTATCCTGAAAGAGCCCTCCGGCTCCAGAGGGATGGGCCCCAAAAACGGTTTGAGTGTTTTGGACGATCAAAGATCGCCGAAAATGCTCGTTTAGATGGGGTTTGCGCCTTGCAGGAAGCAGACGCGAGCCTTATATGTCCCCTTGAATATAAGTCCAACCCGCGCGGAAACGCGCATCTTCATGGGGGTCGGGCCGATTTCATCGGCACCTACTAACCGCTTTTTAAGGGTTTGACCGGCCTGCCGATAAGGAGAAATAAGATGAGCAAAGTCATTGGTATTGACTTGGGCACGACCAACTCGTGCGTGTCCATTATGGATGGCAAAGAGCCTAAGGTAATCGAGAATGCGGAAGGTACACGTACCACGCCTTCGATGATTGCCTTCACCGACGATGGTGAGCGCCTTGCCGGTCAGCCTGCGAAACGTCAGGCCGTTACCAACCCTATGAACACCCTGTTTGCGGTCAAGCGCCTGATCGGTCGTCGGTATGACGATCCGGCCGTGGCCAAGGACAAGGATCTGGTTTCCTACAAGATCGTCAAAGGCGACAACGGCGATGCATGGGTCGAAGTCGAGGGTGAAAAATACTCTCCTTCCCAGATTTCGGCGTTCATCCTTCAGAAAATGAAGGAAACCGCAGAAAGCTACCTTGGCGAAACCGTGACGCAGGCTGTGATCACCGTTCCTGCCTACTTCAACGATGCCCAGCGTCAGGCCACCAAAGACGCCGGCAAGATCGCTGGCATGGAAGTGCTGCGCATCATCAACGAGCCGACCGCTGCAGCGCTGGCCTATGGCCTCGACAAAAACGAAGGCAAAACCATCGCGGTCTATGACCTTGGTGGCGGTACTTTCGACGTGTCCATTCTGGAAATCGGCGATGGTGTGTTTGAAGTGAAATCCACCAATGGTGATACCTTCCTTGGTGGTGAAGACTTCGACATGCGGCTTGTCGACTATCTGGTCGCAGAATTCAAAAAAGAAAGCGGCATTGACCTGAAAAAGGACAATCTCGCTCTGCAGCGCCTCAAGGAAGCTTCCGAGAAGGCCAAGATCGAGCTTAGCTCTGCCACGCAGACCGAGATCAACCTGCCTTACATCACTGCCGATGCATCCGGTCCGAAACATATGACCCTGAAGCTCACCCGCGCCAAATTCGAAGCGCTGGTTGACGATCTGGTCAAACGGACCATCAAACCTTGCGAAGCAGCGCTCAAGGATGCCGGTCTTTCCGCTTCGGAAATCGACGAAGTCGTTCTGGTCGGCGGCATGACCCGCATGCCCAAGGTTCAGGCGTCGGTAAAACAGTTCTTCGGTAAAGAGCCGCACAAGGGTGTGAACCCGGACGAAGTGGTCGCCATGGGCGCTGCCATTCAGGCCGGTGTTCTGCAGGGCGACGTGAAAGACGTTCTGCTGCTTGACGTGACCCCGCTGTCTCTGGGCATCGAAACCCTCGGTGGTGTGTTCACTCGCCTGATCGACCGTAACACCACGATCCCGACCAAAAAGAGCCAGGTCTTCTCCACCGCTGATGACAATCAGAATGCGGTGACGATCCGGGTCTTCCAGGGCGAACGTGAAATGGCGGCTGACAACAAGGTGCTCGGCCAGTTCGACCTTGTCGGCATTCCGCCAGCACCGCGCGGTGTTCCGCAGATCGAAGTGACCTTTGATATCGACGCCAACGGCATCGTGAATGTGTCGGCTCTCGACAAAGGCACCGGCAAGGAACAGAAAATCTCCATCCGTGCTTCTGGCGGTCTCAACGATGACGAGATCGAACAGATGGTCAAGGACGCCGAAGCCAACGCTGAAGCCGACAAGAAACGCAAGGAGCTGGTCGAAGCCAAGAACCAGGGTGAAGCCCTTGTTCACTCCGGTGAGAAATCTCTGGCCGACTACGGCGACAAGGTTTCGGAAGCCGACAAATCCGCCATCGAGGCCGCCATTGCAGAGCTGAAAACTTCTCTGGAAGGCGACGATCTCGAAGCGATCAAGGCCAAGACCGAAGCCATGGCTCAGGCATCCATGAAACTGGGCGAAGCGATGTATTCGGATCAGCAGTCCGAAGAGGAAGCCCGCGCAGCAGCCGACGCTGCCCGCGATGCTGCCAAGGAAGATGACATCGTCGACGCCGACTTCGAAGAAGTCCAGGACGACGAAGAGAAACGCTCCTAAGCACAAGGGCTGTGGCTTTGTAGAGACCCGATGACAAAAGCCGGCGTCACCAACATTGGCGTCGGCTTTTGCGTCAAAGGGATGCAAGACACAGACTTCCTCAAAACCGGGACAGGCCATGATCCTTATCACTGCACAGGCATTTCCTCCCAGAACCGGTGGCATCCAGAATTTGCTGGCCGGGACGGCGGAGTCTATCGCCCGGGCAGGCTATGAGGTACTGGTATTGGCAGATGACGGAAAGGATGCGCGCACATGGGCCAAAGGTGCCAATCTACCCTATAAGGTGGAGTGGTTCTCCGGCCCCCGTCCAATCCGCCGCTGGCGCAAAGCACGGCGCGTGATGCAGCTTGCCAAAGACAACAGCATCGAAGGGTTGTTTGCGGACACGTGGAAAAGCCTCGAGCTTCTCCGCCCCCCGTTTCCCTTTCCGATCGTAACTTGGGCGCATGGCAACGAGTTTCCCAATGTGAGCGGCAAGGCCGAACGCATCAAGGCAGCGCTGTCAAAGGCTGATCACATCGTCTTCAATTCGCAGGAAACCAAGGATAGGGCCAAGGCTTTCACACCCGAAACGGTTCCATCCAGCATCGTCAACCCGCCGATTTTCGAGGCGGTGGAGCCGATGGCGGAAGACGAAGGCCGCGTTGAGGCGATCTGGGGATCCCATTCTCCACGCCTTCTGAGCACCTGCCGCCTGATCGACTGGAAGGGCCTTGATCAGGCCATTGCCGCGATGCCCGCCATCCTTCTAGATCATCCTCAAGCCAAACTGGCCATTGCCGGTATTGGCAATGATCTGGACCGTCTTCAGGCTTTGGTGAAAAATCTCGATGTCGAGGATCATGTCGAGTTTCTGGGCTGGATCGAGGATTCGACCAAAACAGCGCTTTATCGCAGTGCCGACCTTTTCCTGCAGCCAGGACGCCAGATTGTCGAGGAGCGGGAAGGTTACGGCATTACCTACGTCGAAGCAGCGCTTCAGGGGTTGCCCGCCATCAGTGGCGACGCCGGAGGCGCTCCCGAAGCGATCGTCGACGGCAAGAGCGGTTTGGTGGTCGATGCAACGGTGACGGGCAACGTTTCGGAAGCCGTACTCACCGTGCTGGGCGACAAAACCCGGCATAAAGACATGCGTGTGGCTGCCAAGGCACACGGCACGGCATGTCTCTGGCGCAACCGGATCACGCAGATTCTTGCACCGTTTGGCCTTGAGCCGCGAGCAGAAAAGCCGGTACATGATGTTAACAGGGTAGCGACCTAACGCTTAACAGGTGGATCACGCAATTATGTCTAAAGCCGATTTTTATGAAACGCTCGGGGTGTCCCGCGGGGCTGACGACAAGGAACTGAAAAGTGCCTTTCGCAAAAAGGCGATGCAGTTTCACCCGGACCGCAACCCGGGCAATCCGGAGGCGGAGGCCAAGTTCAAGGAACTCAATGAAGCCTATGAGATTCTGAAGGATGCCGAGAAACGGGCTGCCTATGATCGCTATGGCCACGCCGCCTTCGAACAGGGTG
Source organism: Cohaesibacter sp. ES.047 (assembly GCF_900215505.1). NCBI lineage: Bacteria > Pseudomonadati > Pseudomonadota > Alphaproteobacteria > Hyphomicrobiales > Cohaesibacteraceae > Cohaesibacter > Cohaesibacter sp. ES.047. The sequence goes on from NZ_LT907844.1 coordinate 741,724, forward strand.
GCATGGGGCAGGGCTTTGGTTCTGACTTTGGCTCATCCATGTCCGATATCTTCGAAGATATCTTCGGCGACATGATGGGTGGTGGTCGCCGGTCTCGCGGCCGCGAGCGTGGCGCTGATCTGCGCTACAACATGGATATAACGCTGGAAGAGGCGTTCCATGGCAAAACCGCCGAGATCGAGGTTCCCACATCGGTGACCTGTAACAATTGCTCGGGAACCGGTGCCAAGCCCGGTACAAGCCCCAAACCGTGCCGGACGTGCGGTGGCATGGGCAAAGTGCGCGCAACTCAGGGCTTTTTCACGGTCGAGCGAACCTGCCCGAGCTGTCATGGCCGGGGGGAACTCATTGAAGATCCTTGTGACAGCTGCGGCGGTGTCGGGCGCACAACCGAGAACCGCTCTCTGTCGGTCAACATCCCCGCCGGGATCGAAGATGGCACCCGCATCCGCCTGTCAGGCGAAGGGGAAGCCGGCGTGAGAGGTGGCCCTCCGGGCGATCTTTATATTTTTCTGACGCAAAAGCCGCACGATCTGTTCCAGCGCGACGGTGCGGACATCTTCTGCCGCGTCCCGATTTCGATCACCACCGCCATTCTGGGCGGCCAGTTCGAGGTTCCGACCGTGGATGGCGGCAAGACCCGCGTCCGTGTGCCGGAAGGAACCCAGACCGGCAAGCAGTTCCGCCTCAGGGGCAAGGGGATGCCTGTACTGCGCAGCCCGCAATATGGCGACATGTATATTCAGGTTGAGCTCGAAACACCGCGCAAGCTCACCAAGCGGCAGAAAGAACTCATTCAAGAATTCGAAGGGCTGACCCATGCGGACAATCACCCTGACAGCAATGGCTTTTTTGCCAAGGTGAAGGACTTCTTCGAGCGCATTGCCGAGTAAGAATTCCCAGTTTTGTTGCAAGGGGGAGGTGCTGATCGAGCGCCTCCCCCTTTTTTATATAATGAGGGTAAAAAAACGCATCGCTCAGTCCGGTTTGGTCTTTCATTCGGCGTAAAACCCGCCTACATCTTAAAGAAGCGGTCAGATTGCATCCCACATGAAGCACTTTGGGGGAGGTGATCGGGCCCAATCAGATGTCCAGTTTGTCTGGCATCGGGGTCATGGAGGGTGTTTTGACGGATTGAAGGATCCGTGAAAGCCACTCAAGCCATTGTTTCAGTGCATGGCATTGTTCGAGCGTGTGAAGCGCTTTTATGGAGCATGCTCTGATTGTCTTCTTTGAGGGCTAGATGCTCAAACAACTACGCAACCACCCTGTCATCGACCGTTTGCCAGATGAAATCCGCTTTTTGCGCCAATGGTTCGAGAATCCGCTCAAAGTCGGGGCCGTTGCACCGTCCAGCCCAGCGCTCGCCCGCAAGATGGCGTCCTACATCAATGTCGACGATACCGGCCCGGTCGTGGAACTGGGGCCGGGAACAGGCGTTGTAACACAGGCCGTGCTTGATCACGGTGTCGATCCGTCCCGCATCCTGGCTGTCGAATATTCTGACGAGTTCGTCGATATTCTTAAAGATCGCTTCGCCGGTGCGACGGTCATTCAGGGCGACGCCTATGATTTCGAAGCGATCCGGCAGGCCCACATTCACCAGCCTCTGTCTGCTGTCGTGTCCAGTCTGCCGCTCTTCAATCAACCCAAGCCGATGCGTAGACGCCTGATCGAACTGTGCCTTGATGCCCTGTCCCCGGGCGCTCCCTTCATACAGTTCTCATACGCTCTGGTGCCGCCCGTCCCGCAAGGGGATGGCGCGTTCTGCATTGAGAGCAGCAACTGGATTATTGGCAACCTGCCGCCAGCGCGTGTTTGGGTCTACAGACGGCCTGCCGCGTGAGTTTCATTTCAGGGTTTGGGGTATGCTTCCAAACTCACCAATGGCGCGTAACGGGACTATAAGAAAAGGAATGTCAATGCAGATTCCTCGTCTCCTCTGTCTGGCTGGTTCCGTGCGGTCTGGTAGCTGCAATCAGGCCCTTGCCGGAGCAATGGCCAAACATCTTAGTCTCTCCGAGATGGATGTAACCTTCCTGTCGCTCACGGACTATCCACTGCCCCTGTTCAATGCCGACGACGAGGCCGAAAAGGGCCTGCCGGAAAATGCCGTTCGCCTTGCCAGGTTGTTTGCCCGACAGGACGGCATATTCCTCGCATCTCCCGAGCATAACGGTTCCGTCACTCCCTTGCTGAAGAACACACTCGACTGGATCTCCCGCGTGCCGCCCGAATCGCGCCATGCATTCCGCTCTCCGGTGTTTGCCATTGGTGCTGCCTCTCCCGGAGCTCTGGGCGGGACGCGGTCGCTGGCCCATTTGCGCGACATACTGGTCGCTTTGGGCGCCTTTTGCATTCCACAACAGATATCCATCGCCTCCGCCAGCACTGCCTTTGATGACAAGGGGGATCTGACCGGGGACCGAGAGGCGCGTTTTCTTGCCGATTGTGCCTCCAGCCTGATGAAAACCGCCAAAAAGTTCAAACCGCTTGAATCCGCATAAGGGCCGCAGCTAGTTCTCTTGTGGATCTGGACCAGATCCGCTACCGGTGCTATGGCTCTTTGCAAATGAAGAACAAAGGAGCACTCCCCCATGACGTCGAACCTTTCCATCCCAGCCAAAGACCGTCTCATTGTTCCCCTTGATGTATCTTCCGTGGAAGATGCTCGCGAGATCGTCATGGATCTGGGAGACAGTGTCTCGTTCTACAAGATTGGCTACCAGCTCGCCTATGCGGGCGGATTCGAGTTGGCCAAGGAGCTGATTGAAGCCGAGAACAATGTCTTTATGGATCTGAAGCTGCTCGACATCGACAACACGATCGAAAAGGGCGTTGAATCCATTCGCGCCCTGGATGCTAAGTTCCTGACGATCCATGCCTATCCGAGTGCGATGCGCGCTGCTGTCGCCGGGCGGGGTAAAAGCGACCTCAAACTGCTGGGTGTCACGGTGCTGACGTCGATGGATGACGAGGACCTCAAGGAAGCAGGTTACAGTTCCAAAGCCGAAGACCTCGTGGCCAAGCGTGCCACGGCTGCGCGGCAAGCCGGTATGGATGGGATCGTGTGTGCCGCTCAGGAAGCGGCTGCCATGCGTAAGATTGTCGGTCCCGACATGGCCATTGTAACCCCGGGCATCCGTCAGGAAGGCACCAGTGCAGACGATCAGAAACGCGTCATGACACCGGGCCGTGCGATCTCGGAAGGATCGGATTATCTGGTGGTCGGTCGTCCGATTTTGGGGGCCCGCAAACGGTCCATGACTGCCTTGTCGATCATTGACGAAATCGAGGCGGCTCTTGCCTCACGCAGCTAATCAGACCGTTCAAGAGCCTCGAGGCTCTTGAACACGCCTATGGAAATTCAGGAAACGGCTGTGCGGGCACCCTCGACAGCCGTTTTTTTGTAACGCCATTCCGCCTGAATTGCGCCCTGAGAGACATCTTGATTTGATTCACGTGAAATAGGCAACGCTCGAAGGCTTGATTTGATCAGCGCATTATTGGGCTGCAAGCACTGGTGCAGCCACACAGCTCATGTCGAGGCAGTCTGTTCAAAGCAGGGCCGGGCTTGAAGCCTCACGAGACGCCGGATTGGGGTGCCTTGAAATCGCCGAAGCGCCATGCTTTTCGCCGCTGTCGCAGCGTGTGCATGTAGATCGCTTGCCCGATCGCCAAACTCAGAGCCAAAAGCAACAATCCCGGCAGGATGAGTCCGTAGAGATAGCGCTCAGGATGCGTCTTGAGGTAGGCCTTGTGTGGCCGATCCTGATTGACGTGTGCGAGAATCGTGCGTCCAACCGCATAGCCAGCCAACGAGCGCTTGACTTCACCGGGTGACAAAGAGCGGATCGGACGAAGCGACACGCGCGTTCCGGTGAATGTCTTTCCATCCTTGACATAGCTGTATTCGATCCGGGCGGAAAAGACCGGAGCACCAGAGTCCTTTTTGGTGCGGACCACCTCTGCACGGGTCACGGTCGCAGAGACCTGATCCCAGCTCTTAGCGGTGTAGGCTGTAAAATAGTGCGCCATGCCGACGATCAGAAGCAGCATGCCGAAAACCACCATCAGAAAGCGCGCAAGACGCACGAAACTGTGCTGACTCACGTCGAACTTGAGGCTCGGGAATTGCCAGGAGGTGGAAATTTCAACCGGATTTCGGTTCACCTTCTGAGAGCCCGGATAAATATAGGCTGGCTGATATCGCATCATGAATACCGAAAGGTTAACAATTATAAACTTATGGAATCACACTTTTTCAATTGTGGCAAAAGTAATATCGACCGTATAACAAATGTTTGACGAAAGACTCGAGTCATCGAAAAAATTTTATTTATAATGTAAATATTGGAGAAGACATTTCCTGTTAACCATTCGTTAGGATTTATTATCCACAGAGTCTTCACAGGGAACACTTTGTTAATCATTTATTCCGCCAGAGTCTTTCGCAAGAAATTTTGTAAAAATCAGGCCGCGCCCAGAGTCTTCACTGACGGGTGATGCGACAATTCTATGTCGGGACAAAGATCAGAAACATCTTATAGATTCGACGAAAATCAGAAAACAGCTTTTGACGCGGGAATTCTTGTCAGCCGTGTGTCATACCAAGGGCGTGAAGTTCTGACTCTTTAGGGATTCCATTTTTAGCACTGGCGTGATTCAACATGGCAAAGGAGATTTTGCCATGTCTGCCGCTTTGATTCTTAGCGATGCTTTTGACGCCGATAGTTTGCGCCGTCTTGCCAAAGGATGCCGCAATGCCAAACAGAGCCGCCGCCTACTGGCCATTGCGGCTGTCTATGACGGCATGAACCGTGCTGATGCCGCCAAAGTCGGCGGTATGGACCGCCAGACTTTGCGAGATTGGGTTCTTCGCTTCAATGAGCAAGGCACCGATGGTCTTGTCGACATCAAAGCAACCGGCGCTCCCATGCGCTTGAGCCCAGAACAGCTCGAAGAGTTTGTTGCTATCGTTGAAACCGGTCCTGATCCTGAGAAGGACGGCGTCTCTGTCTGGCGTAGCCAGGATCTGGTGCGTGTGATCCAAGAGCGGTTTGGGGTCTCCTACAAGGAACGTGGAGTACGGGATCTTTTGCGCCGCATGGGGTATGTGCGCATATCTGGTCGACCTCAACATCCAGAACAAAAGCCTGAAGTCATTGATGCTTTCAAAAAAACTTCTCCGCAACGTTGGCAGCGCATGTAGGCCATTTGCCAAAGAACAAGCCCATCGAGATTTGGTGGCAAGATGAGGCTAGGCTTGGTCAGAAGAATGGACTGGCCCGACTATGGGCAAAAAAGGGAACCAGACCACGTCTGCCAGCCGATCAGCGATATAAAAATGCCTATCTGTTCGGTGCAATATGTCCAGCGCGTGGCGTTGGCGCGGGATTGATGATGCCTTTTGCAAATACACAGGCCATGCAAATGCACCTCGAAGAAGTCTCAAGGACAGTGGCGCGCGGCGCTCATGCCGTGGTGCTGATGGATCGTGCCGGATGGCATACGACAAGCAGACTCAACGTGCCCAAGAATATCACCATCCTCCTGTTGCCTTCCAAATCACCGGAACTGAACCCAGTTGAGAATATTTGGCAGTATCTGCGCGGTACCTTCCTGTCCAATCGGGTCTTCGAAGACTATGCCGCCATTCTTGATGCTGGTTGCCAAGCATGGAAGAGCCTCTCCGCCAACCCAACCATCATCCATTCAATAGGTATGAGAAAATGGGCTCAAGAAGGTCAGAATTAAATGCCGTTGGTATCAAACGGTCCGGACAACCAGATAAAATGAAGCCCGTTGCCGCAGAGACACCAATTTGAGAAAAGACACCTATTTGAGAAAAGGCACCTGACCTTTGCGCCTGCGGCCAAGCATGGTCTTGATCGGTGCTATCAGGCTCGTTGTGAGCCCAAATTCTGAAATCCGATAGGTCCAGGCCGAAAAGGGCGAGCCTCCCGCATCCTTGAAACGCTTGCGCCCGGGTAAGGACCGGTCACCACCGATGGCGGTCAGCGTGGAATCAAAGATGTTCGAGGTCACCGGCGCTGGCAGAAGACCGTAGGTCTTGAGGCCATGCTCCCACGGGCGGCGCAGATCCTCATCGACCGGTCGTTTGCGCAAGGTTCGGTAGCTAAGGAACTTCTCCGCTCCGGACCGATTGATCAGATAGCAGCCGGTGTTGTTGGGCACGCGCCAGTATTTCACGACCTGAAGGCCATCGGAAAGGAACGCGATGGGCTTCACCGCAGCCTTTGGCGGATTGGACAAACGCACGATTTCCCAATCACCGGGCAGTTTGGTGTGGTTTTCCGCCATCGCGGCAAATCCGTCATGAAATTCGAGATCATCCTCCATGACGCAAACCGGTTCATCGATGCCGTCCTCGACAATGCGATGCATGATCTCAAGATGGCTGGCGTAGCAGCCAACCTCACCGCGGTTCATGGCGCTGTCGATCTCTGCTTGCTCATCCAGAAAGAACGGCTTCAATCGCTGAGGCATATCCAAACCGTAGACAGCAGGGATCCGTTCGGCAGAAAAGCCCCGTTTTGCAAGCTCTCCGTTCATGTAATCCAGACGATCGGCATCACGATCGAGGTTGATCAGAAAGATCCGCATGGCTGTGCTTTCAGACGAGGATCCAGCCACGCGGGCAGATGTCGTCAATGTAGGTGGTCAGCATATGGTCGCGGGTGTACCAGCGGCGCGGTGCGATCACAAGCTTGTCCGCATTTGGATTGAGCCACGCGCCCCACCAGCTGAAGGATGAATTGGCGATGATGTGGTGACTGCATTTGGTCATGAGCGCAAGATCGTGCATCCGGTCCGCCTCAGGCATCAAAGTCCGATTGGGCCAGTCACGGGTCAACTGATCTGCTGCGTCCTGGTCATCGGAGAAAATGCAGAAATGACAATCGGGCACTGCCTTTTGCATCAGAAGGCGCGCGCGCTCGTAATAGTCATCTTCCATGATGCCGTGGATTTTCAGAACCTTGGGGTCGTAGAGATAGTCTCCCCGGCGAATGTGAACCGAAACCGAGCCGGTTTGCTCCGCCCGGGCCTTGCTCCCCGGATCAAGGGCTTCATCAAGCGACGCAAGGCTGAACTCCCGGCGGATGGCATCCGATTCGCAGGCGAAATAGTCCTCGGACTGGAAATAACCCGCAAGATAGGTGCCCTTTTTGATGGCATGGATCTCATCCGTGACCGTAAGGCTCTCGTGCTGGAAGCGTGGCCCCGGCCAGTTTCCGCCGTGCTTTTTCTTGCGGTCCTGCTGTCGAGCCTTGCCGGTCAACTTGCCCAGCAGGGAGGCGGTTTCGGTCTCTTCCTGTTCCCATACATCGGCACTGATGGGGAAGGCGGACAGCCCAAAATTGGCATGTTCGAGCCGATCAGAGCCAACAGCATGCACCAATAGCTTCGAGCCGGTGCGTTGCGCCTGAGCAAAGGCGGCGGCATATTGAAACATTTGATTGCCTAGGCCACCGAAGATGCGGATGCACAGATAGTCCGCAACGGTCTCTTGCTTCACCTTCGTGCTGTTCATAGCAATCGTTCCTTTCGGCGGTGTCTTGATACGGCGCGCACGGGTTCAGGTACGCTCAAACAGATTGATGCTGGCTTTCCAGAATGCTCGGCGGAGCGGTCGCGGCAATTTGAACAATCGTTTCGCAGCCGATTTCCCATACCATTTAACTGGCTCTGGCTGCTCGAGCTGCGGGCTTGCATCCCGTTCGGGCGCAAGCGCTTCCACATGCCGATTCAGCAGGGCAAACAGATTGTGCTCCTCCATCAGCCAGGCCTTGTTGGCAGCCATGGCGACTTTTGCCTTGTCTGTTGCTGCGGGATCGGCATCAAGGCAGGCCTTGACCTTCTGAGCGGCTTCGTGTGGACGACACAGATCGATAAACAGCAGGCCATCCTCATCAAAGTCCGCCTTGATCGCCGCCGAACCACCGTGGATCAGGAAAGCACCGCCAAGAATCGGGTCGGCGGTCTTTTCGGTCCAGCCATGGGCGGCAAGATTGTTTTCAAGGGCCAGATGATAGCGGGACTTGTTGATTACGTCCGCCTTGTCATCAAGACGCTCGAACCCACGACCGTAGATCGTCAGGCGATCGCCCAGCATGTCTTTAAGAATGTCAAGGAAGCGCAGGCGCCGAACCTGATTTTTGGTCTGGGTTTTCGTGGAGCAGACGGCGGTGAGTTCCAGCGGCCTATTTTCCATAGGCGGGGTTGGCCCAATCAGGTCAGGCCAGAGCTTTCTGACAAACTGCTCGCCGCCGCCACCGACATTCATGCCATAGAACCAGGGCAACGCCGTGTGACCGATGATCTGGCGGCCCTTGAAGGCGGGAATGGGATAAGGCGAGAGCAAGATCCCGAACTGATCGAGATAAGCCTTGGGATAGGCCTGAAATTCCGGCGGCTCGGACACCATCAGGATGCGCCGTTCAACCGGCACGCAAGTGTTGAGCGGTTCGCTATGGCGGTCATAGACCACCAGCCAGTCAGCCGTCTGATCAGGGTCCTCCAATGTCACCCGAAGATCCTGCCACTGACCATCGTTGTTCGGGGTCTGGCGGAACAGGGCCTCGGAGGCGTGAAGGGAAGAGAAATGAAGATGGCGCATGGGCTGTTGACTAGAGTTGGCCGGTTCGGGATTGGCGCGCCTTGAGCGCATGAGCCAGCCGGTTGAGATCCTCGCTGTCCAGCGCCCCGTCCGCTGCGGCATTGAGCCTGCCGGGCAGGGGATTGTGCCAGAATTTCTGGTGGATGACATGTCCACCCGACATCATCGCAGCAATCTGCGAGAAAGAGCTTTTTGCCGTGATCAGAATGTCGGCCTGAATGAGCCGGGCCATGGTTTTAAGGGGGTCTGTGTTGAGATAAAGAGCCATGGCATGTTTATCGAGTAACGGCCTGAACTCTTCTTCCGTACCTTGGGAATGCAGCTCCAGCTCGAAGGGCAGATTCTGCCTTTCAAGGCAGGCCGTCAGGTCCGAAATTGTTTGATCTGTCACCCCAAGTGTCGTGAAGCGCTTGGAATTCTCGCCTTCCTGCACATCACCGCGCCGGACATGGACCGCAATGCGCAATGGGACATCGGGAAACGCGCTCTCGGGCTTGCCAATTGTCACATTGTCCCGAAGACCTTCACAAATGGCCTTGTAGGCATTGGCGTGGCTTTCTACGGCTCGATGCACATGAGGACTGGTGACGATCGCCTCTTTGTTGCGGCCAAATGGCCAGTGAACAAAGTCCCGCATCGAAACAACGCGATCCTCATCGGAGAAGTCGCCGTCGGAGGCAGCCGCAAAATTGAAAGCCGCATTCCAGGCCGCGATCTCATCGGGGCCAGAGGTATGTTCAGCGCTGGTAATGTCCCTGTGGGCATAGTTGATGCCATGCATCCGCGCCAAAGCCAAAATAGACAACTGGCCATGCAGCTGGGCCCCCATGCCATCGCTGCGATCACCCAGAGCCAAAGCTTTTGGTTTCTTGACCATCGGGCTGGCCATCAAGGCATCGAAACAAATCGCGATCTTGTTGTCGCTGGGCCCTTTGATCGGCAACCATTTCCGATCATTCATGATCAACAGATACCCCAGCACGCTCGCAAGCGACGTTGCTTTTCGGGGTTCAGGGACTGATGTCACGCTTTGATCCTGCCTTTTCATTCAGTGTTGTCCTGTTCTCTTTTGCTTATCGCAGGGACGAGCCGTTTCCGCAAGCTTGATAGCATTTGAATCTCTCCCATGGGTGGTATATGCCTAGAGGGATTTTTGGGGCTGACGGCCTTTAAAACACGCGAACCGATTGACCAGACGGACGCCATGCGTCTCCCAGAACCCGAACCAGTGGTCGCACCATGACTTCATCCCGCCGCAAGCTGCCTGTGTCTGCTTTCATCATCACGTTCAATGAAGAAGACCGGATCGCAACCGCCATCCGCAGCGTCGTTGACTGGGTGGACGAGGTGATCGTGGTCGATTCAGGCTCGACGGACAGAACCTGCGAGATTGCTGCGGCTGCGGGTGCCAACGTCTCGCACAACGACTGGCCGGGCTATGGCGAGCAGAAGCGCCATGCGGAGGATCTTTGCCGGAACGACTGGCTTTTGAACATCGATGCAGACGAAGAGATCACCCACACCCTGCGTGATGAAATCGTCGCTCTTTTTGATCCTTTGCCCGACACCGATATTTGCAAATTCGAAATCCTCGACATTTTCCCGCATGAGGCCCACGCCAAGAGCTGGGGTTATGGTTATTGGCAATACCGGCTTTATGACCGCCACAAAGGCCGCTTTTCCGATTCAAGCGTGCATGACACGGTGCGTCCTCTGCCGGATGCACGCATTCAAACCCTCAAGGGCAAGGTCAATCATCGCTCGATGCGTTCGCTGAGCATTTCGGTTGAGAAAATGAACCGCATTTCTAGCATGCAAAGAGATGACATGTTGAAAAGGGGACGAAAAATCTCTCTCTGGCGCGTGCTTACGGAATTTCCTCTGGCGTTTCTGAAAGGGTACTTTCTGCGCAGGCAGTTTATTTATGGCTTTTGGGGAATTGTGCTGGCTTACAATTATGCTTTTTCGCGCTTTCTGAGGGTTGCAAAAATGTATGAGGCCGAATTAATTGAGAAAAACAATTCCGAATGAGATTTAGCAATGGCATCAACTCTAGAGAATATAGTCAAAATTTTTAAGCGGTCCATCCTAAGAGATCCATTTCTGCTTGCCCATAAAGCATGGCGTCAAGCCGAAGGGGACAAAACCCTACGGCTGGATTACGATCTCGACCACAACAGCATAGTTTTTGATGTCGGCGGGTATATTGGCGATTTTGCACAGAGCATCCACGCAAAATATGGCTGCACTGTCTATCTGTTTGAACCATCAAAACACAATTTTGAACGCTGTGTTCAACGATTTGCGGGTAATGACAAAATCATTCCGCTGAATTATGGGCTTTCAGATCAAACCGGTGAGTTTTGGCTAAGCGATGATGGAGACGGAGCCAGCGTTTTTCGTGACACACGCTCAACGGGTGAACTTGTCGAGATGCGCGCTATCGGACCTGAGATCAATAGACTTGGGATTAAGAACATCGATCTGGTGAAGCTGAATATTGAAGGCGGCGAATTTCCTCTTTTACAGTACCTGTTGGTTTCAGATCTGATCCGCCGCATTCGCTTTCTGCAAATTCAATTCCATGACTTTTTCCCCGAAGCCTCTGTGCTTAGAGATAGCATCCGTAGCGAGCTGGCTCGAACCCACACAGAGCAATGGTGCTTTACATTCCTTTGGGAAAGTTGGGAGCGAAAGCTGTAACAGATTTGCGCCGAATCACCGCTCCAGCTTGTTTAGGTTGTTTCAAGTCGTGCAAATAGCGGCAGATTAGCATGCAGAAAGTGAATTTCCGCCATGCTTTGGGGCGCTACGGTCTTGCGCTAAAGTCGTATCCCGCTTAGAAGGGTGCGGAATAGCAGACCTTTTTGATGCAAGCTGCGGGTGGACTGAAATGGCTGACATGCGATTGGTTGTGATTGGTGCTCAAGGGCGAATGGGCCGTGCGCTTGTTTCCGCCATTTCCGAACAATCAGGCGTGACAGTGGCCGCTGCCGTTGAAAAGGAAGGCGCTGACAGCATCGGTGTTGATGCCGGCACTCTTGCGGGTCTGACACCTCTTGGTGTTGCCGTGACGAGCGATTTGGATGCCGCGCTTGATGCCGCTGATGGTCTCATTGATTTCACCGCGCCTGAAGCAAGCCTTGGCTTTGCCGAGAAGACTGCCGCCAAAGGCAAGGTGCACATCATCGGCACCACCGGATTCTCGCCCGAGCAGGAAGAAAAACTCAAGGAAATCGCAGCCAGCGGTTCGACCATGGTCCGGTCGGGCAACATGAGCCTCGGGGTCAATCTCCTTGGCAAGCTGGTGCAGCAGGCCGCCAAGGCCCTTGATGCGGATTTTGATATCGAAGTCCTTGAAATGCATCACAAACACAAAGTCGACGCGCCATCGGGCACCGCCGTGCTTCTCGGGCAGGCGGCGGCTGACGGGCGCGAAATCGATTTGCACGACAATGCGGTGATGTCCCGTGAGGGGATCACCGGCGCTCGGGAGCGCGGAACCATCGGCTTTGCCACCTTGCGTGGCGGCTCGGTCATTGGCGAGCACAGCGTTATTCTGGCGGGGGAAGGGGAGCGTATCGAGCTCACCCACAGGGCTCAGGATCGCTCAATTTTTGCCCGTGGAGCCGTAAAAGCCGCTCTTTGGGCAAAAGACAAATCCGTTGGCTACTACACCATGATGGACGTTCTGGGATTAAGCTAAACCAGTCGCCGCATGAATTGAAGTTTTGAACCTCGATCAAGGCAGGTCACGCAAACAAACCAATGCGGGGCCTGCTGCAAACCATTGAAACAGGGCGTTTTCCCCTCTGCCCGAGCGGGCAGGAAACGCCGGAAAATGCTTTCACTGCAATGAAGGAGTGACTCCGATGGAACGGACACTAGTGCTGGTGCGTCATGGCCAGAGCGATTGGAACCTGAAAAACCTTTTCACCGGCTGGAAAGACCCTGACCTTACCGAACAGGGCACCTCTGAAGCCATTGCCGCAGGCAAAAAGCTCAACGAGCTGGGCATGAAATTCGACGTGGCTTTCACGTCCGATCTGCAGCGTGCGCAGAAAACTTGTCAGCATATCCTTGATGGCGTTGGTCAGTCCGACCTTGAAACCATCCGCGATCTGGCGCTCAACGAGCGTGATTATGGCGATCTGGCTGGCCTCAACAAGGACGACGCCCGCAAAAAGTGGGGCGAAGAGCAGGTTCACATCTGGCGCCGGTCCTACGACGTGCCTCCTCCGGGCGGCGAAAGCCTCAAAGACACCGCAGCCCGCACCTTGCCTTACTTCATCACCGATATCCTGCCGCAGGTGATGGCTGGCAAAAGCGTTCTGTGCGCTGCGCACGGAAACTCCCTGCGCTCCATCGTGATGGTGCTTGATCGTCTGACCAAGAAAGAAATCCTTGATGTCAATCTGGGTACCGGCATTCCGATAGTCTACAAATTCAACGAAGACACCTCGATTGCTTCCAAGGAAATCATTTCCCTGTAAGAAAACGCCGTGTGTTTGATGCGATTGAAAAGGGTGGCTTCGGTCACCCTTTTTTGTTGCCCGTTTACAGACAGGGTGATCAGCTGGTCGCCGGACCGGCATGGCCGCGTTCCCAGCCGAGAATGGCGCGTTTGCGCGTCAGTCCCCAGTGATAGCCGCAGATCGAGCCGCTTTTGCCCACCACCCTATGGCAGGGCACGACAAAGGAAATGGGGTTCTTGCCGACAGCCGTGCCGACGGCGCGAGCAGCCTTGGGCTTGCCGATATGATCGGCGATATCGCCGTAGGTCGTCATGTTGGCAAAGGGGATCTTGAGCAAGGTCTCCCAAACGCGTATCTCGAAGTCCGTCCCGATGAGTGTAACCCGCAAGGGTTGCTCGGCCTGCCAGCTATCAGGGTTGAAGATACGCTGTGCATAGGCTTTTGTCGCAGCGGTGTCGGGATGATAGTGCGCTCTGGGCCAGCGGCTGGACATGTCTTCAAAGGCTTCTGCTTCCTTGCCCGGATCGGCAAAGGCCAAGCCGGCAAGGCCGTGCGGGGTTATCATTATGAGCGCGTTGCCAAAAGGGCTGGCATGAAACCCGTAAGTGATGGTGAGGCCTTCGCCCTTGGCCTTGTAGACGCCCGGCGTGACGGCTTCGTGGGTGACAAACAAGTCATGCAGCCGCGACGGTCCCGACAGGCCAACCTCGAAAGCCGCATCCATTACGGAGGCGGATTGATCCAGCAAGTGCTTGGCATGATCGAGGGTCACCGCCTGAATGAAACCCTTGGGAGACAAGCCTCCCGTCCAGCGCGTGAAGAGGCGCTGTAGGTGGTGCGGCGACAGTCCGATGTGATCGGCAAGACGATCAAGAGTGGGCTGGTCGCGCCAATGATCGGTCAGATATTCGATAGAGCGACGGATGGCATCATAGTCTCTCAGTGCCGCCTCTTCACCGTCCGCGCGCATTGCGGCTGCGGTCAGGGGAGGGAGGTCTGATATCGCCGGAATGGTCTGACTATCGATCATGAGCGGATTCCTTTCTCTTCAGAAAGGCTAGCGCCAAAGGCAGCAATCAGCCACCCGAAACTTGCGCTTCCTCCGTTCGGGCAAAATTGCGCGCCTGATCAAGCGCGCCGGATAGTGCGTCTGCAAGGCTTTCCCGCTCGCACGCATGCAGAAAAGCGCCAATGACGGTGCGGCGCCCATGGGAGGTGAGGGCCAGTTCTGTCATGCCCTTATCCTCTTCATGTTTGGTCTCAAGCCGCACCCAGTAGGGATTATAAGAAACTGCGTGTCGCTCACCTGCTGCGGACTGGTGGATGATTTCTACCGTCTCAGGCGTAATCAACACCTGCTCTTGTGCCCGCGCATCGCGGTAATTGCGGCGAAAGGCCCAATAGAGGATCAGGATATCAAGCCCGGCAAAGCCAAGGATTGGCCAGGCACCGATCAGGAAAAAAGGAATAGAGACGAAAAACAGGGCAAGGAATACCAGCGCCATGAGCCAGTAAAAGCCCGTGCGCCCCAAGGATCGATAGGGGTGCAGGTGGGCATTGAAATAGGGTTCTCGCTCCAGACACGTGGCCAGAGCATCCTGCTGCAGCATCGTCATGCCTTCAGTGTAGCGGATTTTACGTATTTTCCCATAGATTTCTTTTCGGGTGGCGTGGCCGGTCGGGTCTTGCGATAAAGCTGCAAAGATCCGATAAACTTCATGGCCCCTTCCTGAGCGGGGCGTTCGGACATGGCCTACCGAAAAGGACCAAAGCGGTGAGCGACGAGAAAAAACCTGCTGCAAAGAAGAAAGCCACTGCCAAGACGACCCGGAAAAAACCGGTTCGGCGGCGCAAGTGGAGCAAGATGTCCAAGGAGGAGATCGAGACCCTGTTTGCCCGTTTTCAGCAGCAGCGCCCCAATCCGCGCGGCGAACTTGATTACACAAACGCCTTCACCTTGCTTGTCGCTGTGGTTCTGTCGGCGCAGGCCACCGACGTCGGCGTCAACAAGGCAACCGGGCCGCTGTTTGCCATCGCTGATACGCCCGAAAAGATGGTCGCACTCGGGGAAGACACCATCCGGGACTATATCAAGACCATCGGGCTTTATCGCAACAAGGCCAAGAATGTCTTTCTTCTCAGCCAGAAGCTGATCGAAGCGCATGGCGGTGAGGTGCCGGATGATCGTGATGCGCTGGTGGCCTTGCCCGGCGTTGGTCGCAAGACGGCCAATGTGGTGCTCAATATCTTTTTCGGTCAGCCGACGATCGCGGTGGACACGCACATTTTCCGGCTCGCCAATCGGCTCGAACTGGCCCCGGGCAAGACGGTGGAGGAGGTGGAGATGGCCCTCGAACATGTCATCCCCGCGCCCTATATCCGCCATTCGCACCACTGGCTGATCCTTCACGGGCGCTATGTCTGCAAGGCCCGAAAGCCCGACTGCAAACAGTGCATCGTGGCCGATCTCTGCCGTTTCAAGGACAGGACCTATTCGGTTCCAGCGCCTATTGTGGTGCTCGATCCTTACGAGAACAAGCTTGCAAAGCCCGATATGACTGGTGAAGTTTCGGGCTGAACCGCCCCACTGGTCGCCCCTTTCACATGAAAAAGCCGCCTTTGTCGAGAAGGCGGCTTTTTCATCTAATCCTTCAGCTATCCCGTCAGTCGGTGTTGACCGGTGTTGATCCCGTCAGACGCTTGCGCACATGAACCATGAATGCTGTCGCAAACAGCGGCGTCAGAAGGTTGAGCACTGGAACGGCGATAAAGCAGGCGATCAAAAGGCCACAGAAAAAGATCTTGGCGCCGTGACGTGAGCGCAGCTCTTTCAGTTCTGCACGAGTGTGATAGCGCAGGGCCGCCTGCTCGAAATATTCCCGCCCCAGCAAATAGCCGTTGGCGATAAAGAACAGGATGACCCCAAGCCCAAGGAAGGGAATGAGCAGCAGCACCACAAGGTTGACGAGGATAACCACGCCCAGAAACCGGGCTGTCTGGACGACGGTATCGGGGATCGACATATCCTTGCCGTGCGGCTCGTGGGGATAGTGGGTGGTTTCCACCACATGGCTGACCTCATCGAGGAAAAGCCCTGCAACGACGGTGGAAACCGGAATGATCAGAAACCACAAACCGAAGACGAATCCCAAGCCGGTGACAATCTTCGCCGTGGTCTCGGCCCAGCCGGGCAGAAAGTCTTCCTGGGACAAAAGATAGCCAATCCCGGATTCCATGCCAATCCAGACGAGGACAAGCAGCAGCATGGTGATGCCAAGCATCTTCCAGAGGACAGAGCGGAAGGGTTTGGTAAAAAGCTGGTTGAACGCCAGAATGGCGGATGAAAGCATGGATTGCAGCCTCGTTTGGCGGTTTCGTTCAGGACTTGTTTGACATAGGCGGGCAAAAGGGCAACTGCAAGTGCCTCTGCCTCTATTTGCCGGTTGCCATGCTTCTAGCCCCCATTATACTGCCGCCGACTCTCAAACTCCTTCTAACAGCAAGGTCTCGGGGCCAAACTGCCCCTGACGGCCGGAGAATGAAATGACTAAAGCCTGCTTTGATGTTCTTGGAATTGGCAACGCGATCGTAGATGTTCTGGCCAAAACCGAAGATGATTTTCTGGTGGCCGAAGGCCTGCACAAAGGTTCGATGAACCTGATTGACACCGAACGGGCAGAATATCTCTACAACCGTATGGGCCCGGCGATCGAAGCCTCGGGCGGTAGTGCGGGCAACACGGTTTTCGGCCTTGCCAGTCTTGGGGCCAGTACGGCGTTCTTTGGCAAGGTCGCCGACGATCAACTCGGTGAGATCTTCGGCCATGACATGCGGTCCCTTGGTGCCCATTTCGAATGTGCGCCCCTTATCGGGGGCGTGCCTACCGCCCGCTCGATGATCCTCATCTCCCCTGATGGCGAGCGCACCATGAATACCTATCTGGGTGCTGCCGTGGAGCTCACTGAAGCCGATATCGATGAAGAGATCGTCTCCAAGTCTGCCATCACCTACATGGAAGGCTATCTTTGGGACAAGGAAAACGCCAAGAATGCCTTCCGCAAGGCCGCGCGCGTGGCGCACCAAGCGGGGCGAAAGGTCTCCATCACCCTGTCAGACAGTTTCTGCGTTGACCGGTTCCGCAGCGAGTTTCTTGAGCTTTTGCGCACCGGGCAAGTGGACATCGTTTTCGCCAATGAGCCGGAGGTCAAGGCGCTCTACCAGACGGCCGACCGGGGCACCGCCCTCAATGCGCTGCGTGCAGACACCAAGCTGTCAGCCGTCACCCTTGGTGCAGAAGGCTCTGTGGCGATTTCAGGCAATGAAACATTCCATGTTCCGGCCTGCCAGGTGCGCGAACTGGTCGATACCACCGGTGCCGGTGATCTGTATGCCGCAGGTTTCCTCTATGGCATCACCCATGACATGGGCCTGGAGCGCAGCGCCACATTGGGCAACTTCGCGGCGGCGGAGGTCATCCAGCATATTGGCCCGCGGCCCGAACATGACATGCGGCAGGCAGCCGAGCAGGCGGGTCTGCTCTGAAACCAAATGGTCTTCTAAACACGAAAAGGCGGCACAAGGGCCGCCTTTTTTTATGGCAAATCACTATACAGGCCGCGAGGTCTAGAGCTTCCTGAGCATAACGGTCTTGATCTTGTGCCCCTCTTCCTTGCGCAGGACGAGGTCCGCGCGCGGGCGAGTGGGAAAGATGTTTTCCCTCAGGTTCACAAGGTTGATCGAGGTCCAAAGATCATCTGCGATATGAAGCGCCTCGTCTTCTTCGATCATCGAGTAGCGATGAAAGTAGGAACCGGGATCACGGAATGCCGTTTCGCGCAGGCGCTTGAACCGCTGCATGTACCAGCGATGCAGCCGATCCTCATCTGCGTCGATATAGATCGAGAAATCAAAGAAGTCCGAGACAAAGGGAATTTCCTTGCCATCCTTGGGCAGAATACCGGTCTGAAGAACATTGAGGCCCTCCAGAATCAGGATGTCCGGCTGATCGATGGTAACGCTCTGGTCGGGCATGACATCGTAGTAGAAGTGGGAGTAGAGCGGGGCCTTGACGTTTCTCTTGCCCGCCTTGATGTCGGTGAGAAACTCGATCAGAGCCGTTCGGTCGAAGCTTTCCGGGAAGCCCTTGCGGCGCATCAGGCCCTCAGCCTCAAGCGCCGCATTGGGCAACAGGAAGCCATCGGTGGTGACCAGATCAACCTTGGGACTGGCTGGCCAGCGCGACAGGAGTGTCTGCAAAAGACGCGATGTCGTCGATTTGCCGACCGAAACCGAACCGGCAATCCCGATGATGAACGGCGTTTTGGGCTCGTCCGTGCCAAGGAATTGCTGGGTTGCAATGTTCAGACCCTTGGCGAATTCCACGTAATAGCTGAGGAGGCGCGAAAGCGGCAGATAGATCTCTTCAACCTCATCCATCTGGATCGGATCGTTGAGAGACTTGATCTGGTCAAGTTCTGCACTGGTCAGCGTCATGGGCGTATCTGCTCGAAGCGTTGCCCATTCTTCATTCGTGAAAGCACGATAGGGGGAAAGCTGCCGCTTTGCCGTATTTTCCATGCGCATCTGCCGGATGATCAAACTCCCTTTCGGGGGCGATCTCCGTCCCTCTTTTATTGATTGACCGCCTAATGGTCCCTGGTGAGTTCCGCTGTTCGCCGATCAACAATCCGGTGCTTGCAGCATCGTCATTCTCGTTGTCCGGAAATTTCTCTGTCGCCCTGACCTTGTTGCAGCGCAATATGGCCAAGGCGCTTGGCTGACCCGGTCACAGAATCGCGGGCACCGTACTCTTTACAACTGCTGTCGGAGTTGATTGACCTCAAACTTAGTGGCTTTTGTGCAGTTGCGAACTAGGAAATAAGTTGGTGAAAACACGTAAGTTTCACTCCGCCGGACGGGACGCCTTTTCCTCAAGACCAGTCTGGCCGGTCCGATGTGCCAATTCCTCCATCACAGAGTCAAGGCTGACACCGGAAATCCTGAGCACCACGAGCAGGTGATAGAGCAGATCTGCGGTTTCATTGGTGAGCTCGGCCTTGTCGCCCTTCATCGCCGCGATGACGGCTTCTACGGCTTCCTCACCCAGTTTCTGGGCGCATTTGCCAACGCCCTTGCCCATCAGTTTGCGGGTGTAGGATTTCTCGTCGTTGGAACTGGCGCGGGTCTCGATAATGGCTTCGAGATCGCTAAGAGTGAAGTTAGACATCAAAGACCTGTCCTTGCCTTGCATCGCCTCGCGCATTATCTGCGCCGGGCGGGATCTGTGGGTGCGATTTCAGTGATAGCCATCCATGCGCATGGCAATGCCGGCCTTCTCCATATGTTCCTTGGCTTCGCGGATCGAATATTCGCCAAAGTGGAAAATGGAGGCGGCTAGAACGGCGGTGGCGTGGCCATCGCGCACGCCCTCAACCAGATGATCAAGTGTTCCGACACCGCCGGATGCGATCACGGGAACCGACACCATATCTGCGATCTTGCGGGTCAGTTCGATATCGAAACCAATTTTGGTGCCATCGCGATCCATCGACGTGAGGAGGATTTCGCCTGCGCCAAGATCAACCATTTCCTCGGCATATTCGATGGCATCAATGCCGGTCGGCGTGCGCCCGCCATGGGTGAAGATCTCCCATTTGAGCGGCTCGCCCTCTGCCGAGACACGTTTGGCATCGACAGAGGCAACAATGCACTGGTTGCCGAACTTCTCGGACGCTTCCTTGATGAACTCACGGCGCAGCACGGCAGCGGTGTTGATGGACACCTTGTCGGCCCCGGCCTTGAGCAGATCGCGGATGTTTTCGGTGGTGCGGATGCCGCCACCGACGGTCACCGGCATGAAGCATTCCTCGGCGGTCCGGCGCACGACATCAAAGATGGTATCGCGGTTTTCATGGCTTGCGGTGATATCGAGAAAGCAGAGCTCATCGGCACCGGCGGCATCATAGGCCTTGGCGCTCTCGACCGGATCGCCAGCATCCTTGAGATCGACGAAGTTGACGCCCTTGACCACACGGCCATCCTTGACGTCCAGACAGGGAATAACGCGCGCTTTCAACATGTCAGTTTGTCCCTTTTTGTGCTGCGGCGATCAATGCCAGCGCCTCGGCGGGATCGAGCCGGCCGTCATAAAGCGCCCGGCCGGTGATCGCGCCTTCCAGAATGGTGCAATCAGGCTCAATCAGGCGTTTGACATCGTCAATGGATGCCAATCCGCCAGAGGCGATGACCGGAATAGACACCGCGTTCGCCAGCTCCAGCGTCGAGGGGATATTGAGGCCCTTGAGGATACCGTCACGGTCAATGTCGGTGAAGATGATGGCCGAGACGCCCGCATCCTCGAACTGTTTGGCCAGATCAATCGCCGTCAACTCGGACGTTTCCGCCCAGCCTTCCACCGCAACCTTGCCGCCCTTGGCATCAATGCCGACGGCAATCTTGCCCGGATGGGCCTTGCAGGCCGCTTTCACCAAGTCTGGATCACGCACGGCGACAGTGCCCAGAATGACGCGGGAAATGCCCTTATCGAGCCAATGTTCGATACCCGCCATGTCTCGGATGCCGCCACCGAGCTGGATCGGGTTGGTGGTGTTCTTGATGATGCTCTCGACAGCTGCGGTGTTTTCCGCCTTGCCTGCAAAAGCACCATTGAGGTCAACCACATGCAGCCACTCAAAGCCCTGATCCTGAAAGGCACGGGCCTGAGCACCGGGGTCATCGTTGAAGATGGTCGCCTGATCCATATCGCCCAGTTTGAGACGAACACACTGACCATCCTTGAGGTCGATCGCAGGAAAGATGATCATTCAGGGTCTCCAGTTGAGAAAGTTGGAAATCAGCGCAAGACCCAGTTTCTGGCTCTTCTCGGGGTGGAACTGCGTGCCGACGATGTTGTCGCGCCCGACACAGGCGGTCAGCGACTGGGCATAATCGGCAGTGGCCAGTACATGCTCGGGATTGGCAGCCTCGAGATGATAGGAATGCACGAAATAGGCATGAAGACCATCGGGGCCGGTGGGGATGCCCTTCCACA
This sequence comes from Cohaesibacter sp. ES.047, assembly GCF_900215505.1. NCBI lineage: Bacteria > Pseudomonadati > Pseudomonadota > Alphaproteobacteria > Hyphomicrobiales > Cohaesibacteraceae > Cohaesibacter > Cohaesibacter sp. ES.047. Next base: position 762,890 of record NZ_LT907844.1, read on the forward strand.
CCGGATGGTCGGCACGAACGTTCACCGTATTCCAGCCCATGTGCGGGATCTTCAATATCGGATCACTTGGCTTGAGTTCAACCACATCGCCGGGAATCCAGCCAAGGCCCTCGGTTGTGCCATGTTCCAGACCACGGCTGGCAAGCAGCTGAAGTCCGACACAAATGCCAAGAAATGGCTTGCCGCCCTTGATCACGGCTTCATCAAGTGCTTCGACCATGCCCGGAACGGCATCCAGGCCGGCGCGGCAATCGGCATATGCCCCCACGCCGGGCAGGACCACATGGCTGGCAGAGCGCACGATGTCCGGGTCGGAGGTCACGAAAACCTCGGCAGTATGACCACCCTCTCTTGCAGAGCGTTCAAAGGCCTTGGCGGCCGAACACAGATTGCCCGAGCCATAATCAATGATCGCAATGCGCATCTATCTTTTCTCCTCGGACGGTGCCGGGCTTGGGAAAAGGCCCAGAACCGGTTCTGCTGCAACGGATCGTCCAAGTCCACTGAGTGCAGTTGATGTTCTTGATGCAGACGATCGGGCCGGAGGGGTTGCCTCTGGCGGCAAACCGCCAGAGCGCGGATCCTTGCTGCGCGCCTCGACATAGCGTCTTTCGCAATGGTCGCGATCTTCAGCGAACAAGCTCCCCACTTCGACATAGCCATTGCGCTGCAATGTCCAGCCGATCAGATTGGGTGCCTCGACGCTGATCCACAGACTCATCAACAGAGTGACAAGCATGCTCGCCCAGATCGGCAAGATTGTCTCGAGCGTGACCGCCGCCGATGAAATGATGAGATAGGCAAACAGGACAATCCAGAGTCGTTTGACCAGAATCCAGACAACCGGCAGGAAGAAAGCCAGCATCGAATGCTGCTGCTTGACCATCACCGCGCTGTCGATGGCCTGCTCAACAGGCAGGCCCGGTTTTTCATAGATCGTATAGGAAGGCATATGATCGCTCTTCGGAGCACGGCCCACCCTCATAGCAAGGATGAGACACGTGACGCTTATCCATTCAAAGTTCCCTTGGTGGACGGTACGCGACCGGCCTGCCGGGGGTCCATTTCCACTGCCTGACGCAACGCGCGGGCAACTGCCTTAAAGCAGCTTTCCGCAATATGGTGATTGTTGGTGCCGTAGAGATTGGCGATATGCAGCGTGATTCCGGCATTCTGCGCAAAGGCGTTAAAGAATTCCTCAAACAATTCCGTATCGAAATCGCCCACCTTGTCGCGCGTGAAGGTCACGTCCCAAACAAAGAAGGGGCGGCCAGACACATCCACCGCAGCGCGGGTCATGGTTTCGTCCATGGGCAGGTGAACGTCGGCATAACGGCCAATGCCTTTCTTGTCGCCCAGAGCCTGTTTGAAGGCCTGACCGAGGGCAATGCCGACATCTTCGGCGGTGTGGTGTGCGTCGATGTGAAGATCGCCCTTGGCGGTGATCTCCATGTCGATGAGCGAATGGCGGGAGAGCTGATCAATCATGTGATCGAGAAAGCCAACACCTGTGGCGATTTTATAGTCGCCCGTGCCATCAAGATTGATGGTCAGCTGGATCTCGGTCTCGTTGGTTGTGCGATTGATCGTGGCCGTGCGCATCCGTGCGTTCCTTCACTCAAAATTACCACATATATCTGTCAGTCCTCTATGTATCAGGGCCGTCTTTACAAATCCATAGTCATGGGCGCGCTATTTGTGCTCCAATTGTCCCAATTTGATGCTTTTGTTACGGCCTTATGAAGAAATGCATGCTACATGGCGGCTCCAGACACCAAAGACCCGGATCGGCCAAATGCCTTGCAGTGATTGAACTCCCGCCGCCGATGCATACATAGTGGGTATCATCGGTTTGGTGGACATCAGGGCCTGCCTTTTTTCAACAAAAGCAGTCCGGGCGCAGGATCGACAGGCGCGGCATCAACGACAAAAGAACGGTTTTGACATGACAGAAACTTCCTCCAATCAACAGGCATTCCCCGGTTGGCGCGGGACCACCATCGTCACCGTCCGCAAGGGCGACAAGGTGGTCATCGCCGGCGACGGCCAGGTGAGCCTCGGACAGACCGTAATCAAGGGCAATGCCCGCAAGGTGCGCCCTCTGGGCAAAGGCAATGTCATTGCCGGATTTGCCGGTGCGACGGCGGATGCCTTCACCCTGTTTGAACGGCTTGAAGGCAAACTGGAACAATATCCCGATCAATTGCTCCGGGCCTGTGTCGATATGGCCAAGGACTGGCGCACCGATCGCTATCTCAGGCGCCTTGAAGCGATGATGATCGTGGCGGACAAGAATGTCTCTCTCGTGCTGACAGGCAATGGCGATGTTCTGGAGCCGGAAAAGGGCGTCACCGCCATCGGATCGGGTGGCAACTATGCCCTCGCTGCCGCGCGTGCGCTGATTGATCTGGACATGGGTGCCGAGGAAATTGCCCGCAAGGCCATGACAATCGCCTCCGAGATCTGCGTCTACACCAATGACAATATCACTGTGGAAGTTCTGGATGCTGAAACATGATGCGCTCCTAAAAGCCAGCCGCGAGGGCTTCAGCGCCTTTGCAACCCATACCTTCCTGCACTCTATGTCGCCTGTCTCCCCTGAAAGGTAACTCATCATGACCAACTTTTCCCCCCGCGAAATCGTGTCAGAACTTGATCGATTCATTGTCGGACAGAAAGACGCCAAGCGCGCCGTGGCAATTGCCCTTAGAAATCGCTGGCGCAGGCAGCAGCTTGATGACGATCTGAGGGAAGAGATCCTGCCCAAGAACATTTTGATGATTGGCCCGACCGGTGTCGGCAAGACCGAAATTTCCCGCCGGTTGGCCAAGCTGGCCAATGCGCCCTTCATGAAGATCGAGGCAACCAAATTCACCGAAGTCGGCTATGTCGGTCGCGACGTGGACCAGATCGTGCGCGATCTCGTCGAGAGTGGCCTGCTGCTCACCCGTGAGGCAAAACGCAAAGAGGTCCGCGCCAAAGCCCATGGAGCAGCCGAAGAGCGGGTTCTTGATGCCCTGGTTGGACCCGGTGCGGGTCAGGCGACACGGGAAAGCTTCCGCAAGAAATTGCGCGACGGTCTGCTCGATGACAAGGAAATCGAAATCGAGGTGAAGGACACCTCATCACCGATGTCAAACTTTGAAATTCCGGGCATGCCCGGAGGGTCGATGGGCGTGATGAACCTGTCGGACGTCTTCGGTAAAGCCTTCGGTGGCCGGACAAAAACCCGCAAGATCAACATCAAGGAGTCCTACGAGCTGCTGATCACGGAAGAATCGGACAAGTTGCTTGATGATGATCAGATCACGGCGGAGGCGATTTCGCTGGTGGAGAACAACGGCATCGTGTTCCTTGACGAGATTGACAAGATTTGTGCCCGTGAAGGACGGGGCGGGGCGGATGTTTCGCGTGAGGGCGTGCAGCGCGACCTCTTGCCGCTCATTGAAGGCACAACGGTGACCACCAAATACGGACCGGTAAAAACCGACCATATCCTGTTCATCGCGTCTGGGGCCTTCCATGTCTCCAAACCCTCCGATCTGCTGCCCGAACTGCAGGGCCGTCTGCCGATTCGTGTAGAGCTGCGGGCGCTGACGAAAGACGATTTCCGCGCCATCCTCATCGAAACCGAGGCCAACCTGCCGAAACAATATTGCGCCCTGATGGCCACCGAAGAGGTGACGCTTACGTTCAGTGAAGATGCAATCGAGACCATTGCCGATATTGCGGTCGAGTTGAATGCGTCCGTCGAGAATATCGGTGCGCGTCGCTTGCAGACCGTGATGGAGAAGATTCTGGAAGATATCTCGTTCGACGCACCGGACAAGCCCGGCGAAGTCATTGAGATTACCGGCGATTTCGTGCGGGAGCATGTGGGCGAGCTGGCCAAGAACACCGACCTCAGCCGCTATATCCTGTAACACGGCATCCTTAACACGGACAAAGGCTCAAAAGGGCGCGGTGGGAACCGCGCCTTTTACAATTGATCCCTGAGATCAGGGCTTCCCAAAGCCCGGTCTCGGGTGGATGCGGCGCGCAATTGCAGAATAAGGGAATCAAGGCTATCGCCGGACAACTGCCCGATACGTTCTGCCAGCAGATTGGCCAGTTCGGTTGCGCGCGGATCAAGGCCAGCGGTTCGAACGGTTGGATTCGGATCCGAAATCTCCGCCAGTCTTTGCAGCTCTTCGGCTTCATCCCAGATGACATTGAAATAGGCGATGATGCGCTGGATAAGAAACCAGGTCGGTTTGCCGCGCTTGCCATGCTCGAGAGCGGACAGATAGGCACTGGAGACATCCAGCCGGTCGGCCATTTCCTTCAAGGAAATGTTGCGCGCTCTGCGCATGCGTCTCAGTTTTGCACCAAAGGGTGTCATTGTTCCATTCCCCGGGGCTGACCAGCCCAAGTTTTTCTTAACCCGACGATTTGTTACGCTTTCTCAACCGGATGTGCAAGGCTCCGGCGCCCCCAAGGATCGGGTGTGCCTCTTCGAAACCGACGATGATCGAGCGGATTGCAGGCTCTGACAGCCATTGCGGAACGACGCGCCGCAGCACCCCTTTTTCCCTGCCAATCGAATAGGCCACCTCGTCGCCGCGACTTCCCTTGCCGGTGATCACGAGCACATGCTTGGCCCCTTTTGCATGACACGAGCGCAGGAACCCGAACAGGGAATCATGGGCCTCTCTTTGTGTCATACCATGAAGATCCAGACGCGCATCAATGGCACTGCGACCCTTGACGATGCGTTTCTTCTCTTTCCTGTCGATCGCTCCGAGGGGCATCGCGGATGAAGCACGCTTCGTGTCGCTGCCGGCCATGCCGCGTTCCTGCAGAGCCTTGAGTTCTTGCGCATTGGCCTTTTTGCGCTGGACCGGATGCTGCGGATCGTGCGCACTTTCACCGGGCTTTGCCTGTTTGGTCTCGATCGTCTCAATCAATGCCTTCAGTTCGGCCGACTTGCCCTGCATCGGCGTGATGGACTGGGTAACCTTGTGCCAGAGCTTGAGATCCTTGCGACTGAGAGGCGGTTTTCTAGCCATTTTCGCCCCCATCGGTCAAAGGGCGCAGGGCTGACGGATCGGGCATCAGGGCTACAAAGCGCGCATGTGCATTCAAACGACCAGCCAGCCGTCCCGCTTCCGGGCCAGATCCCGTAAAGAGATCGCCCCGTGCCGCGCCCTTGATCGCGGATCCGGTATCATGGGCAAAGACCAGTTGATGAAAGGGGATGGGTTCGCTATCGGTCGGTATTGTGCTTTCAAGCCAGAAGGGAAGGCCAAAGGTGTGAACATGCCGATCAACGGCAATGCTGCGCATCGGGATGAGAGCATTGCCAGCGGCGGCAATGGGACCCATGTCCCTGTCTTCATCTTCGTGAGGCGGCATTTCCTTGAAGAAAATATAGGAGGGGTTCTCCGCCAACAGGGACAGTCCATCCGCACCACTTGATCGGACATGCTCCATGAGGGTGTCCATGCTGATGCTGTCGGGCGTAAAAACACCCTTTTCTATCAATATCTTACCTATAGAGCGATAGGGATGGCCCGATTTGCCGTCAAATCCGACGCGCAATTGGGAGCCATCTTCAAGGATGATCCGGGCCGATCCCTGAATGTGGATGATATAGGCGTCAATGGCGCTTTTGAGCCACACAAGCTCGAGGCCCTCATCATCCAGCCCACCTGCCATGATGTCCTTGCGGCTGAGATGAAGCTGAAGACCATCGGGGGTTTTTCGGGCAAAACTGGTCTCTGGCGTGAAGCCTGAGGTGCTTGCCTCGTCCGCACTGATGGCGATGAGATCAGATGGCCTTTTATGAAGAGGGACGGAAAACGCGGCATTTGCGCTTCTGCGCCCTTCGAACACCGGCTCGTAATAGCCAGTCAACAGCTCTGGGCCGGTCAGCTCGACCGGCGTGAAATGATCCTCGAAGAAGGCGCGCGCCTCTGAACGGCCCATTCCTTCACACTCAAGGGCAAGTCTTGCAATAGCGACCAGATCTTCGGAGGCCGCACTGCCCGCCCGCATGGTGGGTGGGCGCGTCACGATGGCGCGGGCAGAATGCCAAAAGGCGGCAAAAGCCGCCTCATGATCGTGGGAAGTCCAGCCAGCAAGGTCAGCAAAAGAGATATTGGTGCGACCTGCCATAAGCTGCAACGCTCCTAGTTTTGTGTCGTCGGGGGCCTAAGGGCCGCCCGACTCGCTATCCTTCAAAGAGAATCAGCCAACCTATCATTGCGCTGATTCGGTGCCGACCAACTTCCAGTTCGGGTTGCGGCTGGACATGTCGCGACTGAAAGTCCAGATGTCGGTGACATCATCGATGGCGTTCGGATCGCCTTCGATGACATGGCCAACATCATCCTTGGTGCAAGAGGTGATGGCGGAGACGAAGCGCACCGTGATCTGGGCTTCCTTGCCTTCCACTTCTGCCTCGACGATGGAGGACTTGTTGATACCGATGAAGGTGAACTCAACCCGCAGATTCTGCGCTTCGCGTTCATCGAGAGCCTGACTGAAACCAGCGAACACATCGGCAGCAAGGAGCTTCTTGAGCGTCTTGCGATCCCCTTGAGCGAAGGCCGTGACAATCATTTCGTATGCGACACGAGACCCGGAAATAAAGCCCTCAGGATCAAAATTCTTATCGAGTGCCATCAACTGGCTCAGCGCAGCATTGAGACTGGATCCACTGGGTGCGATCTTTTCAAGGCGCTTGGCCTTCTCGTCTTCGCTTTCCTGCTGGACGGGTCGATCGGGCAGGGAAATCACATTGTCGCCGACATCGTCTGCGGTCGGTGCCTTGTTGCCTTCCGTCTTGTCCGGATCGGCATAGGGATCATAGGGTTCGCGCTCGTTACCCGTTCTGGTCCCCAAGACGTCGCGCAACCGCATGAATAGAACGACCGCGATAACGAGGAAGATGATCGTAATGAAGTCGAAGGATTCGAACATAGGCTTTCCCTGGATCCTTGGTTTTTTGCAGAAAAGACCTGCAAGTCTGATAATTCTTTCTATATGTAGGGGAGGGCTCTTTGCAATTCCAGAAATGAAGCAGCCTGAACCGTAAAAAACACAGGCTTTTAGGGAGTCGTCCGAAATTCAATGCATAGATCGCTCTTTCCCTTCGTTCCATTCCTGCTTCTGATCGTTCCAGTTCTGGAAATCGGGGTCTTTATCATCGTCGGTGGACAAATCGGCGTTGTGCCGACCCTTCTTGGAATCGTGCTCACTGCGCTCATCGGAACCGTTCTCTTGCGTCAGCAGGGATTCGCCCTGATTGCCAAAGCGCAATCGCAAATGGATCAGGGGAAAATTCCGGGCAAGGAGCTGGCACACGGCGTCATGCTGCTGGCTGCCGGGCTCTTGTTGCTGACCCCGGGCTTTGTGACCGACACCTTCGGTTTTCTTTTGCTGGTTCCCTCCATTCGGGATCTGATTTTCCACAGCATCAAGAATCGCCTGATTGTGACCGGTATGCAGGGACAGGCCGGTTTTTCCGCGCACACGCGTGGCCAGACCGGAGGTACCTATTATGAAAGCCATACCTATCGTGCCAACCCCGGAGCCTCGCAATCCGGTCGGCGCACCGGTCCGTCTGACCCATCGATCATCGATCTTGATGACGATGAATTCGACGAAGTGCAAAGACACGATGCCCTAACCTCTGATGCCCCCCATGACAACGGGGCGCCAAAAGACGACAAGTCCCCTTGGGAGAAGTCGTAAGCCTTTGGCCCTTTTCCCACACTGCCACGGAATCGTCGCATAAACCTGAACAAAATCGGCGAAATGCCGACCCTTGCGGGGGGTTCACCTTGTTTCGATCCCGTCAGCATGCTAGGCGCATAGGGAATAGGGGTTTTAAAAAAATCCACACCTGTCTTAACTCAAGCTATCAGGGAAGAGTTTAATGAGCGACGCACAAGAAAATGGCGCTAGCGCTGAAGGCCAGGATCTTCAAATGCCCGGCCTGCGCATTCTGGCGCAATACACCAAGGATCTATCTTTCGAGAACCCGAACGCTCCTGACTCCCTGCGTCCGCGCGAAAATTCTCCGGAAATCAACGTTCAGATCAATGTCAATGCGACCCCGCTTTCCGAGACCGAATTCGAGGCAGAGCTGACGCTCAACGCCACGGCCAAGGACGGGGAAACAACCATGTTCAACGTCGAATTGCTCTATGCCGGCGTTTTCTCGATCTCCAACGTTCCGCAGGAACAGCTGCATCCGTTCGTCATGATCGAGTGCCCACGCATGCTGTTCCCGTTCGCCCGTCAGATCATCTCTGATGCGACCGCACGGGGTGGTTTCCCTCCACTGAACGTCGATCCCATTGATTTCTCTGCACTTTATCGTCAGCGTATGATGGAATTGGCCGCTCAGGAACAGGCCAAACAGCCGACGCAGTAAGCGGTTCAACATAGAATTACAAAAGCCGGTTGATCTGGGATCAACCGGCTTTTTTTGTTTGCTCACTTGGTTGGACGATTTTGTTGCCAGTTTCACGTGAATCCACTCAGTCACCCTTGCATTCAGGGCGCCTATGGCTTTGGTATAGCCCAAACCGGTTCAAGATGGGTCTTCACCAGTGGCCTCAGGCTCCGTCTGAGGCAGATAACGCGCCCAGAGGCTGTCACCCTTGATTTCTTTCAGAAACGTCTGATGACGCTCAATCTCCTCTGCTGACAGGCGTAGCGGCAGGGGGGCCGGTCTTTGTTTGGCAGGCTCGCGATAGCGTTTCGACCATTCCTCCTGTTCGCCCGAAGACGACAGATCCTGATCCTCGGCCGAAAGCATGAGGTTGGTCTGGCGACCGCCAATCAGTTCGAGATAAACGTCAGCGAGTATCTCACTATCGAGCAGAGCGCCGTGGAGCGTTCGCTTGGTGCTGTCGATACTGAAGCGACTGCACAGGGCATCAAGACTGTTGGGGCCTGCAGGAAATCTCTGGCGGGCCATCGCCAGCGTATCAATCACAAGGTCATTGTCGATTTTCGCAAAACCTGCTTTTTCCAGTTCCCAATTGAGAAATTTGACGTCAAAGCTCGCGTTGTGCGCGATGATTGGCGTGTCCTTGATGAAATCATGAAAATCCTGAGCGATCTCGGCAAATTTGGGCTTGTCGGACAGAAACTCCTCTGAGAGACCATGAACCTTGAAGGCCTCTTCGGGCATATCGCGCTCAGGGTTGATATAGACGTGGTAATTGTTGGGCGTTGGAAGATGGTTGATCAGTTCGACACAACCGATCTCGACCACGCGATCCCCGGTGAAGGGATCGAGCCCGGTGGTTTCCGTATCAAACACGATTTCCCGTAAAGCCATTTACTTGGTCTGCCTTTTCTCTCACGCATCGCTCGTCAAGGATCAGCGCATTCTTGCTATCCATGTCGTTGCTGCAAAGTATGGGTTATTCGCGCGTTTGTGCAAAGCGGCTTTTGATCTGATCGAGGATCTCATCCACCTGCGCCCGGGTTTCTTCCAGTGGAAGACCGGTGTCGACCACATAATCCGCTTTTTGCCGTTTGTCCGCATCGGGGATCTGTTTGGCCTTGATGGCCTCAAATTTCTCTTCTGTCATGCCTTCTCTGGCAAGCACACGGGCGCGTTGTACGTCTTCAGGTGCAGAGACAACAACAACTGCATCAAATCGATCCTCAGCCCCCGTTTCGAACAACAGCGGGATGTCGATGAGCACCATGTCCGCCCCGGCATCCTCTGCGCGTTGATAAAAGGCCAGTTCGCGATCGCGCACCAGCGGGTGGATGATGGCTTCCAGCCGCTTCATAGCCTCGGGCTTGCCGATCACATGCTTGGAGAGTTTGGCCCGATCCACGCCGTCAGGGCCGGTGGTGCCGGGAAATTCAGCTTCAATGAGCGGCACAGCTGCGGATCGGTAAAGCGCGTGAACCGCTGCATCGGCATCATGAAGCGGACAGCCGTGGGCCTCGAACATGGCACCCACTGTTGATTTCCCCATACCGATCGAACCCGTCAATCCTAGTCTGATCATGATGATGCCTGATCTTGACCCAGCACCAATGTGCGCACGTCATCCGTGACCTCCGGCCGAGTGCCGAACCAACGCTCAAAACCGGGGACAGCCTGATGAAGCAACATGCCAAGGCCATCGACAATCGGATTGCCGCGGTCCCGCGCCGTCTCCAACAAGCCGGTGATGAGGGGCGTATAGACAATGTCGGTGACAAGAGCCGTTCGGGGCAAAGCGGCCAAATCAAGCTCAAGGGATGGCTGGCCGGACATGCCGAGCGACGACGTGTTGACCAATAGATCGATATCCTCAAGCAGACTTTCCCGTTCATCCCAATCGGCGACGGTGATGGCCTTTCCCATATCAAGCGCATCGAAGTGGAGAGCAAGCGCTTCGGCCCTTTGCCTGGTTCGATTCACAACCGTAACCTTTTCGAACCCGCGCTCGATCAGACCATGGACGATGGGCCGCGCCGCGCCACCTGCGCCCAGCACCAGAGCCTTACTCTTTGCATTTTTGTCCCAGCCCGCATGTCCATGATCGAGATTGGCGAGAAAACCGTAGCCGTCCGTGTTATCGGCGTGGATCTTGCCGTCCTCCAGCCAGAGCGTGTTGGCAGCTCCGAGCCTCTTGGCCGTGGGATGCACGACATCCACAAGGGAAAGCACCGTTTCCTTATGGGGAATGGTGACATTGCCGCCAACAAAACCGTTATCCGCCAGACCTTTGATGAAGCTCTCAAGCTTGTCGGGTTCCACCGCGATTTTCTCGTAGGATCCGATGAGCCCATAGGTTTCGAGCCAATGGCTGTGGATGGCAGGTGACTTGGAATGGGAAATCGGCCAGCCGATTACGAATGCCTTGGCAGAGTGTATCAGATCGGACTGTTGGCTGCGTGGTGATGGCTGCATGGATCAGAATTCCAGATGTTGGTGCGCGCGCAAATAGGACAGAAGCGGCAGCATGGGCAATCCCAGAATGGTGAAATAGTCGCCTTCGATCTTCTCGAAAAGCTGTATTCCAAGACCCTCAAGCTGATAGCAACCGACGCTGGAACGGACCTGATCGCCGACGCGCGCCATATAGTGACCGATTTCTGCGGGTGAGAGGTCGCGCATGGTAAGCGTTGCGCTGGAGACGTAACTCCACAAGGTGATGCCATCCTTCACACAAGCGACTGCGGAATGAAGCTGATGGGTTTGGCCAGCAAGATCAAGAAGCTGTCTTCGGGCCGCCGCATCATCAGCCGGTTTGTTGAAGCGGCGATCTCCCAGACCCAATGTCTGATCCGCACCGATCACCAGACAGCCGGGATTGCGATCAGAAACGTCAATGGCCTTCACACCTGCGAGCAATTCGGCGATGTCTTGAGGCGTGCCACCGGTATCGACGAGTGGTTGTTCTGCGGCACGTTCATCAATTTCAGCGGCAACACACTCGAACGTCAGTCCGGCATTGCTTAAAAGGGTGGCGCGCGCTTGGCTTTTGGATGCAAGGATTAGCGGATACATGGTCTCGTTTGTCTCTCTCGTTATATGTAACGACCTTTAAAAGAGTTGCGGGTCGAACGGAACCTCTGCTTTGAATTTTGTCCAACGGGTTACAGTCAGGGTCACTCCGGCCTGAGCCGTTCCATTTTATGGCGTTGGTCCTGATAGAGACTGTAGATCTCGGCTGCTGTCTCCTCAATGGATTTGCGGGTCACATCCAGAATTGGCCATTGATGGATCTGGCAGAGGCGGCGCGTGTAGGCGATTTCTTCGTTGATCAGCATGCGATTGAGATAATCGCTGCTCTCCTGATCGGCGGGCAGCCCGAGAAGCCGGTGCTGGCGGATCTCCAAAATTTTTCGCGGGCTTGCGACAAGGCCGATCACCAATGGGTGTCGCGCCTGTTCCAGCTCATTGGGAATGGGGAAATTGCTCACGATGGGAATGTTGGCGACGCGAAGCCCGCGCTGCGCAAGATAGAGTGATGTCGGGGTCTTGGTGGTTCTGGAAATGCCCAGAATGACGACGTCGGCTGTCTCGAGAGACTGCAGCGCCTGACCATCGTCATGATACATAGTGTAATTGAGCGCTTCGATCCGCTGAAAGTAGTTGGCATCGAGGCTGTGCTGGGCTGCGACCTGATGACTTTGCCGGGATCCGAGATAGGAATGAAAGAGGTCAAAAACAGATGCCAATATATTGTAGGCCGGCACATGCAATGCCGCGCAAGACTCCTCGAGCCTTGTTGCGTGATCGGCATTGACCAGCGTGTAAAGAACAATCCCCGGCTCGGTCTCAATCTGCTCCAGAATGGCTGAAATCTGGCGCTCAGTCCGAATACCGGAGTGTACATGTTCGATCATGCGTGCGTGGGCATATTGTGCCGATGCTGCGCGACTCACTGCTCGCAAGGTCTCGCCGGTCGCATCGGAAATCAGATGCAGATGATAGAACTGATCGCGCATTTCTTCACTTACCCACCGAGTGTCCCAAGCTTTCTGCTCCGAGGCATAATTCTGTCAATTTTCTGTTGCAATTTCACCCTAGAAGTTGAATCGCGCGCCTGTCGATTCCTCCCCAGCTTGCGGCAGCCCTGTGGGAATCAGGGGACAAACGGCTGCTTTTGCGAGGGTCGGGTTTTTCATGCCCGTTGCCCATAGATTCGTCCCCAGAACGATCTGCGCGGAGGCTGGTTTGTTAACACTCCGTTTACGAAGGTTAACAAACAATTAATGCACAAGCTTTGCAGAATCCGCTACCACAAGTCCCACACAGCTTATCAATTTGTGACGCAACAAAGCGTTCTGGATTCCTTGAGGATTCTGATTTGTCCCCGCAATTCCCGAGTCGGTTAAGAAAGCCTTAATACCCAACCGCGATGGTTTTCCAAGATGTGATGTGGGTGAAATGTGGGTGAAAAAGATATCCCGCTATCCACTGCCTAAAAGAATAAACAGACTCTTAAAATAGAAATTATTTATTGGGTTTTTGGGGATGAACATGCTCAGATGTGAGCGTCAAAACAGAGGGACAGAATCGTGACCAACCGACGCCTCCTAAATGTTCTTTCGGGGAAGAAAGAACAGATTCCACCCATATGGCTCATGCGGCAAGCTGGGCGGTATTTACCAGAATATCGGGCAACCCGTGCCGAAGCAGGCAGCTTCCTGGATCTTTGCTACAATCCCGAATTGGCGACCGAAGTAACGATGCAGCCCATTCGGCGGTTTGGTTTTGATGCAGCCATTCTCTTTTCCGACATTCTGGTCATTCCTGATGCACTTGGGCGTTCAGTCCGGTTTGTTCAAGGGGAAGGCCCGAAGCTCGATCCCATTTCTCCTTCGGAAGTTGCTGATCTTGATCCCTCTTTGGTGCTTAAGCGCCTTCAACCGGTGTTCGAGGCGGTCGAGCGTGTTCGTGATACCTTGCCGGATGAAACGACCTTTCTTGGGTTTTGTGGTGCTCCCTGGACCGTAGCGACCTACATGATTGCTGGGCAGGGAACCCCTGATCAGGCACCCGCGCGGCTATTTGCCCGGCGCGAACCCGAAGCTTTCAAGCATTTGATGGATGTGCTGGTCGACGCGTCGATCCTCTATCTCGTCAAACAATTGCGCTCGGGCGCGGATGCGGTTCAGATTTTCGACAGTTGGGCTGGTGTTCTCGATGATGCGTTGTTCCTGTCAGCATCGCAGGATCCAATCGCCCGAATCGTCAAGGGTGTGCGGGCAGAGGTTCCTGATGCCAAGATCATCGGCTTTCCCAAGGGAGCGGCTCAGAGGCTTCATGGCTTCATCGAGGCAACAAAGGTGAATGCGATCGGGCTGGACTGGACTGTTCCGCTCGATTGGGCCCGGGATGAGCTGCAGGGCAAGGTCGCTCTTCAGGGCAATCTGGATCCGACATTGCTGATTACCGGCGGCAAGGATCTCGATGAGGCAATTGATCGTATTATGGAAGCCTGGAGTGATGGGCCTTTCATTTTCAATCTTGGCCATGGTATCACCCCGCAAGGAAACATCGATCTGGTGCATCAGCTGATCAACCGTGTGCGGTCCTATGCTCGCTGATAAGAAGCATTTCGGTGAGCTATTGTTCCGGATGTCGACCGATCTGGCTTGAAAGAGAATATGATGGAGTTTTTCCAGTTCCTTGACTACTCGTGGACCAAGGCCCTTCACATTATTTCGGTCATCACCTGGATGGCCGGAATTTTCTATTTGCCGCGGCTTTTCGTCTATCACGCCCAGACAGAGGTGGGGACTGATCAATCAGAGACCTTCAAGATCATGGAGCGTCGGCTATTGAAGGGAATCATGAACCCTTCCTTGATTGCTACCTGGATTTTTGGTCTCTGGCTCGCCTTCCCGCATGAGATTTGGTCAAGCGATGCGATCTGGCTCCATATCAAGTTTGTCCTTGTTTTCGCGATGACCGGGTACCATATGGTGTGTGCGCGTTACGTACGCGTTTTTGCAGCGGATGCGAATCAGAAAGACCATGTCTTCTATCGCTATTTCAACGAAATCCCGACTTTGCTGATGATTGCGATCGTCATATTGGCTGTTGTTAAACCGTTCTAAATTCCGTCTTTTGGATAGGGAAACTGCGAAAAAGCCAAGGAAATCTTCCTGATCGGGTCTGGAAGTTCATTTTTAACTCATTTGCACTTGCTACAGACCTAGGTTGCGGCTATGGTCGCCGAAATCGTGACAAAACGATAAGTCGGGAAAGCATTTATTCTTCTTCGCTTTCAAGACAACAAAGTTTAGCCTAGATTGGCGCTTTGTACTCTCCCTACTCCTTTTCCCCTGGTTGCTTACCTTTAAGAGAGTTTCGCTATGCGCGAAATGAAACTAAAAGAACTCAAAAAAAAATCCCCAACAGAGCTATTGAATTTTGCCGAAGAGCTCGAGGTCGAAAACGCCAGTACGCTGCGAAAGCAGGAACTGTTGTTTGCGATTCTCAAACAATTGGCAGACAGAGATACTGACATCATCGGCGAGGGCGTCGTCGAAGTGCTGCAGGACGGCTTTGGCTTTCTGCGCTCACCCGACGCCAATTATCTGCCCGGTCCGGATGATATCTATATTTCTCCATCTCAGATCAGACGGTTTTCTCTTCGCACCGGTGATACGGTCGAAGGGCATATTCGCAGCCCGAAAGAGGGCGAGCGCTATTTTGCCCTGTTGAAGGTGAACACCGTCAACTTCGAGGATCCTGATGCAGCGCGTCACAAGGTTCATTTCGATAACCTGACACCGCTTCACCCCGAAGACCGATTCAAGCTGGAATCCACGGATCCGACCGGCAAAGACATGTCTAGTCGTGTGATTGATCTGGTTGCGCCTCTTGGCAAGGGCCAGCGTGCTCTGATCGTGGCGCCGCCGCGGACGGGTAAAACGGTATTGCTGCAGAACCTCGCCAAGTCGATCACTGCCAATCATCCGGACAGCTGTCTTATCGTTCTTCTGATTGATGAACGTCCCGAAGAGGTGACGGACATGAAGCGGACTGTGAATGGAGAAGTGGTTTCGTCCACCTTTGACGAACCGGCATCCCGTCACGTTCAGGTCGCCGAAATGGTCATCGAAAAGGCGAAGCGTCTGGTTGAGCATGGTCGCGATGTGGTCATTCTGCTCGATTCGATCACCCGTCTTGGCCGTGCCTACAACACCGTTATCCCGTCTTCGGGCAAGGTGTTGACCGGCGGTGTTGATGCCAATGCACTTCAGCGCCCGAAACGCTTCTTTGGTGCGGCCCGTAACATCGAGGAAGGCGGGTCTTTGACGATCATCGCAACCGCCCTTATCGATACCGGCAGTCGTATGGACGAAGTGATCTTCGAGGAATTCAAGGGCACCGGCAATGCCGAGATTGTCCTGGATCGCAAGGTTTCCGACAAGCGTATCTTCCCGGCCATGGATATTCTCAAATCCGGTACCCGTAAGGAAGAGATCATGGTGGACCGCAAGGAACTGCAGAAAGTCTTTGTTCTGCGCCGTATCCTTGGGGCCATGAGCAATGTCGATGGGATCGAATTCCTGCTCGATAAACTCCGGTCAACCAAAGACAATGCCGAGTTCTTCGACAATATGAACACCTGATACCGCCCAGAGCCTCATATTGGGGCTTGCCGTGGAGATCAGGAAAGACTAGAAAGCCGTCTGACATGGGTCGGGCGGCTTTCTTTTGTCCCGACTTCTTTATCCCGCAGATCCTCCGCTGGCTGATTGCCCCTGATCATTGTGGCAGGTTTGATCGATTCGGACTTGAAATGATCTGCGTTTCCTGAAGACAAGATTGAGCCGGCATCATCCCGGCCATCAGGATGAAACAATGAGTCGCGATACCATCTTTGCCCTGTCGAGCGGTCCTGTGCCGGCTGGCGTTGCAGTCGTTCGGATTTCAGGTCCGAAGGCGCATGCCGTCATGATGACCTTGATTGATTCGGAGCCGAAACCCAGACTTGCCGCGCTGCGCTATGTGACTGATCCGGCGACTGGTGATGTGATTGATCAGGCACTGGTGCTCTCTTTTCCTGGTGAGAAATCTTTCACCGGAGAGGATACGGTCGAGTTTCATCTCCATGGCGGACGGGCAATCGTCAAGGCCATGATCGATCTACTCGGATCCTTTGAGGGCTGCCGACTGGCTGAAGCGGGCGAATTCGCGCGTCGGGCGTTTGAAAATGGCAAGTTCGATCTGACCGAGATTGAGGGGTTGGCCGATCTGATTGATGCGGATACGGAAAATCAGCGCAAGCAGGCCATGCGCCAGGCCAGTGGGGCGCACCGAAGCGTCATTGATGGATGGCGCGATGTGCTTCTCTATGCCCGCAGTATGATCGAGGCTGAACTTGATTTTGCCGATGAGGAGGATGTGCCGGGCAGCGTATCGGATGTGATCTGGCTCAAGCTTGATGCCTTGAAATACGAAATCGAGGACCATCTGTCTCGCGCAGATCACGGCGAACGATTGCGCAATGGCATGACCGTTGTTCTGGTCGGGCATCCCAATGCCGGGAAGTCATCCTTGCTCAATTGGTTTGCCAAGCGTGATGTTGCTATTGTGACAGAGGAAGCGGGCACAACGCGCGATCTTTTGGAGCTGCATCTCGATATTGCTGGCTATCCGGTGACGATGATCGATACGGCCGGGCTGCGCGAGGCAGAGAATCTTGTCGAGCGGGAAGGGATTCGGCGCGCGCTTGAAAAGAGCGAACATGCGGATCTGTTGATTGAGATCGTCGATGCCAGCTCGGTCGATAAACGTGTTGAGGTGAAAAGCCGAGCGCGTCGCATGGTTTTGTTTAACAAGCAGGATCGAATCGGATCAGAAACGAAGCCCGTCAATTCAGGTGCAGAAGAGGAGTTTTCTGTTGCTGTTAAGACTGGGTTAGGGATGGCCAACTTTTACGATTCGTTTGTGAAACAAATTAAAGAATCCTTTAACGGTGCAGAAGATGTGCTGATTACTCGCAAAAGACATGAGACATATTTGCGTGAATGTGTGGATAATGTGGATAAAGCGCTTATCTACTCAGATTCACCACTGGAAATTCGCTCTGAATTCTTGCGCACGGCTGGGGATTCATTGGGGAAAATCACTGGAAGAATTGATGTCGAGGAGATGCTCGGCGTGATTTTTTCACAGTTCTGTGTGGGCAAATAGTGGATCGTTTCACGTGAAACAGCGTTTTTGAATTTTGCGATTGACTCTGTGTTTCACGTGAATCGGTGAGTCGCGAAATTTTTACCATTCCACCTTTGCCTGTTTCACGTGAATCGCGGTTTTTCGCCATTTTAGGGGCTAGAGCGGTTTCACGTGAATCCGTATAGTGTGGATCTCAGGTTTAGCTGCGATTCTTTAACAAAGTTTGAAGATAGTGGGTTCGGGGCAGGGAATGCGGTCCTGTAGCAAAAACGAGCCGGGCCTAAGTCCGGATAGGTGAGAGAATATATGACCCAGTTTGA
This sequence comes from Cohaesibacter sp. ES.047, assembly GCF_900215505.1. Lineage (NCBI taxonomy): Bacteria > Pseudomonadati > Pseudomonadota > Alphaproteobacteria > Hyphomicrobiales > Cohaesibacteraceae > Cohaesibacter > Cohaesibacter sp. ES.047. The sequence goes on from NZ_LT907844.1 coordinate 780,860, forward strand.
TGTGGTTGTTGTTGGTGGCGGTCACGCCGGTACAGAGGCTGCTGCCGCGGCAGCGCGTTCGGGTGCCAAAGTGGCGCTCGTGACCCATAGTCGCGACAAAATTGGTGTGATGTCCTGTAATCCGGCGATCGGTGGTCTCGGTAAGGGGCATCTTGTGCGCGAGATTGATGCGCTTGGCGGCTTGATGGGACTGGCCGCGGACCGTGGTGGGATCCAGTTCCGTCTGCTTAATCGCCGGAAGGGTCCAGCAGTGCAGGGGCCTCGGGCGCAGGCCGATCGCAAGCTTTATCGTCAAGCGGTGCAGGATCTGTTGTTCGCGACGCCCAACCTGACCGTGATCGAAGAAGAGGTTGCTGATCTGTCGATTGTTGAAGGACAGATCGCTGGGGTTTCTTTATCGGATGGTCGCAATGTTCCGTGCGGTGCCGTGGTTTTGACGACCGGGACATTTTTGCGTGGGCTTATTCATATCGGTGAGAGAAGCTTTTCCGCCGGGCGTATGGGCGATCCGGCTGCCAACGATCTGTCTTTACGTATGATGTCGGAGAATTTTCGTCTTGGTCGGCTGAAAACCGGGACACCGGCACGGCTCAATGGGGATACGATTGACTATTCATCGCTTGGTGTGCAGCCGGGTGATGCGGTGCCTGTGGCCTTTTCCTATCTCACCAGCGCAATTTCTTCGCCCCAGATTAATTGCCATATCACGCGCACCACTGAAAAGACGCATCAGATCATTCGCGAGAATATGCACAAATCCGCGATGTATTCAGGCAAGATTGAAGGGACGGGGCCACGCTATTGTCCCTCCATCGAAGACAAGATCAATCGCTTCGGAGAGCGGGATGGTCACCAGATTTTTCTGGAACCTGAAGGCCTTGACGTCAATACGGTTTATCCGAATGGTATTTCGACCTCTTTGCCGGAGGACGTGCAGGATGCTTACATTCGCTCGATACCCGGGCTGGAATCCGTTGAAATTCAACAGTATGGCTATGCGATCGAATATGACTATATCGATCCGACCGAATTGAAGGCAACGCTTGAAACCAAGCGGGTTGGAGGACTTTTCCTTGCGGGTCAGATCAACGGGACAACCGGATATGAGGAGGCGGGCGCGCAAGGGCTGATTGCTGGTCTGAATGCGGCGCGTTTGTGTGGCGATCAAGACGGCGTCGTGCTGTCGAGGTCTGAGGCCTATATCGGTGTGATGATTGACGATCTGGTGACGCGCGGTGTTGCCGAACCCTATCGGATGTTCACGTCGCGCGCGGAATATCGTTTGTCTCTGCGTGCTGACAATGCGGACCAACGGTTGACGGCAAAGGCTGATGGTTGGGGTTTGATTGATAACGAACGGCGCAAGGCTTTTGCTGACAAGAAACAATCTCTTGATGCAATCATGGCGCTCGCAAAGGATAAGTCCCTGACCCCAAATGAAGCGGAGCAGGTCGGACTCAAGATCAACAAGGATGGTCAGCGGCGCAGCGCCTTTGAGCTTCTCGCTTATCCAGACCTGGATCTTAAGTGCTTGACGACGATCTGGCCAGAGTTCGGCAATTTTTCCGAAGCTATCAGTCGGCAGCTCGAGATAGAGGCACTGTATCAGGTCTATATGGAGCGGCAGACCAGTGACATAGAGACGTTCCAGAAGGACGAGGCACTGGCTATTCCCACTGCGCTCGACTTCAACAATATCAACGGGCTATCGAACGAATTGAAGCAGAAGCTGTCTCTGGTGCGTCCGCAGACCCTTGGTCAGGCGTCTCGCGTTGATGGCATGACGCCGGCAGCCCTGACGCTGGTTCTGGCCCATAGTAAGCGGGTATCTTGATATGACAAGCGGGTTTGAAACTCACGACAGTAAGGCTCGCGGTCTTGCTATCCTAGAAGAGATGTTTCCTGTTTCACGTGAATCTATCCACAAGCTGGGGATATATGAAGCGATCATCAGAAAATGGCAACCAGCCCAAAATCTCGTTGCCCCAAAAACACTTAATGATATCTGGTTGAGGCACATTGCTGACAGTGCACAGATATACGCAAATTATCCCCAGGCAAAGCACTGGATTGATCTTGGGTCGGGTGCCGGGTTTCCTGGTCTTGTGACAGCAGTTTTGCTGGATCAACAAGGCGAGGATTATTCGGTAAACCTCATCGAAAGCAACGGCCGGAAGGCAAGTTTTCTGAGGACAGCGGCCCGGGAGATCGGTGTCAAGGTTACGGTTCACAATGACCGGATCGAAAAGGTCCTAGGCAGTTGGGATCGGCCCGTTGAGGCGATCAGTGCGAGAGCACTCACATCTTTCGATAATCTGTGTGATTTTGTTCATCCGTTTTTGTCAAAGGGGTGTGCTGGTGTTTTCCACAAAGGTCGGGACTTTGATCGAGAATTGGAAGAGGCCAGTGTGCGCTGGAACGCAGATCTGGTACAAAAGCAGAGCAGGACAGATCCGGATGCGCGAATCGTCATACTGCACCGCTTATCATCAAAAGACGCATAGTGAAACAGATGCAAAGTGAGGCCACTTTATGAGTTCACTGCCCGACTCTCCCCGTGTTTTGACCCTTGCCAACCAGAAGGGCGGCGTCGGGAAAACCACGACAGCAATCAATCTGGGCACAGCGCTGGCGGCCATTGGCGAGACGGTGCTGATCGTTGACGTTGATCCGCAGGGTAACGCCAGCACCGGCCTTGGTATCGATCGCAAAGCGCGCCAGATTTCAACTGCAGAATTGCTGCTCAACGAGGCCACTTTGCTGGAGGCGGCCATTCCGACCGCCGTTCCGCGTCTCTCTGTTGCTGCCTCGACCATGGACCTTCTGGGTCTTGAACAGGAAATTTCAACCGATAAGGATCGCGCCTACCGACTTCGCAATGTGCTGCAACAGCATGGTGCACTCGGTGACACGATACCCGAGGATAAGCGGTTCACCTATGTGCTGATCGACTGCCCGCCGTCGCTCAACCTTTTGACGATCAACGCGATGGCGGCCGCGCATTCCATTCTGGTGCCGTTGCAATGCGAGTTTTTTGCCCTTGAGGGTCTGACCCAGTTGATCCAGACCGTCAATCAGGTGAAGGGCGCGCTCAATCCGGAACTGTCGATCCATGGCATCGTGATGACCATGTATGACAGCCGCAACAATCTCTCCAATCAGGTCGTTGATGATGTGCGTGAACATATGGGGGATAAGGTTTACGACACGATCATTCCGCGAAATGTCAGAATTTCGGAAGCGCCGTCTTACGGCAAGCCTGCATTGCTCTATGATCTGAAATGCTCGGGCAGTCAGGCCTATCTGAAACTGGCGTCGGAAATCATCCAGCGAGAGAAAAAGCTTAGGAACAAGGCGGCCTGAGATGGCCATGGGTCTATCTATCATGAGAGGAATTGGGGTCGCGGCATTGAGGTCATGACGCGCGGGTCCAGTTAGAATGCGGACAAAATGGTGAAGAAAGCAACTGAAGGAAAACGTCTGGGCCGAGGGCTGGCTGCCCTCATCGGGGATATTGACAACGAAGCTCAGGCGGTCGAGCGGGCACGGTCCCAACGCAGAATTCCAATTGAATTCTTGCGTCCCAACCCTCGCAATCCACGGCGCGACTTTGCGCAAGGGGATCTTGATGATCTGACCAAGTCGGTCAAGGAAAAAGGCATTATGCAGCCGATCCTCTGCCGTCCGGTGGAAGGGGAGGACGATTCCTTTGAGATTATCGCCGGTGAACGACGCTGGCGTGCTGCTCAGGGAGCGGGTCTTCATGAAGTGCCTGTTCTTATTCATGAAGTCAGCGATAAAGAAGCGCTCGAACTTGCCATTATCGAAAACGTTCAACGCTCGGATCTCAACGCTCTCGAAGAGGCGCTTGGATATGATCAGCTCATCGAACAGTTCGACTACACCCAGGCAGAGCTTGCCGATGTGATCGGTAAAAGCCGGTCCCACGTTGCCAATACCCTGCGTCTTTTGAAGCTGCCGGAAAGCATCAAGGATTATCTCAAGCAGGGAGAGCTTACGGCCGGTCATGCCCGCGCTCTGATCACTGCAGACAATCCCGAAGAGCTGGCTCGCCGCATCGTCGAGGACGGCATGACGGTGCGCGATGCGGAAAAAGCCGGTCAGGAGAAAGTTGCTGACAAGAAAGAGCCCAAGCCGAAGAAGGAAAAAGATGCAGATACCGTGGCGCTTGAAAAACGCCTGACGGATCGGCTGGGTTGGAATGTCTTCATCGCGCCAAAGAAAAAGGGTGGCGAATTGAAGATCCAGTATAAATCACTCGAACAGCTTGATGCGATCATCGAAATTCTGGAAAAGCAGACGGTTTGATCAAATCGCTGCCGCTTTAGAAGATGGATTTTGAGAAAAGGGAGCTTCGGCTCCCTTTTTTATTGCGCTGGTTCTTGGAGGCGGGAGGTTGAGGAGATGGCCCACCAAAGGGGAATAAGGGCCAAGAGGGAAACCAACGCAGCAACGCCGAACGCGCCCGCCGGATGATAAAAGGGGGTTCCCGGTTCAATGAAAAAGGCAAATGCCTGAGACATGATCAGCGGGCTGACAATCGTGCTCAATGCCAAGGTGGAGGCGATGGCGCCTTGTAGTTCACCTTGTGCATCGTCAGGCACGCGGCTGGACATCAGGCTTTGCATCACCGGAATGGCAACGCCTTCCAGGGCGCAGATGGGCATGAAAAGAAACAGGATCCAGCCCTGTTCAACGAACAGGAGTGTGACCAAGGTCGCTGCCTGAAACACTATTCCAATGACAGAAATCGTGGTTTCGCGAAAGACCCTGAGCAGGAGCTGGACGACGAAAATAAGGGTCAAGGTGTTCGAAATGCCGTAGATGCCGAGCGAAATTCCCACTTCCCGGCTGCCCCAATCAAAGGCTTCGCGCAGATAGTAGGGCCAGATGGTCGGATAAACCCATCCGGCCAGATTGAACAGAAAGAAGGCCGACAAAAGGTAGACCAGACCGGGGATAGCTAGAACTTGAACCAAGGCACCAATCGGGTTGGATCGTTTGAGGGAAAAGGGGCGTCTTTTTTCTTTCGACAGGCTTTCTGGCATCGCAAACCAGCCATAAAGACAATTGAGCGCTGCACATCCGGCTGCGAAGAAAAAGGGCGCGCGCGTGTCGAGCTCACCAATCAGACCGCCCAGAACCGGCCCGGCAATGAAGCCCAGGCCAAAGGCTGCGTTGATGAGACCAAATCTTCTGGCTCGCCTGTCCTGTGTGGAGACATCTGCAATATAGGCAAAGACGGTGGCGTGGGTTGCTCCGGCAACCCCGGCGACGAAGCGGCCAAGTACCAGCAACGTAAACGAGGGCGCAAAGCCCATGATGACATAGTCGATGCTGAGGGCGCCAAGGGAGACAAGAAGCACCGGCCGTCTTCCGTAATGATCAGAAAGATTGCCAAGGGTTGGGCTACAGAGAAACTGCATCAAGGCATAGACAAAGGCCAGATAGCCTCCATAGATTGCCGCAGTGCTGATGTTGACAGAAGAGACCTCCTGAATGAGGTCTGGAATGATGGGCATGATCAACCCGATGCCCATCGCATCAATAAACATCGTGAGAAAGGCAAACCGAATGCCGTTTCGATGAGCTCGGGAAGGGGCATCCAGCGGCGGTAAAGACGGGTTGGTTTTGTCTTTTCGGGAGGAGATCACGGTACAACTGACTGCTTGAAAAAGGGGAGGGTGCCCAAATTGGATTCACGTGAAACGAGTTTGATACGGCCTGCGTGACTTGGCAATCTCAAAGTGGCCAAGTTGAGACCTGATGCGCGGGCCGTCGCTATCGGCGAGCGCGCTGGGCGGTGGCAGCAATCATCAGAAGCGTTTCGGAAATGATGGTTTCAGCAAGAGGATAATGCTTGCGGCTGTTGGCAAGGCTTTGTCCCAGCAATTCGCAGGCTCTGCTCGCCTTACTGCTGGACCAGATAACCAGTTGCGACTGGATGTTCGGTTTGCGCTTGAAGTGGATCATCGGTGCGACCCTGTCGAGGGCCGATTGGGGCGACGCGCCACTGTCCATCAAATGCAGGCATCGTTCGAGCATTTGGAAATGCCTGAGGGATGCAGAGCCTATGACTCCGGGATTCTGGCCACTTCTGAGGATCTGCTCGAGTTGGGAATCAAGATCGCCGATCTGGCCTTGTGCGGCTGAATCGATGATCATGTCGAGCTGATGGTTTGATGCATCCCCGACGATATCCGCGATGTCTTTTTCCGTGATTTCGCCCTGATTCATCGCATAAAGACACAGCTTCTGGACCTCTGCGCGAGAGGCCATGCGGTCCGCTCCGAGATTGTCCAGCAGCAGCTCGCGCGCCTCACGGGTGAGGGTCAGCCCGGCAATGGCGATTTCTTCCTCGATAATGGAATTGAGCGCGGCGCGGGCGTCGACATAGCAGGGCAGAGCGACTGCACTATGCGCCTTTTCGATGGACTTACGCAAAGCGGCGGATTTCTTCAGATCACCCGCCTTGATGATGACATAGGCATCGCGAGGCGGCGATGACAGCAGCGGATCTATAGCCGGCTGGATTGATTTGCTGGAGCTCATCTGAACAACGATGACGCGACAGCCGCCAAACAGGGGGATGGTGTTGGCTTCGTCCGCCAGCCGCATGGGATCTGAAGCGATATCGCCCGAATCAACCCGCAACATGGCAAAGGGATCAGTGTTGTCCTTGAGATAGACCTTGGCCAGACGGTCGGCGCGTTCGGCAACCAGGCCCGTGTCCTGACCATAAATGAGGATGACTTTGTAGGAAGGGTTGGGTTTGACGATGAAACCGTCAACCAAATTGGCCTTGATTTGCGCCATGTCCTGTTCCCACGCTCCGGCTATTTGATGAGGGGTCTGTACTCGGTGTTGGAAAAGATTTGCCGAATTGGCAGGTGGCTGTCAACTCGGCTGGTGATCATGGTCGCCCGGATACGGTCACTTAAGGCCAGTGTCCGGTTGGTGAGGCTTCTGCACTTTGCTCGAACGCTTAATTGGGGGCGTTAGTTGCCCGATACAAAGTAGGTTGAAAGCCGAAGCTGGATGTCGTTGGCGACCTGTTGTGCGGCGCGGTTTTCCGCGTCTCTGAGGGCCCTGTCGTTGGCAAAGCGCTGCGTGCTGCGGGCAAAGGAAGCGGTAAAGAAGCTCGAGCCTGTCGTGGCGATCGTGCCATCGGCGATCTTGATGAGCTTGTAGGTTGCCGTCAGGCTGACGCGCGTGGTTTTGGCAAGGCCGGTTCCGTTTTCGATATCAAAGGAGTTGTTTGTGTTCTTGAGTGCGATGTCGAGCCGATAGGCGGGCGTGGCTGCTTCTCCACCGCCGGTGAAAGCAAAGATCAGGTGGTTCCGGATCTCTTGCTCCACACGATTGTTGGCGGGTTCGATCTGAACGCTCGCCAACTCCGCCGACAGGCTCTGATCCGTGATCGTCGGAGCGGTAGAATAGAGCGGACGCACCTGACAGGCCGACAAAGCCAGTCCAAGGCCGAGGCAGGCCACCAGTGAAAGAGAGCCTGCCCTGACTTTGCGATTAAACGACAACATTGACGATCCTTTTCGGCACTACAATGATCTTGCGTGGCTGGTTGCCATCCAGAGCCTTGATCACGGGATCCGATTCCAGAACGGCCTGCTCGATTGTAGCCTGATCTGCATCAGCAGCAACGGTTATTTCGCCGCGTTTTTTGCCGTTGATCTGAATGGGCAGGGTCAATTCGTCTTCGACCAGCATGGCTTTGTCGGTTTGCGGCCATGCATGGGTGGAAACAAGGCCATCCTTGCCGAGAAGGCTCCAGCATTCTTCTGCCAGATGCGGCATCATTGGCGCGGCCATCATGATGAGCAGCTCCATGCTTTCATTGAGCGCCCAGACGAGGGATGGATCGGCGTCGAGCTTGTCTTTCTTGACCACGGCGGCGATGTTGTTGACCAACTGGTAGATCTGCGCGACCGAGCGATTGAAGCCCAGCTGTTCGATGTTGGATTCAACAGCAGCCAGTGTCTTGTGGCTGGCCTTGCGCAAGGAGAGTGCTTCGTCGCTGAAGCGCTCCGGTTTGGCCGGGATGTTCGATCCGATGAACTCGGCGCTGTCAACGACAAGGCGCCAGATGCGCTGAATGAAGCGGTGAGACCCTTCGGCGCCGGCTTCGGTCCAGATCACGTCGCGTTCCGGAGGGCTGTCGGAGAGCATGAACCAGCGGGCCGTGTCGGCACCGAACGTCTCGATGATGTCGGTCGGGTCCACGGTATTCTTCTTGGATTTCGACATCTTCTCGACGGAGCCGATGGTGATGGGTTCGCCGGTTTCATTGTGTGTTGCGCTGCGCTTTCCATCCGCGTCCTGTATGGTGATTTCTGCGGGGGAGACCCAGCGTCCATCTTTACCCTTGTAGGTTTCGTGGTTGACCATGCCCTGCGTGAAGAGGCCCTTGAAGGGCTCCTTGACGGTCATGTGACCGGTTTCCTTCATGGCGCGGGCAAAGAAGCGGGAGTAGAGCAGATGTAGAATGGCATGCTCGATGCCGCCGATATACTGATCGACCGGCAGCCACTCATCGACCATTTTGGTGTCGGTCGGCGTGTCCTGACGCGGGGCCGTGAAGCGGGCGAAATACCAGGAGCTGTCCACGAAGGTGTCCATGGTGTCGGTTTCGCGCCGAGCCGGTTTGCCACAGTTGGGGCAGGTGCAGTTGCGCCATGTGGGATGACGGTCAAGCGGGTTGCCCGGTTTGTCGAAATTGATGTCGTCCGGCAGCTTGATCGGCAGATTTTCTTTCTTCTCGGGAACCACGCCGCAGTCTTCGCAGTGGATCATCGGAATAGGGCAGCCCCAATAGCGCTGGCGGGAAATACCCCAGTCGCGCAGGCGATATTGCACCTTGCGTTCGGCCTGAGGTTTGCCGTCTATGAGGTTGGCTTCCAGTTTCTCTGCAACAGCATTTTTAGCGTCGGCAATGGACATGCCATCGAGGAATTCGGAATTGAAGATCGTGCCTTCACCGGTGTAGGCCTCGTCAGCGACGTCAAAGCTTTTGGGGTCCTCGCCCTTTGGCAGAACCACCGGGGTGACGTTAAGATCATATTTGCGAGCAAAATCAAGGTCTCGCTGGTCATGAGCCGGGCAGGCGAAGATCGCGCCCGTGCCATAATCCATGAGGATGAAGTTGGCGACATAGACCTTCAGGGTGATGGCCGGATCGAGCGGATGTACCACGGCGAGGCCCGTATCGAAGCCGACTTTTTCCGCGGTTTCAAGTTCGGCCGCAGACGTGCCCATCTTTTGGCAAAGCTCGACAAAGGCCTGAAGCTCTGGATTGTCCTTGGCCAGTTCCTTGGTCAATGGATGATCGGCGGACAAACCCATGAAGGATGCGCCAAACAGCGTGTCGGGGCGGGTGGTGAAGATCTCGATTTCCGAGTGACCATGGCTTTCTTCGGTCAGTTGGAAGCGGATCTGAAGACCCTCGGACTTGCCAATCCAGTTCTGCTGCATGAGCCGGACTTTATCCGGCCAGCGATCGAGATGCTGGATTTCCTCTAAAAGGTCTTCGGCGAAGTCGGTGATCTTGAAAAACCACTGGGTAAGCTCGCGCTGCTCGACCTCGGCACCGGAGCGCCAGCCCTTGCCGTCAATAACCTGCTCGTTGGCCAGCACCGTGTGATCGACCGGATCCCAGTTGACCTTGGCATTCTTGCGGTAGGCGAGGCCTTTCTCCGCAAAATCGAGAAACAGCATCTGCTGGCGATGATAATAGTCCACGTCGCAGGTGGCGAACTCGCGATCCCAGTCCAGTGACAGGCCCATGAGCTGAAGCTGGGCGCGCATCGTTGCGATGTTTTCGTAGGTCCAGTCCTTGGGATGGATCTTGTTCTGCATCGCGGCGTTTTCCGCCGGCATGCCGAAAGCATCCCAACCCATGGGATGCAGAACGTTGAACCCTTTGGCGCGCTTGTAGCGGGCAACCACGTCGCCCATGGTGTAGTTCCGCACATGGCCCATGTGGATGCGTCCAGACGGGTAGGGGAACATTTCCAGGACGTAGTATTTCGGGCGGGGGTCTTCGTTTTCGGTCCGGAAGATTTTCTTGGAATCCCAAGTCTGTTGCCAGCGGATTTCTGCTTCTCGTGCGTTGTAGCGTTCAGTCGCCATAGGTCTTCGCCAATGCCTCGATTGTCTTGTCGTTAGTGGCCTGACCTTCACCAGATTTATCCTATTGCGTCAACCCATTTCGCAGATTTCGGCCCTTTGGGCCTGTTCAATCTTGCGATGTGCATGCGAAGGGGGTAATTTGTCGTGCATAATGCTGGACAGAGCCGGGCGGGATTCGCTCATGGCGTCCCACCAAGTCGGAGTTTGAAAAAGGACGATGGGTATATCATCCAAGCTGGCCGAGGTTCGCAAGGCCATCGCGGAGTGCGAAAAAGAAGCAGAACGAGCACAGGATAGTGTGACACTCATCGCTGTTTCAAAGACATTCGATGCTGATGTGATCCGAAAGGCACTTGAGGCCGGTCAGAGGGTCTTTGGTGAGAACAAGGTCCAGGAAGCCAAGGGCAAATGGCCCGAATTGCGTGACGAGTTCGAGGGTGTCGAGCTGCATCTCATCGGCCCACTTCAATCGAACAAGGCAAAGGATGCCGTTGCTCTGTTCGATGTCATTCATTCGGTGGATCGCAAAAAGATCGCGCGCACCATTCGACTGGAAATGGAAAAGCAAAGCCGGCAGGTTGATCTGTTTGTTCAGATCAACACCGGGTCCGAGCCGCAAAAAGCAGGCATTCTACCTGAGGAAGCCGATGATTTTCTTGGCTTTTGCAAGGTGGAGCTTGGTCTCACCATCCGCGGTCTGATGTGTATTCCACCAGCTGACGACAATCCCAAGGCGCATTTCAAGCTGCTGCGCAAGATTGCCAAGCGCAATGATATCAAGGACCTGTCGATGGGCATGAGCGCCGATTATGGCGAAGCCATCAAACAGGGGTCCACATTTGTCCGGGTGGGGAGCGCCATCTTCGGACATCGCAAAAAGCCGGTTTCGATCTAGGCCCATTTTGCGGCTTAAGCTGATAAATCACCGCACGATTCGGATCTGCGTTTGGGGCCCCATATGGGCGAGCACCAGGCGCAGATCTCTTTTATCAAGGGCAATACAGCCTTCTGTCGGCTTGTAGCCTTCGCGCGCGACATGCATGAAAAGCGCGCTGCCCTTATTCCTGGTGCGTTTCGTGATGTTGATATCGAGAACAACCACCAGATCATAAAGATTATCTTCGCGCATCATCCGCTCGTGAGAGGTAGAAAAAGGCAGCCGTACCAGACGGTTGTAGCTGGCGTGATCGGGCGAATCACACCAACCCATCCCGGCATGGATCGGGGTGAAGGGCAGGATTGAGCGCGGACGGTTTTCGCGATCTGCGCGATAAAATCCATAAAGTGGTCTGGTTACTGTGATCGGCGTGCCACCGTCCCCTTCGCGCTTTTTCGATGTCATGCCGCGTCTTCCCAACGCGACCGGAAAGACATGACTGCCCATTTGCAGCAGTCCTTTTGCGGGATCGCGTGGGTCGGTTCGTATGGTGAGAGCAGAGACGATTGGCATAGGGCAGTGGACTTCAAAAGGTTTGGCGGATGTGTTGATTCCGCGACATTTGTAGCAAGTCTGCCGTCCGACGTGTAGCTTTCTTGTCGGTGGCGTCTGTTTGGTGAGCCGTCAGACGCATGATCGGTCCGGTCTTTCTTGGTGGTAACCCATAGGGTTTGACGTCATTAAGTTACAAATGACTCACCGGCATTTTTCTTGCATTGCCAATATCTTGACCAATGTACCGGCTTGCTCTTGTCGTTCGGTGGCAAGAGCGAGTCCATGGAGTAGCAATAGGAAATTGAACATCATGAGCGAAGATCTTCATGAAACGGATCGCTATGTCAGCTTTGTGGGCATCGAATGTGATCGGAATGCCGAAATCCTTCTCACCTATATCGAGCGTCTGGCGACCGGCCCGGCCAGCGACAATCCCTATTGGCAGGCCTTTCTCGGCAAGATCGAAAAAAGCCGTGCTGGCGATACCGCCACAGGGGATGCGCTGTTTGTGGTTCATTCGCACATCAATATCATTCGCGAGCTGTTCGAGGAGCATCAGGATGAAGTCGCGATGGCTCTGCTGGAGAAGGTCGAGCTCGAGTGCTGTTAGTCTCTTCGGCTTCGCTTTAGCGTTTCATGACACCGGCTTTTGCCGCGCGCGTTCGTGGCAAAGAGCCTTCTTCCTCAGCAAGGATTGATGCGCGATCAAGTGCAAATGACGGGGACGTGATTGGCTGTGACTTGCAATCATGCTCATCCGTTCCTTAATTGAAGCCATTCAATGGTTTGTCACTCATAAGTGATTGGGTGCTTTTGTGGCAGGATTGGTACCGAAAAATCATGGCTTGCTGTTCCACATCTGTAATTGCTGCGCTATTGTGGAAGGCCAATCCGGGAGCGAAAAATGACTGCGCGAAAAATATTGCTGGTTGATGATGATGATGAATTGCGCGAAGCGTTGGTGGAGCAGCTGTCGCTTTATGAAGAATTCGACATCGTTGAGGAATCCTCGGCGACCAAAGGCATTCAGACCGTCCGGTCGGATCATTTCGACCTGTTGATCATGGACGTCGGCTTGCCTGACATGGATGGCCGGGAAGCCGTGAAGCTTCTCAGGAAGGGCGATTTCAAGGCACCGATCATCATGTTGACGGGTCATGACACCGATTCTGATACCATTCTGGGGCTGGAGGCTGGTGCGAACGACTATGTCACCAAGCCCTTTCGCTTCGCCGTCTTGCTCGCGCGGATCCGGGCACAGCTCAGGCAGCATGAAAACAGCGAAGATGCGACCTTTGCTGTGGGGCGTTTCACCTTCAAACCGGCCGCCAAAGTGCTGGCCGATGAAGCTGGCAGCAAGGTACGCCTGACCGAAAAGGAGACTTCGATCCTGAGGTTTCTCTACCGCTCGGGTGACAAACCGGTGAGCCGTGATGTGCTTTTGCATGAGGTTTGGGGGTACAATTCCGGTGTGACGACACACACGCTTGAAACCCATATCTATCGCCTGCGTCAAAAGATCGAAAAAAATCCGTCCAATGCGGAGCTTCTGATCACCGAAGCGGGCGGTTACAAGCTGGTTCCGTGACTTGTTGTCGACGCGCGTGCAAGAGCTTGGGGACGCCTTCGGCTTTTCTTGACAAGGCAAGGGAGCACGCGCCTATATAGATGAGTGCTTTTTTCATGCGGTGCGTTGTTCGATTCGCCGCAGATGCCGGAATGACAAGATCAGATGAGCCTGACGAGTGATATCGACCTGCTGCGGCGGGTGCCCTTTTTCTCAGAATTTAATGAGGACCAACTGAGGTTGCTTGCCTTTGGTGCGGAATCGCGCACTTATCGGGCCAAACAGGTGATCTTTCGGCAAGGGGATCTGGCGGATTCAGGCTTTGTCATCGCGCAAGGCCAGATTCGCATGACGATTTCGGAAAATGGGCTTGATACCCAGTCCCAGATCCTGGGCGTTGGTAGTTTGGTGGGAGAAATGGCTTTGCTCGCCGAAACCCGTCGTTCAGCAATGGCGACCGCGATTGAGGATGTGAAGGTCGTTCAGGTCCGGCGTATTCTCTTCCGGCGCGTGATGGATGAATATCCCGATCTCGCTGCCACAATGCACAGTCGGCTCGTCAAGCGCCTTGATGCCATGGTGCACGATCTTGAGGGCATCCGCTCCCGTCTGGATGACAACCGCGCCACCCCCATGAGTCTTGAAGAGGTGGCCGACTTCATCGGGCGCGGGGAGTAGGTTGCTGTCCGCTAGTTGAGCGATATCTTTTGGGGGCGTATTTCTGTTTCAGGCGACTTCTGTTCGTAGCAAAAGAAATTGAGCCTTCCTGGCATTGACAGACACTCTCCATGTTCTTTGATAGCAGCATCCGAATCCGGGAATGTTTTGAGAAAATCTGGCGAAACTGACCATCGAATAGAGCTTTTTTTCTTGTTCAGCTTAATGGAATTGGCGGTCTTTACAACTCGAGCGTGTTTATTCTTCGCCCAAGTATACTCTATATATTGAATTCCGTATAAATCTATCACTTTTGTCATTGAACAATTTATTTGCAAAGTTATTTTCCGGTTATTTACTTTCCTGCAAATCCCTTTGCTTCGAATTTCAATTTTACCGATTTCAGGCGAATATTGCGATTTTAGAATGTCAGAAAATCTTGCAGAGCGACGATAGAATTGGAAAGGGCGTATTTTATAAAAGAAATTTTTTTCGTTATTAACTTTCAAACTTCCCAGCTTTTCAAATAGGCCTTTGCTTTTGTTCACATTGGATAGATTGATAGAAACTTCACAGGTGGAACTCGCTTCTTCATCGTAGCCTTCGCGGATGCCGGTTATGGTGTTGCGTAATTTTTTAACCCCACCCTTGGCACTCGAAGCTCCGACAGTAAGTTGGTAAGGCCAATCGGGCTTGATTTTCCCAAGTGAACGGTCTTGCAGGTAGGCAGCAGCGGCGTCGCAAGCCAGTGCGACATTCTGTTGTGATATGCGTTTTGGAATCGGTATGCCGTACACATCGATCTGCCACATGGCTGCTTTGCCCGGCGTATCAATGTAGAACATCTCCTGCGGCGACGTTTCAAGCACTGTAATGAAGAGGCTGTCCCTGAGGTTTAGAAGAGCACGATTCTTTAGAATGTCACTCGAATTGGTAAGTGCGGTTGAATAAGACGCATTAACAAGTTCTTTTGGAACAGTTTTAATTGGTAGGTTTTCAAATCCGAGATCAAGAGAGGGGGCGTGGAAGCCTAACGAAGCTTTTGCATGAATATGGCGATCAATGGTCTTGAAGTCCTCCTCACCCGTTGCGTGTTTTCCAGACATGAATACGAGGGCGCAAGCTGAAAGGCAGCGATGGTGTTTTTCAACGACAGTGCCGAGTCCTTCATCTACGATTTTGGCAATCTTGAGAGCTTCAGCGAACGAGCCGCCTGGGGAATTAAGGCAGAGGCGGCGATGTTTGTAGTCCCCATCATAACCTCTGGGATCGACTTTGCTGAAGCCAGACCAGATGAAGGTTTCTTTTGGTTTGCTAGGGTCTTCTTTTCTAACGTCCGGGGTTACGATCAAATTCAGGAGCTTCTGATAGTCGCCTTCCTTGATCTCGCCTTCCATTTTGAGAATGCATTTTGTGTCTTCATCCCACATTTTCGTAAAGGTCGCAGCGCTGGCTGCTGTGACGGATGAGAAAGCAAAAAGCAGGAAACCAATCAGACGGATGGTGTGTCTTGTTTTTTGCTTCAGCATGGCTTCCTCGTTACGATTTGCAGGTGCTGTTGACCGAAGGTTCGTCGTTCAGAAGTGCTTCCATTTTCGTTCCAAGTTTTGGCATAGCGAAGTTGGTTCGAAGCTCCTCGATTGGCGCTTTATAAAGGCAAAGCATGCTATCGGCGAATTCACCCAAGTGATCAAGAATCACGGATTTATCACAAACGCTGGAACTGTCCTCATCAGATCCGGCAACGCATGATGCGGCGGCATCCAGATAATCCATCACCCGGATCAGATCAGAAACCGTATCTTTTTCTTCTATCGGGAAAATGATTGTTGTCGCGATTTGATTAATGATATCGGCGCTGCCAGCCTTGTTGCTCAGCCTTGCTCGTGTTGGGTCCAGCCATGGCCGTTGCAATTCCATTCGCGATTGCATCATTTCATTGTTTTGAAAATGCATGATGAATTTAAGTGCATTTGAGACGCGCTCTTCGGCTCGATCCCGAGAATAGGAATTATAGGCAACGACAATGCCCACAATAATGGAAACATAACTCAGTGCTTCAAGGCTCGATTTGATGATGAGCCAATTCTTTCCAATCCGATCTTTCATGAGCATGGGTCTTTGGGCACTTCAATGACTTCAAGATCGTCTTCAAATTTGAGCTTATAGTCTTTCAGGCACTTGAGCTGACCTTTGGTGAATTGAATCACTTCTGCCGGATGATTAGGCCCGTCTTCTTTTGGCGTGATGGTTGGAACAGCGGAGTTCACCACTTTTTTGCTCAGTATTGATGCCAAGTCGGTGTTTGGGCATTCGTCAAGAAAGATAATTATGTCATTGGAAGCGGTCTGGCTGTATTGGTCAATGTGTTGCTTGACGCATTGAAGCTGTTTGGCCCGCACAAACCAAATGTCTTTTGCTTCTGAAAGGGTCGGCATTGTAAGACCAATGATCAAGGATGCTGCTGCTACGGCAAATTGATCGCTCTTCACTTCTTCGTCCTTAAAACAAAAAAACACATGTGATATTTGAATACCGAATTATTGCAACATTGAGATGAATTGCAATATGGAAAATTCTACCAATGGTTTTATGAAGCCCAGCCGAAAGCCGTCGCTCTGCCATGGTGCACGACCTGCAGGGCATCCGCTCTCGTCTGGATGACAACCGCGCCGCCCCCATGAGCCTTGAAGAGGTGGCCGACTTCATCGGGCGCGGGGAGTAGGTTACTTTGATGAGTCTGGCACCAGACTCAAGGGTCTGAAAGCTCAACTCGACGCTCTGTGATTTCATCGGATATTGCCTGAGACACGGTTTGTACGCGCCGCGAGGCTGCAAGGTTGGCGTGGGTGACCAGATAGACAGGTCGTTGCATCAATTTACCATTGGGCAATGTGTTCGAGATCAGATGGAGACCGGCTTTTCTTGCCAGAAAATGCGGAAGAACCGCCCGGCCAATGCCTTTCCTGACGGCTTCCAGTTGACCATTGAGCGTGTTCACCGCAAGTCTTGGTCCATCCATGGCTCCGAAAGCGCGTGACCAGGCGAGTGGAAGGGTCAGATCTTCCATTTCGGGCCAGGTGATGAAGCGCTGTGATGGTGTCTTCTCATCCGCTCCGTATAAGCCGAATCCCATCGATGCAAGCTGTCGAACAAGCAGATTTCCGCGTTCCGGCCAGATCATGCGCAAAGCCAGATCAGCATCATGGCGATGGATGTTGACGACGCTGGTATGAAAGACGAGTTCAATATCCAATCCGGGATTATCGCCTAATAATGGTGTGAGCGCCGGAATGATAAAAGGTGTGATCAGGCTCTCAAAGCAGGCAACCCGAACAAACCCTTCTATTCCTGACTGTTTCTCGACCTGATGCTGCATGTTGAGAGCCGCCAGCTCAATTGCTTCGATTCGAGGCAGCATGGCGGCACCCTGATCGGTCAGCCGGTAGCCGCTTTGATGGCGCAGGAAGAGGGGGATACCGAGCGCATTTTCCATCCGCTCTATTCTACGCGAGACAGTGGCAATCCCGGTGTGCAGGTGTTTTGCTGCCCCAGACAGAGTGCCCTCACGCGCCAGTGCCAGAAAAATGCGGCTGTCATCCCAATTGAAGTCTTGGTTCATTTTTCATTTTCCGAAAATAGATGCCCGATATTAGCTGTATCGCTTTTGAAAATGAAAGGGCATTGTTGCTGCCAACAACAGTTAAGAGGCGGGAATGATGACTTCGGAACAGTCAGAGCACATGGGCGTTTTTTCAGAAGATGGACCAGCGCTCTTTTTGAGTGCGATGGCAGCTGTTTTCTGGGGCTCTGTTTTTGAGGCAACCAGACTTGTTCTTGTGGATCTGACCCCTTGGACAGCGGTGGCCACCCGATTTGTCTTCGCTGCAGCCGCGACCTTGATCTGGCTGTGGCTGAGCGGCGGCATCAACTGGCCGATTTTTCGGCGCAATTTTGTCGCTTTTCTCATGCTTGGGGCTTTTGGAATAGCCGGGTTCAGCGGGCTTTTGTTCTGGGGCATGAAGAGCTCCAGCCCGGTAACCGCTGCCTTGATCATGGCAACCAACCCCCTCATCACAAACCTGATTGACGCCTTCATGAAACGGCGCAAACCGAAAATGGCAGAGCTCGCCGGTCTTTTCATAAGCATGTTGGGCGTCGCGCTGACTGTTGGAGCCTTTAGTGGGGCTCGATTGGCGCCGGGCGATCTGTTGATATTGCTCGCCAGCCTTGTCTGGGCCTTCTATTCGCTCGGCTCACGCAATTGGGTCAAGGGTGCCAGTCCGCTTCAAACATCTGTCTGGACGACGGTTTTCGGAACGGTTTTTCTGGTGATTGCCGCGGTGGTTCTGGCTGATCCGGTGGCAGAGCTGCAAATGGCGTCTGTTGTTACGTGGGCCGCGACGGTGTGGATGGCTTTGGTCGGGTCCGTTTTGGCCTATCTATTCTGGCAAATCGGGATCGCGGTGCGGGGGCCGGCCGCAACATCAGTGCTTTATAATCTGGTTCCCGTTTCAGCGCTTATCATTGCTGCCTGTTTTGGCCGCATGCCTGATGGGGTGCAGATACTGGGTGTTTTTGTTGCGATATTCGGCGTTCTGTTGGCAAGTGGGCGCGTGCCTTTTCTCAGCCGGTAACATGACGCCGCTTGGATTTATCCCTTGGCCAAGGAAAACGAATTAAAAACCCCCGCCGATGGTTCAGCGGGGGTTTTGTTTGTTTGCCGACTTGAACTCGCCTAGCGGTTTTGGCGGTTGTCGATGAGGTCTTCAACGACGGTTGGATCCGCAAGCGTCGAGGTATCACCCAGTGCGCTGAAATCATCCTCGGCGATCTTGCGCAAGATGCGGCGCATGATCTTGCCGGAACGGGTTTTCGGCAGCCCGGGGGCGAACTGGATGAGGTCTGGTGAGGCGATCGGGCCGATTTCGTGCCGAACCCAGTCGCGCAGCTCCTTGCGCAGCTCTTCGCTCTCTTCTTCCCCTTCCATCAGGGTGACATAGACATAGATGCCCTGACCCTTGATGTTGTGCGGATAGCCGACAACGGCGGCCTCGGAGACTTTTTCATGGGCGACGAGCGCGCTTTCCACCTCGGCGGTGCCCATGCGGTGGCCCGAGACGTTGATGACGTCATCGACGCGGCCGGTGATCCAGTAATAGCCGTCCGCATCGCGGCGGGCACCGTCACCGGCGAAATAGTAGCCCTTGAAGGTCTCGAAATAGGTCGAGACAAAGCGGTCGTGGTCGCCATAGACCGTGCGCATCTGGCCTGGCCAACTGTCGGCGATGCAGAGAATGCCTTCGCATTCGGTTTTGTGGATTTCATGACCGTCGCTGTCGAGCATGACGGGCTGAACGCCGAAGAAGGGACGGGTGGCCGAGCCGGGCTTGAGGTCGGTGGCACCGGGCAGAGGGGTGATCATGATGCCGCCGGTCTCGGTCTGCCACCAGGTGTCGACGACCGGGCATTTGCTCTTGCCGACGACCTCGTAATACCATTTCCAGGCTTCCGGGTTGATGGGTTCGCCGACCGAGCCAAGAATGCGCAGGGATGACAGATCTGCTTTCTCGACATGTTCGTTGCCAGCGCCCATCAGGGACCGGATTGCCGTTGGAGCAGTGTAGAAGATGTTGACCTTGTGCTTCTCGCAGACATCCCAGAAGCGAGAGGGGCTGGGGTAGGTCGGGACACCTTCGAACATCAGCGTTGTGGCGCCGTTGGCCAGCGGTCCATAGACGATGTAGGAATGGCCGGTAACCCAGCCGACATCGGCGGTACACCAATAGATATCGCCGTCATGATAGTCGAAGACATATTGATGGGTCATCGAGGCATAGACGAGATAGCCGCCCGTGGTGTGCACGACACCCTTGGGTTTGCCGGTTGAGCCTGAGGTATAGAGAACGAACAGTGGATCCTCCGCATTCATCGCCTCGGGCGGGCAATCAGCGGATACATTGCTGACCGCGTCGTGATACCAGATGTCACGGCCGTCGACCATCGGCACATCGCCACCGGTGCGGCGGACAACCAGAATCTTGGTCTCGTGGTTGACCTTTTCCAGTGCTGCATCGACGTTGGTTTTCAGCGGAACCCGACGGCCGCCACGCAGCCCCTGATCGGCAGTGATGACAAGCTTTGCTTCCGACCCGTTGATCCGGTCAGCCAGAGCGTCCGGCGAAAAGCCGCCGAAAACGATGGAATGGATGGCACCGACACGGGCACAGGCGAGCATGGAATAGGCTGCTTCGGGGATCATCGGCAAATAGAGAATGACCCGATCACCCTTTTGAACGCCCAGATCCTTGAGAGCGTTGGCCAGTTTGCTGACGCGCTCATGAAGCTGGGAATAGGTGATGTTTTCACTCTCGGACGGATCGTCGCCTTCCCAGATGATGGCGGTCTGGTCACCGCGGGTTTCGAGATGGCGGTCGATGCAGTTCGCCGAGACGTTGAGCTCGCCGTCTTCGAACCATTTGATTGACACGTTGTGATAGTCGTATGAGGTGTTTTTCACCTTGGTGAACGGCTTCATCCAGTCAATGCGCTTGCCATGTTCGCTCCAGAATCCTTCCGGATCCTCGACAGATTGCTTGTACATGGACAAATAGGCGTCGTTATCGATTAAGGCATGAGATGCCACTTCCGCCGGTACGGGATAGACGTTCTCCGACATGCGTTCCTCCCAGAACTCCTTTAAAATGCAGTGAGCTACACACCCGCGCGGGGTCGTGATGTAGCAACCTGTATCCTCGAACGTTACTCCTCAGCGTTCAACGGGACAGGGCGTGTTCAATATCCGGACTAATGCGCTTATAAGGTTATAGCGTCATCGCGCCGCAATCGCGGCTATTATGCTCAGACGACCCTATAGCGTCCACCGGTTCTATATTGCTCTTTCGTATGTTGTCGGGAGGTATTTTGGACGGTTTTGGACCGGGATTTTGCTCTTTCTGCCACCAATGGACTAGACGGCGGGCGCGACAAGATAGACCTCGCCCTCTCGCACCGTCACGTCAACCGATTCGAGATTGGCACCGGTGCAGGGACCGATGATGCAAAGCCCGTCGGAGACCTGAAAGCGGGCACCGTGGGTAGAGCAGACCAGCAGTCCGGGATTTTCCTTGTCGAGAAACTCGTCCGGGAACGTGTCGAGTGGTGTCAGGAGGTGAGGGCACTCATTGTGGTAGGCGCGCACCATCGGGCCTACCACAATGAGTGCCTATCGAGCACAAGGATGAGATTGAATTGGCTGTCGCCAACCTTGAGGCTCCTGCCAAGGGCGTCCGTTTCATCCAGATCTTCAAGGGAACACAGGTGGATCGGCTCCGGCATCACAAAGCTCACATTTGATGGGGACGGTCGTAACAAAAAAGGCAGGCTAGCCGATGGGTGGCCGCCTGCCTAGGGTTTCTGTGGATTGGCCCAGATCGTTTGATCCAGTATCGCTCGTTCATTCCGCCGCTGATTCCACCGGCTTTGCTGCCCGCCGCACCATGCCATAAAGGTCACGCGGCTCGTCCGGGTCGGCCAGCATGTCGAGATCGTCGTAGAATTTGGTGTCCTTGATGACCCGGTAAAGATAGCGCAGGGCCGAGAAATCCTCGATGGCAAAGCCGACCGAGTCGAAGAGGGTGATCTGGCCTTCAGATGTCCGCCCCTGTTCCTCGCCGGTTATGACTTTCCAGAGTTCCTTGACCGGATGGTTCGGATCGAGCTGCTGGATCTCGCCTTCGATGCGGGTCTGGGGCGGATACTCAACGAAAATGTCGGAGCGGCGCAGGATGTCGCCATGCAGCTCAGTCTTGCCCGGGCAGTCGCCGCCGATGGCGTTGATATGCTGACCCGAGCCAACCATGTTGTCGGTCAGGATGGTGGCGCATTGCTTGTCGGCGGTGCAGGTGGTGATGATGTCTGCGCCGGCGACGCATTCCTGATGGCTGTCCGCCCGAATGACCTTAAGGCCAGAGTCCTTGAGATTGAAGACCGCCTTGTCGGTGGCGACAGGGTCGATGTCATAAAGGCGAACGGTGTCGATGCCGCAAATGCGTTTGAAGGCGAGGGCCTGGAATTCACACTGCGCACCATTGCCAATCATCGCCATGACCTTTGCATCCTTGGGGGCAAGATATTTGGCCGCGACAGCCGACATGGCTGCGGTCCGCAGGGCGGTGAGGATGGTCATTTCGGTCAGAAGAACCGGATAGCCGGTGTAGACATCAGCCAGAAGGCCGAAAGCGGTAACGGTCTGGAGGCCTTCCTTGGTGTTCTTGGGGTGTCCGTTGACATATTTGAAGCCATAGACCTCGCCATCGGACGTGGGCATCAGTTCGATGACGCCTTCCTTGGAGTGGGAGGCGACGCGTGGTGTCTTGTCGAAGCTTTCCCAGCGCTTGAAGTCACTCTCGATCTGGTCTGCGATGCCCTTGATGATCTCTTCGACGCCGATCGAGAGGATCAGCTTCATCATATTATCGACAGAGACGAAGGGAACGAGATTGAGCTTGCCTTTTTGCGGGGTCATGAGCGTTGCCTTGTGGGTCTGATGGGTGATGGAACGGGACACCGTGCAAGCCGACTCGTCGGTTGAACATTTGGAGCATGCACCGTGGAAGAACAGGATAGCGGTTGTAAAATTCAGGCAAAATGGAAAAAGTCTTCAAAAACTGATAGAACTTTGGCAAAAATCACAGAGTACATTGTGCGGATTTACAGTTTCTGGGAGTTAAGGGAGCGCCATTATGGAAGCCAAGCATGTCTATGATCAGCTGGATCGGGATCTGATCTCGCTGTTGCGTCACGACGGACGCGCGCCCTTGTCCAAGCTTGCGGATATTCTCAAGGTTTCGCGCGGGACGGTTCAGAACCGGCTTGATCGGCTTGTGTCTTCGGGGGCGGTGCTCGGTTTCAGTGTCCGGGTGCGCGAAGACTATGAGTTGGACGGCATTCGGGCGATCATGATGATCGAGGTGGTCGGCAAGTCAACATCCCAGGTCATTCGCCGCCTGCGCGGGATGCCGGAATTGCACACGCTGCACACAACCAACGGCTCGTGGGATCTGATTGCGGAAATCCAGACGGCATCGCTGGCTGATTTCGATCGGGTGCTGCGAGAAGTGCGGCTTATTGAAGGGGTGCTGAACAGTGAGACGAGCATCCTGCTCAGCACCATCTGACGCTCACCCGAAAATCAGCCGAAGGCGCCTAGGATTGCCCCTTGCACCATGAGATTGACAAGCCAGTGGCCCGTGTCGACGAGCGTGAGGCGAAATGGCTTTTGCTGGTAGGCATAGTTGACGCTTGAGGTCGTTGCGACGAAGCCGATCCAGATGAACAGTCCGGACATGAGGCCGCGCCGCACGGTCGGATCGCCCACATGGACCAGAATACCGAACAGCATGGCCGCCATGACGATGTTGGCGATGGCCGCAATGATGAAGGGCGTGGCTTTAGGCTTGCCACTTGATCCCTTGACGTCAGCCTCGGTGAGGCCTGCTGCTGCCATCCATTGTTTGCCCAACGCCATATACCAGATGACACCCACGGCAAATCCGGCAAGAGCGGCGATGAGCGCGGCCATCCAGTTCACTTCTCCCAATGGCATGTGTTTTCCTTTCGATGGTTCCGGTTCTTGAGCGCGTTCGGCTTGGAATGGAATGAATAAGGGAATATACATAGAATATGTCACGGCTTGGTGGAAGGACGGATGTGTATCAGTCAACGCACGGTATGGGTTTCCTTGCGATTCGGTGAGAAGATTTGATCGCAGAAGGCAGTGGGCGACCCCATAAACCAAAGAAGACAGGTCTCAACCGAAAGTGATTGGCAGTTGAAGGTCAAATTCACCTATTTATGTATTATGAAAACAGTCGGTCAGCATAAATCCGGTTTGATGAAGCGCAGCGCCCTGCTCAATATGGGCGGTTTTGCGCTGTTGTCGGTCTTTTGCCTTGGTCTTCAGGTTCAAAGCCCGCTTGCGGGTAGCGGTCCGGTTGCTGTGGTGGAATTGTTCACCTCGCAAGGGTGCTCGTCCTGTCCGCCTGCAGACAAATATCTTTCTGAGCTTGCTGCCGATCCGAACGTCATTGCCCTTACCGAAGCGGTCGACTATTGGGACTATCTTGGCTGGGCCGATAAAAACGCGCGTCATGAAAACACGGTGCGACAGCACGATTATGCTGCTGTCCGCGGTGATCGCCGGGTCTATACGCCGCAAATGGTGATCAACGGGCGTGTGCATGTGGTTGGCAGTCGACGCGACGACATCAAGAAGACGATCCACTCGCTCGCTCAAAAGGCGAAAGGTCTTTCTATTCCGATCACGATGGATCGGAATGCCGACGCCCTGACCATCAACGTTGCTTCGCGACCGGATGATGCAGCTGACATCACGGATGGAACGCTCTATCTGGTGCAGTTCAATCGCGCGGTGACGGCCCAGATCGAGCGCGGGGAAAATCGCGGTCGGTCCATCACCTATCATAATGTGGTCACGTCGATGCAGCCGGTTGGCATGTGGCACGGCGATGCTCTGAAGGTGGAATTGCCCCTTAGGGACATTCACAAGGATGGTCACGACGGATGTGCGGTGCTGCTGCAGGCCGATAACGGTGGCTTGCCCGGACCGATCTTTGGAGCGGCCAAGATAGATCTGCCTTGACGCTTCGTCCTGATCATTCAGTTTTTCAGTCTTCTGACCATGAAAAAGGCCCCAACAGAGATCTGTCGGCGCCTTGATTGCATTTGGAACAGGGGAGGGGTCTTCAGCCCTTGTTGGTCTTTTTGACCCATTTCCATCCTGTGATCATCGGCGTGACGAGATTTTCGTGCTTCCAAACCTTGTAAAAGACAATGGCAAGGACGTGGACGATGACGATAATCTGCAACAGGGTCGCGAAAATGTGATGCATGTCGCTGGCCCAAGTGGCCGTTTCATACCCCACATAGCTCGCCAACGGTCCGACGTTGATGAAATCGTCCGGGTCAGACATCAGACCGGTCGCTGCCTGAGCGGTGAGAATTCCCAGAAGAGCAAAGGCCGCAAGTGCACCCAGAGGATTGTGTCCGGGCCAATAACTCGGTTCACGTCTGAAGATCTTGCCAAGATAGGAAAACAGGGATTGCGGGCCATAGATGAAATGGCTGAACCGTGCGGCTTTTGGGCCGACAAAGCCCCAGATGAGCCTGAAAACCAGCAGCACGCAAATCGCGTAACCGAAGTAGAAATGCAGGGTCATGATATCGGGGCCGAATTCTGCCAGCCCCCAGGCTGCAGCCACACAGATCACCAGTAGCCAGTGAAAAATGCGCAGAGCGGGATCCCACAGGCGAACCTTTTTGAGATCGCTTGCCTGTTCAGGCGTTTCGGAGCGGCGCTCCGGTTTGGTCGTTTCGGCGGTCATGGTCAATCACACGTTCTGAAATGGACGGGAGCCACAGACCCATATTGTCCGGGCTCCCCTTGAACGGCTTATTTCTCGCGAAAGGCGTCGTGACAACTCTTGCAGCTCGCGCCGACCTGCTGAAAAGCGGCACCGAGTTCGGCTTTGCCTTTCCCTGCTTCAACCTTCAGGGTTGCGACCGCGGTTTGAAGAGCAGAGAATTTTTCCTTGAAGCCTGCCATGTCTTCCCAGATCTTCGGGCTGGCTTCGGTTTTGCCCGGCATGTCCTGATTGGATGTGCCCTCGACGAAGTAGGTCGTCACATCGGTTTTGGTGATGCTGGCGAGTTTATCAGCATGCTCCTGAGCGGAGGCTGCGTCATATTCGCCCTTGATGTTGTTCATCAACGGGCGCATTTCACCGCCCATGGATTTGTAAAAGGCTTGACGCGCCTTGACCGCGTCTTCCTTTTCATTGGCGAGCGCAGGTGTGGCGAGCAGTGCACAGGCGACTGCAATAAATGTAATTTTCTTCATGTTTGGTCCTCTTAACTATCAATCCGTTTTGAAATCAGAATGGAACGATAAGTAATGATCCTAACATCAGTGACTGGCTCTTCACGATGAAAGTTCGTCATCCTTTCAATGAAATTTCCGTGATGACGCTCGCGCCTGTCTGATGCGGATCCCAAAAGGATTCTAGTTGCGAAAAGTCATAAGTAAAAGAGGGTAATTGGCCGCATTCTGCCAATTTACGAGGCTGAACTTTTTTGCATGGGCCGCATGTATCCAAGAAAGAACAGGTGAGTTTTCTGTCGCTGGGTAAGTTTTGTGGTTTGGACCGCCCCAAATTTGGCAAAAAAAAGGCAACGCGGCTTGTCGCGATGCCTCCTCTTGATATTCGGGTCAGCGCCAAACGCTGTGTTCAGAGGCCGGCCTTTTGGCGGATCTCATGGAACTTCAGCTCTGCATTCTTCCATTCCACCCCGTCAGGAAACCGCATCAGGGGTGCGAGAAACTGGTCGGAGAATTCTTCGGCCGCTTGCGCAGGCAACAGGGACGGCAGATTGTCGATCGATGTGACCTCGACATCATCGCCTTCACTGTTTTTGCCGACTTTTATCACGGGATCGGTCCAGCTGGTTGGCGCCTTGTAGAGCGGCAGGGGATTGAAATCCGAGAATGGGTCGCACGAGACATCGGAGATGACCTTCATGCGGGATTGGGGGGCTGACAGATGGGTCTGATTGGCCAGAAGCAGGCCCGGTCCAGTCATCAGAACGCAATTGACCAGCAAATCATGGGACAACAGGGCAGTGCGGTTGAGGATGCGGGTTTCCTCCATGTCCCATTTGGTAACCGGCAAACCGACGGCTTCAAGGCACTCGCTGGCACCAGTGCCCGAGCGGCCCTTGGCTCCCACGACGATGGCATTTGGCATCGGGCCGTCGACTTCGTCTGCAAGCGCCTTGAGCTTGTCGATGATGTCGGACTGGCTTTCGAACGGAGAGACGCCGTTTGTGATAATGTTTTTCCCGGCGCGGCGTTCGAGCAGGCGGTGCACGCCCAGAGCGGCTCCCATCCAGCCGGCCC
Source organism: Cohaesibacter sp. ES.047 (assembly GCF_900215505.1). Classification (NCBI taxonomy): domain Bacteria; kingdom Pseudomonadati; phylum Pseudomonadota; class Alphaproteobacteria; order Hyphomicrobiales; family Cohaesibacteraceae; genus Cohaesibacter; species Cohaesibacter sp. ES.047. Next base: position 807,656 of record NZ_LT907844.1, read on the forward strand.
AGTATCCGAAGGCGGCAACGCGACGACCATCTTCACCTACCAGAAACTCGATGTCATAGAGCAGGCCGCCGCCATTGACGAAGCGTGCCATTTCCTTTTCCCAGCCGGTCTGATCCTTGTAGATGTGTGCGAAGTGGATCATGCGGTGTGGCAGCTCCGATGGCGTTTCTGCCAGTTCCTTGAGGCCAAGAACGACGGTATCCGATGGTGCATCCACCCAGGAGCGTGGATCGGCCAGCGTGCAGCCGACCTTTTCATAGTCCTTGTCCGGAAAAGCCCGCTTGTCGCTGCGCTCAACTGTGAGGTCAAATCCCTGTTCTATGAGAATGCGCGCGTTCTTGGGCGTCAGCGCCGTGCGCCGTTCCGTCGAGCGGTCTTCATCGCGCAGCCAGATATGGGCTTTCTGTGTGGACATGAAACATCTCCGTAAGGTTGGGCTTTATATCTGCTTGCATTCGCCGGTTCCCTTCCGCGCGATGGCAGATTTATTCTTGGCGCTACAATAGCCTTTTTGCGACAAAATGATAGAAAAACCAATGATCGTGGATGTTGCTTGTTGATGCGCGTTGAGCATGAGCCGGGACCATATGGTTCGCTCATATCTCGCCATTTACCATTTGAGGAATTGGGTGAGGTGTGTGCAAAAACTGCGATGGCGATTATGAATCTGTTTAATCTTCCCGGATAAAATCCACTATATCTAGGAGGCTGAATGCACGTAATTCTTGATATTGCTACTATATATATGTGCTTGTTTCTGTCGGTCTCGGTCGCGGCTGTGACCATGTCGATTGTATGGTACAGCAATCCTAATGAAACAGCTGCCGGCCTCTGGACCGCTTCCTACGCCTTGGGTGCGTTCACCCTTCTGGTGCTTTTCCTGCTGCCCGGATTTTCGCAGGTCGCCTCAGCGATCAACACCACCAGTTCGCTCGTCACCTTCCTGCTTCTATGGTCCGGATTTCGCGTCTTCAACCACAAGTCCGTTCCCTATGCGCTGTTTCTGCTGGTTCCGGCGCTTTATATTGCGGCGTGTTTCCTCTGGCCTGTCCTCTATCACAATCTCAATATCAATCTGGCGATGCAGTCTGCCTTCATCGTGCTGATAACCTTTGCCAGTGCCTATGAAATCCTCGGCGGCCCTGGCAATTTGCAGCTTTCGATGTCCCGCCCGATTGCCGTTGCCCTGCTTGCGCATGGGTTGTTCCGTTTGGTGATGATCTATCTGGTTTTTGCATTGCCTTCCGACGTTGAGAACGGGCGTATGGTGGCTGATTGGTGGAAGTTCTTGCTGCTCGAAATTTTTGTCAGCACAAGCTTCATGGTGATGATGACGATCATTCTGCTCAAGGACCGTAGCGAGCAACTGCATCGCATCGCTTCTGAAACCGATGTGCTCACCGGCATCGCAAACCGCCGTGCCTTCATCGACCAGTGCGATCTGCTCCTGCAACGCCATGACAATGCGCAGGTGTTGGCGATGCTCGATCTGGATCACTTCAAGTCGGTGAATGACGGGTTTGGCCACAATGCAGGAGACAGGGTGCTGTCGGAAGTCGCACGGATTGTTACCGAGTTGCTGCCCGATGAGGTGCTTTTCGGCCGCATGGGCGGTGAAGAGTTCGCGCTTTTCCTGCCAAACGGGCATTCAGACGTCAGGGCGTTCATGGAAACGATCCGGGAGGCCATTGCCAAGGCCGAAATCCGGCACAAGGGGGTGCCTGTTCCGGTGACCATCAGCATCGGCTTCGCCACCGTCAAACAGGCGGGCACCGAATTCGACCTGTTGTTTGCCGCGGCCGACCGTGCGCTTTATAGTGCCAAGCAAAGCGGCCGCAATTGTGTGTGCCGATTCTCTGTGTCCCAGCTGCTCACGAGCGTTGAGAAAGCGACCTTGAAGAAGGCGTTTCAGACCAGCATGCAACGCAGGCCCGGTCCGGAACCGATCGGGCTTGAGGCGAGCTGACGTGTCCGTGTCGCTGTTCCATTCTCGCCTTTCCATGCCAAAAGCGATGAAAAGCCCCGGTTTTGGCGCAATTCCGGTTGACGCAGACGCCATTTGCGGCTAGAAACCGCCCATTCTCATCATGAGACACGACATAGTGAGCCACTGACCCGGTCCCGAAAAGGTGTAAAGAGAACCGGGAAGTCCCCATCCGACAGCGCGTTGCGCCCTCGGATGTTTTTTGTGTTATGCGCCTTTTTCGAGAAAAGGCGGTTGGCACAAAGCGGTGAAGCGCCCACCTTTGATGTGACGTCATGATGAGAAGAGGCAAAGGAGCAATGAATGTTTGAATCTCTATCAGATCGCCTTGGCGGTATTTTTGACAAGCTCTCGAAGCGTGGTGCGCTCTCGGAGTCTGATGTCAATACCGCGTTGCGCGAAGTGCGCCGTGCTCTGATCGAGGCCGACGTTGCTCTGGATGTTGTGCGCACCTTCACCGAGCGCGTGAAAGAACGCGCTGTCGGTGTCGAGGTGATCAAGTCGGTCAGCCCGGCCCAGATGGTCGTCAAGCTGGTGAATGACCAGTTGGTCGAAATGCTCGGCTCGGACGCGCAGACGATCGATCTGAATGCACCGTCGCCTGTCCCGATCATGATGGTTGGTCTGCAGGGGTCTGGTAAAACGACCTCCACCGCCAAGATTGCCTTGCGGCTGCAGACCCGTGAGCGCAAGAAGGTTCTGATGGCCTCGCTCGATACCCGCCGTCCTGCTGCGCAGGAGCAGCTGCGGGTGCTGGGCGAGCAGAATGGCATCGACACCCTGCCGATCGTTGAAGGTCAGAGCCCGACCCAGATTGCCGAACGGGCGATGAATGCCGCGCGTTTGGGCGGCTTTGATGTTGTCATGCTCGATACCGCAGGCCGGACCCACGTGGACGAGCCGCTGATGGTCGAGATGGTCGATATCCGCAAGGTGACCAATCCGCACGAAATCCTTCTGGTGGCCGATAGCCTGACCGGTCAGGATGCGGTGAATGTCGCCAAGAGCTTTGACGAGCGCATGGATATCACCGGTATCGTTCTGACCCGTGTCGACGGGGACGGTCGTGGTGGTGCTGCGCTGTCCATGCGGGCTGTGACCGGCAAGCCGATCAAGCTTTTGGGTGTGGGTGAGAAAGCCGATGCCCTTGAAGAATTCCATCCCGAGCGTGTTGCCGGCCGTATTCTGGGCATGGGCGACATTGTCAGCTTGGTTGAGAAAGCCGCCGAAAATATCGATGCTGAGAAAGCTGCCGCTGCTGCGGAAAAACTGCGCAAGGGCAAGTTCGACCTCGAGGATCTCAAGGATCAACTCGGTCAGATGGCCAAAATGGGCGGTATGAGCGGCATCATGGGGTTGATGCCCGGTGTCGGGAAAATGAAGAAACAGATGGCTGCGGCCAATCTTGATGATTCCGTTGTTGGTCGTCAGGTGGCGATCATCAATTCAATGACCCGGGCCGAGCGGCGCAATCCCAAGCTGCTCAATGCCAGCCGCAAGAAACGCATTGCCGCCGGCTCCGGCGTGCATGTTTCCGAGATCAACAAGCTTCTCAAGATGCATCGCCAGATGGCGGACATGATGAAGATGCTGGGCAAGAAAAAGGGCGGTCTTGGCGGTCTGTTTGATGGCGGCGGTACGCCTCAGGTGGATCCGGCCCAGCTCGAAGCAATGCAGAAATCCGGTCAGATGCCTGATATGGGCGATCTGGCCAAAGGAATGGGCGGAGGCCTGCCTGGTGGCGGTTTTCCCGGAGGTTTGCCTGGCGGAATGCCTGGTCTTCCCGGTTTGGGTGGTCCGAAATTTCCCGGCCTTGGCGGTATGCCAGGGAAAGGCAAGAAGAAACGCTGAACCAATCCGCATGGTTGGTTTGACATCGAACTGAAAGGCCAAGGGCTGGCAACAGCCATGAAAAAGTTGGTCAAAAACACAAAGAATAAGGCTAATTTGGAAAGGAAACTCCATGGCTACTAGAATTCGTCTGGCTCGCGGCGGCTCCAAGAAACGCCCGCATTACAGTGTCGTTATTGCTGATATCCGCTCTCCGCGTGATGGCCGCTTCATCGAGAAAGTCGGCACCTACAATCCGCTGCTGTCGAAAGATGATGAGCGCCGCGTCATTCTAAAAGAAGATCGCATCAAGCATTGGCTCGAGCAGGGTGCTGTTCCGACCGATCGCGTTCTGCGCTTCCTTGATGCTGCTGGCATGGCGACCCGTCCTTCTCGCAACAACCCGAACAAGGCAAAACTGGGCAAAAAAGCTCAGGAACGTCTTGATGAGCTGCGTGCGAAAGAAGAAGCAGCAGCTGCTGCCGCTGAAGCTGCAGCCGCACCGGCTGAAGAAGCAAGCGAAGAAGCGACTGCGGAGTAATCCCATTCGATTTGAGGGAGTTCGGGCCGATGCCCGGACTCCCTTTTTGATTCCCCCTCATTTTATTTCCACATGGGATGACTGCCATGGCCAAGACCCCTTCAGAGCCTGAGGGCAAGATTTGCATCGCCCAGATCGGGGCAGCGCACGGCGTGCGCGGTGAGGTTCGGATCAAACTGTTCTCCGACGATCCCAATAGCCTGACCCAATATGGACCGCTTGAGACGGCGGATGGAAAACGGCACTTCAAGATTGTTTCGGCCCGCTTTGCCAAGACAGTTTTTGTCTGCCGGATCAAGGGCCTGACTGATCGTAACGAGGCCGAGGCACTCAATGGCGTGCGGCTCTATGTGGATCGGGAACAGCTGCCCGAGCTCGAGGAAGAGGAATTCTATCATTCCGATCTCATCGGACTGGATGCCCGTCTTGAGGATGGTACAGTGCTCGGGTCCATCCTTGCCGTTCACGACTTCGGCGCGGGGGATCTCCTTGATATCGTGCCCAGTCGGGGCAAGGGGCTTTATGTTCCCTTCACCCGCGAAGCCGTTCCGCATGTCTCGCTGGACGAGGGCTATGTCACTGTGATCCCGCCTGAGGGTTTGCTTGATGAGGCAGACGAAAGCGAGCGATCATTGGAAGGCGAGGGGGCTGATTTCAGCGCCCAGCCAGAGCTTCTCGATGGCCTCAAAAAGGACTGATCGGATCTGATGATGTCGGACGAGACCCTGCCTGTTAAGGACGATGTGGTGTGTGCACCATGGCATGCCACCGTTCTGACCCTTTATCCCGACATGTTCCCCGGACCGCTTGGCACGTCTTTGGCTGGCCGCGGGCTCGAAAAGGGCTTGTGGACGCTCGATACCCTGCATATTCGCGAATTTGCCGAGGGCAAGCATCGCAATGTCGATGACACGCCGGCTGGCGGCGGTGCTGGCATGGTTCTGCGGCCCGATGTGCTGGCCCGGGCCATCGATCATGCGAGCGGCGAGAATGATGACCGGCCGCGCATTCTTCTGTCGCCGCGCGGCGCTCCATTGACGCAGCAAAAGGTCAGGGAGCTAAAGGATGCAGGCGGAGCCATTCTCGTTTGCGGGCGCTTTGAAGGGGTGGACCAGAGGGTTATCGAGGCGCGCAATCTTGAGGAGATTTCCATCGGCGATTATATCCTGTCCGGTGGTGAGGTTGGCGCGATGGTTCTGATGGATGCTGTCGTGCGTCTGTTGCCCGGTGTGATGGGCAAGATTGCATCGGGCGAGGATGAGAGCTTTGAAAGCGGCTTGCTCGAATATCCTCATTATACCCGCCCAACCGAGTGGGAAGGGCACGAGATTCCTGAGATCCTTGCGTCCGGTCATCACGGCAAAATTGCCGATTGGCGTTTTGAGCAAGCCGTCGAATTGACCCGTGAACGACGTCCCGATCTTTACGAGGCTTGGGTCGAGCGACAGAAAAAGCCCTGAAACTGGCGGCTTTGCTCGGTTTTACCTTATTTGGTTGTGTTGATCTTGAGGGTGCATCTTCGAGCTGAATGGGTTAGGGTGGTTTTTGTCAGCACAATATAATTGTAAGAATAGCTGGTCATAAATTCACTCCGAACTCAAGGTTCTAGCGATGCGAATGCGACTCGGCTGCAAGCTGACGTTCGAGCTTCCGGCTCCCACACCGATGATCAACATCCTCAATGTGCATTATTCCCGCGCCAGCGATATGGAGCGTCCGGATCTATTGCGGACGGTACCGTCCGTGCCGGTTGAGGCCTATCGTGATCCGTTTGGCAACTGGTGCAACAGGCTGGTGGCGCCCGCCGGACTGTTGACGATTGAGACGGATGGTGTGATCCGGGACGCTGGCCTTTCTGATCCCATTGACAAATCGGCGCTGCAAGTGCCGGTGGAGCAGTTGCCCGCTGAGGTTTTGACCTATCTTTTACCCAGCCGCTATTGCGAGTCCGATGTGTTGTCCGACTTTGCCTGGCAGCAATTCGGGCAAATGGGGTTCGGCTGGGAGCGTGTACAGGCGGTCTGCGATTTCGTGCACAATCACATCCAGTTCGGCTATGAGCATTCCCGTCCGACGCGGACGGCTGCCGATGGCTTGCGTGAGGGAACCGGGGTCTGCCGGGATTTTGCGCATTTGGCGATTGCGCTTTGCCGTTCACTGAATATTCCGGCGCGCTATTGCACAGGGTATATCAGCGACGTCAATCAGCCGCCCAATCCAGCACCCATGGACTTTGCTGCGTGGATGGAAGTGTATCTGGGGGGCAAATGGTGGGTGTTTGATCCGCGCAACAATGACATCCGGTTTGGTCGGGTGTTGATTGCACGAGGCCGGGACGCGGCTGATGTGCCCATGACGCACAGTTTTGGCAAGCACGAGCTTAAAGGCTTTGAAGTCTGGGTCGATCAAATCGAGGATCTGGCTGATCAATAGTCGATGCAGCGACTGACATGATGATGGCGAAGCCTATCAACGGCCTCAATGCGTCGATGTCTCAGGCTTCTGTGGGCGCTGTGTCGCTTATCCGGTATACGCAGCGCTGAGCATCGCCCAGAATGTGCTCGATGCGTTCGATATGTGCCGTCGGGCCGAGGATCGAACGGAACACCTCCAGCTCAGACTGGCAGAAACCCTTGCAGAATCGCGCTGCGGTGCAGATCGGGCAATGGTTCTCGATCAGCATCAGGGAGCCGTCCTCGCCCATTTCTGTTGCGGCCATGTAGCCTTCGGCGCTGCGCAGTTCGGCCAGTTTTTCGACCCGTTCCTTCAGGGAGCTCCGTCCGGCAAGCTCGCCTTGATAGCGGTCCCGCGTTCTGGCTTCCCGCAAGCCAATGATCGTGTCCAAGGCTTCCTGCCCCAGCGCCTGCTCGACCGAGGCGAGAACATCAACGGCAAGATCTGCGTGGGCATTGGGGAAGCGGTCATGGCCCGCCTGTGTCAGGTACCAATAGACCGACGGTCGTCCGCGGCCCGCAGCGCGGCGTTCCTCACCGACCAACCCTTCCTCGGCCAGCTTGGTCAGATGCTGACGGGCTGCCTCACCAGTTGTCTTGAGCTTTTCTCCCATTTGCGTCGAAGTCATTGCCCCGTGCATTTTCAGGGACATCAGGATTCGGTCGGCGGAGTTGCGCACCGATGAATTTGATTTTTCCAAGTTTATTCTTGACATATTAGCTCATATGTTTTTCAAAGAGGTTACTTGTTTTAATATCAGGATGTGCCCTTGAACGCAAGTTCGGGCCTTCAAAGGAGATTTACACATGGCTTTTGAACTTCCAGCTCTTCCCTATGCTCACGCTGCTCTCGCCGCGAAAGGCATGAGCCAGGAAACCCTCGAGCTGCACCACGACAAGCACCATCAGGCTTACGTGACTGCGCTGAACAACTTTATCGAAGCCAATGCCGATCTGCAGGGCAAGTCGCTCGAAGACATCATTGCCGCGACCTATGGCAATGACGAGCGCGCCGGCATCTTCAACCAGGCTGGTCAGCACTGGAACCACATCCATTTCTGGAACGCCCTGTCGCCAAATGGCGGTGGCATTCCGGGATCTCTGGAAGCCAAGCTGGTTGAAGCCTTCGGCTCTGTCGATCAGTTCAAGGCAGACTTCAAAACCGCAGCAACCACCCAGTTCGGGTCTGGCTGGGCATGGCTCATCCAGAAAGCAGATGGCTCGCTCAGCGTGACCAAAACTCCGAATGGCGTTAACCCACTGGCAACCGGTGAAGGCACCGCTCTTCTCGGCCTCGATGTTTGGGAGCACAGCTACTATGTGGACTTCCGCAACCGTCGTCCGGACTATGTCTCCAACTTCCTCGACAATCTCGCCAACTACGAGTTTGCCGAAAGCAACCTTGCTTAAGTGGTGAGCGTAGCCGCCCGGATCGACCCTTGATTTCTATCTCGGTCTCCGGGCGGGCGTCTCTTTTCTGACCGGACAATCCGGCGTTCACCGTGTTATGATAACTTGGTTGGCGCCGGATTTGTCATATGTTGGGCTGACACTGTCGCATGTTGCGAAAATCACGATAAATCCGCGCTTTTGAGTCACTTTTGGGGGTGACAAAGGACCTCACATTGGGTATAGACGCCCAATCTGATTTCCAACAAGTACGGCGAAACGGGCCCTTGTGGCATGTCAGGCATCAGTGAGCCTGACGGGACTGCATGGGACGCTCTGGTCGTAGCGATACAACAAGAGTGAAGATCATGAACATCATTGAACAGCTCGAACAAGAGCAAATGGCCGAAATCAAGGCCAAGCGCGAACTGCCAGAATTTTCTCCCGGTGACACCGTGCGTGTCAACGTCCGTGTGACTGAGGGTACCCGTACCCGTGTGCAGGCCTATGAAGGCGTCTGCATTGCACGCAAAGGCTCCGGCCTGCACGAAAGCTTCACCGTTCGCAAGATTTCCTATGGTGAAGGCGTCGAGCGTGTGTTCCCGATCTATAGCCCGATCGTCGATAGCCTTGATGTTGTTCGCCGCGGTAAAGTCCGTCGCGCGAAACTCTACTATCTGCGCGATCGTCGCGGTAAATCCGCTCGTATTACTGAAGCATCCAACACGCGTGCGCGTCGCCTTAACGACAGCGCCAAAGCCAAGGTTGCCGAAGCGAAAGCTGCCAAGAAAAAACAAGCTGAAGACGCAAAGTAAGTTTTTTGTGGCTTTGACTGCATTTCAAGGGGCTCGATATGGCAATCATATCGGGCCTTTTGCGCATCAATATGAGGCATGGGACAGAAGTTTGAGCGCAATATTGCTTGACCTTGACCCACTATTTGTCGCATGACATTGCCGACCGACTTTGACTGTCGGCCGGGACATGCAGTCCGGTCCGATCTGGGCCAGCCTCTTGGTGGACGAACGCCTGCTGCCGTTGCATCTGTCGATGAGACTGTTTGCAAATGGTCCGGCCAACAACTACATCCAACGTGTATCCTGCCTTTCGATCTGTCGCTTTGGCGGGGATATGCGAGACACGAAGATCTTGAGCCGCCCGTGCTGACTGGCAAGGGATGGGCTCAGAGCAAAAGGACTGGTATCGAACATGTCTGCACCCAAGACTCTTTATGACAAAATCTGGGATTCCCACGTGGCCGATCAGCCGGAGGATGGCACCTGCCTTCTCTATATTGATCGTCACCTTGTCCATGAAGTCACGTCTCCGCAGGCCTTCGAAGGGCTACGCATGGCCAACCGCAAGGTGCGCGCACCGCAGCGGACGCTGGCTGTCGTTGATCACAACGTCCCGACGACCGACCGCTCCAAAGGCATTGATGATCCCCAGTCCAAGCTGCAGGTGGAAACGCTGGCAGCCAACGCCAAGGAATTCGACGTCGAATATTATGACGAGCTGGACAATCGTCAGGGCGTGGTTCACATCGTCGGTCCCGAACAGGGCTTTACCCTGCCGGGCATGACCATTGTTTGCGGCGATTCGCATACCTCCACCCACGGGGCGTTCGGCTCTCTGGCGCACGGTATCGGCACGTCCGAGGTCGAGCATGTGCTGGCCACCCAGACGTTGGTGCAGAAAAAAGCCAAGAACATGAAGGTCGAAGTCAACGGCAAGCTTGGCGAAGGCGTGACTGCAAAAGACATCGTTCTGGCCATTATCGGCAAGATCGGCACGGCAGGCGGCACCGGCCATGTGATTGAATTCTGCGGCGAAGCCATCCGCGATCTGTCCATGGAAGGCCGCATGACGGTCTGCAACATGGCCATCGAAGGCGGCGCTCGCGCAGGCCTGATCGCGCCGGATGAAAAGACCTATGCCTATATCAAGGGCCGCCCGAAAGCACCAAAAGGCGCTGACTGGGACAAGGCCATGGACTTCTGGAAAAGCCTTTACACCGATGAAGGGGCTCATTTCGATACGGTCGTGACACTGGATGCTGCATCGCTGCCGCCGATCGTGTCCTGGGGCACCAGCCCGGAAAACGTGACGACCATCGATGGTTCGACCCCCGATCCGGATGCGATCGAAGATGAATCGCGCCGCAATGCCGTCAAACGTGCGCTCGACTATATGGGTCTCAAGGCCAACACCAAGATGACCGACGTTGCGCTTGATCGCGTTTTCATCGGCTCCTGCACCAACGGCCGCATCGAGGACCTTCGGGCCGCGGCCAGCGTATTCAAGGGCCGCAAGGTCAAGGACGGCATCAATGCGATGGTCGTTCCCGGCTCTGGTCTGGTAAAAGCGCAGGCTGAAGAAGAGGGTCTGGACAAGATCTTTCTTGAGGCCGGTTGTGAATGGCGTGAGCCGGGCTGCTCCATGTGCCTTGCGATGAATGCGGACAAGCTGGCTCCGGGTGAGCGCTGTGCGTCGACCTCCAACCGTAACTTTGAAGGTCGTCAGGGCTTCAAAGGGCGCACCCATCTGGTCTCGCCGGCCATGGCCGCAGCCGCTGCGGTTGCCGGACACTTCGTCGATGTGCGTGAACTCGACTAGGTTTCGCGCTATTCGATCTGAGAATTCAAGAGCCGGGTCCTTGTGATCCGGCTTTTTTGTTGGTCAGCAATTAGGCGTGTTGATGGTTGAGCGTGACTGGATCAGGCCATTCGTCCCACTTGTGTCGGATTAATGGGGATGGTGCGGTAGAATGGATTGTCAATTTGCCGTTGGCATTTACGATAACCCGTGATCAACTGACCAGGCCGATAGGGCGCAGGATGTATTTCTGCCTGTCGCACCTCACTGTGGGGCTTGTCGGTAAGGTGCTGCTCTTGACGTGTGTCGCTTGAATGGCGGGAGGCGTGAGCGGCGAGAGACATGGGAGAGACTATGAGCACGATCGATATCAAGATTCTGGAACTGGATGCCGCTCTGGATCTGGCGCCTTTGATTTCCGCCCATGCACAGGAGCAGAAACGGGGCGCACCGCGTCAACCGGACATTTTCTATGCTGAAACCCTGCTAACAGACCGCACAGCCGAAGTCTTCGGTGCCTATATGGATGGCAAGCTGGTGTCTTTTGCCACCTTCTTTGATCTGCCGGAGACCATATCAGGCAAACGCGTGGGCCATGTCGACATTCTCTTTGTCGATTATGACGCTCGCGATATGGGCGTGACCAAGGCGATGATTGAGAAGCTGATCCAAATCGGTGATGAGCGCAATTGGCTCGAGTTGCAGTGGAACGATCCCAACGATGTGCAGCAGGCCAAGATTGCTGAGATCTCGCATCTGACGACGACAGCCAGCGTGCGGCTGAGCATCGGCATCCACGAAGAGCACACCAAGGTGAAGTGACAGGCTTTCAAAAGCCCAAGATGAGAGCTTAGCTCAAGTCGGAGTTGGCCAGCATTCGGATATGCTGGCCGATCGGCTCGTCGAGTCGGTTGGTGATCAAGCGTTGCCAAAGCAGACCGATCAGCATATCCGCCCTGACCGCAGGCGCTTCGTGTTGCGGGATTTCACCGCGTTGGCGCGCGCGTTCGACGACTTTTGCCAGCGCTTCGATCCGCTCGGAGTGATAATTTCTGAGCGTTTCGGCAACATCTGGATCCGACTGGGATTCGGCGATGATTGCCTTGAAGAACAGGCCGTTCTCACCCTGCCAGATCTCGATCAGGTCGTTGGCGAAGTGCAAGAGATCCTGTTCAAGCGACCCGGTATCCCTGTAGAGAAATTGCGGCTTCTTTCGTTGGTATACGGCCAACAAAAGCGCGCCGCGGGTGGGCCACCATCGGTAGAGCGTCGCCTTTCCCGCCTTGGCTCTGCGCGCAACCGCTTCCATACGCAGACCGCCAATGCCTTTTTCGGCGATGATATCTGCAGCCGCATCAAGGATTGCCGTTTCGGCTTCAGGATTTTTTCTGGCACCGATTGACTGCCTTGCCTTGTTGGCGCTGCTTGTGTCGTTTTTGATTTTTTCGGTGCCCATGGATTTCCTCTTGACGAAACGGAACGTATCGTTCATATATCTTTCCATGAAACGGAACGAAGCGTCTCGAAAGGAACATCGCATGAAAGACACATCCCGTAAACCGTCTCGCGCACGTTTTGCGCTTATGATTCTGGTGTTTGTCTATCCCTTGGTGACGGGGCTACTTTATGGCATTGTGGCCATCACGCCCGACTGGCACCTATGGCAGCGCGCCATGATCATGGTTCCGATTGTCGTGGCTGCCATGGTCTATGTCATTATACCCTTCATTCAGCAGCGCATGCAGGCGGTGATTACCGTCAGATCATGAGGCGGCCCAATTGAGGGCAATGAGTTTCTAGGACATACGGATCGTGCGTGCTTGTCGAGCAATAAGGAAAAGGGGAAGTGGCCAATGCCAGCTTCCCCTTTTGTCTTGATGGATCCAACGGCAGGATTACGGCTTGACGCCGACCATTTCGCAAATGATGGCCCATTCCTCATCGCTGACCGGCTGGACCGACAGGCGCGAATTCTTGACCAGAATCATCTCGGAAAGGGTGGGATGGTTCTTGCAGTCTTCAAGGGTGATCGGGTTTTTGACCGGTTCCACCGCCTTGATGTCCACGCATTCCCACTTGCCCGTGTCGTCCGTGGTGTCCGGATGAGCTTCAGCGCAAACTTCGACAATGCCGACAATGCGCTTCTCGTTGATCGAATGATAGAAAAAGCCCTTATCGCCCAAGGCCATTTTGCGCATGTTGTTGCGGGCCTGATAGTTGCGGACACCGTCCCACTGTTCCCCAGCCTCGCCCTTGGCGACCTGCTGGTCCCAGCTCCAGGTGTTCGGTTCGGACTTGAAAAGCCAATAAGCCATGGGATTCTCCGCTATTTTAAGAGCTGATCAGGATGGTGCGCCGATGACCCATTTCCAGCCGTGAATGGTGACGTCCTTGAACAGGCCCGCCTTGGCATAGGGATCGTTGGCCAGCATGGCTTCCAGTGCCGCTTTGTTATCGGCTTCGCAGATGAGGGTCGAACCCATCATGGTGCCTTCATCGTCAAGCAAGGGCCCTGCAACGGGAATGCTGGCGCTGTTTTCTTTCACAAAGGCGAGATGCGCTTCACGGTTGGCCTTGCGGATATCAAGACCACCATCCTTATCGAGGCAGGTAACGACGAAATGCATGATTTTTCCTCTTTATGCTGTGCGTTGGGGAATTGAAATGGTGTCAATGATGATCGCTCTCTCGCCTCAGCGGGCGGGACATCAGCCTAGTTACCGCTTCATCGATGCTGCTCTTGCGATCAAGAACATCCGCTACGGCTTGAGCGATTGGCATCTCGACGTCGAAACGGTCTGCCAGTTCGGTGGCGACACGGGCGGTAAAGGCGCCCTCGGACAGTTTGGCGCCTGGCGCGAGTAGCTCGGACAGGTCCTTGCCGTCACCAAGGGCAAAGCCGAAGGAGAAATTGCGGCTCTGGGCGTTGGAGCAGGACAGGGCCACATCGCCAAAACCTGAAAGGCCCATCAGCGTATCGGCCCGCGCTCCGGCCTTCAGTGCAAGTCGCTGCATTTCGGCAAAACCCCGGGTCATCAGGGCGGCGTGAGCGCTGGCACCGAGCTTTTTGCCCACAACGATGCCGCAGGCGATTGCGAGCACGTTCTTGAGGGCGCCGCCGAGCTGGACGCCAATCATGTCGGTGCTCGCATAGGGGCGGAAACTGGTGTTCGACAAGGTGGCGCATAGACGTTCGGCAAGGGGGTGAGACCCCGCAGCAATGGTCACGGCGGTTGGCAGTCCGCGCGCCACATCGGCAGCAAAGGACGGCCCGGACAGGATCGCGGGTACGGCTTGCGGCAGATAATCGCTCAGAACCTCGCTCATCATGCGTTGGGTGCCCTTTTCCAATCCCTTGGCGGCGAGGATGACGGGGGTGCCCTTCTTGACGTAAAAGCCGATGTCTTCGGCGATCTTGCGAGTGGACTGGGCCGGGGCGACCAGCAGAATGCAGTCCGCATCTGCGGCTTCGGTGACATCGGTCGTTGTTTCAAGCGGCTGATCGAAGGTGATGTCCGGCAGATACGCAGGCAATTGCCGGGTGCCGCTGATGGACTGAAGATTTTCGTGATTGCGGCCCCAGAGCACCACGTCTCTGCCGGCGCGCACCGCATTGAGCGCGAGAGCGGTTCCCCATGCGCCAGCGCCGAGCACCGAGACGCGTTTGAATGGTTCGACGTTGCTCAACTGGCTCATGCCTTGGCTCCCTTGCGTCCCTTGCCGATCTTGGCCTCAGCATTCTTGTCCAAAGGCCAGCGCGGACGGGCGGGGGCGTTGAGCGGGTCGGTGAGGCCAAGGGCCAGCCGTTCGGCACCGGCCCATGCGATCATGGCCCCATTGTCCGTACAAAGGCGGATCGGCGGCGCGATCATCTCTGCGCCTGCATCCGTCAAAATCGTTTCGAGAGTGGAACGAATGGCCTTGTTGGCTGCAACACCGCCTGCCACGATCAATTGCGGTGTCTCGATTTCTGGAAAACGGACTTTGAATTCCGCCAGAGCCTTGCCGATGCGGTCGCTGAGAATGTCGCAAATGGCGGCCTGAAAAGAGGCGCAGAGATCTGCCACATCCTGATCGGACAGGGGTGCGATCTTTTCGGCTTCGCGGCGCACGGCGCTTTTCAGACCCGAGAAGGAAAAATCAAATCCTTCGCGGCCCTTCATGGAGCGCGGCAGTGCGAAGCGTTTGGGGTCTCCTCTGAGGGCTGCGTCTTCCACCTTCGGGCCGCCCGGATAGGGAAGGCCAAGGAGTTTTGCCGTCTTGTCAAAGGCTTCGCCGAGCGCATCATCAATGGTGGTGCCCCATCGTTCATAATTACCGACGCCGCGCACCAGCAGGATCTGGCTGTGCCCACCCGAGACGAGCAACAAAAGGTGAGGGAAGGGGGCATTGTTGGAGAGGCGAGCCGTGAGCGCATGACCTTCGAGGTGGTTGACAGCAATCAGCGGCAGATCATGGGCTGCGGCGATGGCCTTGGCGCTCATCAGCCCGACCAGAACCCCGCCGATAAGACCGGGGCCTGATGTGGCAGCAATACCATCGAGGTCGGAAAAGCCGACGCCAGCCTCGTCCATGGCAGCTTTGATGATGCCATCAAGCGCCTCAACGTGGGCGCGGGCGGCGATCTCGGGGACGACCCCGCCATAGGCGGCATGATCCTCGATCTGGCTGAGGACAACGTTGGAGAGAATCTCGCCCTGACCGGCCTTTGGATCATCAGCACAATCGGCATGACGACGCACGACTGCGGCCGCAGTTTCATCACAACTTGTTTCTATGCCCAAAACGATCATTGCGCGGGTGACTTGGTTGCCTCTATGGTTTGCGCCAATAGCCATGTTGCCTGTTGGTTCAAACGGTCGATGATTGCTAACATGGCTCATGTATTAGAGCAAAGCTGCGAGATTGGCATCCCCTTTCTGCCCGTTTGGGGGCAAATGCCGGTTCTTGTGACCAGTTGTCCCCGCTGCTGATTCTTCCAATGGGGCCACGACAAAGAGACTTGAAAGCGTTAGGTATGCACTCCACTCCCATCAAAATCGGTACCAGAGGCAGCAAGCTTGCACTGGCACAGGCCTATGAAACCAGAACGCGCCTGATGGAGGCGCATGGTTTGGCGGAACGGGATTTCGAAATCGTCGAAATCAAGACCACGGGCGATGTGATTCTTGACCGACCGCTGTCGGAGGCAGGTGGCAAGGGGCTTTTCACCAAAGAAATCGAAGAGGCGCTGATGGATGGCCGGATTGATCTGGCGGTGCATTCCACCAAGGACATGCCGACGGTTCTGCCTGAGGGGCTGGAGCTGAAGATCTTTCTGCCGCGGGAAGATGTGCGCGATGCCTTCATTTCCCGCAAATTCCAATCCATGGCCGAGATGCCGTCCGGAGCGATTGTCGGGACCTCGTCGCTCAGACGTCAGGCGATGGTCAAGCGCCTTCGTCCGGATCTGGAAGTGGTGATGTATCGCGGTAATGTGCAGACGCGCCTTGAGAAACTCGACAAGGGCGTTGCCGATGCGACGCTTCTGGCCTGTGCAGGGCTTCAGCGGCTGGGGCTTGCCTCGCTTGCCGCCTCTCCCATTGCGCCAGAGGAATTTCTGCCTGCGGTCGGTCAGGGCGCGATCAGCATTGAGACGCGGGTGGGCGATGAGGCAACGTTCAACCTTCTCGCCAGCATTCACGATGAAAAGACCGAATTGGCACTTGCTTGCGAACGGGCTTTTCTGGGCGCGCTTGATGGGTCATGCCGGACGCCGATTGCCGGGCTTGCCGAGTTGGAGGGCAATCAATTGACCTTCCGGGGGCAGGTGTTGCTGCCTGATGGCAGTGAAAGCCATGAGATTTCCGAGAGCGGTCCAGCGTCGCAAGCGGCATCCGTTGGCCTTAGAGCCGCAGAGGCGCTGAGGACGAAAGCCGGATCTGCCTTTTTTGAGGCGGTGCTTGCAGCTTCGAACCACTGAGCCCGTCTCTTTGGCCAATATCCTTTCAGGCGGGAGCAGATAGGTGATGCGGGCGACTTTGAAAAAGCGGATCCTTGTGACACGACCAGAGGCCGATCAGGCGCAGACGGTGTCGGCGCTTGGCACTATCGGGCTCGAGGCGGTCAGTGCGCCCGTCATGGATATAGAAAGCCTGCCCTTCGTGCTTCCCGATGAGCCGTGGCAGGCGGTGATTGTCACGTCCCGCAATGCTCTTAGGATGCTAAGCGCGGAGGAGATCAATGAAATCAAGGCCTGCCGTCTGTGCTGTGTGGGAGCCAAGACCGCCGATCTTGCCCGAAGCTTGGGGTTTTTGCGGATTGATCAACCCGCGCCGCACGTCGCAGACTTGGGCGAACGATTAAAATCGTCGCTTGAAGTGGGCGGTGGGCCTGTTCTCTATCCTGCCGGGCATTATCGCTCCGGGTCTCTGGCTGAGGATCTTGAGGAACTGGACCTTCGGGTCTGTCTCATCGAGATCTATCGGATGGTGGCCAGAAGTGGGCTGCCGGATAAGGCGATTGCTGCGATAAAGGCTGGAGATCTTGCAGGCATCTTGGTCTATTCGACACGGTCGGCGGAGATTTTGGCTCGGCTCTTGGAAGCGGACGGATTGAGGGATAAGCTGGGCAGGGTTCCTTTTTTCTGCCTCTCCGAGTCTGTCGCGGCACGACTGCAAGGATCAGGCTTTGTTACCCATGTGTCAGAAATGCCGAATGAGGCGGCTCTTCTTGCATGTGTAAAAAAACACCATAACTAATTATGAGAATAGAGATTCCATAATCTGGTGTTTATGCTTGGTCGTATAGATTTTGGACGGGGATGGGGCGATATTGCTCCGCAACACATGCCTTCGCACCGATGGCTCCGGTAAGCACGTCCGGCATGTGCATGATTTCTACAAGGCCGATGCCCTGATCAGACGGTGGCACCGCGCTTGAGATGTGACCACCCCGGCTTTCCCGGGAATTGAGGAATGGTATGACAGCTCGCAAATCCGATAGCAGGACCAGGGGTGCCTCCAAGGCAGCCAAAACCATCGATCTGACAGCAGAGGATGTCACCGAGCGCGAGGCTCCGGAGACCTCTGAGCCATCGCAGGATGATCCATCGTCAGAGGCCGAGACCCGTGCACCGGCAGAGGATGATGTCGTTCTGGCCGATGGTGACGCACCACACGATCATGAGGGCGAGGACGGTTCCGGTGGAACCGGTGGTGCGGATGCACCATCTTCGTCCGATGACGCTGATCAGGGGGACGCACCGGATTCCGATTCCGATGATATCGTTGCTGCCTATGCCAGAGCCGAGACTGAAGCCAAGTCCAAAGCCAATAAGGAAGCGCAATCGGATAATAGAACGGATGATGGTGAAAAGGGTTCGACGCCTCCGCCTCCTCCGCCTGCTTCTGAAAGTACCGCTCCTTCAAAATCCGGGTTCGGTGGCGGTTTTGCCGGTGGGTTGCTGGGCGGTGTGGCGATTGTCGCTCTTGGCTATCTTGGTCTGCAGCAGGGCCTTGTTCCGCCGCCAGGAGACGAGACACGGCTTGTGGCACAGGATGAACAGCTATCTGCACTGGCGTCAGATGTTGCGCTCTTAAAGAAAGAGCTTGCCGAAGTGCCCAGAGTTGATGCGGGCTCGATCCAGTCCGAGATTGACCGCGTCGAGGGTGAGGTTGCGGCCCTGTCCGATCGTCTTGAGGGTCTGTTGACCCCGGATGCCGATGCCAATCCCGATGCGCCGGTCAACGAACAGGTCACCAATGCGGCGCTGGCCAATCTTGCTCAGCGCGTCGAAGAGCTGGAAGCGCTCAAGGAGCGGGTCGAAACGGCGCAAGTCAACCTCGATCAGTTGGAAACCGAAACTGAGGCCCAGAGAGTTCTGATCGAAGCCAAGGCGGCCGAGCAGAGCAACCAGATCGATCAGACCATTGAGCAGGCACGGAGCGATATTCTGTCGTCTGCGGATCGCCGGATCAACGATGTGGTGACAGATCTTTCGAATTTCCAGACCGAGATGAAGTCGGCAACCGAGCAGATCTCAACGCGGGTCTCTTCGCTGGAAGAAAACAATCTGTCTGAAAGGATGCAAAGTTCGGCGCGAACCATTGCGCTTGCCGGTCTTGAGAATGCGGTCGCGTCCGGTGCTGACTACTCTCTGGCGCTGGCCACTTTTGCCGATGTTGTTGGCGCGCATGAGGGTGTCACCACCTTGCGGCAGTATGCCAGCACTGGCGCACCCACGAAGGAACAACTCGCGGCCAATTTCCGGAATGTTTACGACAAGGTGCTAAGAGAAGCAAAAGACGCTGGAGCGGCGACGCTCATCGACAAGCTTCTTCTCAATGCGCAAAGCCTTGTGAAGGTCAAGTCCCTGAATGGTGAGAAGACAGGCGAGAGCCTGACCAGTCAACTCGGGGTGCTCGAGTATCACGTCGAACAAGGCAATCTCGTCAAGGCCGCTGAGGTCTGGGATGCGTTGCCACCCGAGGCGAAAAACGCCGAGGCGGGAGCCGACTGGATCAAGGGATTGAAGGCACGGATCGCTGTCGATGCGGCCATGAGTGACATTCGCGCGGAATTTGGCACTGACGCCATGGCAAACGCGAGTTGAGGTGAGGAGCACAAGTTATGATCAAGACACTCATCTTCTTTGCGGTTTTGCTGGCGATCGCCTTTGGCGGTGCTTGGCTGGCTGATCGTCCCGGAGAGATTATCATCAATTGGCCGTGGATGGATTCGGGAATCGAGGTTTCGCTTCTTGTCGGCTTTCTGCTGCTTGTGTCAGCGATGGCACTGGCGGTCATTCTCTGGGTGGTCGTGCGCTCGCTGTGGAAATCGCCGGGGGCCGTTTCAGGCTTCTTTTCCGGTCGTCGCCGGGACAAGGGGTACAAGGCGCTGTCCACGGGCATGATTGCCGTCGGCGTTGGCGATCTCGCTCGCGCCAAAAAATATGCGTCTCGCGCTCGCAAGATGCTGGGTGACGAGCCGATGACCCTGATGCTGGAAGCTCAGACTGCCCAGCTTGCGGGTGATGCGACCACGGCACGGCGAAGCTTTGAAGCCATGCTGGATCTGGACGAAACCCGGGCCTTGGGTCGACGTGGCCTTTATATCGAAGCCCAGCGCCGGGGCGATGCGGACGAAGCCATGGAAATGGCAAGGTCTGCGACTGGCGATGGCAAGAAGACGCCGGGCTGGGCCGGTTCCGCGCTGTTTGACATGCAGACCGCGTCGGGTGACTGGAAAGGTGCCTTGATCACGCTGTCGCAGAATCAGGCCAACAAGCATGTGACGAAGGATCAGTTCCGCCGTCAGCGGGCCGTCATCCTGACCGCGCAGGCCATGGAGATGGAAGACAACGAGGCGGCAGCACCTGACATGAAGGTTCTGCTGCTGGAGGCTTGCAAGCTGACGCCTAGTCTTGTGCCAGCTGTAACGCGCGCTGCCGATCTTCTCAATGAGAGCGGCGACTATCGCAAGGCATCGAAATTGATCGAGGCGGCATGGCGGATTGAGCCGCATCCCGAATTGGCAAAAACCTATGCCTTCATCAAGAGCGGCGATACAGCGGTCGAGCGTCTCAAGCGCATCCGCTCACTCTATGCCCTGATGCCTGACCATACCGAGTCCAAAATCGCGCTGGCACGGGCTTGTCTCGATGCGCGTGAATGGTCTGATGCCCGCAGAATGCTCGAACCGCTCGTGGCCGAACATCTGACGCCGCGGCTTTGCATGCTGATGGCCGAGCTGGAAGAAGGCGAGAACAACGATTTTGGCCTTGTACGGCAGTGGCTTGCCCGTTCGGTCGGAGCGCATCGCGATCCGGTCTGGATTGCGGATGGTGAAGTCAGTGACAGCTGGCAGCCAACCTCTCCGGTCACCGGCAAGCTTGATGTCTTCGAGTGGAAGGTGCCTGTGCGTGAGCCGGCCTCCGAGAGTCAGCCGATGATCGAACCGCTGGATGCACCTGAAGACGAACCGTCGGAAGAGCATATGGTGCTGATTTCAGCTGACCGGGTTGAAGAGATCAAACCAGAAGCCGCTGACACCAAGGATGATATTGAGGACATTGCCGATATCAAGCCTGAAGAGGACGTCGTTGCAGCACCAGCTGAGACGGATCAAGAAGAGCCAAAGGCTACTGACGAGCGGGCGGAACGCGTGACCGAGGATCTGCCGCCTGCTGCCGTTGTCTCTGACGAAGATGTCGCGGCCAAGAATGGCCCCGAAGCTGTTGCCGAGGCAGACCAAGCCGAGGACGATAACAAGGACGCAGATAAGGCTGAGGCCGAACCAAAATCGGAAAAGGAGAAAGAGGTCCAGTTTGCCCTTTCCCATCCGCCGGATGATCCGGGGCCGAAGAAAGACGCCAACGGCAATATCTTGCCGCCGACACCGGAAAAACGCTTCCGTCTTTTCTGATTGCTAGACAAAAAAAGCCCGGCCTTTTCAGGCCGGGCTTTTTGCTGCTTGAGGTCTTTGTTTCATTCGGCTGTTTATGCTTTGCCCAATTCACCCACAATCGCGGGCTTTGCCTCTTGCCAGCCGCGAGGGAATTGGCTAAGAGAGGCCACCTGTTTTCGCGTCGTCGCGATTGGGCACGCTTCCAGCCTTTGGTTGATCTCACGTCTGATCTCGACAATCCGGGCACGTCCTGCCCGACAAACAGTTTGCTGCTGTAGCTCAGTTGGTAGAGCAACGCATTCGTAATGCGTGGGTCGTAGGTTCAAGTCCTATCAGCAGCACCATTTTTCTCTTCCAGACCGGATTTCCTGCCTGCTTTCAAAGCGTCATGCCAGATGTTTGACGGGATCAGGATTGCTTTGGTGCGCGGCGAATGCCAATGAAGGATTTGATGAGCGGACCTGCCTTTTCATAGAAGATCTCACAGTCCGAGAAGAGATGTGTGAACAGCTCCTTGTCGAGAATGTCGGTATGCTCGATATAATGCACGGCTCTTTCGTAATCGTGCATCGCCGGATTGCGCGGGCCGAGCCCCTTGTGCGCCAGTCGTTTGAAGCGATAGGGCGCCGCGACCCAGTGGACGAAGGGCAGCAGATAGTGCGGATCAATCGGGAACCACAGGTTCGGCGTCTGTACATAATAATTGCGGCCAACCCGCTTGGTTTCGATGGAAAACTGCTTTTTGCGATCAAAGTTTCCGACATGCTCGACAACCGAGTTCGAATGTACCAGATCGAATTCGCAATCGGCATATTCAGACAGGTTGCAGCCGTCTCCTTGACGAAATTCCGAGGTGCCGACAAAGCCGCCAGCCAGGTCGTCGAAATGGCCTTCTGAGGGTTCGTCGCTGAGGACGATGACGTGGCAATGCTCGGCCAAGTCATTGTCGAGTGCCATCCAATATTGCATCAGGCCGCCAACATCGAGGATTGTCGCGCTGCCCTTTTCATTGATGACATCCTTGAGAATCTCTTCGATACGCCTCATGCGTTTCGCGCGCATGCGTGACCCAAGGGAATTGGGGTTGGAATAGTCGGTGAGATGTCGAACCAAAAAACTCATGATACTGCTTGGCCTCGTTTCGTGATCAAATTTCGCGACATTTGGAAGCCAATTTCGGCATTGGCCCAAATGACTTTGGTTGCAACTTTAAAAGTTCGTCAATAATCGGTGTATCAAAGAAAAAACAATTTATAGTAAAGGCAAGGCGGTTTGCACCAAAGGATTTTCACCTTTGGCACGCATGGATATTCTGCCACTATCATTGCCTGATGCAATCGATTGCAAACTAATTAAGCTATTGAGTTATAACTAACCTGTTCTATTTGGTTTTGAAAAGGTTTTGTCATGTAGTTTATGGTTAATAAAATTTAAGAAACCTAATCTCTACAAAACGGATCATCTATGCCGGGCTTGTGGGCTGGTTTGTGAAGTCTTCGTGAAAAAAATGTATAAATGTTCAAATGATGCATAGATGATTTACTTCTCGTATTATTTTCAGATCACCATAAAGGCTTCTCATCTATGCACCAAAACTTAAATGGCGTATTTTCTATTCTTCAAATCAAGTGGCTGTCGGGCTTGCAGCGATCAATGATAGTGCTTGCAGCGCGACATCTTGCCGATGCCTGGATTGAAGCTGTTGGTGGGATCGATCTCGCGGTAGAAATGGGCCAGACTTTGTTTGGCGGTATAGAGATGGCCGACATTGTGCTCAGCCGGGTATTCCGCACCGCGTAGATTGAGGATCTTGAGCATCTCTTCCTTGATGGCTTTGGGATCTTCGCCCTTTTTCACGATATAGTCCTGATGCAGCACGTGGCACATGAAATGGCCATAGTAGAGCTTGTGGCTGAGCCGGTCGCTGATGGCTGGGGGCAGGCTTTCGAGCCAGTTGCGATCGTTGCGCCTCAGGGCAATGTCGAGCGCCAGAATGTCCTCAACCTCCTCTGAGTGGATGGCCTGATAGCGGATGGCAGCCCCTGCGGCGGCAAAGCGGTGCAGTCCGGCAATTTTGGCTTCACGTGCATCGCACTCGAAGAAATCGATCCCCGACCGTTTTGTCAGGTCGTTCAGCAATGCTCTGGCCTCTTCTATGCCGCCATCATGCATCTTGAGGATCAGATGGTGTTCAAACCTGTCGCGAAAGGCGAGAACGCGCTCAGGCAGGATCTCCGGCCAGAGGCGCGAGAGAAACTGCATGAATTGATCGGTGAAGTGCCTCAGCGGGCGAATGTTTCGCAGGCGCGCGTCGACCCATCCCTTGAGGGCGAAAAAGTCCGGCAGGCGGTCCGTGCCCAGCTTGTCGATGAGCACCACGGTGTCCTTGCCGTAAGAGCGAGTGATGTCGAAAATATCCCGGTGCATATATTCAGCCGAAACGGGCAGGGTTTCGAAATCGGCAAGGATTGATCGGCGCAGACCCTCAAGTTCGTCAGGATTGTCTGTCCCGATATAAAAGGTCTTTTCAGTCTTGTTTTTGGGATAGGTATCGAGGCGGACCGCGAACACGGCGAGTTTGCCTGCGCACCCGGAGGCTTCATAGAGGCGGCGTTTGTCGGCGTTAAAGCGGGCCGGGGTCTGGGCTTCGACCTCGCGCACGCGGGCGGCATAGTCCGTATCCGAAGCCTTGCGATTGGTCTCCTCGATGGCGCGGCTATCATAGTCGTCGGCTTCGAGGCGGGTGAGGATTTCTTCTGGCGTTTCTCCCAGATCGATGCCGAGATGATTGACCAGTTCCAGCGTGCCGTCTTCGCTGATGCGTGCAAATAGCGAGAGTTCGGTGTAGGACGGGCCGCGCTCGATCAGCGCGCCGCCGGAATTGTTGCAGATCCCGCCAATGACGGAGGCTCCGATGCAGGAGGAGCCGATCACCGAGTGGGGTTGGCGATCCAACGGATCCAGAAGCTTTTCAAGCGCAAACAGGGTCGAACCGGGGAAGGAAACGACCTGCTCTCCGTCTCCAAGGCTTTGCAGCTTGTCCATGCGGCGGGTGTTGATCAGCACCACGTCGCGATCATAGGTGCCATTGGGCGTCGAGCCTTCGGTCAGGCCCGTATTGGCGGCCTGGATGATGATGATCTTGTCTGCCCGCGCGATGGCCTCAAGACACTGCCAGAATTCGAGCAAAGTCCCCGGCTGGATAACGCAAAGCGCCGCCCCTTCTCCGGAGCGAAAGCCTTTGCGGAAGCGTTCCGTTTGTTTCTCTCCAGTCAGTACATGTCTTGCGCCAACAATGGCGCGAAGCGTGACAATCAGATCTTTCTGAGACGGCATGGTGCTTCTCTTTTTGGTGCTTTGGGGTGTATCTGCTCTTGGTTCGATCACCGAGAGTATAACGAAGGCAGGGGCGTCCTTATAGGTATCCGTGAGTTTGATGTTCGCCTGACAAAAATACTCAGGAGAGACAAGGGCAAATCTGGCAAGTGGGGTCGGGACGGCGGACTGCCGGGGCAGGGAACGAGACCGGTGAACGCGCCACTGGATGCAAAAAACCCGGCAACCATTGCAGCCGGGTTTCCATGGCTTGGGTTTTTGCGGCAATCTGCCGGTCACTCAGCTCCTAGTAAGCGCCGCGCACATGCTGTGCGATCTTGTCTTCGTAGAAGGTGGTGAGTTCTCGATGCAGATTCTCAGAGAGTGGCGGCAGGCTGGAGATGGCCGCGTTGCGACCGGCCTGCTCGGGCTTGCTCGCGCCGGGGATGATCGTCGAGATAGCCTCGTGATCAAGGATCCAGCGCTGTGCTGCTTCTGCCATCGACATGCCTTCGGGTATCAAGCCCTTGAGTTCATCAACCAGCTGCAGGCCGATCTCAAATGGCACACCGGCGAAGGTTTCACCCACGTTGAAGGCCTGACCGTCACGGTTGAAATTGCGGTGGTCATTTTCCGCAAAAGTCGTGGCGGCAGAGAATTTGCCGGACAGGATGCCACTGGCGAGCGGCAGGCGAACGATGATGCCTACGCCCTTGGCCTGTGCCTCTGGCAACAGCTCCTTGGTCAGCTTCTGGCGGAATAGGTTGTAGATGACCTGCAGGCTGAGAAGGCCGTCCTGCTTGATGCACATGAGGCCTTCTTCGACGGTTTCCACGCTGGCACCAAAGTGGCGGATCACACCTTGGTCCTTGAGTTCACGCAGCCAGTCGAAAATCGCGCCCTCGCGCATGACTTCGGTCGGGATGCAGTGGAGCTGGATCAGATCGAGGCAATCCATGCCAAGACGCTTGCGGGATTCGTCGATGCCAGCGCGCAGGGTTTCCTTGGTGTAGTTATCGGGATAGACGTCGCCACGCCCGAATTTCGTCGCCACGCGAATGTCTGCGGACGGTTTTGACTTGAGGAATTTGCCGATCAGCTCTTCGCTCTTGCCCGCGCCGTAGACGTTGGCGGTGTCGAAAAACGTGACGCCCTGATCATATGCGGCCTCAAGAATCGACAGGCCGGTCTCCTCAGCAACCGGCGCACCCCAGTCGGCGCCCAGCTGCCAGCAACCAAGACCCACTTCGCTCACCTGAAAACCGGTGGCACCCAACTTTCTTTGTTTCATTGTTTGCTTCCCCCCTTGGTCGGGTTTGTTGATCAAATTGCTGCCCGGTTGCAAATTCTGATTTGTTCACGGTGCTATCCTAATCACTGAATGGGGCCATGTCTTGCCTTGCCGGACCAAAAACGGGATTATTCATGTTGAAAGAAGGTTTTGAGGCGTTATGCTCACTGCATAGGAACGGTAAAGGCTTGAATCAGTGTTCTCATCAATTACCTAGACACTTACTTACCCCCGCACGCCTTTGCTGAATGGATTGGATTATCGAATGTTTGAAAAACTCATGGAAATGTTCCGCGAATTGGCGGGCGAGACAGAAGACAGCCAGCTCTTCGCCGATGGAGATCCCCGGGTCGCAACAGCCGCTTTGCTCGTGCATCTTGTATCAGTTGATGGTGTGATCGACGAGCGGGAACAGGCGGTGCTGAAATCGGTTTTGAGAGAGAAATTCTCGCTCTCCGATGATGAAACTGCCGAATTGATTGCTTTTGCGCATCAACGGGACAAGGAAGCGGTCGACTTCTATCACTTCACATCGGTTCTGAAACGCGACCTTGATGACGAAGGCCGGAACCAAATCATCGAAATGATGTGGGAGCTGGTGTTTGCGGATGGTCAGATCGACGAATTCGAAGACAATATGGTCTGGCGGGTGTCCGAGCTGCTCGGCGTTTCCAGGCGGGAACGCATCCGGATGCGGCAGCATGTTCAGGCGCAGGCGGAGCAGCCTGAAGAATGAGCGGTATCAAGAGGGCGGACGGAGACAGGGTTCTCATAATCCTGCATCAGGAGACCTCGATACCTGGCCGTGTGGGCACAATGCTCGAGGGACGGGGCTTCAAGCTTGACATTCGTCGACCGCGATTTGGTGATCCGTTGCCCAAAAGCATGGACGCGCATGCCGGGGCGGTGATCTTCGGTGGCCCCATGAGCGCCAATGATCCCGACGCCTTCATCAAGCGCGAAACCGACTGGATTTCGGTGCCCTTGCGGGACAATAAGCCATTTCTGGGCATTTGCCTTGGCGGTCAGATGCTGTCCAAGCAGCTGGGCGGGCAGGTAACGGCCCATCCGAAGGATCTGGTGGAAATCGGCTATTATCCCATTCGGCCCACAGAGGCGGGGGAGACTTTGATGTCATGGCCGAAAAAAGTCTATCAGTGGCACGGAGAGGGTTTTTCTCTGCCCAAGGAGGCGGAGTTGCTGGCCAGTGGTGACACCTTCCACAATCAGGCCTTCCGGTATGGTGAGAATGCGTTCGGGCTGCAGTTCCATCCGGAAGTGACCCTGCGCATGATGCATATCTGGACGACCAAGGCCTCCGAGCGCCTCAAGTATCCCGGCGCGAAGAAAAAGCGCAACCACTATGCCGGACGGTTCCTTTATGACCCGGCTGTGGATCGGTGGCTTGTGGCTTTTCTTGACCAATGGATCGGGATTGCCGGTCCTCGCCAGCCGCGATAGTCAATTCGCTTTGCAATTTGCGAAGAGGCTCTTGCAATCTGCAAGTCTCAGATCTTAACAGCTGTTTAGTGTGCCGACCGGTGTGGCCGTATGTTGTGGGCGCTGGTTGATCATGCATCAATATATTGATTTTCCACGCGTTCTCTGTATCTGGCATGCATCTTGCCATTAAAAGATAAGCTGGCATCTGGTATTTGCGTAGCCAGCACATTTTAAAAAGCCCCGATGCGTGCGTGTTTTGTGTCCGTATTGGGGCTTTTCAATAGGGTGACGGTACCGGCATTCCTCACCAAAGGTGTTTTTTCAGCGAATCTGGGGTGAATTTACGGTGTGATCTTGCAGCCGTGTTGCAGGATCGCTAAATGAGAAACGTGTTATCGGCGCTTGGGCGCCGTCTTTGTCCCGCCGGTTGACCGTGATCGCAAGGGGCTATGGCCTACCGAGTGTTGTGAGGGTGAATATGACAGCTCTAATTCTTCTGATTGATCAGGTCCTCGCGATCTATACCTATATTGTGATTGCCACGGCGGTGTTTTCCTGGCTGTTCGCATTCAACATCGTCAATCCGCGCAACCAGATCGTCTCGACGATCTATGAGGTTTGCTGGCGTTTGACCGAGCCGATATTGTCGCGTATTCGCGGGATCATTCCGGTGATGGGTGGTCTTGATCTTTCGCCGATCGTGCTGTTGCTGGCCATCTTCTTTGTGCGCAACCTGCTGCGCACCGGTATCTACTGATCGGTTTTAAAGCGCTTGTGGTGCTGCGATAGGCATACGGTCTGGTTGCACCTGGGCGTTTTCCAAAAGTGAATTGTCATTAAAAAAAGCGCGGATGCCAGAAGGTATCCGCGCTTTTTCATGTCTGGATTGGTTGTCCGGTCGATAAGACCTTGAGACAGCCTTAGTTTTTCACGTTGTCGATGGAAATCTGAATCATTTCCATGGCTTTTTCCGGGCCGGCCCAGTCATCGATTTTGACCCATTTGCCGGGCTCGAGATCCTTGTAGTGCTCGAAGAAATGCTTGATCTGTTCGATCAGGTTTTTGGGCAGATCTTCATAGGTCTTGATGTGATCGTAGTGGCTGGTCAGCTTGGAGTGCGGCACGGCGACGACTTTTTCGTCCTTGCCGCCGTCATCTTCCATGATCAGTACGCCAATCGGACGGGCGCGCATGACCACACCGGGGCTGAGCTGGGCATCGCCCACGACGAGCACGTCGATCGGGTCGCCATCGTCGGCAAGGGTGTTCGGGATGAAGCCATAGTCGCAAGGATAGGCCATGGGGGTGAACAGGAAGCGGTCCACAAAGACGGCACCGGAATCCTTCTCGACTTCATATTTTACAGAAGAACCCTTTGGCACTTCAATCACGACAAAGATGTCTTCCGGTGCGTTCTTGCCGGCAGGGATTTCGCTGATATTCATGGCTGCAACTCCAATTGGGGCCTGATGCTCGTCCGGCCCGATTGCAATAAATCGGACAGGGTTGGACCCGACCAATTGCATGCCAACCCCACGTCGCCATGCAATGGTCGATTGTTGTTGCCGGTTTAGGGTTTCTTTGCCGTGAGTGCAAGACAAACCTTTGATCTAGCGACGCGTCTTTCTTTGCTGTGCCGGATCAAGCGCCTGTAATTTTCCGTATAAATGCGTTGATCTTCAAAATTTTAGTGATCGGCTCTGTGCAAATTTTAAGTATTTATTGGAACCTTTTTCGGGCTTAGCGCGTCATATAAGCGAGGGCGATGAGGGAAAACACTGAAATCGCTTGGACTTTAAATATCAACTGATCAGTCGTGAGGATGAAAATGGTTGTTTTTGATCCGGTTAAGTTCATGGGGTTTGTCGCCGGTAGCTCTCTTTTGGGAGCGATTTTGCTTCTTGGCTCTCCGGCGCGATCTCAAGAGATGACGTCGCAATACAGCAAGGTCGAAACGGCACCGTGCATGACTCGCATCGTCGATGCGGAAGGCCAGCATTTGAAGCAGCTCTAAAGGCGGAGAGGGAGTTTCTTTGTGCTTGCGCGCGATCGCACCAACGCCGAGGATCAGGCGCTGGTTATCACCAAATACCAAAAGCATGACGATTGCATCGCTGGCTTGGTCGAAGCGACGGCCGAACCCGATGCCGAAAAATTGGTGAGGAATTTCGTCTGCGGTCAGGTTCAGGCCAAATGGAACAAAAAGACCGGCAATCTGGCGGACAGCATGCAGTTCTGAGTATACATAAACTGATGATCGAAAGCTGCGGCACTTAGGCCAGCAGCGAGTGGGGAGCCCTTGACCGGCTGCCCTTTTTTTATGCCTTCATGCCGTGACGTTGGCGCCGCACCGTTCTTTGCTTCTTGAAGCGATGTAGATCGAGCAAAAAGACAAAAAAAGAAACCCGCCGGTGGTTGCCGACGGGTTTCTCCCTCTGGAGCCCAGTTGTGGGCAAGTGAGCTTTGAGCGGAGGAGGTGATGGCCTCCGCTCTGCTCTTGTATCGCTTATACGCGCTGGCTGCCGTGGCCGAATTCCGGGTATGCTTCGACGCCGATTTCGGCTTTGTCGAGACCCATGTATTCTTCTTCTTCGGTAACACGGATGCCCATGACGGCTTTCAGGATGCCCCATACGATGAACGAGCAGACAAGGGTGAAGACGCCGTAGGAGACGACACCGATGAACTGGGTCACGTAGGAGGTGCCATCGTTGGTGAACGGAACAATCATGGTGCCCCAGATGCCAGCCAGAAGGTGGACAGGGATTGCGCCGACAACGTCATCGATTTTCAGCTTGTCGAGAAGCGGAACCGCAAAGACGACGATGGCTGCGCCGATGGCGCCGATGATGATGGCCTGACCAATGGTTGGGGTCAGCGGTTCAGCGGTGATGGCAACAAGGCCAGCCAGTGCGCCGTTGAGGACCATGGTCACGTCGACCTTCTTGTAGAGGATCTGCAGAAGGATCATTGCCGTGACGACACCGCCAGCAGCTGCCATGTTGGTGTTGGCAAAGATGCGGGAAACGTCGGTCACATCACCAATGGTGCCCATAGCGAGCTGGGATGCGCCGTTGAAGCCGAACCAGCCGAGCCACAGGATGAACGTGCCAAGGGTCGCCAGAGCAACGTTGGAAGCAGGCATCGGGTTCACGGTGCCATCTGCTGCGTATTTGCCTTTACGTGCACCGAGAAGCAGAGCACCAGCAAGAGCTGCCCAGCCACCAACGGAGTGAACGAGCGTGGAACCGGCGAAATCGGAGAAGCCCATTTCGGACAGCCAACCTGCACCCCACTGCCAGGACCCGGCGATTGGGTAGATGAAACCGGTCAGGACCACTGTGAAGATCATGAAAGGCCACAGTTTGATGCGCTCGGCAAGGGTACCGGACACGATGGATGCGGCGGTTGCCACGAACACCATCTGGAAAAACCAGTCAGATGCGGTGGAATAGCCGGTATCCAGAGCGTTGCCGCCAACCGCATCGATGCCATACATGAAGGAGAAGGAACCGATATAGCCACCATCAACGCCGGTGTACATCAGGTTGTAGCCGATCAGGTAGTACATGATGCCTGCAACGGAATACAGGGCGATGTTCTTCAGGCTCTGCATCGAGACGTTCTTGGTGCGAACCAGACCGGCTTCGAGCATTGCGAAACCAGCGGCCATCCACATGACGAGGAAGCCACCGATCAAGAAGAGCAAGGTGTTCAGAATATATTGAGTATGACTAGCAGCTTCGCCGGTCGCGGCTGCTACTTCGGCAGCTGGAGCGGCGGCGTCCTGTGCAAGGGCCGGGCCCGCCACAAAGGCAGCTGCGCCAACAAGAAGGGCAAGGGTTACTTTTGACATAGGGTTGTCCTTGATTTTTCGCTTCTACTTGACTGGGATTGGCTTAGAGCGCGTCGGTGTCGGTTTCGCCGGTGCGGATGCGCATGACATGCTCAAGAGAGGTGACGAAGATCTTGCCATCACCGATCTGGCCGGTGGCCGCTGCCTTGGAGATGGCTTCAATGGTCTTTTCAGCCTTGTCCGATGTAACGGCAACTTCGATTTTGAGTTTGGGAAGGAAGCTGACCGAATATTCGGTCCCGCGATAGATTTCGGTGTGACCCCGTTGACGACCAAAGCCTTTGACTTCCGTCACGGTCAGGCCTTCAATGCCTTCAGCGGACAGCGCTTCGCGCACGGCTTCTAGCTTGAATGGCTTGATAATGGCGATAATGAACTTCATGGCACTCTCTCATGTCCCTCATTGGGTTTCTTTTTTGACGATACCTCCCCAAATGTCAGGCGAATTCGGGTCGGGCTTTTTCGTTTCATCCCCCTTGCTCTTTCAAGAGCCGTGCCAATTTCAGTAACTTTTTGTTAAGCTACTGAAAACGCGTTGAAATCGGGAATTTGAGTTTGGAAATGTGGCTTGCTTGATAATTGTGCAACGACCAATTTTGACTAAAAAACGCTCAAAAAATATAAATTGCACAATTTTTGTCCAGTTAAATGCCTCGATTTTCAAATCATGGCCCGGTGGGGAGTCATTTCAAGAGTTTAAACTGCTCAAGCTTTGGGCGATATGGTTAATTCGTCTGGCGAGCGTCCGTCTGCAGTGCCACTTATATGCTCACTTTGCGAATTAGTCCTTCCTGAACAGTAGAGGCGACCAAAACCCCGTCGCGGCGAAAAATGGATCCGCGATTGAAACTGCGCGCGCCGCCGGCCCATGGACTGTCCTGGGAATAGAGCAGCCATTCGTCCGCCTTAAAGTCGGCATGAAACCACATGGCATGGTCAAGGCTTGCTGCGCTGATGTCCTCGTGGAATACCGAGCGGCCATGGGCAAACAGCGATGTGTCGAGCAGGGTCATGTCGGAGGCATAGGCCAGAGCGCATTTGTGAATGGCCGGATCATCTGGCAGTTTTGAGGTTGTTCGAACCCAAACATGCTGGATCGGATCGAGCTTCTTGTTGGTCGTGTAATGCTCGATATTCACCGGGCGCAATTCGATGGGCCGTGTGCGCCGGAAATAGCCTTTGATGTCATCCGGAGCCTTGGTCATCAGCGCCTCAAAGACGTCTTTTTCTGTGGCGAGGTCTTCCGGCGCGGGTACGTCAGGCATGCCCATCTGATGAGCAAAGCTTTCTTCCTTTTTATGAAAGGAGGCCGACATGGCAAAAATCGCCTCGCCATGCTGGATCGCCAGCACACGGCGCGTGACAAAGGACTGGCCGTCGCGCAGATTGTCCACTTGGTAGATGATGGGCGTGGTGGGATCGCCCGGTCGCATGAAATAGCATTGCAGAGAATGGGCGAAGCGATCCGGCGGCACTGTGCGCGATGCTGCAACGAGGGCCTGACCAATCACCTGGCCACCAAAGACCCGCTGCCATCCCTCCTTTGGACTTGTGCCCCGGAACAGATTTACCTCCAGTTGCTCCAGATCGAGAATGGAAAGCAGAGTGTCAATTGCTGAATTCATGTGAAGGTCCGTCGGCTTACTAGATAACGTGCTGGTTTAAAGACGTCACAGTCTCCGAATTGGCGTGTGATTGCAATTGGTCCGGAGTCGGAAATTAGGGGTATTGGGGTTGCCTGATAAGAACTTGTGCTTTCGCTTCTTCGTAGAAAGATGCATAAACTGAGGCGAAACGGAACTGACAGGCACCGGTTGGCCTGTCCGGAAAGGAAGACCGATGTCAACAAGCAAAGGCCAAGCGCACACCGAACCGATGGACCGTTATGATCTGGTGATTGCCGGTGGTGGCTATGTGGGCCTGTCGCTGGCACTGGCTGTCCGTCAGGCTGTCGACTTGTCGGTGCTGGTGATCGAACCGCAGCCCTTTGATGTGATGCGCAAGGATGAGCGCGCGTCAGCAGTGGCCGCTGCGGCTGGGCGAATGCTTGATGAACTGGGTGTGTGGCAGACCATCGAGCCGGACGCCGAACCCATTCGCGACATGATCGTTACCGACAGCAAGCTTCAGGATGTGGTGCGGCCGGTGTTGCTGACATTCGAGGGCGATACGGACAATGGCGAGCCCTTTGCACACATGGTGCCAAACGGTGTGATGGTGGGTGCCCTGCAGGATGCAGCGCGTGATGCCGGCGTCGAGCTCGTTGAAGCGGAGTCGGTGCGTGATTTTGTTGATGAAGAAGCGCGGGTGCTGATATCGCTTGCCTCGGGCAAGGTTATCGAGGCGGGGCTGTTGATTGCTGCGGATGGCGTGCGGTCGCGCCTTAGGGATCTTGCAGGCATTTCGACCGTCAAGGTCGACTATGATCAGGTTGGCATCGTGACCACCGTCGAGCATGAGCGGCCCCATGAAGGACGGGCGGTGGAGCATTTTCTGCCAGCTGGTCCCTTTGCCATTCTGCCACTCAAGGGCAATCGCTCGTCTCTGGTATGGAATGAGCGCACGAGCGACGCCAGACGCATGCTGGACATGGATGATTTCACCTTCGGGCTTGAGCTGGAACGCCGGTTCGGCAAGCAGCTGGGGGCGCTCAAGGAGCTTGGTCCCCGCAAGGGCTTTCCGCTCGGCATGACACTTGCGCGGTCTTATGTCGCGCCGCGCTTTGCCCTGATCGGCGATGCTGCACACGGTATTCATCCGATTGCCGGGCAGGGGCTCAATCTGGGTTTCAAGGATGCGGCGGCTCTGGCCGAGGTGATTGTCGCGGGCGCACGGTTGGGCGAGGATATCGGGTCGCTTACCGTTCTGGAGCGCTATCAGAGCTGGCGCCGGTTCGATGTGGTGCAGATGGGCATGACTTGCGATCTTCTCAACAGGCTATTCTCGAACCGCAGCGACGTGTTGCGTCATGTGCGTGATTTCGGGCTGGGTGTTGTCGAGCGGCTACCGGCCCTCAAACGCATGTTCATAGAGGAAGCCGCTGGCAATCGGGGTGATGTGCCGCGCCTGCTCAAGGGAGAGGCGCTGTGAGGCTGTCCACCGCGCGTGGTGTCAGTCTTCGAGCCTGCGGGCTTCGCTCGCCAGCATGATCGGCACGCCCTCGCGGATGGGATAGGCCAACTTGGCTGCCTTGCTGATCAGTTCCTGCGCGCCCTCGTCGTAGATGAGTGTTGTCTTGCTCACCGGGCAGACGAGAATTTCCAGAAGCTTGCGATCAACTGTTCCGGTTTTTCCCTCCGGTTGGGCGGTTTTGCTAAATTGTGACTCTGCCACACTCAATCTCCCGTGTTTTCCGATCGCTTCTGCCGGTCTTTATTGCAGGGTGGCCGTGCCGTCGCTGTCGCCGCTTGCCAGATGCATTTCGGTGATGGCGATCAGTGTTTCGGCGCGCAAGGACAGGCTTTCTGCTTCCAGAAGAGCCTGTTTTTCGGCAATTCCGTAAGGACTCATCATGGACAGGGAATTGACCAGAATCTCGTTTGACGATTTGGCCACATTGTCCCAGTCCGCTTCCATATCGTTGGCGTCGAGAAAGGCGCGGAACATTCCGAGCAGTCCGTCCCGGTCGACCGCTTCCTCGCCAAAGCCTTCAATCAGGTCCTCTGCGAATTCCTCGCAATCCACCTCTGCCATGCGGAAGGGAAAGTCGGATTGCTTTTCGGATACCAGCTTGAAGCGGCAAAGCCCGGCCAGCGTGATCAACACACGCCCGTCACCGGTTTCGCCATAGGCCGAGATCCGTCCCAGACAGCCGATCTGCTGGAGTTGGGAGGATCCGTTGCTGTCGTCGCTATCCTCGAGTACGACGTCGTCTTCCTTGAGCGGCTGGATCATGCCGATGATGCGGTCATTCTGCATCGCATGCTCGATCATGGCGATATAACGGTCCTCGAAGATGTTAAGCGGCATCTGGGTGCGTGGCAGCAACAGGACTTCTTCGAGCGGAAAGATTGGAATGATGGCCGGAATGTCTCTCGGGCTGTCATAGTAGGCGTTGCCAGCTTGGGCCATGGTTTCTCCTTGTTCCCCGCGCGGCGCACTTGGTCGCGCGCGGACAGCTTTCTAGTCGGAAATTGTCTTGTCGCCACAAGGCGCGGTCTCCGGCCACTCCCACCCTGCCTGACAGACTCAGTCACGCAGGGTGATTTGGCCGGTCGATATGCCAGTTCAGGCCGGGAGGCCGGTTCGGTCCTTACGAGAAAAGGACCGAGGACAGTTTGCGTCTGCCATCGACACTGGCAGGATCCATCACACCCCAGCTTTCAAAGAATTGCAAAAGCTGTTTGCGGGCGCCGTCCTCGTTCCAGTCACGATCGTTCTTGATGATGGTGATGAGATGGTCGAGTGCCTCAATGCGCTTGTTCTTGCCATTGAGCGCAATGGCAAGATCGAAACGCGCCTGATTGTCATCTGGATTGGCGTCGAGCTTGGCCTGAAGCTCTCCCAGGTCGCCAAGGTCGGCGCTCTGTTCGGCCAGCTCGAGGCTCGCCTTGAAAGCCTGTGCGTCCTTGTCCGCGAGGGCCTCTTCGGGCATTGCATCGAGTACGCCGCGGGCCCGTTCCAGTTCTTCCAGAGCGAGGAAGCAGTTGCCCAGCCCCACCATGGCCGGAACATGATCGGGATATTGCTGAAGGATCGCACCAAAGATCTGAAGGGCCTCACCGGGTTCGCCCTGATCGAGCAGGCCATTTGCCTGAGTGCAGGCTTCCTCAATGGGGTCGGCGGCCGGTTCACTGCCGTTTTTCTCGATGAAGGCCTTGATCTGGCTTTCGGGTTGGACGCCCATGAAGCCGTCAACGGGACGTCCATCCTTGAAGGCAACGACGGCTGGAACTGACTGGATGCCCATCTGGCCCGGAATGGCCGGATGATCATCAATGTTCAGCTTGACCAGCTTGACACGGCCCTTGGCTTCGGTGACCGCCTTTTCAAGAATGGGGGTGAGCTGCTTGCAGGGGCCGCACCAAGGGGCCCAGAAGTCGACGAGGATCGTCGTCACCTTGGAGGCCTCGATGACGTCCTGCATGAAGGTCTCGGTTGTGGTGTCCATGATGAGAGGACCGGTATCCTGAGCCTGAGCTTGAGCTTGGGCCTGAAGTGGAGCCTGGGCCGGTTTTGGCGCGGGTGATGGTGCGGCGCCAAAGGAAGCAGCGCCAGACCCCTGCGAAGAGGTGTAGCTTGCGGACATGCCGCTGCCATAGCCGTAGGACTTGTCGTTCATGATTGCGGTCCTTCATTCGTGAACATTCGACGGGAAGGGCTTCGGAAGGTAGTCCGTTTGGCCCGCTTTCCTGTTTTGTGTCAGATTTTCGGTTTGGTATCAATATGGGGAACGTGGCCGGTCGCTTCAATGCTCAAATGGTTTGCTTGCCCAAACAGCCCCTTTCCGAGCTGCGTCCGGGTCAGGTCGCGTCCAGGCTGCGTTCGGGCTAGGATGCTTCTTCTTCCTTTTCGAGCCTCAAAATGGTTGGCTCGTGACCGGTCGCCTTGAAAAAGGCGAGAAGATCATCTTTGGCGATAGCCGTGGTTGCCGTGTTCTCCAGCGGGTGGAAGTTGAGCAGATCGTGGGTCATCAGATTGGCATCGAGCACGAGCTGAACTGCCCCTTTGTCACGATCGTTGATGAGGCCAAAGGGTGTTACCGAGCCGGGCGTGACGCCCAGATGCTCAAACAGCAGATCGGCATTGCCAAAGCTGACACGGCCGCAATCATATTTCTTGTGAAAGCTCTTGAGATCCACGTCTGTGTCATTGATGCAGACGACCAGAATGAGATTGCCCTTCTTGTCCTTGAGGAACAAATTCTTGGAATGGCCGCCGGGCAGATCTTGCTTGATCTTGTGGCTTTCATCCACGGTAAAGACGGCCTCATGGTCGTGTGTTGTCGTCTTTATGCCGAGGGTTGCGAGGAAATCGAACAGGTCCTGTCGGGTTGCGGCCATTGGGGTGCCTCTGTGTTGTTCTTTGCTAGAAGTCTGCGTCGGCAGGAGCGGCCGCGCAGGTGTCATGGACGGTGTCACCTATAGCGCTCTTAGTCTTCTACCCCTTTTATCGCAAGAGTACCGCGGCAGGAAATCCGACCGGAAAGCAAGGGGTGTTTTTCCGGTATGTGAAAAAGATTCACAGTCGGTGGGAAAAAATCTTTTTTTGTAATTTCTTTGTTGCAATTGGTCTGCAGGTCGTACATATAAGCACGCGTCGGCGGCACGGAGCGCCGTTCCGGCAGCGAATACTTGTCGCTAACGGTTTGAGAAACCGAACGAGTTTCGCGGGCGTAGCTCAGGGGTAGAGCACAACCTTGCCAAGGTTGGGGTCGTGGGTTCGAATCCCATCGCCCGCTCCAAATTAAAAGGCTTTCGCAGAAATGCGGAAGCCTTTTTTGTTTTCGCCAATCCATCAAGCCCGAGCGTTCCCAAGCATCCGCTGTGTTTTCCTGCGTCCTTCTGACGCCAAGGCAGCCGCCGGGACCGGTGCTAGTTGCCTTGAGCTGTTTTGAGGATGATCTTGAAGATCTCCACCGGCGGATAGGGATAGTCGATGGTATAGCCTATGCCCAGTTCGAGCAGCGCATCCTTGAGGCTCTGATCGACGGAATCCTTGCACAAAAGCACAATTCTACCCCCGCCATTTTCTTTTCCTGCCTTGATCAGACTATTGAGATAGAAGTGCACCTGTTTGCTGTAGACGAGGAAGCAGAGATCATTCTGTTCGGTGATGTCCTTCCTATGGGCCAGATGCGACTCATGTACGAACTCCACTAGACATCCCAGTTCCCCCAGCGCCCTTTCGATCGGGAGAATGTATTTCTCCATATTTGCAATCAGACTGATCGACAAGGGTTTGTGGTTGGGGTGCTGATCTTTGAGCGATCTGTAGATCCGTTTCAGCCGCTCTTCGTTGGTCTCTCTGATCCGATCAACCTGATTGAGGCGCGTTCTGATGGTTGCCAGCAGAAGATCATAGTCGATGGGTTTGGTGAGATAGTCATCAACCCCCAACTTCTTGCCAGCCAGAATGTCTTCCCGGGTGGCTTTGGCGGTGAGGAAAATGAATGGCACTTCGTTGTGTTGGGGCAGGCGTTCACGCACCAGCTTCATGGTTGTCGGGCCATCCACCAGCGGCATCATGATGTCGCACAGGATCAGATCCACACTCTGCTGTTTCAGGATCTCGATGGCCTGTTTGCCATTTGTGGCGGTCAGGGTTTCGAAGCCCTCGTCACTGAGCTCTTCTGCGATATCGCCAAGGAGCAGTTCTTCGTCTTCCACACAGAGGATGCGTGTTTTCATCTGTTGTTCTCCCATCACGATGCAAGTTGTCTTGCTTTTGAACTGTCGTCGTCTTTGGTTGGCTGTTCGTTGGTGTTCGCCTTTGCAGGCTTGTCAGGCTCGGCAAGGCTTGCTGGCAGGAAGATCGTGAAACACGACCCCTTGCCGACTTCGCTTTTCACTTCGATGTGGCCACCATGCTCCTTGAGGGCCATCTGGGCGAAGTTGAGCCCGATTCCGGTGCCGGCGATGCCACTGGATGTCGAAGCCCGGAAGTATTTGTTGAAGATCTTGTGCACTTCCGATTTGGGAATGCCCACTCCCTTGTCGTGAACCTCGATCATGATGTAGCGGTCATCCTGTTTGCCGATGACCTGAATGAAGGAGTCTTGCGGCGAGTATTTGAGGGCATTGGACAGGATATTGCTGAAACACTGGTCCAGCAGTGTGCGGTCGAAGAAGATCCGCTCGGGCAGGGCATCAAGATCCCATTCGATGCGGTCGCCATCCTCCATTTCGAAGTGATCGACGCAGATCTTGTGGAGCGCGGCGCGGAAATCCTGTTCCCTTGCATCCGCTTTCATGCCGGTGATTTCATTGCTGGAGAAATCCATGAACCGGTTGATGAGATACTGCACGCGATCAACCGAGTCGCGGATATTTCCGATTCTCTCGCGCAGTTTTTCCTCAGGCAGAACACCAATCTTGCGCTGGATGCGCTGGGCGTTGCTATCAATGATCGCCAGAGGTGTCTTGAACTCGTGCGATGCCATGGTCACGAATTCCCGCTGTGTCTCAGAGAGATTGATTTCCTTTTGCAGCAGTTTCACCAGTTCGTTGGTGTGTTGTTGCAGTTTGCCATTCTGGGTCTTGTAGGCAGAAATATCAGAATAGATGACGATCCGGCCGCCATTGACCGTGTCGAACTGGACGATGCGGTACCATTTGTCGTCGTGAAGCTTTTTCTCTGTTCCCTTGGCCTGCAGGTCCATGTCCACCAGCGGGCTGTTGTGTCCGACTTCGGGAAGCTCGAAACCCTCGATCAGGGAAATGTGGGATTGGCTCATCAAATGCCGCTTCAGGGCCGGGTAGAGGTCCTGCATGGTGATGTTGGCGAGCACCAGATTGTCATCCTGATCAAAGATGATCAGGCCATCTTCAATCGCGTTGATGGCGTTGAAGAGAAGATCGCGGTTGTAGCGAACTTCCCGGATGCTCTGCTCGAGTTTGTCTTCAAGCTCTACCTGTATGGCTTGAAGGCGCGCTTCATAGGCACGTTGCTTGGTCACATCGGTGAAGATTGTGACATAGCCTTTCTCGCCAAGGGGGGTGCCCTGTACGCGGATCGTCGAGCCATCTCCACATTTTCGTTCATATTCGAGCTTTTCAAAGCGTCGATATTTTTCCATCCGGATCCGCACTTTTTCTTCCGGATCGCCTTCGCCATAATCGCCTCGCAGTGCGTTGTAACGAAAGAAGCTCTCGAGCCTTGGGTCATCCTGAATGACAGAGGCGGAGACTTCGAGCATTTTGATTACGGTTTCGTTGAAGAAAATGATCTCGAGGTCCTTGTTGATCACGGCAATGCCCTGATGGGCCGATTCCATCAGAAACGGCAGCAGGTCTTGTTCAAGACTGTCGTCCAGACAATAGTGGGTCATGATGCCTCCTCGATGCGCCCGAAGTATTTGTTCGAATTTTATCCGTATTTGCTATTTTTGCTTCAAATATTATTTTGAAATAGTTATGTTTGAAATTGTTCAAAACGTATTCGTGTGGTTATTGTTAAGAAAGATATTATGAAGCGCAGATTTATACGTTTTTACTACGTGTTGATGCTGATTAATCTATGAGCGAACGGATTTTGAGTGACCGGATCGACCTGCGGGGGATTATCCGGGCGAGGGAGTCAAAGGATATGCTCAAAGGCTGACGTGCTGACCTTGCAGACAATCATCGAAAGGTGGGTGCTTATTCAGCCGATGGCTAAAAGTAGTCAGATGAAGGCCGGCAGGAAAAGCCCGTTATCTTTCTTACGCTAATCGGTTCAACGGACTTGCGACTGGGCCTTATGGCTAATAAGTTGGCCTCGCAGTTTCCACGCAACAGGCGCGCCCGCACGAGAACCCAGATATGCATGCTGTCCAACCCACTTCGATTCTCTTCGTCTGCCTTGGCAACATCTGCCGCTCGCCGCTGGCCGAGGGTGTTCTGCGTCACAAGGCGGCAGAGTTGGGGCTTCAGGATCGGTTTGTGCTCGACAGTTGCGGGATCGGGAAATGGCATGTGGGAAATCCGCCTGATCGGCGCTCAATCGACATCGCAAGGCACCATGGTGTCGACCTGTCAGACCTCAGGGTGAGGCAGCTCGGTCTGGATGACTTCTACGGCTATGATTTCATTCTGGCGATGGATCGAAGCAATCTGGCCGATATCAGATCCGCCCAGCCAAGAGACGGGCGAGCGGAAATCGCGCTCTATCTGGACTATTGCGGATTGGGCTCAAGGCTCGGCTTCAATGAGGTGCCGGATCCCTATTATGGCGGCGCCAACGGGTTTGAAGACGTCTTTCAGATGGTCAGCTTCGCCAGCGACATCCTGATCCAGAAGCATTGCTAACGGCGCCATGGCCGGGGCTCCGTCGCCCACAGCCTCAATGCAGGGTCAATCACAAGAGATCAAATGTCTCCTCGACTACATAGGGTCCGCCACCCGTGCTGTCGCGCGAGGAATAGAGCACGAAACGTGGCACTGTGAACTCTTCGGTCTGGAAGTGACCGCGCAGGGACAGATAGTTGGCGACATCAATCGGTTCTGTGGTCTTATTCAGACGTGCCAGCGTGACATGGGGCGTGTAATCGTGCTTGTCGGATTTGAGGCCGAGCTTTTTCATGCGGCGCTCGATTTCCGTATGCAGCAGATAGAGATCCTCATTGTTCTGCACAGCGGCAAAGATCGAGTGGGGCTTTTTCGTTCCGAACGATCCGACGCCGCGCAAGGAGAGGTCGAACTCAGGACATTGTATCTGCGACATCTGGAACGCGATCTCGTTGGCGAGGATGTAGTCGACATCCCCCATGAAACGCAGCGTGATGTGATAGTTGGTTTCGTCCACCCAGCGGGCACCGTAAAGGCCGCCCTTTTGCAAGGACAGCAAAGTCGTGATGGTGGGGGGAATTTCTATTCCGGCAAACAGGCGTGGCATCATTTCGCTCCCGAAAAAGACATTGGGGGCTCGACGAATCTGTCGGCTCGGGTCGCCATTGACCCTTCATGACAGGTGAAATGATGTCTGCCAAAGCGATTGAGAGCTAGATCCAATTGCCGGATCGAATCAGTTCAGGGCTGTCGTGTTTGAGACTAACTCAAAAAAGATGACGGTGCCGTAAAAGCTTTGTTCACTGCTGGTTTACCTTTATGGCATCTGTCGGCTGTTGTGGATGGCGTTGTCAATATATTGGTAATATTTTCACGCCACCCACAACATGTTGTCTCAATCGGTCCTGTGCTTTATGGGCATGGGTTACCGTGAAGCATGTGGACTTCGTTGATCGCCTTTTCCATCTCTTCGGTAATGACGAACTGGTGGGCGGCAATATCGGTCTTGAGCTGATCCATCTTGGTTGCCCCCAGAATGACCGAGGTGGTGAAGGAGCGACTTTCGACAAAGGCCAGCGCCATCTGTGCCACATCGACACCGAAGTCATCGGCAATCTTGAGGTAGGCACGCGTGGCCGGTTCAGCACCGTTGGTGAAATAGCGGGAGCCGAAATTCTCGAAGATCGACATGCGCGCCCCGGCGGGCCGTTTGCCATCGAGATATTTGCCTGTGATGACGCCTTGAGCCAGCGAGGAATAGGCCAGCAAACCGACTTGCTCGCGCATGGCAATCTCGGCCAGGTTGACCTCGAAGGTGCGGTTGAGCAGGCTATAGGCATTCTGGATCGAAACCACACGAGGACCTGTTCCCGCATCCGAAGCGCGGGTGTAGCTCATCGTGCCCCAGGCGCTTTCGTTGGACAGTCCCAGATGCCGGATCTTGCCAGCCGTGACCAGCTCCTGCATGACCGAGAGGGTTTCGGCAATCGGTGTTTCGTCGTCTGCCGGCTCGGGGTGGGCATAGACCATAGGGTTGGTGCCGAACTGGGTCACCTTCCGATCAGGCCAGTGGATCTGATAGAGATCGATGTAATCGGTTTTAAGGCGCTTCAGGCTCTTGTCGACGGCCTCGACGATATGGGCGCGGGTGAGGCGAGGGTGAGAGCCATCGTCGCGGAAATAGGTGCTCATAGAGCGGCCAACCACCTTGGTTGCCAGAATGACATCGCTGCGGTTGCCGCGGTCTGCCATCCAGTCACCAATGATTTCTTCGGTGCGGCCTTGTGTGGCGGCCCGGCTGGGAACGGGATAGAGCTCGGCGGTATCGATGAAGTTGATGCCCTGATCAAGCGCATAGTCGAGTTGTTCGTAGGCTTCGGCCTTGGTGTTCTGTTCGCCCCAGGTCATTGTGCCCAGGCACAGGCTTGAGACTTCCAGGTCGGTGCGGCCAAGTTTTCTTTTTTCCATTTCGGGATCCATCAAGAATTTTTGCAAAAAGGGGAGGAGACTGACGGGTGTCAGCCTTTTTTGAAATCGGAATAGTGGGATGGCCCCCTGCAGACCCGCGGGGGAGGGGAAGAGGCCCGTCCTAGTTCAGGGTTTCTACTATGTCTTTGACAAAGGGTGCAACGTTTTTGACGATAATCGCAACGCCTTCCTCGGTGGGGTGGATACCATCATCGAGGTTGAGTTTGGGTTGGCCTGCGACATCTTCAAGGAAGAAGGGGTAGAGGGGAATATCATATTGCTCGGCCAGAGCGGGATAGATCGCATCAAAGGCTTCGACATACTCTTTGCCAAGATTGGGAGGCGCACGCATGCCCAGCAGGGCGACTTTGGCTCCTTTGTCCTGAAACTTCTCGATCATGCTGGCAAGATTGCTCTTGGCACGCTCGACAGGTTGGCCGCGCAGGGCATCATTGGCGCCAAGCTCAAGCAAAACGAGATCGATATCCTCAGGCGTCGACCAGTCAAGACGGGCCAGCCCGTTTGCGGTGGTGTCACCCGAAACGGCGGCGTTGATCACTTCGACATTCAAACCGGCCTCGTCGAGCGCGGCTTGCAACTGATCGGTGAAACCGGCATCGGGGGGCAGGCGGTAGCCAGCGGACAGACTGTCGCCATAGGCCAATATTCGTGTGGTCTCTGCGGCTCGCACCTGTGTCAGGGCAAGGAACAACGCAAGCAGCACAAGTCCAAACCCCAATGCCACGCGTATCAAGCTTTCGGTATGGGTTTGTTTCTCGATCGCAAGAGCGCGGGGTTTTGATTTTCTCTCTGCCTTCATTGTCTGCTCCGTCTGCTGTCATTGTCTGCTCCGTCTGCTGTCTCGTCATTTCAAAAACTTGCGAAAATTGACATCGAAACAATCGCACCCATATCAGTTGGATCGTTTGAGCGGATTCCTTGCGCCTTTGAGCCAGTCTGAGGTCTCACAGGGGCTCACGAAAGCATGTTCGAATTACTTATTCGAATTCTATATAGGATAGGATCACTGTGACTTCACCCAGTTCGCCTGCAATTTCCGAAGAATCAGCTGCTACAGAGACGAAAACAGACGCCGAAGAAGCGATCATTTCGCTGCATGGGGTGCATCTCAGTCTTGGCCACGGAAATTCCATGGTCGATATCCTGCGCGGGATCGATCTGGATATCGAGCGAGGGGAGTCGGTGGGGTTGGTAGGGCCGTCCGGCTCTGGCAAATCCACTTTGCTGATGGTCATGGCCGGTCTTGAACAGGCTGATGAGGGCAAGGTTCTGGTGGAAGGTAGCGATCTGTCGGTGATGGACGAGGATACGCTTGCCCGGTTTCGCGGCGCGCAGATCGGCATCATTTTTCAGTCTTTCCATCTGGTGCCAACCATGACGGCGCTTGAGAATACGGCCATCCCCCTTGAACTGGCGGGACGCTCGGATGCTTTTGATGTGGCCAAGGCGGAGCTTGAAGCGGTCGGATTGGGGCCGCGTATTCATCACTATCCAGCCGAACTGTCAGGCGGTGAACAGCAGCGGGTGGCGATTGCCAGAGCGCTTGCGCCCCGTCCGTCTATTCTGATTGCCGACGAGCCAACCGGTAACCTTGACGCGGAAACGGGCCGGGAAATTTCCGACCTGATGTTCGACCTTCACAAGGAACGCGGCATGACCCTGATGCTGGTGACCCATGATCCGAGCCTTGCGGATCGATGCGAGCGGGTGGTGCGGCTGAAACTGGGTCAACTGGTCGAAGACCCGCATGGCTCCTCCGACATTTCCATCAACTGAAAGGGCGGACCGGATGACCCATTCCACCGTTGATCCGGCCCTGACCGGACAGTCAAGGTCGACGAGAATCCGTGCTCAAGGAGGCCGTT
Source organism: Cohaesibacter sp. ES.047 (assembly GCF_900215505.1). Classification (NCBI taxonomy): domain Bacteria; kingdom Pseudomonadati; phylum Pseudomonadota; class Alphaproteobacteria; order Hyphomicrobiales; family Cohaesibacteraceae; genus Cohaesibacter; species Cohaesibacter sp. ES.047. The sequence goes on from NZ_LT907844.1 coordinate 852,519, forward strand.
TGGCCAACCTTGGTCTTGCCTTTCGGTTCGCCTTTCGCGAGTTGCGTGGCGGGTTGGCGGGCTTTTATATTTTTCTGGCCTGTATCGCGCTTGGCGTTGCGGCGATCGGCGGGGTCGGCTCTGCGTCAAAGGCGCTGACCGGCGGCCTTGAGGAGCGCGGCAGCGAAATCCTCGGGGGTGATATTTCCCTTTCGGCCATTCACACCCGTATCAAAGACGATCAGCGCGCTTACCTGTCGCAGTTCGGGCGTCTTGGGGATCTGGCCACCCTGAGGGCCATGGCCCGGACCGCAGATGCTTCCCAGCAGATGCTGATCGAGGTGAAGGCCGTTGATGACGCCTATCCCCTTGTTGGCACTCTTGAGACCCGCAACAATACTGCCCTGTCCGACGGAGAAGTGCTGGCTGATCCGATGTTGCTTGAGCGTCTGGGGCTTTCTATCGGTGATGATCTGGTGATCGGCGTGAAACGCTTCAAAATCGGTGATGTTGTCACCTTTGCGCCGGACGAGTTGGCCGGCGGAGTCGCCTTCGGACCGCCTGTGTTGATGAAACTGGAGGATCTTGATGGCACGGAGCTGTTGCAGCCCGGTGCCATTGTTCGCTGGACGACGCGGCTTGCCATGCCGGGCAATCCGGACCTTCAGGCCGTGAATGGTGTCATCGAACAGATCCGCGAAGCCTATCCGGACAATGGCTGGCGTGTTCGCTCGCGCGCCAATGCAGCACAAGGCTTGTCGCGCAACATCGAACGCTTTGCCGCCTTTCTGGTGCTGGTTGGCCTTGCGTCCCTGATCACCGGCGGGGTGGGGATCGCCAACGCAGTGCGGGCGTTTGTCGCTTCGCGTCAGGCAACCATCGCCAGCTACAAATGCCTTGGCGCGCCGAGCTGGCTTATCGTCGAGATCTATCTTGCGCAGATCCTGATCATCACGCTGATCGGGATCGCCATCGGTCTTGTCTTTGCTGCGATCGTGCCCTTCATTCTGGCGGCTCTTCTGCCAGCCAATCTGCCGCTTTCCGCCTCGTTGTTCCATCCAGCCCAGCTGGGCATTGCGGCTCTGTTCGGTGTTCTGGCGGCGCTTTTGTTTTCGATGCGGCCGCTGCTTCGGGCGCGTTCCATTCCCGCGACGGCGCTGTTTCGCGACCAGATTGCGCCGGTGCGCACCCGTGCCACCAAAACAGACTGGCTGATCATGGCCGGACTTGGCCTTCTGCTTGTCGGTCTCGTTCTGGCCACGTCCGAAGAACTCTGGGTCTCAGCAAGCTTTCTGGCTGGCATGGTGGTGGTGTTCGGTCTGTTGCGGCTTATTGCCTTTGCGATCATGCTGGGGGCGCGACACATGCCGCGTATCCGCCGGGTGGTGCCGCGTCTTGCGGTGGCCAATCTGCATCGACCCGGCGCATTGACCCCATCGGTGGCCTTGTCGCTCGGACTGGGGCTCAGCCTTTTGGTGACACTGGTCCTCATTGACCTCAATTTGCGGCAGCAACTGACCGGAACGCTCAGGGATCAGGCGCCGAACTTCTTTTTCGTCAACATCCAGAACAGCGAGGTGGATGCCTTCGAGGCACGTCTCGATAGTCTGGCTCCGGGTGGCGAGCGCGAACGGGTGCCGATGTTGCGGGGACGCATCACTTCGCTCAAGGGCATACCCACCAGTGAGTATGAAGCCGGAGAAGGGGCCCGCTGGGTGTTGCGCGGGGATCGCGGCATCACCTATTCGGCGGTGCCTCCGGAGAATTCCAAGATCGTCGGTGGTGACTGGTGGCCTGAGGATTACTCCGGCAAGCCTCTGGTGTCGTTTGACGCGGAAATTGCCGAGGAACTCAATCTTTCCATCGGCGACAAGATCACGGTCAATGTGCTCGGGCGGACAATCGAAGCGGAACTGGCCAATGTCCGGACGGTGGAGTGGCAATCACTGGGGATCAATTTCGTGATGGTCTTCTCGCCCAACACTTTCGCCGGGGCGCCGCATGCCCATCTGGCGACCCTGGCGCTTCCTGATCAGCCGGGCGAGACGGCGGACGCTTTGCGATCCAAAGAATCGGGGATCATGAAGGCTGTGATCGAGGACTTCCCGGCCGTGACCACTGTGCGTGTTGGCGAAGCGCTGGAACGGGTCAATGATCTGGTGCGCCAGCTCGCGTGGGGCATGCGCGCCGCGTCGTCACTGGCTGTCATTGCATCCATTCTGGTGTTGGCAGGTGCCTTGGCTGCAGGGCAGCGCGAGCGCATTTACGATGCGGTGATCCTCAAGACACTGGGGGCGAGCCGCGCTCAGGTGCTGACCGCCTATTGTCTTGAATATGGCATGCTCGGGTTCACCACGGCGATCTTCGCGCTTGTTATCGGTCATGTAGCAGCCTTTCTGGTGATTACCGAGGTGATGGAGATGTCCTTTGCCTGGCAGCCGGTTGCCTCGATTGTCGCTGTGCTCGTTGCCATGGTGGTAACGATCATACTGGGGTTGTTGGGGACCTGGTCGAGCCTGAACCGGAAGCCTGCCCGGATTTTGCGGACCGGATAGTCTTTTTTTGCACTCGGTCGGATTTTGGCCATCAAAATGTGTCATCCTTCGTCGATGGTCACGATACGGGCTGGCCATTGATGTGATGAGGTGGCCCTTCAAGTCGCTTTTCGAGCACGCATGTGTAAAGCGGGGACTGTGGCAGTTGCAGGTTATTTAGAAATACCTCATAGACTAGAGGTTGATTTCGCTTTGTAATTGTTAATGCTTGTTAAGATTTACGATCTTTTCAGCCCGGAAAACCTTCGAATAGGTCCAATTTGTTCAGTGAGTTCCACTGATGACAAAAAATTTAAGTCGGAATTCATTAAAGTTGGCAAAAAGGACTTGAGCTTCTATGGCCTCCTGACCATATAATCAGTTGAAACTATGTCTTTAACACTGCGGTCGCCGCAGCCCGATTATGGAATGATCATTCGGGTGCGAGCCAAACCGTTGGAACTTTTGAGTTTTGTGAGGAGAAACCATGTCAAATGATTTCCGTCAGAGCGCACATCTTGGCGGCCGCGCTGCCGAAATGGCGCGTATCGATCAGGGCCTGCGCAGCTACATGCTCAAGGTCTATAACTATATGGCCATCGCGCTCGGTGTAACCGGCGTGTTTGCCTACGGCATCTTTTCGATGGCCTTCGTTCAGGAAGGCGGCAGCGTTGTTGGTGTCACCCAGTTCGGTGCGACCCTGTTCAACAGCCCTTTGAAATATGTCGTCATGTTCGCACCATTCGCCATGGTGTTGTTCCTGAGCTTCCGCATCCAGAAAATGAGTGCCAGCACGGCCCAGATGGTGTTCTGGGTTTATGCCGCCCTGATGGGTGTGTCGCTTAGCTCGATCTTTGCTGTCTTCACTCAGACGTCCATTACGCAGGTTTTCTTCATCACCGCGGCTTCCTTCGCTGGTCTCAGCCTCTATGGTTACACCACGACGAAAAGCCTTTCGGGTTGGGGTAGCTTCCTGATGATGGGCCTGATCGGCATCGTGATTGCGTCGATCATCAATATCTTCCTTGCCTCGAGCGCCATGGCTTTTGCTATCTCCGTGATCGGCGTGCTGGTCTTTGCAGGCCTCACGGCTTATGACACCCAGCAGATCAAGGAAATGTATTACGAAGGCGACAGCGCCGACACCATGGGCAAAAAAGCCATCATGGGTGCCCTGCGTCTGTATCTGGACTTCATCAACCTGTTCATCATGTTGCTGCAGCTGTTCGGCAATCGCAATTAATCGCCAGCTGGCACTGATATCAGAATCGGTAAGAAGCCGCTCCATTCGGGGCGGCTTTTTTCGTTTGCCCCTTATATATGGGGGTGGAGAGTGCAGAAAAACCGGTTCTTCGAGCTACTCAGCTCTTCACGACCTTGAGCATCTTCTGATTAAGCAGCTTGATGATCGTGCCGAGGTCCTGACCGCGTTTGAGAATCTGCCCCTGCTGCGCGATCAGGCTGTAGGCTCCTTGCTTGCGGGCCAGTTTTGGGTTTTTCTCGATGCGGTAGATCGGCATCTCGCTTGTTCGTCGATAGATGGAAAAGATCGCCCGATCCTTCAAGGTGTCGATGGAGTAGTCGCGCCATTCTCCTGCTGCCACCATGCGTCCATAGGCGTTGAGGATCGTCATCAACTCCTTGCGATCAAAACAGATCTGGGCCGGTGGGCGGGGCTGAGATCCGGAGTGGATGATGGTTGTGGCAGGGCGCAGACTTGCCAGTTCAGTCACACTTTCATCTGCATTATCGAGCAAGCGATCCTCCTTGTGGTGTTCGAGGGAGCCAACGACCTGCGCGTCTTGGTGCTGACAGGTAGAAACCATGATTGCCGCAAAAAGTACGCTTGGCAAGCCGATCGTCGATCTGGTCGCAAGGGAAAGGTTTCTGGCGAGACAGACAAGGGGATACATTGCCTTGATTTGTAATGAAAAATCACACAATTGCCTCATTTCAGCCCTTGGAACGCCATGCCGGTGGACCAATATATATATCGTTGCCTCGTGGTATAGGCTGATTGGTAAGTGTCTGCTCCTGCCCCCCTTTGATCAGACCGCATCAGCCGGGCTCTTTGTCCTGTTCCTGTCACAGCCATCGACAGGGTTTCAACAGGGCATGTGCTTGATCGGCTCGTCAGGATTTATTGCCGATCGTACTTTCAAGCGTGTCAACATCCCAACAGCTCCTTATCGGGGTGCCTTCGCGGCATCCCGTTTTTTTTGCCTCTTTCGCGCCATGCCGTACTTGAAAGCTTGCAGTTGCGTTGCTAGATCAGCGACGATCAAATCGGCGTGAGTGTATTGTTTATGCTCTAGCGCCGACGGACGGATTGTAATGGGAGCGTTGTCATGCCGCCTTGAAACAAGGCAGCAATGAAACGCTCTGGATCAGCGACGATCAAATTCAAGTAAAGTGCGCGCCCGTTTTGGGCCGCGCAGCAAGGGAAGGGCCTATTCATGACGGATCAAACGCAACAGGCGGTACCTGAAGCCGAAACGCATTCTTTCGAAGCCGAGGTTTCCCGTTTGCTCCATTTGATGGTGCATGCGGTTTATTCCAACAAGGACATCTTTCTTCGCGAGTTGATTTCCAACGCGGCCGATGCCTGCGAGAAACTGCGCCACGAGGCGCTGACCAATTCTGACCTGATCAAGGATGATCCCGACTTCAAGATCATCCTGTCGCCGGACGGTGAGGCCGGGACCCTGACCGTTGCCGACAATGGCATCGGCATGAACAAGGCCGAGCTGATTGACAATCTGGGCACCATTGCCCGGTCTGGCACTCGTGCCTTCCTTGAACAGCTTGGTAGCGGTGACGACGGTTCGGCGCTGATTGGCCAGTTCGGCATTGGCTTCTATTCCGCCTTCATGGTCGCTGACAAGGTCGAGGTGGTCTCGCGCCGGGCCGGTGATGCGGAGGCATGGCGCTGGGTGTCCGATGGTAATGGCTCCTATGAGCTTTCTCAGGCGAGCGATGAGGATGCGCTGCCGCGTGGCACCAAGATCGTGCTGCACCTGAAAGAAGAGGAAAAGAGCTTTGCCGATGCGGTGAACATCCGCCGCGTTGTTCGCGACTACTCCTCTCACGTACCGGTGCCGATCCGGCTGTTGCAGATCAACGACGAGACCAAGTCTTTGGAAGAAGACGAGCTGACGGACGGCTCCGCGCTCTGGACCAAGTCAAAATCGGACATCACCGAAGAGCAGTACAAGGAATTCTATCAGTATAGCTCGGGCCAGTTCGATGATCCGGCGCTGACGATCCACTACCGCGCCGAAGGGCGCACTGAATACAACGTTCTTGCCTTTGTGCCCGAGCACAAGCCGTTCGATCTGTTCGACCCCAACCGCAAGGGCCGCATCAAGCTTTATGTGCGCCGGGTGTTCATCACCGATGATGCGGAATTGGTTCCGGCCTACTTGCGTTTTGTGCGCGGGATCGTCGACAGCGAGGATATTCCGCTCAACATTTCCCGCGAGATGCTGCAGGACAACCCGATCCTTACCGCCATTTCCAAGGGTGTGACCAATCGCATCCTCTCTGAGCTCGAAAAGCTTGCCAACAAGGATGCGGACACGTTTGCCTCCGTGTGGGAAGCTTTTGGTGCGGTGCTGAAGGAAGGCCTTTATGAGGATCCCGAGCGGAGGGATCAACTGTTCAAGCTCGTCCGGTTCGATACCACCAAGGGCGAAAGCCGTACGCTGGCGCAATATGTCGAAGATCTGAAGGATAACCAGACCTCGATCTATTATGCGCTTGGCGACAGCAAGGAGGCCATTCTGGCCAGCCCGCAGCTCGAAGGCTATCAGGCCCGCGATGTGGAAGTGCTTCTTCTGTCTGATGCCGTTGATACCTTCTGGGTGCAGACGGCGCTCGGTTTTGATGGCAAGAGCTTCAAGTCTGTCAGCCAGGGCGGTGCCGATCTCGACGCCATCGAGAAGGTCACCGAGGATGCCGAGGAAGACAAGAGCGAGGAAGACAAGGCTAAGGAACAGGGCTCCGTTGCCGAGCTTGTGACCTTCGTCAAGGACGTGCTGGGCGATGCGGTCTCCGATGTCCGCATTTCGTCGCGCCTTGCAACCAGCCCGGTTTGCATCATTGCGCCTGAGTTTGGCCCTGATCGCCAGTTCGAGAAGCTGATGCGTAGCCAGAAGGGTGCGGATGCGGGATTGAAGCCGATCCTGGAGATCAACCCTGATCACGGTCTGGTGCGTTCGCTCGCCCATCAACTCGAAGGCGCTTCGGACAAAGCGTCGCTCGAAGACGGGGCGCATTTGCTGCTTGATCAGGCGCTCATTCTGGACGGGGAGCATCCAAGCAATCCGGCGGAATTTGCCGCGCGCCTGTCCAAGGTGATGATGGCTGGTCTCAAGTAAGCCAAGATCACAACGACAGCTCGAATCAGGCCGCGGAAGGGATTGTCCTTTCGCGGCTTTTGCTGTAGGAGTCCTGCCTCGTTGCGCCACGCTTGAGGCAATCTGCCGAAAAGGCTGGAAATTTGCGCAGAACTTCGCCATATAGGGCGAATGATGGCGCGAATGGACGCGACATTTCTTTCACCCTTCACGCGAAATACCGGATTGGCTCGCTTCGATGGCCTCGCATGTGCAGTTTCTGAAAATGAATGGTCTTGGCAACGAATTTATCGTGATCGATGCCCGAAAGACCAAGCCCCATTTGGGGGCCGATGCCGTGCGCGTGCTTTCTAGCCATGAGACAGGGCCGGGATGCGATCAGTTCATCACGCTTGAGCCATCAAACAGTGGGGCGGATGTCTTCATGCGCATTCACAACGCGGATGGCGGCGAGGTGGAAGCCTGCGGCAACGCCACGCGCTGTATCGGGCGGCTTTTGATGGATGACACCGGCCGACCGGCGGTCTCCATCGAAACCGTTGTCGGCATCCTCAATGCGCGTGATACCGGTCACCCTGATCGGGTGAGCGTCGATATGGGCGTGCCGAAATTCGGCTGGCAGGATATCCCTCTGGCCGAGCCTTTCGAGGATACGCGCGCCATCGAGTTGCAGATCGGGCCGATCGATGCGCCGATCCTTCATACTCCGTCTGTGGTCAATGTCGGCAATCCGCACGCGATTTTCTGGGTCAAGAATGATGTCGAGAGCTATCAGCTCGAGCTGAACGGCCCGATGCTGGAAAATCACATGATCTTTCCCGAGCGCGCCAACGTCTCGCTGGCTCAGATCCACAACAAGGGTGAATTAACTCTGAAGGTCTGGGAACGGGGTGTCGGTCTGACGCGGGCTTGCGGCACGGCGGCCTGTGCGGCGGCGGTCGCGGCCTATCGGATCGGGCTTTGTGATCGGACGGTTCTGGTGCATTTGCCGGGTGGGGATCTCACCATCGAATGGCGCGAGGGCGACGATCATATTCTGATGACCGGTGGAACGGAGCTTGAATATGCTGGCCAGATCAATCTTGATGATCTGAGCTGGCTAAGGCTTCCAGACGGCAGTGCGGGGTAAGCGGATATGACCATCAAGGTTTTAACCTTCGGATGTCGGCTGAACACATACGAATCCGAAGTCATGAAAAAGCAGGCTGGCGAAGCTGGCCTTGAGAACGCCATTCTGGTGAACACCTGCGCGGTGACGGGAGAAGCGGTGCGTCAGGCGCGCCAGCAGATCCGCCGGGCCAAACGCGAGAATCCCGATGCCCGGATCATCGTCACCGGTTGCGCCGCCCAGACCGAGGCGGAACGATTCGCCGAAATGGACGAGGTGGATCTGGTTCTTGGCAATGACGACAAGCTGAAATCGGAAAGCTACAAATCCGTGCCGGACTTTGGCGTTCCCGCGCCAGAGAAGATCCGCGTCAATGACATCATGAGCGTGCGCGAGACAGCGCTGCATCTGATTGACGGACTGGAGGGTCGCGCGCGGGCCTTCGTTCAGATCCAGAACGGTTGTGATCATCGCTGCACCTTCTGCATCATTCCCTTCGGGCGGGGCAATTCCCGCTCTGTTGCCATGGGGCCGATTGTCGATCAAATCGCCAAGCTCGTGGACAATGGCTATCGCGAGGTTGTGCTGACCGGGGTGGATATCACCTCCTACGGAGCGGACTTGCCCGGAACGCCGAAGCTTGGTGCTCTGGTCAAGGCGATCCTCAAACATGTGCCCGCGCTTGAGCGCTTGCGTATCTCGTCCATCGACTCGGTCGAAGCCGATCCCGATCTGATGGACGCGATTGCCAATGACGCGCGTCTTATGCCGCATTTGCATCTGTCCTTGCAGTCGGGGGACAATCTGATCCTCAAGCGCATGAAGCGGCGGCATGACCGGGATCATTCGATCAAATTCTGCAATGATGTTCGTGCTCTGCGGCCCGACATGGTGTTCGGGGCGGATATTATCGTTGGCTTTCCGACGGAAACCGAAGAGATGTTCCAGCGCAGCCTCGATATTGTCGAGGAATGCGGCTTGACCCATTTGCATGTCTTTCCATTCTCGGCCAGACCCGGTACACCGGCATCAAGGATGCCTGCGGTCAAGGGACCGGTGATCCGCGAGCGGGCTGCGCGGCTGCGCGAAGCAGGGGATGCGGCACTTGCCCGTCATCTCAACGATCAGGTGGGCCAGAAGGTGCAATTGCTTGTGGAGCGCAACGGTCTTGCCCGCACCGAGCAGTTCACGCTGACCGAAATCACGACCGGAGCGCCGGGTGAGATCGTACCGGCCCGCATCGTCGACGCAACCCATCGCCATTTGATGGCCGTGGGGCTTTGAGACGCCGCCGAACTTTTGTTCGGGCCGGTTTGAGGAATGACCGGATGGCGCTTAGCACTGGTGGCGCATACTATTGCCGCGATTGAATGATCGCGGATATTGCTCGAATTGAAAGGAGCAGGATCATGGCTAAACAGGGACGGTTATCGCGTTTTCTGTTCGGATCCTCGAAAGACGAAGCACAGACCAAGCCGGACGATGCATTGCCCGAGGGAGCCGAGGAAGAAAAGGCCGAGGACTCTTCTGTTGCCGAGGCTGAGCCGGAGTCCCATTCTGAGCCCGAGTCCTATTCTGAGCCTAAGTCCCAATCCTTGTCGGAACCGGTTCTAGAGGACGCTTTGGTGAAGGATGCCGTGTCCGAAGACTCGCCGTCTGATGATGCGATCGAGGCTGAAGCCTTTGATGCGCCCGTCGTGGTAGAGCCTCAGCCGGAGCCGCTGACCCAAGCGGTTTCTCAGCCGGAACCTGAACCTGCGCCTGAGAAGAAACTGTCCTGGTTCGAGCGACTGAGACAGGGACTATCACGCTCATCCGGGGCGCTCGGTGAGGGCATAAGTTCGATCTTTACCAAGCGCAAGCTTGATGACGACACGATCCAAGAGCTTGAAGACATCCTCATTCAGGCTGATCTCGGTGTTGAAACGGCCATGACGATCACGGATCGTCTGTCTGAGGGGCGTTACAACAAGGAAGTCAGCAATCTCGAAGTGCAGGAGATTCTCGCCGATGAGGTCGACAAGGTGCTGTCCGCTGTTGCAAAGCCGCTTGAGATTACCAAGCCCGACAATGGCCCTCACGTGATTCTGATGATCGGGGTGAATGGTGCGGGCAAGACCACCACCATCGGCAAACTGGCGCAAAAGCTCGGTGACGAGGGCAAGAAGGTGATGCTGGCCGCAGGAGATACCTTCCGGGCCGCTGCCATCGACCAGCTCAAGATCTGGGGCGAGCGCACAGGGGCGCCGGTGATCGCGCGCGACGTGGGAGCGGATGCTGCCGGGCTTGCCTATGACGCCATGCAGGATGCCAAGGCGCAGGGCATGGACGTGTTGATGATCGACACTGCTGGCCGTTTGCAGAACCGGACCGAACTGATGGCCGAGCTGGAAAAGATCGTGCGCGTGATCAAGAAGCACGACCCGGAGGCGCCGCATTCGGTGTTGCTGGTGCTTGATGCCACCACGGGCCAGAATGCGCTCAATCAGGTGGAGGTCTTCACCAAGATGGCGGGCGTGACGGGGCTGGTCATGACCAAGCTTGATGGCACGGCGCGCGGCGGCATTCTGGTCGCCATTTCGGCCAAGCACAAGGTGCCGGTTCATTTCATTGGCGTGGGCGAGCGGGTCGAGGATCTGGAGCCGTTCCAGTCGAGAGATTTCGCGCGCGCGATTGCTGGTCTGGCGGACGCCTGATATACACCGAATTCATGCCGTTGATGGCCCGGGAGCCGGGACGTTTATTTGCACCAAGCTTGCCAAGGTGAAGAGTTTCATGAGCCCGAACGAAAAGTCCACTGATCAATCCGCCGAGCCTCAACTCGAAAAGGGGCAGGTGCTGAAACTGGCGCTGGAGCTTGGGCCTCTTGCAGTCTTCTTCTTTGCCAACGCAAAAGGGGACATGATTGCCAGATGGGTGCCCTTTCTGGAGGGCATGAAGTCGATCTTCATCGCCACGGCCCTGTTCATGGTTGCGACGCTGATCTCGCTGGTCCTGTCGCGCATCAAGTTCGGCAAGCTGCCGGTGATGCCCATGGTCTCGGGGGGTGTGGTCTGCATCTTTGGTGGTCTTACCCTCTATCTGCAGGATGACACCTTCATCAAGATGAAGCCAACGATCGTCAATCTGCTGTTTGGTTCAATCCTTCTGGGCGGGTTGTTTTTCGGCAAGAGCCTCTTGGGCTATGTGTTCGATTCGGTCTTTCAGCTCAATGCGGAAGGCTGGCGGATTCTCAGCATGCGCTGGGGGGTATTCTTCTTTGTGCTGGCGCTCATCAACGAGGTGATCTGGCGGAATTTCTCGACCGACATCTGGGTGAATTTCAAGGTCTTCGGCGTGATGCCCCTGACCATGGTGTTCGGGGCGTTCCAGATGCCGCTGCTCACCCGCTATGCACCGGATGACGAGTAGGCGGTTCGCCATCACTTGATCTTGATGCGTTTTCGCGTGCGGCCATCCCTGTTGCCTTTTGGCAGTCCCAATTCATAGATCTGGCCCAATTCATAGAGCTGGCCACGGGATTTTCGTTGACCGGCCCTTTGGGTGCAGCTTTGCTTGTCGGCCTTGATGCAGCGCTTGATCGTGGTTTTCGGCTGCTTCCCCTTGTCCATGGCAAAGGCGGGGTAGGTGATGGCAAGGAGACATCCCAGACAGATGACGATGGGCAGAATCGATCGCATGCGAAGCTCCAGTGCGCGTTTGGTGTCTTGTCATTGGACGCGGTTGGAGCGCGGTCGGTTCAAAGAAAAAGGGCCCTCTGTGGGCCCTTCTGATTTAAATCGGTGTGGGTATCGCATTCATTTCTCGGCGAGAATTTCCTCAAGCTTGGGCAAAAAGGATGCTTGCAGAGACTGAGGCGTCAGGGCACCGATGTGCTTGTAGCGAATGATGCCGTTCCGGTCGACGATGAAGGTTTCTGGTGCGCCATAAACACCCCAGTCGATGCCAACACGGCCCGAGATGTCCATCCCCACCTTGTCAAACGGATTGCCGTGGTTCTCAAGGAAACGAGCCGAGTTGGCCTGTTCGTCCTTGTAGGCAAGCCCGATCAGATCGAAGCGGTTGTCCTCGGTCATCTTGAGCAGCAGCGGATGCTCGTCTCGGCAGGTCGGACACCAGGAGGCCCAGACATTGACCACGGAAACGTTGCCCTTGAAGCTTTCGGTGTCGAAGCCGGATATGGGGCCGCCATCGGGCGTGCGGATGCCGAAGCTGGCATCCAGCGGCTCAAGGTCGAACTGCGGAGCGGGCTTGTTGATGAGAACGGACGGGACGAGGTTCGGGTTCGTGCCGCTCGCCATCTGCCACATGAACAGACCGGCCAGTGCGAGAAAAACGACCAGCGGAAGCAGAATCAGAACGTTGAAGCGGCTCTTCGTTTCCGTCTCTTCATCCCCGGCATCCTGCGAGTCGTTGGATGTGGAAGAGGGATTGGGTGTGTCACTCATGATGGATGTATCGTCCTGATATCAGTTGGCAGAGGGGTCGGTTGCGCCCTTGTCTGATGGTGTTGCCGGTTTCTCGGAGCGGCGGCGAATACCGCGCGCTTCCAGTTCGGCCAGCGCCCGGGCCTGAAGCTTGCCGTCCCAGATCACCCAGATGATGAGGATTGCGACGACGGCAGCGGTCATGCCGTAGGAAGAGAGGATGAAGCCTGTGTAGTGTTCCATGATCTTTTCCCTTCTGGTGCCTACTGGCTTCCCACAGGGCTTTGCCCTGCAGAGATCTTGCTGCCTGATGCGGATTTGCTGCCAGCACCCTTGCGGGCGGCCTGCATCTGCATGGAACGAATGCGGCGGCGCAGGATCTCGTTTTTCATCGCCTTGAGATGCAGCGTGGTGAACAGTGCGGTGAAGGCGACCGCCATGACCAGAAGCGGTATCAGGATCGAGATGTGGACCTTGGGGCCTTCCATCGTGATGATGCTGGCCGGTTGATGCAGCGTGCTCCACCAGTCCACCGAGAATTTGATGATCGGAATGATGATGGTGCCTACCAGCGTCAGGATTGCAGCGGCCTTGCCTGCGCGGATCGGATCCTCGATGGCGCGCCACAGGGCCATCAGTCCCAGATAGATGATGAGAAGAATCAGCATCGACGTCAGGCGCGCGTCCCAGACCCAATAGGTGCCCCACATCGGTTTGCCCCAGAGGCTACCGGTCACCAGCGAGATGAAGGTGAAGGCAGCGCCCAAGGGACCAGCCGATTTGGCCGAAACGTCGGCGAGAGGATGCTTCCAGACGAGGGTTCCGAGCGAGGAAATGGCCATCATCATATAAGCAAACATGGCCAGCCAGGCGGCGGGGACATGGATGAACATGATCTTGACGGTCGCGCCCTGCTGGTAGTCGTCCGGCGCTTTGAACCAGACCAGATAAAGCCCAATGGCAAAGAGCAGAACCGTCAGGCCGATCAACCAGGGCATCACCCTGTCGAGAATCGCCAGAAAGCGGGTTGGGTTTGCCAGATCCCAAAGACTGAAGGATTTTTTCTCTGTGGCACTCATGCCCTGTCCTCGACATTCAGTTGGTCAGTTGCACCCAGCGGCGCAACGCATGCTTTGTGTTTCGCCTTTTGTGACACGGTCCGGCGGTCTGGTCAGCGACAGGCTGGCTAAGTGACACATGATTATGGCGTAAGCATGCAGGTTGCCTTGACCAATATCACGAGTTTTCAGTTTGGGAGATTACGATTTCGTAAGCAACGGCTCCCGAAGTCTCGGTCTTTCCGGGCTATTCCTGTGCGCTGCGAAGGGCGGCTGCTGCGGCAACCGGTCCCAGAATGAGCGACAACAGGGAGATGGCGCAAAGAAAGTAGAACGGTGTGTCAAAGGGAGCCGGGTCCGTGATCGCGCCAACCGACGCGCTGACGCCGAAAATCAGGATCGGGATGGTCAGCGGCAGAATGAGGATGGACAGAAGCAGTCCGCCGCGACGCAGAATGACAGTAAGCGCGGCACCGATGGCACCGATCAGGGTGAGCGCCGGAGTTCCCACCAGCAAGGTGGCGGTCACGGCTGCTACGCCAATCGGCTCCAGATTGAGGAACAGCGAGAGAACCGGGGTGGCAATGACGAGCGGCAGTCCGGTGGAGACCCATTGCGCGGCACATTTGACCAGTACCATCAACTCGACGGGATGATCCCCAAGCAACAGAAGGTCGAGGGTTCCATCTTCCTGATCGGCCTGAAAAAGACGGTCGAGGCTCAGAAGCGTTGCCAACAGGGCGCCGATCCAGAGAATGGCCGGGCCAAGGCGGGCGAGCAGATTGAGGTCTGGGCCAACGGCAAAGGGGAAGACGGTGACCACGATGAGGAAGAAGAGCACGCCCATCAATGCGCCGCCACCAACGCGGACAGACAGCTTCATGTCACGAATGAACAGTGCACCCATTGCGCTCATTGGATCGTCTCCTCGTGATCTTCGCCCGTGTCTTCAGAGGCGTGGTGACCAAGATGGAGCTTGTCGGGGTTGATGAGGCCAAGCGGGGCATGGGTTGCGGCAATGATCATGCCGCCTTCCTGCAAATGCTCGGCCATCAGAATCTCGAGCCTCTTTTCAGAGGCAGTGTCGAGCGCTGAAGTGGGCTCATCGAGCAGCCAGAGGGGACGGTGGCAGACCAAAAGTCTGGCCAGCGACAGGCGACGGCGCTGACCTGCCGACAGATAGGCCGCAGGCATGTCGATGAGATCCTCCAGGTGCACTTCCTTGAGGGCCTGAAAGGGAGATCTTGCGGGATTGCCGTACCATGCGCGCCAGAAATGGAGATTTTCCTTGAGACTGAGGGCGGGTTTGATGGCGTCGGCATGGCCGAAATAATGGGCTTGCTGGCCGACGCTGAGTTCTCCGTCTCCGCCTTCAAGATGCATGCCGCCAGAATGGGCGCGGACCAGCCCGGCCAGGGTTCGCAGCAGGGATGACTTGCCGATACCGTTGGGGCCGGTGACGACGAGTGCCTTGCCCGCATCAAGCGTAAAGCTGATGTGGTCGAGCACGGGCCTGCCGCTCCTTGTGCATCCCAATCCCTCAACGATCAACTGCATGGCGATTTGCCCTTGGCTGGTTTTGGCAGCATTCGACGGCCCTGTTCCGAGATGGTTTTATCTCTATCGTCGATGGGGCGCAAAGGCAAAAGAAGTTTGCAGACTATCCTCGTTGGCGTGCTAAGCTTATCGCGATGCCTTCTCAGGCCCACGCCAGATGGACGTGGCAGATTTGCTGCACTTTCGGCCGGGCGCCGGGCTGGTCCAACCAGCCTGCTACTGTAGAATATATTGCAAGTCGTCATGATTTAATTTACGACGACAGCCAAATGGCCTGTTTCTGCTCGCAAAAAACCGGCGTGCTCGGATGTCAGGCTGAATGGATAACCAATGGTCGGGACCAACATGAGCTTATATACAGACTATCTAGACGAGATCGAAACTCGGCAAATTCAGGGGTTGCACCCCAAGCCCATTGATGATGCAGCGCTGTTGAACGAGATCATTGCTCAAATCAGGGATCAGGACAACGAGCATCGGGCCGAGTCCCTCAACTTCTTCATCTACAATACCCTGCCGGGCACGACCAGTGCGGCGGGTGCGAAGGCCGAGTTCCTCAAAGAGATCATTCTTGGCAAGGCCGATGTCAAGGAAATCACGCCAAGCTTTGCTTTTGAGCTGCTGGCTCACATGCGGGGCGGTCCTTCGATCAAGGTGTTGATCGATCTTGCCTTTGGCGATGATGCCTCGATTGCGACTGAGGCTGCCGAAGTCTTGAAAACGCAGGTCTATCTGTATGAAGCCGACATGGACCGCATCAAGGTGGCCTTTGAGGGCGGCAATCCGATTGCCAAAGATATTCTGGAAAGCTATGCCAAGGCTGAATTCTTCACCAAGCTGCCAGAGCTTGATGAGGAGATCAAAGTCGTCACCTATATCGCTGCTGAAGGGGACATCTCGACCGACCTTCTGTCGCCGGGCAATCAGGCGCATTCCCGCTCTGACCGCGAATTGCACGGCAAGTGCATGATTACGCCTGAAGCGCAGGCCGAGATTCAGGCCTTGCAGAAAAAGCATCCCGAAGCGCGTGTGATGCTGATCGCCGAGAAAGGCACCATGGGTGTCGGGTCTTCGCGCATGTCTGGTGTCAACAACGTGGCGCTCTGGACAGGCAAACAAGCTAGCCCCTACATTCCTTTCGTCAACATCGCGCCGGTCGTTGCCGGCACCAACGGCATTTCGCCCATCTTCCTGACCACGGTCGATGTGACGGGCGGTATCGGGCTTGATCTGAAGAACTGGGTCAAGAAAACTGATTCCGACGGCAAGGTCGTGCTCAATGAGAGCGGCGATCCGGTTCTGGAGCAGGTCTATTCCGTCGAAACCGGCAAGGTTCTGACCATCAACACCAAGACCAAGACGCTGTATGAAGGCGACAATGAGCTGGCTGACATTTCTGCGTCCTTCACGCCGCAGAAGGTCGAGTTCATGAAGGCTGGTGGTTCCTACCCGGTGGTCTTTGGCAAGAAACTGCAGACGTTTGCCGCTGAAACCCTTGGCGTTGAGGCAGCGCCTGTGTTCGCTCCGTCCAAAGAGGTGTCCATCGAAGGGCAGGGCCTGACGGCGGTCGAGAAGATCTTTAACAGCAATGCCGTTGGCGTGGACAAGGACACTGTGCTGCATGCCGGGTCCGATGCGCGCGTGAAGGTCAATATTGTCGGCTCTCAGGATACAACCGGTCTGATGACCGCGCAGGAACTGGAATCGATGGCCGCAACGGTGATTTCACCAACGGTTGATGGTGCCTATCAGTCCGGCTGTCACACGGCATCGGTCTGGGACTTGAAGGCGCAGGCGAACATTCCGAAGCTGATGAAATTCATGAACAGCTTTGGTCTGATCACCGCGCGTGACCCGAAGGGCTCCTATCACTCCATGACGGACGTGATCCACAAGGTGCTCAACGACATAACCGTGGATGACTGGGCGATCATCATCGGCGGCGATTCGCACACCCGCATGTCCAAGGGCGTTGCCTTTGGGGCCGATTCCGGAACCGTGGCGCTTGCGCTGGCGACCGGTGAAGCGACCATGCCGATCCCTCAGTCAGTCAAGGTGACCTTCAAGGGCTCCATGGCCGATTACATGGATTTCCGCGATGTTGTGCATGCGACGCAGGCCCAGATGCTCAAGCAGTTTGGCGAGAACGTCTTCCAGGGCCGGGTGATCGAAGTGCATATCGGCACCTTGCTTGCCGATCAGGCCTTCACCTTCACCGACTGGACCGCGGAGATGAAGGCCAAGGCCTCGATCTGCATCTCGCAGGACGAAACGCTGATCGGGTCTTTGGAGCTCGCCAAGAGCCGCATCCAGACCATGATCGACAAGGGCATGGAAAATGACGCAGGCACGCTTCAGGGTCTGATCGACAAGGCTGATGCACGGATCACCGAGATCCGGTCTGGCGAAAAGCCTGCACTGGCCCCTGATGACAATGCGAAATATTACGCCGAAGTTGTTGTTGATCTGGACCAGATCGTCGAGCCGATGATTGCCGACCCGGATGTGAACAACGCCGATGTATCCAAGCGCTATACCCACGATACCATCCGTCCTGTTTCCTTCTATGGTGGCGACAAGAAGGTGGATCTTGGCTTTGTTGGTTCCTGCATGGTGCATAAGGGTGACATGAAGATCGTCGCCCAGATGCTCAAGAATCTCGAAAAGGAAAGCGGCAAGGTTGAATTCAAGGCGCCTCTGGTGGTCGCAGCGCCGACCTACAACATCATTGATGAGTTGAAGGCAGAGGGTGATTGGGAAATCCTGCAGCACTATTCGGGCTTCGAGTTCGATGACATGATGCCAAAGAGCACCGCGCGGACGGAATATGAGAATATTCTCTATCTGGAGCGTCCGGGCTGTAACCTCTGCATGGGCAACCAGGAAAAGGCAGCAAAGGGCGACACCGTACTGGCGACGTCTACGCGCCTGTTCCAGGGCCGTGTCGTGGAGGATTCCTCGGAGAAGAAAGGTGAGTCCCTGCTCGCGTCGACCCCGGTTGTGGTTCTGTCTGCAATCCTTGGGCGGACACCGAACATGACCGAGTATAAGGCCGCCGTTGAGGGGATTAATCTGACGAAATTCTCGCCACCGCTGGAAAAACCTGCGGCTGCCAGATCGGTTCACTTCTAGGGATCTGCTCCCAAAGTCTATATCGAAAATGAGAGGCGCTGTGTCCCTATTATGTAGGGCCAGCGCCTCTTTCATTTTTGGGGTGCGGCCTTGCATTATTAGGCGTTTTTGCTTCAAGGGCGCCCGCCGATAGCCCTATCGATCAAGGGCACGTCTGATCGGGATTCTCTTGTCGCCACTTTATAATTCGCGCACAATCCTTATATGAAGTTCAGAAATATGACCGTCTGCGAGGCTCTTGCGGCCTGAGCACAGCCTTAGAAAGTATGGCTGTCTTTCCCGGCAGGCCTCTGACAAAATGCTGGTCGGCATTGCCCCGATAGACCGACACACAGACCCTTGATGTTTCAAGTTTAAGCAAAAGGACTGGATCAGCCGTGACCAAATCTCTCGACAGTTTCAACGCCAGAAAGACCCTTGAGGTCAATGGCAAAAGTTATACCTATTTCAGCCTGCCCGAGGCGGAAAAGAATGGCCTTGAAGGCGTTTCAAAGCTCCCTTTTTCGCTCAAGGTTGTGCTTGAGAACCTTCTCCGTTTCGAAGACGGACGGACCGTGACCGCCGATGACATTCGCGCCTGTGCTGAATGGCTTGTCGAATGCAAATCTTCGGCCGAGATTTCCTACCGTCCGGCGCGCGTGTTGATGCAGGACTTCACTGGCGTTCCCGCGGTTGTTGACCTTGCCGCGATGCGCGACGCCTCCAAGACGCTCGGGTCCGACCCGCAGAAGATCAACCCGCAGGTGCCTGTCGATCTGGTTATCGACCACTCGGTGATGGTTGATCATTTCGGCAATCCGCTTGCCTTCAAACAGAATGTGGACCTTGAGTATGAGCGCAACGCCGAACGGTACGAGTTTCTGCGCTGGGGCCAGCAGGCCTTTGACAATTTCCGCGTTGTGCCGCCGGGAACCGGCATTTGCCATCAGGTGAACCTTGAATATCTGGCCCAGACCGTCTGGACCAAGGAAGAGGACGGCGAAGTCATCGCCTATCCCGATACCCTTGTGGGGACCGATAGCCACACCACCATGGTCAACGGGCTTGCGGTTCTTGGCTGGGGCGTTGGCGGTATCGAGGCCGAAGCTGCGATGCTCGGCCAACCGGTGACCATGCTGATCCCGGAAGTGGTCGGCTTCCGCCTGAGTGGTGAGATGACCGAAGGAACCACCGCAACTGACCTTGTGCTCACCATCGTTGAAATGCTGCGCAAAAAGGGTGTGGTTGGTAAATTCGTCGAATTCTATGGCCCGGGCCTTGATAATCTCAGCCTTGAAGATCAGGCGACCATCGCCAACATGGCACCCGAATATGGTGCCACGTGCGGCTTCTTCCCTGTCGATAAAGATACTTTGAAATATCTGGAAGTCACGGGGCGCGACAGTGATCGCGTCGCTCTGGTCGAGGCCTATTCGAAGGCGCAGGGCATGTTCCGCGACGCAAACAGCGTTGAGCCAAGCTTCACCGACACGCTGTCGCTGGATCTGGCCGATGTGGTTCCTTCCATTTCGGGTCCGAAACGCCCGCAGGACCGTATTGCCCTGACCGAGGCCGACACTGCGTTTGCCAAGGCTATGGAGAGCGAGTTCAATCAGCCGAACGAGCTGGACAAGCGGGTGCCGGTTGCGGGTCGTGATCATGATCTGGGCAATGGCGATGTGGTCATTGCTGCCATCACCTCGTGCACCAACACCTCGAACCCGTCCGTTCTGATCGGCGCTGGCCTTGTGGCGCGTAAGGCGTTGGAGAAAGGCCTTTCCGTCAAGCCTTGGGTCAAGACCTCATTGGCACCGGGTTCGCAGGTTGTAACCGACTATCTGGAAAAGGCGGGCGTGCAGGGCGATCTTGATGCGCTTGGCTTCAACCTTGTTGGTTATGGCTGCACGACCTGTATCGGTAACTCCGGCCCTCTGCCGCCCGAGATTTCCGAAGCGGTTCAGGACAACAATCTGGTGGCCTGCTCGGTGCTTTCGGGCAACCGCAACTTTGAAGGCCGCGTCAACCCGGACGTGCGGGCGAACTTCCTAGCATCGCCGCCGCTCGTTGTGGCCTATGCGCTTGCGGGCTCACTCAACATCAACATCACCAAGGATCCGATTGGCGAAGATCCCAAGGGCAATCCGGTCTATCTCAAGGACCTTTGGCCGACCAACGAGGAAATCGCCACCATCGTGCGCGAGGCCGTGACCCGCGAGATGTTCCAGAGCCGCTATTCCGATGTCTTCAAGGGCGATCCGAAGTGGCAGCAGATCGAAGTCGAGCCGAGCGAAACCTACAATTGGAATAGCTCTTCGACTTATGTCCAGAACCCACCTTACTTTGAAGGCATGGACCCGCAGCCCAAACCTGTCGAGGACATCAAGGGCGCGCGCATTCTGTCGCTGTTCCTTGATTCCATCACCACGGACCATATTTCTCCGGCGGGCAGTTTCAAGCCTGATACCCCGGCAGGCCGGTATCTCACCGAGCGTCAAGTGGCACCCAAGGACTTCAACTCCTACGGTTCGCGGCGCGGCAACCACGAGATCATGATGCGCGGCACCTTTGCCAATATCCGCATCAAGAACCAGCTGGCTCCGGGCACGGAAGGCGGCTTCTCGATGAAGGATGGTGAGGTCAAACCGATGTATGACGTCGCCATGGCCTACAAGGATGAAGGCACGCCGCTCGTCGTCTTTGCCGGTAAGGAATATGGCACCGGGTCCTCCCGTGACTGGGCGGCCAAGGGTACCAACCTGCTTGGCGTCCGCGCCGTGGTGGTTCAATCCTTTGAGCGCATTCACCGCTCCAACCTTGTCGGTATGGGCGTCTTGCCGCTGCAGTTCAAGGATGATGAGAGCTGGCAGTCGGTCGGCATCAAGGGCGATGAGGAGATTACCATTCTGGGGCTTTCCGAACTCAAGCCCCGGCAGGATGTGGATGTCCACGTCAAGTTCGCTGACGGGTCCGAGAAGACAATCAGCACCCTGTGCCGGATCGATACCGAGGATGAGCTCGACTATTATCGCAACGGCGGCATCCTGCACTATGTGCTGAGGGATCTGGCGTCGTAGGCATTCCTGATTGCAATCCATGAAACCCGGTGCTTTCGCGCCGGGTTTTTGTGTTTGTTGACAAGGCTTGTGTCAGGGTGCATGAAATAAGGCAGTGATGAAGAAACAGGAGTTTTGATGTCCCGCTGAGGAGCGAAGCCAAAAGCGCTTCCAATGGCATGAAACACGTAAGATCCGGTCGCGCCGGTCGCGAGCGGGGTGTTTCTGTGCGCCCAGTTTTAAAGATAACGAGCCCGGTTGGCCATGCGCCTTCCGGCACTGTCTGGACATCATACAATGATCCGAAAATTTACATCAGAAGACAAAGACGCGGCAATTGCGCTTTGGCGCTCTGCCAGTGATCTGGCGCATTCCTTTTTGCCTGCAGACTTCATGGAAGAGGCCGAGCGGCTGACCCGCGATACCTATCTCGATCTGGCCGAAACCTGGGTCTATGAAATCGATGGCAAGGTCGTTGGCTTCATCGGTCTTCTCGACAATCTCGTCGGTGGCCTTTTCGTCGACCCGCTGCATCACGGCAAGGGGATCGGACGCGCCCTCGTTGACAAGGGCGTCGAAGAGAAAGGCGCGCTGGTTGTTGAAGTCTTCGTCGATAATTCCATCGGTCGCGGGTTTTATGCCGCTTATGGGTTTACGGGCAACAAGCAGGTGACTGACCCCAATTCTGGCTTCCCTCTGCTCCAACTGACGTACGAGCCAAAGAGCTAGACGATGATTTGCCCGGCGCTCAAGTCTTGAGTGCCGGGATAGGTGTTGCATTTTCGTGCTGTTCTTTGCGACACTGAATGTAGTACCTTCCAGCTTCGATTTCCCTTTCAAGAGTATTGCAATGACCCAAATTGCCCCCGTCGACGCCGACGCCCGGCGTGCCGTCAAACCGGTGATCTGTTATCCGACCGACACCCTGCCCAAGCCAGACATGGCGCTCTATGAAGCAGCGCGATCGGGCCTTACGAAAGTGGGCGACGTGGTGGTGCCGCCGCGTGAAGCCGCCTATATCGAGGTCCCGGCAGGGCATTTCCTGAGGATTGTCAGCATTGAGGGGCCGCAGGTTGGCGATCTCAATCTATTCAGCGGCTCCGATCTTGCCGAGCGCTTCTATTCGGGCAAGACACGGGCGCTGCATGGCACGCACGTGACGACCGGGGATCAGCTATGGTCCTCATTTCCCTATATGCGGCCCATGGCCACCATCGTTGCGGACACGCTTGACTGGTATGGCATCGATGAATTTGGCGCCTCCGTGCATGATGTGATCGGCACGCGATGTGATCCCTACACCGGCCGCCTGCTCAATGGGCGCGATTATCACCATTGCTGTCATTCCAACCTGATCCGCTCGCTCAGCGATGCCGTTGGTCTCGGTGTGATCGAAGCCGAGGTGCTGGTGCATGATGTGCTCAATGTCTTCATGTGCACAGGTTTCACGCGCGATACGGGTCAATATTTCATGAAACAGAGCCCGGTGCGCCCTGGCGACTATCTCGAGCTGTTTGCCGAGATTGATCTGCTGGCGGTCATGAGCGCCTGTCCGGGCGGCGATTGCTCATCGGAACATTCAAGCGATACAGCCAACTGCCATCCGCTGTTGATGGAGGTCTACAAGCCTCGGGATGATGCGCTAGAGGGCTGGTCATCGCCAGCCAAGAACCAATATGATCGAACACACGGAAGATAAAGGACGGTCAAATGACATATGTTCCAAACGAAAAACGATATGACACGATGATTTACCGCCGTTGTGGAAAGTCAGGCCTGAAACTTCCTGTGGTTTCGCTGGGGCTTTGGCACAATTTTGGTGATGATACACCGCATAAAACCAAACAGGCGATCTGCCGGGCGGCTTTTGACAGTGGCATCACCCATTTTGATCTGGCCAACAATTACGGCCCGCCCAAAGGCTCAGCCGAGTCTGCGTTCGGTGAGCTGCTGCGTACCGATTTTGCCGCGCATCGCGATGAGATGATCATCTCGTCCAAGGCGGGGTATGACATGTGGGAAGGACCTTACGGGGAATGGGGCAGCCGTAAGTATCTCATCGCGTCCTGCGAACAGTCCTTGAAACGCATGGGCGTCGATTATGTCGACATCTTCTACTCGCATCGTTTCGACCCCGATACGCCTTTGGAAGAGACCATGGGTGCGCTTGATACGCTGGTTCGTCAGGGCAAGGCGCTCTATGTGGGTATCTCGTCCTACAAATCTGACCGGACGCGGGAAGCGGTGCGGATCCTCAATGAGTTGGGCACCCCCTGTCTCATTCATCAGCCCGCCTACAACATGCTCAATCGCTGGGTCGAGCGCGATGGTCTGAAGGACACGCTCAAGGAGCTGGGCGTCGGCTCGATCGCCTTCACGCCGCTCGCACAGGGGATGCTGACCAATAAATATCTTAAAGGCATTCCGGAAGGCTCGCGGGCGACACAGGGCAAGTCGCTCAAGCCGACCATGGTGTCGGAACAGGCGATTGCCAATCTCAACAAGCTCAATGACATCGCCAAGCGGCGCGGTCAGACCCTTGCTCAGATGGCCATTGCCTGGGTGCTGCGCGATGAAGGCATCACCACCGCATTGATCGGGGCGTCCCGACCGGAACAGGTTCTGGATTGTGCCAAGGTGATCGAGAATCTCGACTTCACGGCTGAAGAGCTGGCCGAGATTGATCAATATGCGCAGGATGAAGATATCAACATCTGGGCCAAGTCTTCCGACCTCTAGGGGCGGGATGGCAACAGTCAGAGCTTGGATTGAGCGGGCAACATGTGTTGTCCGCTCTTTTTTGTCCTTAACATCGCTTAGAAATCGATGGCGCGACCGCCGATTTCATAGTCTTCATAGCGCGAGGGATCGAGACCGCCTCTGCCGCCAACCTCGGCGGGACGATCCGCGCTCACCTTGAGGGCATCGCGTTCCTTGCGGCGCTCTTCGGCCTCAAGCAAGGCGCGCTGGGCAGCAGGCGGCAAATCCTCAAACCGGCGGCGCGGTTTTTCCTCGGTTTCCGGCTCGGGGGGCATGTGGTCCACGGCGGTGCGGAAGACCGGGCCCTTGGTGTCTTTCTCCTGATCGGACATGACGGATCCTGTTTCGTCTTGAAATCTTATTTTCACGCCTAACATATAGGAAGTTGGATCGCGATCCAAAGCATGAAACTGATCGAGAGGATAATAAGGGCATGAATTTCTTCCGTACCGCGTTGCTGCTGGCTGGCATGACTGGATTGTTCATGGCCATCGGCTATTTGCTCGGTGGCTCGGGGGGCATGATAATCGCCTTCGTTGTTGCCCTTGGCATGAATGTCTTCAGCTATTGGAACTCCGACAAGATGGTCTTGCGCATGCATAATGCGCAGGAAGTCGATGCCCGCTCTGCACCGGAATATTATGAGATCGTGCAGAAGCTTGCGGCTGAGGCTCAACTTCCCATGCCGAAGGTCTATGTGATCAATTCCGAGCAGCCCAATGCCTTTGCGACGGGGCGTAATCCGCAAAATGCGGCAGTGGCCGCTTCGACCGGCCTGCTCAATCGCCTCACCTATGAAGAGGTGGCCGGGGTGATGGCCCATGAGCTGGCGCACATCAAGAATTACGACATTCTCACCATGACGGTCACGGCGACGCTCGCCGGTGCCGTATCGATGCTGGCGAACTTTGCCCTGTTCTTTGGTGGTGGGCGGGATCGCGAAGGTGGCGGGCTTGGCATTATCGGTACGATTGCCCTGATGATTCTGGCGCCTCTGGCTGCTTCCGTCGTGCAGATGGCCATCAGCCGGACGCGGGAGTATGAGGCGGACAAGGTGGGCGCACAGATTTGTGGCCAGCCGATCTGGCTTGCTTCGGCGCTTGCTAAAATCGCCAATGCGGCGGGCCGGACTGTCAATGTCACCGCCGAGCAGAACCCCGCCACCGCGCATATGTTCATCATCAACCCGCTCAGTGGGCAGAAGATGGACAATCTCTTCTCGACCCATCCGGATACCCAGAACCGTATCGATGCGCTGCAGGTGCTTCAGGCGGAATGGTATGGCGGCGATGGCCCGCTTAAGGTCAGTGACGGGGGCACGCTTGGCACCAATCAGCGCCGTCAGCAAGTAGAGGACGATGGCCCGTGGGGTTCCACGCCCTCTGGTAACCGGGACGAGCCGGAAGGGCCTTGGGGGTAAACCCGGTCAGGTACCTTTTTCCAGTGATCTTGCAAAAGCCCGCACCTCTTGCCCCTTCCATCCTTGGCAATTCCATCAGGGGTTTTCGCTCGCCCTCTTGCAGCCGGGTTTTTCTTGGTTTTTGACAATTCTCCCCAAGGGATTTTCCTCTTGCTGTTTCCTCACCGGAGCTGGTTTGCTATCCCGCTGCATCACTCCCGCAAAATCATGCCGCCCGGAGCAACCATGCTCCTGAACGGAGCGGCATGGAAAATAAGGAAATCAGCATGTTTATGATCTGGAGAGGCTGGGGCATCCTGCTCCCGCTGGGCGTCTTTTTGGGCGCGTTTATCGGTATGCTTGTGGCGACCTCTGTGCTGGGGCCGCAGAGCAACGCACTCATGCCAGCCATCGTCACCATCTTCGGTACAGTTGGTGCCTATGTCGTCATGCGCCTGTTGGCACGAACCGACAAGGGTCGAGTCGTGATTGACAAGGAAAGCGGCGAGGAGGTCCTCCTCAAGCGCGGTGACAACTTCTTCTTTATACCGCTGCGCTTCTGGTTCTACCTGATGTGCGTTCTTTCGGTCATTTCGCTTGTCATCGGGGTGTCCGCCGTCTTTGCTGGCTGACAATAGCAATTAAGGGCCGGGCGATTGTCGTCCGGCCTTGACCGGACGTGTCCGGTCGCATCATGGTTGGGTGATCAGGTACAACGGAGCCCTGCTTTGGATCTTGCAGCCATCAACGACGTCCTGCGCCCGCTGGTGCATTATTCGGGGCACTTCGTGCTGCCGTTTCTTCTGGCGCGTCTGGTGTTTGGCCGGGAGCACTGGTGGCAGATGGGCCTGATCATGGTCGCAACCATCGCCATCGATCTTGATCACCTCCTGGCCGATCCGATCTTTGATCCCAATCGCTGCTCCATCGGCTTTCATCCCCTGCACACAAGCTGGGCGGCGGCGCTCTATCTGGTCCTGATGCTGGCACCTGTGCGCAGCGTGCGGGCGATTGGGCTGGGGTGTCTTTTCCATCTGGCTGTCGATCTCAACGACTGTTCGATGGCCGGGAGTTGGCCGACATAAAAAAAGGGACGCGATGCGTCCCTTTTTGGTTTGTCTTGATTGCTGGCTCAGCTTGCCTTTTTCGACGCGCGCTCGGCTCTCTTGCGATCGTTGGGGTCGAGCAAGATCTTTCTGAGGCGAATGGACTTGGGTGTGACTTCAACCAACTCATCGTCGGAGATGTAGCTGAGTGCCTCTTCAAGGCTCAGTTTCAGCGGCGTGGTCAGCTTCACGGCATCGTCCTTACCCGAGGAGCGGATGTTGGTCAGCTGCTTGCCTTTGAGCACGTTGATTTCAAGGTCGTTGCCGCGGGTGTGTTCGCCCACGATCATTCCGGTGTAGACCTTGGCACCCGGAGAAACCATCATCGGGCCGCGATCTTCGAGCTGCCACAGGGCATAGGCCACCGCTTCGCCATTGCCGTTGGACAGCAGTACGCCGGTGTTGCGCGAGGCAATTTCGCCCTTATGGAGGGCATAACCGTGGAAGAGACGGTTGAGGATTGCTGTGCCGCGAGTGTCCGAGAGCAGCTCGGACTGATAGCCGATGAGCCCACGGGTCGGAGCATGGAACATCAAACGGGTGCGGCCGCCGCCAGAGGGGCGCATTTCGACCATGTCGGCTTTGCGTTCCTGCATCTTCTGCACCACGACGCCCGAATATTCATCGTCCACGTCGATGATGACTTCTTCGATCGGCTCAAGCAGCTTGCCGTTCTCGTCTTTTTGCATCACCACCTGCGGGCGGCCGATGCCAAGCTCGAAACCTTCGCGGCGCATGTTTTCGATGAGGATCGAGAGCAGCAACTCGCCGCGGCCAGAGACGATGAAAGCGTCCGTATCGACAGCTTCCTCGACCTTGAGGGCAACGTTGCCTTCTGCCTCGGAGAGCAGACGGGCGCGAATGACGCGGCTCTGGACCTTATCGCCTTCGGTGCCGGCGAGCGGGCTGTCGTTGACGCGGAAGGTCATGGACAGGGTCGGTGGATCAATCGGCTGGGCCTGAATCGCTTCCGTCACAGATGGAGCACAGATGGTGTCCGCGACGGTTGCCTTCTGCAGGCCAGCAATGGAGACGATGTCGCCTGCTTCGCCCACTTCAATCGCCTGACGTTCAAGACCACGGAAGGCAAGCACCTTGGAGATGCGACCATTTTCGATGAGCTTGCCATCACGGTCCAGGGCCTTGATGGACATGTTCGGGCGGACTTCGCCAGCGATGACACGACCGGTCAGAATGCGGCCAAGGAAGTTGTCGGCCTGAATGGTTGTGGCAAGGAGACGGAATTCGCCCTCTTCGACAACCGGGGCTGGCACATGTTTGACGACCAGATCGAACAGGGGCTCCATGTCGGTCTTGGGGCCTTCAGGCTCGGTGGCCATCCAGCCGTTCTTGGCAGAGCCATAGAGAACGGGGAAATCGAGCTGTTCTTCGTTGGCGTCAAGGTTGGCGAAAAGATCGAAGACTTCGTCGAGCACTTCGTCGGCACGCTGTTCGGGCTTGTCGATCTTGTTGATCGCGACAATGGGCTTGAGGCCAAGTTTGAGGGCCTTGGAGACCACGAACTTGGTCTGGGGCATCGGCCCTTCAGCTGCGTCGACCAGTACGATCACGCCATCAACCATGTGCAGGATACGCTCCACCTCGCCGCCAAAGTCGGCGTGGCCCGGGGTGTCCACAATGTTGATGCGGGTGCCGTTGTGCTCAAGGGATGTAACCTTGGCCAAGATGGTGATACCGCGCTCGCGCTCGATATCGTTGGAATCCATCATTCTTTCTTCGGTCTGCTGGTTCTCCCGGAACAGTCCGGAAGCCTTGAGCAATTCATCGATCAGGGTCGTTTTGCCGTGGTCAACATGGGCAATGATCGCAATGTTGCGCAAATTCATGTGTTTGTCTCTTGTCTGTGCGGGCGCCACAATAGGCAGCGACAACCGATCCGGTCAGGACCGGACAGCCGCAATGGCCCGTGTCATGCTAGGGAGTTGGCGAAAGCTCTATACGAATTTTGTCGGCTTGAAAAGCCTTGTTTCGCGCCGCTTCGGCCCCTTTGCCGTCCAATTCAAGTCTTGGTTAGCTGACTACAGGGGTCCTGTGACATTGGAATGAAGGAGGATAGGCCAATCTTCAGGCTGAATTATCAGAGCATTTGGAGGTGGTTTATACCCTTAAGGCCAGGGTTCGGGCGCCGTTCTGTAGCCCACATAGAGCGGATGGCGCGGATGCCCCTCCTTGCTCAGGCCCAGATGATGCAGCACATGGCTCTCGGAGAGAAGAAGGGACTTGATAGCAAGCCCTAGACCCAAATGGGCGCCATGAGTGCCCCAAGCGCATAAAATCCTGTCGGCCCAACGACTTGCTTGAAGAATCTGGGAGAGGTTGTCCGGACCGATGGGGTCCTTGGCGCGCTTGAGGTCGCGCGGATCGGTCGCCCGGTAGGCAAACAGATTGCAGGCGCGAAAAGAGCCGTACCCAAGGGTGCGGGCGCGTCGTTCGCAGCGCTCAATGGTGGGGTCGTTTTTCAGCTCTGTTGCGGTCGATGGATTGAGCATGATGTAGAGAAGCTTTGGCGCGCCGTCATTCCATGTCCGCTCGAGGGCATAGCGGTAGGTCTCGCAGGGCGAATAGATCGCAAAGGATTTACCCTCAGCGGTAAAGTTTTCCCTGACTATCAGCTTGTTCATGGCTCATTCACGGCTCAAAACGGTTTGTTGTCGCGTTTTCGATAAGAAAAGGCGGAGCCAAAGCCCCGCCTCATAGTCTGTCTTTAGCGTCTTGCAGCAGACCAATCGGTTGCTCAGCCTTTGGCTTTGCGGTTGCGGTAGCCGATGGTGCGAAGGCGCAGGCCCTGCAGCTCGATGAAGCCAGCGGCGTCGTTGTGATCGTAATCGATCGCGCCTTCTTCAAAGGTGACAAGGTCTTCGGAATAGAGGCTGTATTTGCTGTCGCGGGCGATGACGTCGGTGTTGCCCTTGTAGAGCTTCAGTTTGACAGTGCCGGTGACATATTCCTGTGACTTGTCGATCAATGCCTGCAGCATTTCGCGCTCGGGGCTGTACCAGAAGCCGTTGTAGATCAACTCGGCATAGCGCGGCATGATGCTGTCCTTGAGGTGGGCGGAGCCGCCATCAAGGGTGACCGATTCGATGCCGCGGTGGGCTGCGAGGAGAATCGTGCCGCCCGGCGTTTCATAGATGCCGCGGGATTTCATGCCGACAAAGCGGTTCTCGACCAGATCAAGACGACCGATGCCGTTGTCATGGCCCAGCTCGTTGAGCTTGGTCAGGATTTCCGCCGGGGTCATCTTGACGCCATCAATGGAGACCGCATCGCCTTTTTCAAAGCCGACCTCGATGATGGTGGCCTTGTCCGGGGCGTCTTCCGGGCTGAGGGTGCGCGAGTAGACATATTCCTCGGCAGGCACAGCCGGGTCTTCCAGCACGCGGCCTTCAGAGGAGGTATGCAGCAGGTTGGCATCGACCGAGAAGGGCGCTTCGCCGCGCTTGTCCTTGGTGATGGGGATCTGGTTCTGCTCGGCGAACTCCAAGAGCTTGGTCCGGGACGTCAGATCCCATTCGCGCCACGGGGCGATGACCTTGATGTCCGGGTTCAGCGCACGGGCTGCCAGCTCGAAACGAACCTGATCGTTGCCTTTGCCGGTTGCGCCATGGGCGACGGCATCGGCGCCGGTTTCCTTGGCGATCTCGACGAGACGCTTGGAAATCAGTGGGCGGGCAATCGAGGTGCCAAGCAGGTAGACGCCTTCATAAAGTGCGTTGGCGCGGAACATCGGGAAGACGAAATCGCGGACGAATTCTTCGCGGACATCTTCAATATAGATGTCCTTGATGCCCATCATTTCGGCCTTCTTGCGCGCCGGTTCCAGCTCTTCTCCCTGACCGAGGTCGGCGGTGAAGGTCACCACTTCGCAGTTATATTCGGTCTGGAGCCATTTGAGGATGATGGACGTATCGAGGCCCCCGGAATAGGCCAGCACGACCTTTTTGATATCGCCTTTTTTAGACATGCGATTTCACCTGATCAGCTTGAGGGACGCCGTGATCGCCGGGCGTCCGGAAGGGTGGAGAGAGAGTGTTTTCTCTCGATGTATCTGGCGGCACTATAGGCGGTCTTATATCCTGTGCAAGAGGGATTTGCGGTAAATCCTGCTGCAAACAGGCATCAATCCTCTTCTCTTTTCTCGTTTTGGTCTGGATTGCGTCTGGATGCGAGTGCATTGCGGATGTCGGTGAGCTCGCCTTCAAAGAAGCCCCAGATGGCCTTGAAGCTATCCTTAAGGCCCTTTGCGAGATCTGAGAGAGCCGGTTGCAGATGGTGACGCAGTGACGCGCCCCATCTGTCCCAAAGCATTTCAAGGTGCGCATTGTCGATATAAAGCGGGCTGTGCTTGCGCAGGAAAACCGACAGAAGTGCCATCGTCCAGGCTGTGATCGCCCACGACAGGAGAATGTCCGAGAGATAATGGCCGCCAAAGATGATGCGGTTGAAGGAAATGGCGATGACGAAGGCGGCAAGGATCCAGAAAGAGACCTTGCGCCAACCCAGAGGGACAAGCAGCAAGAGGCCGAGCATCCAGAAGGACATGGCGCCTTCACCGGAAACGAAGCTGCAATTGTTCTGGCAATTTCCAGCCACGACCCAGACCTCGGAATAGGGCCATGCGCCGCCGAACAGATCGGTCTGGACCGGACGGGCGCGGCCCCAACCGGCCTTGAGCAAGCCGTTGACGATGAGACCCGGTCCGATGCCCGCAACTGCGATCAGATAGAGGACGGGCTTGAGGGAGAAGAGCTTTTTGAGGTCGGGCCAGAACAGGCGCGCGAGCACGAACAGTACCAAGAGAATGATGATGATTCGAGAGGAGGCGATTCCCAGACGGCGCAGGCGATAGGGAAAATATAGACTTTTCAGCCAGAAGCCGTCGGCTGCATCATGAAACAGGCTCGTGACCCAGATGTCGAGTTCCGGGGCGATCAGAAAGGGAATCGTGATGAGGGCGGTGAGCAGGGTCGCAAGATAGATCGGGCGCTGACGAGCTTGTTTCGTTATGGCGTCGAGCATTCGCGGTGGTCTTCCTCTGACATGTCGCATCTGGCCATGAGAGCCATCGGGTTGAAGGCGGTCGTAGCTGATTTTTGCACCAAAGGGAAGCGGGCAATCGGATCAGGGAAAGCGAAAAAGGATATGAAAAAGGCGGGGTGATCAGCCCCGCCTTGTTGTCTTCATTGTGATTGGCTCATTGGCCTTTGAGCAGACCGATGGCTTTCAGCCATGGCAGAAATGGTTGCCATTCGGCGGATTCAAGGGGATCTGCAAAGGCGTCTTTTCTGGTTCCTTCGGTTTTTTTGCTGTTCCATAGCAGCAGAGCTTCACTGGTTGGCATGCGCTTTCTCCTATCCTGTTTAGGCACATAGAGGCCGCTCACCCGGTTGGTTGAACGGGTGTTGTCCTGATCGATTGCAAAAGTTCATCATTGGCTCGCTGCGATTTTGGCAGGGAACCTTGGAATGGGCGGGGTTTATCTATCCAGAGAATGGGTCGGCGTCGATGCGGTCTCTGTGCCGTCATCATCCGCGTCTTCATGCAATCTAGCACTTGTCCCAATGATGCTGTAGAGGATGGATTGAAAGATATTTTTCATTGGTGTGCGTTGAAAAAAGCGCGTTTGGTAACGAATATGCCGGTTATGGAAGCAAGTTGGGATGATCTGAAACTGTTTTTGATTGTTGCCGAGGGCGGAGGCCTGTCGGCGGCATCCGTGCGCACGGGCATTTCCGCTCCGACCATCGGGCGGCGGATGTTGACGCTTGAGCGGACGATGAACCGGATTCTGTTTGAGCGCAGCAGGCGCGGTTATGTGCTCGCTGCGGACGGGATATGCCTGCTTGAGCGTGTGCGTGAGATGTCTAAGATTTCCGGACAGATCACCGATTGGCATAGCGGTGCCTTTGCCGATCCCTTCGTCGGTATCGCCGGGGATTCGTGGTTGGCGATGTTTCTGGCGCAAAACAACAAGGTCTTGTCATTCGGTCCAGGGGATCTCCGCTTTTGTTGTTTTGATGCGCAGGACGGCCTCAGCATGATCAACCGCGACAGCGACATTGCGATCCTGAGCAATCCGCCGCAAACAGGCAATTTCGCCGTGCGCCCTTCGGTTTGCGCGGCCTATGCGGTCTATCAGTCACCCGATCTTGGCTGGGATGAGGATCGACCGTGGGTCTCATTGGGGAAAGAAGAAGCCCATTTCCCGCCCGAGCGCTGGGTATTTGAGCATTATGATCTGGGGATCTATGGCTGGACCAACAGCCCGCATGTGCTGCTTCAGATGATCCGCGCCGGTCAGGGTCGCAGTGTGCTTCCCTGTTTTCTCGGCGACGCGGCGCCCGATCTGGTGCGGGCGAGCGATGTGATCGAAGACCTGACGGTCAGGCTTCATCTCGTGGTCAATGATGATGACCGCCACCGGACCGAGATCCGCACCATGCTGGACCGGATCTCAACGCTTCTTTCTGACAATACGAAGTTGTTTGCTGGCGAGGCCGAGTAAGGCCAGCTAGGGCAGGCGCTTTCGGCTAAAGGCTTTTGGGCTTGTTGTCGAGTGTGCGTTTGACAATGCCGGCTCCACGGCCTGCGATGATCCAATAGACAAGACCGCCGACAAGACCCGAGGCAAGGGCGCGGATATCAAGGCCGATGGCAATCTGGTCCATCGGTTCACCGGGGGCGCGGGTTGCCAGCATGGCGATACCAAGGCCACAGATGAGATAGAGCCAGAGACTGCGCAGGGAGAAGATCTCGGCGATGATGAGCCCCAGAATGGTGGGGTAGAAGACCGCCGAGCCAAAGATGCTCGCCAGAGCGATGCCTGAGAAGACCGTGAAGACATTCTCAAGAACCGGATCTCCGACCGTGGTCGGCTCCATCGACAGAACTGCGAAACTGAGGAAAAGGCTGGCTGCCAGAATGGCAAAGGCCAAACCCACCGGCACCATGATGAGACGGGCGAGAATTCGGGACAGGCTCACTTTATACTCCGTAAAGGCGAGGGGATCGGGCAGGCTTCTTGCACCCTATTCATCCTCTTCCATATCGTCATCATGGCCGTCGCCTGCAAGGTTGGCAAGGCGCAACCTTTCAAGGGCGGCGAGTTCGGCCTCGAGCTTGTCGCGTTCGACCTTGCGCAGGCGCTCGGTCTCGGACTTGAGCTGGCCACAGGCCGCAAAGATGTCGCGGCCGCGCGGCGTGCGCACTGGCGAGGCATAGCCGGCGCGGTTGATGAAATCGGCAAAGATCTCGATCTGGTCCCAGTCAGAGCATTCATATTGCGTGCCCGGCCAGGG
Organism: Cohaesibacter sp. ES.047; assembly: GCF_900215505.1. Lineage (NCBI taxonomy): Bacteria > Pseudomonadati > Pseudomonadota > Alphaproteobacteria > Hyphomicrobiales > Cohaesibacteraceae > Cohaesibacter > Cohaesibacter sp. ES.047. Next base: position 886,288 of record NZ_LT907844.1, read on the forward strand.
GTTGAACGGAATGAGGTTGATCTTGGCGGGAATGCCGCGCAGCATCTTGACCAGTTGGCGCGCATCCTCAAGGCTGTCGTTGACGCCCTTGAGCATCACATATTCAAAGGTGATGCGCTTGGCGTTGGAGACGCCCGGATAGGTCTTGCAGGCGTGGAGCAGCTCTTTGAGCGGCCATTTCTTGTTGATCGGCACCAGTTCGTCGCGCAACTCGTCATTGGTTGCGTGCAGCGAGATGGCGAGCATGCAGCCAGCCTCTGCTCCGATGCGCTCGATGTTGGGCACATGGCCCGAGGTGGAGAGCGTGACGCGGCGCTTGGAGATCGACAGGCCTTCGCCATCGGACATGATCAGCATGGCGTTCTTGACGTGATCATAGTTGAACAGAGGCTCGCCCATACCCATCATAACCACGTTGGTGACAAAGCGGCCCATTTTGGGAACGATGGCACCGGTTTCCGGTTCACGCTCGGGAAAGTCGTTCAGCATTTCGCGGGCAACGCGAAGCTGGGCGACGATTTCCTCGGAGGTGAGGTTGCGCACCAGCTTCTGGGTGCCTGTGTGGCAGAAGGTGCAGTTGAGGGTGCAGCCGACCTGTGAGGACACACAAAGGGTGCCGCGGTTCGCGTCGGGAATATAGACCGTTTCAACTTCGACCGGGCGACCTGCACCGCGGGGCGGGAAACGCAACAGCCACTTGCGGGTGCCATCAACGGAAATCTGCTCGGCGACCAATTCGGGATGCGTGATGGAGTAAACAAGCTCCATCTTGGCGCGCAGATCCTTGGAGACGTTGGTCATCTGATCGAACGAGGTGGCGCCGCGCACATAGATCCAGTGCCACAGCTGGCTGACGCGCATCCGGACCTGCTTATCCGCCACACCGACACGGCGCATGGCCTCACCCAGCTCGGCGCGATCCATGCCGACAAGGTTGATCTTGTCCGGATCTGTCGCTGGCCAGCTATAGCCGTGGCTGATGGAGATTTCAGCCTGTTCTACAGGGGCTTCTGTGACTGCTTCTGTCACAGCATTTTCGGACGTGTCGACGAGAGTCGCCTGTTCCATGGCATTCATCTGCAGCGTTGACTGCAGTCTCCTCTTTTCAAGGCGATTGCGCGGGGTGCAATCCTTGCAAGATCACCATTCGGGAACGACCGCGACGCCTGCCGGACAGGTCGAGGCCATGATCCTTGCCCTTTAGCGCGTGGCCATCAGGGGGTGATCCGATTGTTGTGTTCTGATCTGTTTTCTACCGCACGCAATCCGGGGCATCATCGCTCTTTTGAGCGCGGCCATCGGGATCGGTGCGTTGAGTGGGGGTGTATAAAGCAAAAAAGCGGCTGTGTCAGCCGCTTTTTCTTCATTGCAATTGGCGCTGTATCTGATGCGCGATCTGCCCTATTCGGCGATCGATCATTTGCACTCATCGCTGGCGCGACGGGTGGCTGCCGTAATGCCCGACAGGGAATATGTGTCGGTGGTCACGGTGCCGCGACGGGACGTGCCCTTTACGGTCATGGTTGCACCGCGGCGCATGGCGTTCACAAGGCGGGCCTCTTCGGCGGCATTCTCAAGCCACGCGCCATCACCGGACGTGTAAAGGGTGAAATTATCTGAGCCGACCTGAATCGTGGTCTTGGAGCCTTCCTTGTAGGGATAGCCGGTAATCACGTTGACTTCTTCCCGGACACCTTCCCGCGGACGGGTGGTGACGAAGAAATAGATCGGGTCACGATTGACGCCGGAGGGAGCCGTTGTTTTCGGCTGGCTCACCGCAAAGCACATTTTGCCACGCTGGGGATCGTTGAAGACGTAAGCGCCCCAGTCTTTGTATTGTTCAACGCGAGTTGCTGCGCCTTGCGCGAAGGCGGCGGTGGCGGAAAGTGCGAAAAGGGTGGCTGCACTAAGGATTGTTACGCTTTTCATCTCTACCTGTCGCTGTTGGACTGGATGCCAGAAGGAGCCATGGGCTCCAGTTGATTCATTCAACATTTACCAAGATCGGGGTTACCAAACCGTGAAACTATCAGGAATTTTGGGAAATTTCTTGATTTTTCGTGCTGTTTGGCAGGTCTCGGCGGCCCGTTCGGGCCTGCTGTTTGCACAATTGTCGGCAAATGCGGCAATAGCAGGGCATTGCTCCCAAGGCGGTGCAAAGCTTTTTATCCCTTGAGTGCTTGGGGGATATCGGCCCGGAATTTTGGTGAGCCGTGGGTGTGAACGCGGGGCTCTTTCGGGCCGCCGACACGCACGGGGCGCTCGGTGAAGCCGCCCATCGACTGAACACGGTCATACATGATGATGGCTCCCGCTGTTGCCACATTGAGGCAGAAGCGGGTCGGGATCTTGATGATGAATTCGCAGCGGTCCTGCATGCCCCGCGTCAGGTTGCCCCGTTCCGGTCCGAGAATATAGGCGGCCTTGGTGGGGTGGCGAAATGAGGGCAGATCGACCGCATCGTCGGTCAGTTCGACGCCAACCAGCCGGCAATCGTGGGGTAGCTGCATGGCATCGCCCGAGGCCCATGGATAGTAGGGCAGATGATCCGAACTGTTAGACGTGTCGGTGCCCGGCTGGGCAAAGCTCTTCTCTGCCGCGATGGTGAAAAAGAAACTTGCGCCGAAGGCATGAGCGGTGCGCACCAGATTGCCGAAATTGCCTTCCTTGGACAGGCCCTCCACGCCGATAGCGAAATAACCGCGCATTGCTGTCTTTCCTGATTGCTGTTGTCTTCTGAATTGCGCCTTTCTAGCCCAAGCCTGCGGCGAAGGGAACCTTCCGGGGGTGGAAAAGATCGTGTCTTTCGCGCGAATGGGGCTTCGACTTTCCGGCAAGCTGACTTGATCCTGCTTCTCGCGGCCTTTCCGGCATGGTAGCTCTCTTGGCAGGTTATGTGCTGCCAATGCGTTACGGAATATCTTGGGAGGAGATGGGATGCGCGCTATTTTGTGTGAAAGGTTCGGGCCGCCGGAGGATCTGGTTCTGGCCGAGATTGCGACGCCAGAGCCCGGTCCGGGCGAGGTGCGAATCAAGGTTGCCGCCGCTGCGCTTAATTTCTTCGACACCCTGATCATCCAGAACAAATATCAATATACACCTGACTTGCCTTTCTCACCGGCCGGTGAAATTGCAGGCGTGATTGATGCGGTCGGTGAGGGGGTGGATGCTGCCCGGATCGGGGAGCGTGTGCTCAGTTATGTGCGCTGGGGCGGCGCGCGCGAGGCTGTGGTGGTGCCTGCGGATGAGGCCCTGCCGATGCCTCAGGGGCTTGGGTTCGAGGCGGCGGCGGGCCTGATGATCACATATGGCACAACGATCTACGCCTTGCGCAGTCGGGCAAATTTGCGAGCTGGCGAGAGCCTTGCAGTGCTGGGGGCGTCGGGTGGCGTCGGGCTGGCGGCGGTCGAGATCGGACATCTCATGGGGGCGGATGTAATCGCCTGCGCTTCGTCTGATGACAAGCTTGCTCTTTGCCAGTCACACGGGGCGGGCAGGCTGGTCACTTATTCCGATCAGGATCTCAAGACGACGCTCAAGGGCCTGACAGACGGGCGCGGCGTGAACGTGGTCTATGATCCGGTTGGCGGCGATTTGGCAGAGGCGGCGCTGCGGGCAACCTCTTGGTGTGGTCGTTTTCTCGTCATCGGCTTTGCCTCGGGGACGATCCCCAAAATGCCGCTCAATCTGGTGATGCTCAAGAGCGTCGATGTGCTCGGCGTCTTCTGGGGCGAGGCGATCCGGCGGGATCCGGTTGGCCACGCCGAAAATATGGCCCTGATCATGGGGTGGGTGGAAGAAGGCAAGCTCAGTCCTCATGTCGACCGGCGCTATCCGCTGGAAGAGACGGCCAAGGCCATTCGCGCCATTGCCAACAGGGACGTGCGCGGCAAGGTGATCATCACCATTTAGGCCTTACCGTTCGACGTGAATATCATGCTCGGACAGGGCCTGCTTTGCTCTTAAGCGGTGTTCGTCACTGATGTTGGCGTGAACGGTCTTGAGCACATAGGCGAGCAGTGCCAGATCATCGGTGAAACCAACACCCATGATCATGTCCGGGATAACATCGAAAGGCAGGACGAAATAGGCAAGCGCACCGATGAGCGTCAGGCGCACGCGAAAGGGCGTGTTGGCATCAAAGGCGCAATAGTAGCCGGCCACGACGTCCTCGATGATCGGGATCTGCCGAGCGGCCTTCTTGACCACGGTCCAGAACTTCCTGCGCACATCGGCGGCCTTCTTCGCCGTGCCCTTGTCGCGATGGCCGCTCTCGTCTTCGGCGGCCTTCTCTGGCGGCAGCAGTTCGAAATCATCTTCGGTGTAGTGCTTGGTTGCCATCTATGCTTCCCCAACCTTTCTGTTGCCTTTGATATGGGGAATATCGGCTCAAAAGCAAGCTAGGTCAGGTTATCTTGATCGGACTGGTCGGGTGCCAAACTTTGGCAATGGCCGGATTTTTTTAAGGACGAATTGCCAAAAAAGCCCGGAGCATTGTTGCTTCGGGCTTTTTGTTTTGGTGCAGGCTGTCGGTGCTTTTTCTGCGAAAAAGACACCTTTCGCTGAGGGCGTCGTGCGTATGGCGCGGTCGGTAGGCATAAGGAACGCTTGACCGCGTCAAGCGCTCCTAATGCCTGAAGTGGCGCATGCCGGTCATGACCATGGCGAGGTCTGCCTCATCGGCGGCCTTGATGACTTCATCATCGCGCATGGAGCCGCCGGGCTGGATGACAGCCGTGGCACCGGCTTCGGCGGCGGTCAGAAGACCATCAGCGAAGGGGAAGAAGGCATCGGAGGCAACCACGCAGCCCTTGGTGAGCGGCTCGGAAAGGCCCATGGCTTCGGCAGCGTCTTCTGCCTTTCGGGCAGCGATGCGGGCCGAATCCACGCGGCTCATCTGGCCTGCGCCGATGCCGACGGTCACACCGTCCTTGACATAGATGATGGCGTTGGACTTGACGTGCTTGCAAACGCGGAAGGCGAATTTAAGGTCGGCCAGTTCCTGCTCGCTGGGCTGGCGCTTTGTCGCGACCTTCAGATCAAGATCATCGACATTGCCATTGTCGCGGTTCTGGACCAAAAGGCCACCGGAGACGGACTTGACGGTGACGCCTTCCTCGCGTGGGTCGGCAAGGGAGCCAGCAAGCAAAAGGCGCAGGTTTTTCTTCTTGGCGACAATCTCCTTGGCGCCTTCGGTGGCGTCCGGCGCGATGATCACCTCGGTGAAGATCTTGGTGATTTCCTCAGCGGCTTCCTCATCGAGCGTGCCGTTAAGGGCGACGATGCCGCCAAAGGCCGAGACCGGATCGCAGGATAGCGCTTTCTCGTAGGCATCCTTCAGGCTCACGCCCGTGGCCACACCGCAAGGGTTGGCGTGCTTGATGATGGCAACGGCTGGAGAGAGGGCTGGGTCGAATTCGCTGACCAGCTCGTAGGCTGCATCGGTGTCGTTGATGTTGTTATAGGAGAGCTTTTTGCCCTGCACCTGAGTCGCTGTGGCGACGCCGGGGCGAGCAGAGGCGGTCTTGTAGAAGCCTGCGGCCTGATGGGGGTTCTCGCCATAGCGCATGACTTCTGCCAGTTCGCCACCAAAGGCGCGATAGGTCGGGGAGGGCAGCTCAAGCTCGGCTGCGAACCAGCCGGAAATGGCTGCATCATAGGCTGCGGTGCGGGCATAGGCCTTGGCAGCAAACGCCTTGCGGGCATCAAGCGGAATGCCGCCCTTGTTATTTAAAAGCGTGATGATTTCGGCATAGTCGGACGGGTCGACCAAGGTTGTCACGAAGGCATGGTTCTTGGCTGCGGCGCGGATCATCGCCGGGCCGCCGATATCGATATTCTCGACCGTGGTGGCATAGTCGGCACCCTTGAGGATGGTTTCCTCGAAGGGGTAGAGATTGACCACAAGCAGGTCGATGTTGGGAATGCCGTGCTCTTTCATGGCGGAGGTGTGGGCTTCGACAGAGCGGGCGCCGAGCAGACCGCCGTGCACGCGCGGGTGCAGGGTCTTGACGCGGCCATCCATTATTTCCGGGAATTCCGTGATCTCAGAGATATCCTTGACCGGGATGCCTGCATCGGCGATGGCCTTGCAGGTGCCACCGGTGGACACCAGTTCGACGCCCTTTTCGTGAAGGGCCTTGGCGAAATCGATGATGCCAGTCTTGTCGGAAACGGAAAGAAGGGCGCGTTTGACGGGGGAAACCTCCGGCGCGTCGACGGAAAGCGGAGCTACAGACATCGGAAATCCTGCGGTGTTTATTCGGGAAAGACTGCCATGGCGATATCATGTTTTGACCGCTAGGGGAACAATCCATTTTGCAGTTTATGGCATCATATTGATGCTATTTTGGCATTAAATGGTGGCGTGAGGCAGCGGCGTACGTGCGGGCTATTCGGCAGATGCGACCCGCTCGAACATCCAGTTGATTGAGGGAATGTGGCTGGCGTAGCCATAGAGCACGAGCTGTTTGGTGGGCTGGATGCCGTGAATGTCGGACAAAAAGACGCTGTCCTCGATGGTCACTTCCATTTCCGTGGCTGAGAAAGACCAGATTTCGCCATTGGACAGACCAAGATAGACCATATCGCGATCATCGCTGGTTTCGATCTGGACGGAGGGGTGGAGGTGGAAGCGGATGGCGTAGCTGTCCTGACCTTTTCTGATGCCCTTGCCGATGGATTTCAACTCGTCATGACCATCAAGCCTGCGCCCGTCGATGGCCATCCAGAGCTGACGTTGATGGCGAATGCCATAGGTCGCACCATAGCCTTCGTGGCTGGTAATGATGGTTTCCTGTGCCTGATCCATGGAGCGGTCAACCACGGTTTTCAGCCCTGAACAGAAAAGTGGGCGGCCACCCAGATCAAATGACTTGGGTGCTACCGTGCAGGTCGAGCGGTCCTGAACCGACAGGGTCGAATGGGCCGCAGTGCTGCGTGCGAGCTCGCGCCAACTTGCGTGGCGACAGGAGGGGGAGCCGCAATTGACGACGAAAAAGGCCGCGCCAATGCTCAGCTCAAACGACAGGGTTCCGGCATGAGCCTGCACCGATTGTTCGACGGGTGGGCAGTCGCCCGTGTCCATGATCAACAGGGTGGACCCTGCTTCCATGCGCTGGTAGCCCGAGAAGCTCGCGTTGGCAACCGGGGTGCCGCGGGTATCATCGTAGGCGAGAATGGTGGCCATCTGGTCGGCGGGCGTTGCACCGGTGCCGTTGAAATGGGCAAAGGCACCATTGTGATGACGGAAGAAACGCAGCATCGGCATCATGCGTTCGATGGCGCGATTCATGCCCTCAGGCGGCACCATGTCGCGGGACAGAAAAGTCTGGCGCAAGGGAAGCAAGTCGAGCAGCAACCACAGAATGACAATGGGATTGCGCGAAACATGGCCGCCATCTGGAAGGATCTGCGCTTCAAGTTCGTTGACGAGCCGCTTTGATGTCGACCGAATGTAGCGTTCCTTGCCGGAAAGACAGAGCCAGCCAGCCAGTTCCGCAATCAACATATAAAGGCGGTTGGCGTTTTTGGGCATCAAAGCCTGAGAGGCGCGCAAATAACGCACCTGCAAGTAGAGCGCGCGAATGAAATTACGATAGAAATCGTGGTCGGCATGTTGCAGGATCAGCGGGGAATTGCTGAGCCAGGCAATGACCCGGTCGGCCACAACGGGCAACTCCCACGCATCCTGACCGAGGCGGGTGGATTGCTGAATCCAGTCTTCAACGAGATTTTGCGCATTCGAGCGCGAGAGTGTTGCCTCCGACGCGCGCAAATGTCTTAGCCAACGAAAGCCGTGCAGCTCGCGGGACCATTCTTTGCTGGGGGGCAAAACCCGGAATGGCGACCGTCCCTCGCAGTTTTCAACCTGCCCGGCAAAGACATAATGTCCGGCATAAATGTCTTCTGCTATGGTTGGGTCTGCGGTTCTGAGATCCTGCGGTGCAATCAGAAGACGTCCCGGACAGCCGGGCACGTATCGCTTGTGGCAGTTGGGGCGCCGGATCCGGACTGCCTTTGCGCGTCGCGACAGAGTTGCCATATGCAACTGAATGTTTTGCCATTTTTCTGACACGCGGGTTCTATCCGTCTTATTGAGAGAATTACGCCGAATAGGATTGGGATCCCGTCCAGATCCGAAAAGCCGTGATCTTGGTAAGCATACTGATTAGAATTTTAGCAAATCAGGGTTAACAAGCTCTATCCGGATCCAAGCGTATATTCGCGTTTCTTGTTGTTGTTGTCTCTAGCCCATGCGTTTAAGGCGGATCGCAAAGAAGCCATCAAGGCCTCCGCTTTCGGCCCAGATATCGGGGCGGGTGCGGATGGAGCCATCCAGCTGGATGAAGGGATCAAGGCCCTCAAATTCACCCGGTTTGACCGGCTCGATGCCAAATTCGGGGTTGCTCATCAGGAAGTCGGCAATGAGGTCGGGGCCTTCTTCAGGCTGGAGTGAGCAGGTGCAAAAGACCATCATGCCGCCCGGCTCGACTAGACCGGCGACCCGATCAAGCATTCTTGTCTGCAGTTTTGAAAAGTGGGCGATGTCCTCGGCAAAGCGCTGGTGGATGAGTTCGGGGTGACGGCGCACGGTGCCGGTCGCCGAGCAAGGGGCATCCAGCAGAACGAGCGGCCATTGACGGCCAAAGTCATGCTTGAAGACATCTCCGGTCACAAGCTCGGCCGTAAGGCCGGTGCGCTCAAGGTTCTCGCTCACCCGTTCAAGGCGCTTGGCGGATATGTCGACGGCGGTGACGTGGGCACCGTTGGCTGCCATCTGCAAGCTCTTGCCACCCGGAGCGGCGCACAGATCCAGAACCTCTTTGTCTTTGACATCACCCAACAGGGTGACGGGGACAGTCGCAGCGGCATCCTGAACCCACCAGACACCTTCTTCAAAGCCGGGCAGGCGATCAACCCGTTCGTGCTCGATGAGGCGCAAGGATCCGGTCGGTGTTTCCACTGCGCCTAGCTCTGCGGCCCAGTGGGCCTTGTCGGCGGTGGGGTTGAGCGTCAGATCAAGCGGGATCTGGGGCTTGAGAAACTCAGCCATCATGGCGTTGGTGACGTCAAGACCATAGCTGTTGCACCAGGCGCGATAGAGCCAATCGGGCAGATTGGCACGGGCGGGATCGATGCTCGTAAGCTCTTCTTTGCCCTCGTTTGCAACCCGGCGCAGAATGGCATTGGTCAGGCCCTTGAAGCCGGCATATTTGCGCCATGTGCGATAGTGGGACACAGCACAGTCGACAACGGCGTGAGGCGGGGTTTCCAGATATATCAGCTCGGCGACACCGATGCGCAGGATGTTGCGCAAGGGGCCTGATTTTTTCGGCATGCCTCGGTCCATGAAGCGCGCCAAAAGCGTGTCGATTTCGCCAAGGTGCTGCAGCACGGTAATCGCGATACGCTTGGAAAAGGCACGATCGCTGCCGGTGAGCTTGCGCAAGGGGCCGTTGGAGATTTCATCGCGATAAGCGTCGTCGAGCAAGGCGTTGTCGCTCAGGACCGCGTGAATGAGACGAAGCGCCCCGGCACGGGCCGCCATGCCGCTTTTTTTGGGGGCATTCGAATTTTTCTCTGTCATGGCGCGGCCTTAGATCATATTGGGGGCAATGTTGCAAGCGTTGGCATTAGCGAGCGGTTAACTATGCACCGGGTTCACATTGAGGCGCGCAATGATTGGCGCGTGGTCGGAGGGTTTTTCCCATCCGCGAGCGGTGCGATAGACCTCGATATGGTCGACCTTGTCGGCGATGGCATCTGTGGCCCAGATATGGTCCAGCCGCCGTCCCTTGTCCGCAGCGTCCCAGTTGGGCGAGCGATAGCTCCACCAGCTGAACAGGGGGTGATCGACAGGAATGTGGTTGCGCACCACGTCCTGCCAGGGACCGGCGGCCTGTACTTCATTGAGAAGCGCGCACTCGCGGGGCGTGTGGCTAACAACCTTGATGAGCTGCTTGTGGTTCCAGACGTCATTCTCATGCGGGGCGATGTTGAGATCGCCAACCAGAATGGAAGACCCCTTGGTTTCATCTCCGGTCAGCCAGGCTTTCATTTCATTGAGGAAATCAAGCTTGTGCTGGAATTTGTCGTTGACGGCCGGATCAGGAATGTCGCCGCCCGCAGGGACATAGAAATTGTGGATGCGCAAAGGGCCGGCGTCGGTTTCAACGGTCACCTCGAGGTGACGGGCATCGCCTTTTTCACAGAATTCCCGCATCTCGACATTGATCAGCGGCAGGCGCGAAAGGGTGGCCACGCCGTGGTAGCTCTTCTGTCCATTGATGGCTTGATGGACATATCCCATCTTCTTGAGTGCCGCACCGGGGAACTTGTCATTCATGACCTTGGTTTCCTGCAGGCAAAGAATGTCGGGCGCCCGATCCGCAAAAAACTGGTCGACATGATGCATGCGGGGGCGGATGGAGTTGATGTTCCAGGTGGCAATGGTGATCGGCACGGAAATCTCTTTGGTGAGCGATGTGGAAGGAAAGGACGACGGGCTTTGTCGGGACTCAGCTTATCCTTCCTTACATCAGGCTGGAACCCGTTTCGAGACCTTTCCTGCAGGAAAATCTCTGCAAAGCGCGGCAATCATCAGTTTTCAGGGCGGTGGGGCGCAAAGAATACACCGAACAGGCTACCAGACAAGAAAGGCATCACGAGCGCTTCGTGATGCCTTGGCCATTTGGTCGGTCGGGGAACCGGTCAGTAAGGGCAGCCTAGTTCCTGCTGCCCGGCCCGACATCATATTTGATCTTGAACAGGGATTGTTTGATTGGGCGCCCGGATTCGACGTTGAAGACGGTAACCGTGGTCTCGTTGTTGTTGGCGTCAATGATCGTCCACTGACGGAGCAGGGATGTCTCGCGGTCGAAAATCAGCGTCAGGATGCCATCGCCAAAGAGACTTTCCTGCTCGACAACGACGCTGATGATGTCATCGGCGACAACGGCCTGCTTGACGCGGCTGTCCGTGGAAAGGTTGAGATTGTCCGATAGAAGAACGCGCAAGGGAGTCTTGGACAGGGGATAGATATCCTGTGTCTTGAGTTTGCGGTCTTCGATGGACAGGGTCTTCCCATCCGAGATGATGTCGGTATAGGACGGCTTGGAATAGTAGAAGCGGATCTTGCCAGGCCGTTCGATGAAGAAATAGCCCTGCAGGGTATCGCCATTGGGGGCGGTCTGGATGAATTCGCCATTCATCGTCTTGGTGGTGTTGAAGTCTTTCGAGATCTTGTCGAGCGCTTTTTTTTCGTCATTCGTCATGGCGTTTGCTGCGCTTGCGACAAGAAGGGCCAGTACAAGCAGAAGACTGCCAAGCATCAGTGGCAGGAAACGAGCCTGTTGCTCAGCGCGGGATTTGGCAAGAGCCTTCGAACGGCTTGGGGTTTGCATTATGCGGTTCCTCGTATTCTTCGAACTGGCGAGCACCGGCAAATGGCACCCGGATGCTCAACGCTTGACTGACCCTAGCGACCCAATACGGCAAAAAGGCGATGGGTCCATGACGTTTTTGTGTTGGCCTCGCGTACAGTTGCCTACATCGTTGCGCCTTCTTCTGGGACCAGAACCTCGCGCTTGCCGGCATGGTTGGCGGCGCTGATGACCCCTTCATTTTCCATCTGCTCGATAAGGGTCGCGGCCCGGTTGTAGCCAATGGACAGTCGACGCTGGATGTAGCTGGTCGAGGCCTTGCGATCGCGGATGACGATGTCGACCGCCTTGTCATATAGGGTCTCGGCGTCGCTGCCGCCACCACCGCCACCGCTTGATGCACCGGCGACCGGATCATCATCGGTTTCCTCGGTCACCGCTTCGAGATAGTCAGGTGTGCCTTGCCGCTTGAGGTGATTGACGATCTCTTCGACTTCCTCATCAGAAATGAAGGCGCCGTGGACGCGCTGGATGCGCCCGCCACCAGCCATATAGAGCATGTCGCCCATACCGAGCAGCTGTTCTGCACCCATTTCGCCAAGGATCGTGCGGCTGTCGATCTTGGAGGTGACCTGGAAGGACATGCGGGTCGGGAAGTTTGCCTTGATCGTGCCGGTGATGACATCGACCGATGGGCGCTGGGTGGCCATGATGAGGTGGATGCCAGCGGCACGGGCCATCTGGGCAAGACGCTGGATCGCCCCTTCAATGTCCTTGCCGGCGACCATCATCAGGTCGGCCATCTCGTCGACGACGACCACGATGTAGGGCATCGGCTCGAGATGGAGCTCTTCCTGCTCGTAGATCGGATCGCCGGTTTCGGGATCAAAGCCGGTCTGGATCGTGCGGGTGACATGCTCGCCCTTGGCTAGAGAATCCCGCACGCGCTTGTTGAAACCGTCGATGTTGCGCACGCCCATCTTGGACATGTTCTTGTAGCGCTGTTCCATCTCCCGGACGGCCCATTTGAGGGCCACCACCGCCTTGGCCGGGTCGGTCACCACAGGGGTCAGCAAATGCGGGATGCCATCATAGATGGACAGCTCGAGCATTTTCGGGTCGATCATGATCAGGCGGCACTCGTCCGGCTTGTGACGATAGAGCAGGGACATGATCGTGGTGTTGATGGACACGGACTTACCCGAACCAGTGGTCCCGGCCACGAGCACGTGCGGCATGCGCGCAAGGTCGACCACCACCGGGTCGCCGGAAATGTTCTTGCCCAGACAAATCGGTAGCTTGGCCTTGGACTTGTCGAAGTCCTTGGAGGCCAGGATCTCGCGTAGGAAGACCGTCTCGCGGCGGGCGTTGGGCAGCTCGATACCGATGGCGTTGCGGCCCGGAACCACCGCCACACGGGCCGAGATGGCACTCATGGATCGGGCGATGTCGTCGGCAAGGCCGATGACGCGCGAGGATTTGATCCCCGGTGCCGGTTCAAGCTCATAAAGCGTTACCACAGGGCCGGGGCGCACCTTGATGATTTCGCCGCGGATACCGAAGTCGGACAGCACCCCTTCTAGCAGGCGGGCGTTGTGTTCGAGTTGATCGGGCGTCAGACCCGCATTCGGGCCGAGCGTTTCGGGCTGGGCGAGGAATTCGAGGGTCGGAAGCTGATAGGGATCTTTGCGGGTGAAGACATTGCCCTGACCGGAGCGCACCATGCGCTTGGAATTCTTGCCAGCGGCAACGGGTTTGGTCTCCGCGCCTTCATTGGTCATGGCGCGGTGCTGCGGATCCTGTGTGGCACGATCGATCTCGCGCGGGGCCATGCCGACAGCCTGACCGCGCGGTTGGCCTTTGGATTGGCCGTGCGCCAGCAATGGCGCATCCGCGTAATCGTCCTCGACCTCCCAGACCGGTGCTGTGTCATAGTCATCGCCTGCGTTCTGCGGATGGTGCGGTGCAAAGTCATCCGGCCCGGCGTAGCCAAGCTCGCTTGAGCTGGGGTTGTGCAGTCCTGTGCCCTGCTGATAGGAGGGCGCACTAGCAACGTCCAAGCGCGGTTCAAGGCGATTGGCCAATTCATCGAGGCCGTCGTCATCTTCGCCGAGCAGGCTGGTCAGAAGTCCCTTCTTGCGCGGTTTGGGCTGGATCGGTGGCGGCGCATGGTTGAGCGCCTCATCTGCAACTGCGGGCTTGCGGCGGCGCAGCTTGTTGGCTTTGCGCGACAGCAACCAGTGGCCAAGAGCGCCAAGCGGAATTGACAGGATTGAGGAGCGCCGGGTGTTTGGACCCTTGGTGCGATCAAGCGCCCCTTCGGGGTCGGCTCCGCTGTCGAAGTCCTGTTGGTCCTCATAATCCTCTTCGTCCCAATCCTCGTCTGCGGTCTCGGTGTCCGCATCATCGTGGATCTGCACCTCGGCGCGTTTGCGCTTCAGCATGAGGCTTGAAAGGCTGGCATTGGATGCATTGAGCAGCATCGCAAGGCCTGCGATTGCAGCCACGGCAGCAACACCAATGGCACCGAGGCCTTTCATGAATGTCGGATTGAAACGAGCCACAATGGACAGGAAACTGTCACCGATCATCCCACCCAGACTGAGCGGCAGGGGCCAGCTGTTGGGTGCGGGAACGGCAGCAAAGGCGATGGCGATCAGGCCGAGCCCACCAAACCATGCCATGGCCCGGTTTCTGGTGATACCAGTTGGCAGCAAGCGCACAAGACGCCACAGCCAGACCACGGGCGGAATGAGCAGGAAGGCGGTGGCAAGACCGAACCCCTGAATGAGCAGGTCGGACAGAATCGCTCCGGGACGGCCCAGAATGTTGCGCGGCGCGTGATCCACCGCATTGGACAGGCTGGGATCGCCGACGTGCCAGGTTACAAGGCTTGCTGCCACGGCAGCGCAAACCAACAGGCCAAACAGGCCCGTGGCCGCAAAGACATTGCGTCTGAGAGCCTGGCGCAAGGCGCTGTCCTTGGCCTGTCTTCTGCTGGCGTGCCGTGCGCGTGGCGCAGCACCATAGTCGTCATATGCGGTCATGTGTGCTTCAGTTCCAATTTAACCTGTTGTCGCAACGTGTCTTTTCACCCTGTTCCTAACGTCTCGTCGCGCTTTTCTCTCGGTCTTGCCTGTGCTTTGCACCTGACTGATCTCAACCGATCAGGCAGGCTCGGAGGCGTGTCATCGCGTCCTTGGTCTCTTCGAGCGTACCAACCAGTGCGATGCGCAGGAAACCATCGCCCGGGTTGGTTTCGCTGATATCCGGGCGGGCCAGATAAGAGCCGGGAATCACCCGTACACCAACCTCGCGCCAGAGCTTCTCCGTCACGCTGACATCATCGCCGAAGGCGCTCACGTCGAGCCAGAGGAAGAATCCGGCCAGCGGAATGTCATGGGGCAGATCCTTGCCCAAAATGCGGTCGACACAATCGAATTTCTCGTTGTAGAGGCGCCGGTTCTCGATGACATGCTCTTCGTCGCGGTAAGCGGCGGCTCCGGCGGCCTGCAACGGCATGGATACCTGTGGAGCAACGAGATTGCGATATTTCGTCCATTCGGTGAGGAAGGCTGGATCACCGGCAGCAAAACCGCAGCGCAGTCCGGGCAGATTGGAGCGCTTGGACAGGGAATGGAAGGTGACGACGTGGCTGAAATCGCCTTCGCAGGCCTCTAAAATCCCCGCCGGAGGCGTTTCGCGATAAAGCTCGGAATAGCATTCGTCGGCAAGGATGAGGAAATCATGCTTGCGCGCAAGGGCGATGAGTTTCTTCCATGTTGCAATGTCGGCCGCGTTGCCTTGCGGATTGGCCGGTGAGGCATAGAAGAAGGCAACTGTGCGGTCGAGCAGTTTGGTGTCCTCGGCCAGAGCATCAAGGTCGGGCAGGAACCCGGTCTCGGGGGTGCCGTTGAGGAACACCGGTTCCGCCTCGATCGCACGGGCTGCACCGATATAGGTGTGATAGAAGGGGTTGGGCAGCAGAACCGCCGGATTGACGAGCCGCTTGCCGAAATGGAACCGGGCCCAGTCGCGGGCGCCGATCACTGCATGAAACAGGCCTTCACGGGTGCCATTGAGCGGGAGGATGTTTTTCTCGCCAAGGGGCAGACCGCCAAGGTCATAGCGCCCGTTGAGCCAGTCTTCTACTGCCTTGCGGAAGTCATCGGTGCCGCGCATCGGCGGGTAACGCCCGAAATCGGCCTTGTTGTCGATGATCACGTCGGGAATGAAAGCGGGATAGGCGTGGCCGGGCTCGCCGATCGTCATGTTGATCGGAGCCGTACGGTCGTGGTTTGCCGGTACGATATCGCACAGAAGATCTGCCAATTTCTGGAAGGGGGATCGTTCGTCTTGCATGCGCGCAATGAGCCTTTCCGAGCGTATGAATCGCATCGATAAATCAGCTCGCATTTTACCGGTGTGTTGGTTAAGGCAGTTTTAACTTTTGCTGCCGCTTTGGCGCTGATGTGTCGATGGATTGGATTGGGAATGTATGGGTTGCCTGTTCCGGCGCGCCGGACGGGAACCGGCTTTGAAGCGTCGAAGTGTTGATCAGGATGCGCCGGCACCGGTCATCAGGCAAGGGTTTGGCGGGCGATTATTTGTCCGATCTGCATGATCGAGTGTCATGGCAGGAAAACAACAATCCCCCGGAGACCGATGTGTTCTCCGGGGGATAGCTTTTTTGGTGTCTTCGGTCTTTTGCCCGGTCTTTTGCTCAGTCAGACGTCGCGGGCAAGGTCCGAGAGCAGGCCGGCCGCAACGGCCAGCTTGGAGACCGACAGGGAATCACTGGAGGTGATGGTGTCGACCGACTTGAGGGTCCTGTCGACGGCAGCGCCTTCCTGTTCGAGCCAACTCTCAAGGCCGTTGTCCTTGTCGGTGGCAAGAGCGAGAACGCTGACGGTCATCTGGCTGTGCGCCGCCGAGAGCGAATCGCGCACCCGGTCGAGTGCCAGCCCTTCATAATAATCCATCACATCAAGACTTTCTGCGAGTGCATCAATGCGACCGATCTTGAAGTGCCCGGCAACGGCGAAATAGGTTTCCGCTGCCTGCTCGTGGCTCTTGCCGGCCTGATCGGCAACCTGAACAATGTCAGGAATGCGAGCGATCAGCGGCAGATGGGCAATGCGGGCCGCCAGTTTTTCCGGCACATTGTGCTCGACATAGCGATCGGTTTCTTCCTTCAGCCGCTGCGACAGATAGGGCGGCAGGAATTTGTCGATTTTGGTCGATAGCTCGGTGATGCCCTTGCGATAGAGGGCTACGGTGTCATTGATGCTGTTCGAGGAGGGCACGTTGCGCATGAACCAGAGAATCTCGGTCAGTGCCAGTTGCTGGACTTCCTGATAGAGTTCCAGCTGAACCTCGCCATTGACCTCATTGTCGAGGCCATCGATGGCATCATGAAGACCGCGCATGTCGAAGGACTCACGCACAGCGACATAGGCGCGGGCGATATCCGCCGAGGTGGCACCGGTCTTGTCCGCGATGCGCGGGACGAGCGTGGCGCCGCCGCGGTTGATCATCGAGTTGGTGACGGCTGTCGAAATGATTTCCCGGCGCAGTCGATGGCTCGCGATCTCGTCGGCATAGGGCGCCTGCATCTTGTCGGGGAAGTAGCGCACCAGTTCCTGTTCGAGATAGGGATCATCGGGCAGGCTGCTTTCGAGCAGGCTGTCATAGAGTGTGTTCTTGGCATAGGCCAGAAGCACGCCGATCTCAGCACGGGTGAAGGTCTGATCCTTCTTGCGCATTTCGGTGAGCGCTTCCTTGTCGGGCAGGAACTCGACATTGCGATCCAGCTCGCCTGCATCCTCCAGCCGTTCCATCAGGCGGATCTGATAGCCGAAGTCTTCCATCGCCCGGCGTTCGGTGAGCGAGATGGACAGGGTCTGCAGGTAGTTGTTGCGCAGAACAAGGTTGGCGACATTGTCCGTCATTGATGCCAAGAGCTTGTTGCGGGCCTTGATGTCCAAACGCTGTTCGCGCACCGCAGTGCCCAGAGCGATCTTTATGTTGACTTCCATGTCCGAACTGTTGACGCCGGCGGAATTGTCGATGGCATCGGAGTTGCTGCGGCCACCCAGATGGTTGAACTCGATGCGAGCGCGCTGGGTCACCCCAAGGTTAGCGCCTTCGCCCAACACCTTGACGCGCAGGTCTTTGGGCGTGACGCGAATGGCGTCGTTGGCGCGATCATCGGCATCCGCATCGGATTCGCTCGAGGCGCGGATATAGGTGCCGATGCCGCCGAACCAGAGCAGATCGGCTGGTGCCATGAGGATGGCCTTCATCAGCTCTTGCGGCGTCACGCTCGCCTTCTTCATGCCAAGGACAGTCTGGATTTCCTTACTCAGCTTGATGGATTTTTCCTTGCGCGAGAAGATGCCGCCGCCTTTCGAGATCAGCTTTTCGTCATAGTCGCGCCAGGAGGAGCGGCCCAGATCGAACACGCGTTTGCGTTCTTCCCAGCTGGTTTCTGGGTCCGGATCGGGATCGATAAAGATATCGCGATGGTCAAAGGCAGCGATGAGCCTTGTTTCTTTGGACAGCAGCATGCCGTTGCCAAAGACATCGCCGGACATATCGCCGACACCCACCACGGTGAAGGGCTCGGTCTGGATGTCACGATCCATTTCGCGGAAGTGGCGCTTGACCGCCTCCCATGCGCCGCGCGCGGTGATGCCCATCTTCTTGTGGTCATACCCGGCCGAGCCACCCGAGGCGAAAGCATCGCCAAGCCAGTATTCGCGGTCCTCGGAGATCGAGTTGGCGATATCGGAAAAGGTTGCCGTGCCCTTGTCGGCTGCGACCACCAGGTAGGGATCATCCTCGTCGTGGCGGATGACATCAAGTGGCGGCAGGGTTTCCTGACCATCGAGATTGTCGGTGACGTCGAGCAGAGACGAAATGAACAGCTTGTAGCAGGTGATGCCTTCGGCCATGAAGGCTTCCCGGCCGCCCTCGGTGGGCAGGTGCTTGGGCACGAAGCCGCCCTTGGATCCGACGGGCACGATCACCGCGTTTTTGACCTGCTGGGCCTTGACCAGACCAAGCACCTCGGTGCGGAAGTCCTGCGGCCGGTCCGACCACCTCAGGCCACCACGAGCGACCATGCCAAAGCGCAGGTGAAGGCCTTCGACCCGCGGGCTATAGACGAAGATCTCACGGAACGGCTTGGGTTCAGGCATGTCATCAATGGCGCGCGGGTCGAGCTTGACGGACAAGCCCGGTTTGAAGTCGCCATTCTCCATGCGCTGGTAGAAATTGGTGCGCAAGGATGCCCTGATGACAGTCAGGAATTTGCGCAGGATGCGGTCATCGTCAAGGTTGGCCACCTGCTCCAATGCGGTCAGGATGCCATTTTCAAGACGTGTGCATTCCGCCTCGCGCTTCTTGTGATCGGGATCGAAGCGGGCATGGAAGAGGTCAACCAGAATAGCCGCGAGATCGGGATAGCTGTTGAGGGTATCCCACATGTAGTCCTGATCATAGGGGATGCGGATCTGGCGCAGATAGCGAGAGATGGTGCGCAGGATCGTGATGTCGCGCCACGGCAGGCCCGCCGCGATGGTCAGCCGGTTGTAGCCATCATTCTCGGCGTTGCCATTCCAGACTGCAAGGAAACAGTCATGCAGCTTGTCTGCCAGAGCTTTGATGTCGATCGGCTCGCCAGTGGCGCGCTCGATGTCCATGTCGTGCATCCAGTAGGTGCTCTCGCCATCGAGCGGTGTGACGTCGTAGGAGCGTTCGTCGATCACCCGGAAACCCATATTCTCAAGGATCGGCACGCGCTCGGACAGCGGAATCGGCGTATCCTTATGGAAAATCTTCAGGGTGATCCGATGCTTTTCGTTCTGATCTTCCTTGCGGTAGAACTGGATCGCTGTGGAGGTTGAACCGGTCATCCCTTCCATGATCGAAATATCATGCAGGGCGATTTCCGGCTCGAACGTATCGCGGTAAGCATAGGAGAAGGCTTCACAATAGCGATTGATCAGCGTCGATGCCTTGCTCAGCTTATGGGTGTCGCGCACCGCCTGCATCAGACCGTCGGCCCATGTGCGAACAATGGTATTGACGGCATTTTCAAGCTCGGTGCGAGATGGGTTCGGTGTTTTGCCTTCCGAGCGGCCGATGATGAAATGGACGCGGGCCAGAGGTCCGTCCGGGAAATCCGGATAGACCGCCGACAGGCGGCCATCATAGACCTTGTGCAGATAGTCGCCGATGCGCACGCGGATGGACGTGTTGTAGCGGTCGCGCGGCACATAGACGAGGATCGAGACGAAGCGGTCGAACTTGTCGACGCGCGAAAGGATGCGCACGCGTGGTCTTTGGTGCAGGCGCAGGATTTCCTGACTGTTGGTCAGGAGTGTTTCCATATCAACCTGAAACAGTTCGTCGCGGGGATAGCCCTCAAGCACGTTCAGCAGAGCCTTGCCCGAATGGCCGGACGGGTCGACGGCGGCGGCCTCAAGGGTGTTTTTCACCTTGCGGCGCAGGAAGGGGATGTTGGTTGCCGAACGGTTGTAGGCTGTGGAGGTGAACAGGCCCACGATGCGCAACTCACCGGTCAACTCACCATGATCGCCGTAAAGCTTGATGCCGATATAGTCCATGTAGGTGCGGCGGTGAACGTTGGTCTTGACGTTGGCCTTGGTGATGATCAACGGTTCCGGACGCATCAGGAATTCCTTGATCTCCGGTGTCATGGTGACCATCTGGTCGCCGCGGCGCAAGACGCGGACGTCGGGGTCGCGCAGGAGGCCCAGGCCGGGGCGCTGACTGCGTGTGAGTTCGCCTTCCTCGGTGGAGCCGTCAAAGGCATATTCGCGCATGCCAAGCAGCGTGAAGTTGTTGTTCACCAGCCAGCGTAGAAATTCCACCGTCTCGTCGATCTCGTCCTGCTGCAGGGGCGGCGGAGTGATCTTGTAGATGGCGATGGTTTCCTCAAGGCGGAGCAACATCGATTTCCAGTCGTCGACGACCGAATCGACATCATCCAGCAGCTTGTCGATGTTGCCGAGCAGTTCGGCGCGGCTTTCCTCGCTCGACAGACGCGAGACGTGGACATGGATAAGGCTTTCGCGGCGGATTTTCGGATTGGTCTGGACGTCTAGCCGGTCAAAGAGGCCGACCAGCTCGCCTTTTTCCGAGCGTTCAAGATTAAGAACCGGATGCAGCACGAGATGAATTTCAAGGCCAGCATTCTGCAACTCGCCCATGATCGAGTCGACAAGGAAGGGCTTGTTGATATTGTGCAGCTCGATAACCGTGATCTGGTTGAGCAGGGCATTCTTGTCTTTGGCGAAAGTTGGATCGGTCAACTCGACACGATGCTTGCCGTCGAAACTGGCCGCAAAACGCTCGAAGGAATGGTGTGTGATCGCTGCGATTTCGGTTGCCGAATAACGCGACAGATCTTCCTTGTCGCCCATGGCAAAAAACCGCTCGAGAAACTCCGCTTCCAGTTCGCTGTTCTTGGCGGCAAGGGCCTTTGCCTCTGCCATCCGTTTTTCGTGTCCGGTGTCCTTTTCCGCTGCCATGCCATTTCCTCCAAGCGAGCCTGATCTTTGTCTGCTTCGCTTTGTCGTGAGTTGCTGCCCTTATGAGCCGGATTCCTGCCACCTTCTGTGTCGGAAAGAATAGAGTAGGGCAAATTGAGTAAAGAGAAGCCAAATGCTTTGCGTATTTTTACAATGATCGTAGGGCACGGGTGTGGCAGTGAAAAGTCACGATATGGCGACATGCTCTGAAATTTCCCTGAAATTGCCGTGACTTGGTCCAATTGCTTACGCAGCGCCTGACGCATCCGCTGGTTAGTTGCAATAATCAAGCGATTTTCCCAGAGCGCGAGACGATCCGGAGAGCATGATTCGAACCGAATCGTTGCCGATACGGATGCTGAGCTGAGTGCCCTTGTGCATTTGCGCCATAAATTTCGATCGGGGAGAGATCTTCGACGAGATCAGCGCGCCTTCATACTCGCCAAAGCTGGCCTTGAAACCTGGATGTCTGTCAATCCGCATCCAGACAGGCTGTTGTTGTGCCACTTTGAGGCGCAAGCCATCAACCATCGTTCCTGCGAAGCTCAGATAGCTGGCACCATCTCGCCCGCAAATGTAGCTCAGACCCAGCCGCCCATCGGTCGCATCGGCGTTTACCGCTGCCCCGTCAAGATAGGGTGGATCGTTGGGTGCGAGACGGGTGAAGGACCAGCCTTTTTGGGGGGAAGAGGGGATCTCGTCGGACACTTCGCTGCATCGCCTCTCGACGCAGGTATTATATTGCTGGCTTGCTGCTCCGGGGGAGTTGGACAGGCAGGCCCAGATGCAGAGTTGCAGGTCGCTCACGTTCTGTGCTTGTGCGCGCTGGACCGGTAGCAGGGACAGGCAGGCAAGGATAGAGAGACCGACCAAACGTGTTAGCAGCGTCATTGTGAGACCCCTTCCGGCCAGCCTTGGTTCCTTGTGGTCTGAGGATGCCCGCCTTTACGGGCTGGCAATCGGTGAGACCAAGGTGCATTTTTCTGCAATCATTTTCTGCAATCAAGGGAACACAGGCGACGCTTTCGTTCAATCAAACAATCGAAGTGTTTGTCTCTTTCTGGTCCTATCGCAGCCGGAACAGACGAAAAAAGCCGGATGGGATCCATCCGGCTTTTATGCATTTCAAAGGGGCTGATGATGATTTCAGCCTTGCCCTTATTTCAGGGCATTCAGTTCGGCGATCACCGCAGCGCCCATTTCCTTGGTGGAGACGACGGTGTCGCCGGCCTTGGCGATGTCGCCAGTTCTGAGGCCTTTTTCCAACACGTTGGCGATGGCGGTATCGACCATTTCGGCTTCCTTGATCATTTCGAAGCTGTAGCGAAGAGCCATGGAGAAGCTGGCAATCATGGCGATCGGGTTGGCTGCGCCCTTGCCAGCGATGTCCGGTGCGGATCCGTGTACGGGCTCGTACATGGCTTTGCGCTTGCCGGTGACCACGTCCGGTGCACCAAGGGATGCGGATGGCAACATGCCAAGCGAGCCGGTCAGCATGGCCGCGACGTCGGAGAGGATGTCGCCGAACAGGTTGTCACAGACGATGACATCATACTGCTTGGGATTGCGCACAAGCTGCATGGCGCAATTGTCGGCCAGCACATGTTCGAGCGGGGTGCCGGGATATTCCTCGGCAGCGATCTTGCTGACCACCTGTTTCCACAGCACACCGGAGCGCATTACATTGTGCTTCTCGGCGGATGCGACGCGATTGGAGCGGGTTTTGGCCAGCTCGAAGGCAACGCGGGCGATGCGCTTGATCTCGGAGGTGGTGTAGATCTGGGTGTCGACGGCGCGCTGTTCGCCGTTTTCCAGCGTGACGATCTCTTTCGGCTCGCCGAAATAAACACCGCCGGTCAGCTCGCGCACGATGAGAATGTCGAGGCCTTCGACCAGTTCCCTTTTGAGGGCAGAGCTTTCTGCAAGGGCCGGATAGCACAGGGCCGGACGCAGGTTGGCGAACAGGCCCAGATCCTTGCGCAGACGCAGAAGGCCTGCTTCAGGCCGCGCTTCATACGCAACATCGGCCCATTTGGGACCACCAACGGCGCCGAAAATAACCGCGTCGGAGGTGATGGCCTTGGCCATGTCTTCTTCGGAGATCGCGACGCCATGGGCGTCATAGGCACAGCCGCCCACCAGACCTTCATCGCATTCGAAGGTGACGTCGACATTGCTGTTCATCCAGTCGATGATCAGCTTTACTTCGTTCATGATTTCAGGGCCGATGCCGTCGCCGGGCAGAAGAAAGAGCTTATGGGACATGATTAGGATTCCAGTTTAGGTAACAAGTCGTGTCGATCCGCGCCTGTTGCGCATGGATCGAAAAGAAAGAGATCGCTGACCAGTCGATTAATACTCAAGCCGGTGGAATGCAAGGGCCAAGCAGTCAATCAAAGGGTTGAGACGGTCAGTTGATATGAAAAAGCCAGACCGGTTGGTCTGGCTGATTGATAAGGGCGCTCGTTCAACTCTCTTCAGGCTTTCGGTACTTTCTCTTTGAGAAAGATACCTGTCGCTGCATGGTCAGCTCAAGTGGCGAGACCGCCGCGCGTCTTGCGACGCGCTAGGCGTCAGGCTTTCGGTGATTTTTCAGCGTGCTGAAAAATGCACCTGTCGCTGCGAAGCCTCGGCCTGTGGCGCCTTCTGGTGTGTTTTGCGGAGCAAAACACCTAGACCCAAGGGCGATCGTTGGCCATCTTGTCTTCGAACTTTTGCACATTGTCGATTTTTGCCATCGACAGCCCGATGTCATCGAGACCTTCGATCAGGCATTTTTTCTTGAAGGGATCAAGCTCAAAGCTGATTTCGCCGCCGTCCGGGCCCTTAATGACCTGATTTTCAAGGTCGATGGTCAGGGTGGCGTTGGAGCCGCGCGAGGCGTCGTCCATCAGTTTGGCGTGATTTTCTTCGCTGACGATGATCGGCAGAATGCCGTTCTTGAAGGAGTTGTTATAGAAGATGTCGGCAAAGCTCGTGGAGATGATGCACTTGATGCCGAAGTCTTTCAGGGCCCAGGGCGCATGCTCGCGGGAGGAGCCGCAGCCGAAGTTGTCACCGGCAACAAGAATTTCGGCGTTGCGGTAGGCGTTCTGGTTGAGGACGAAGTCCTTGTTCTCGGAACCATCCTCTTCAAACCGCATTTCGTGGAACAGATTGACGCCAAGTCCCGAGCGCTTGATGGTTTTGAGAAACTGCTTGGGAATGATCATATCGGTGTCGATGTTGATCAGGGGCATCGGTGCCGCGACGGCGGTCAGGGTCGTGAACTTTTCCATTCTCTATGCGGTCCTTCAGGTTAAAGCGAAGCGACGGTGAGACCCGTGGTCTCGTCGATTCCCATCATGATGTTCATATTCTGGATGGCCGCGCCCGACGCGCCCTTGCCCAGATTGTCATAGACGGCGAACAGGACGGCCTGTCCGGTCTCGTCATTGCCATGGACATGAATATGAAGTGAATTGGTGCCATTGAGGCGCTCCGGCGTGATCGCCTCGAGCTTGCCTGCTGTCTCCAGCGGCGCGACCTTGACGAAGATTTCGTCCGCGTAGCGGTCTGACAGGCAGGCATGCAGATCGGCAAGGCTCGGGTTCTTGTCGAGCGCCCACAGATTGAGCGGAATGGCGTCTATCATGCCTTGCGCATATTTGCCGACGGCCGGCTGGAAAACAGGGGGGTGTTCGAGACCTGCAAAGGCGGTCATTTCGGGCACATGCTTGTGGCCAAGGCTGAGGCCATAGGGCCAGAAGGGCACATCAACGGGATTTTCTTCGCGCTCATACTCACCGATCATGCCCTTGCCGCCGCCCGAATAGCCCGAAATGGCATTCAGCGTAGCCGGGAAGGTGGCCGGGACGAGGCCTGCTTCCACGAGTGGACGCATGATCGCGATGTAGCCTTGCGGATAACAGCCCGGGTTGGCGACCCGCTTGGCGCTGGCGATGGCGGCGCGCTGTCCGGGGGCCATTTCAGCAAAACCGTAAGCCCAGCCCTTGGCGGTCCGGTGCGCGGTGGAGGCATCGATGACGCGGGTGTCACGGTTCTCAATGAGGCTAACGGCCTCGATGGCTGCTGCGTCGGGCAGGCACAGAATGGCGATGTCAGCCTCGTTCAGCATCTGGGCGCGGGCCTCTGCATCCTTGCGCAGATTTTCCGGCAGGCGCAGGAATTGAAGATCGTCGCGGCCCTCAAGGCGGTTCCGGATCTGTAGTCCCGTGGTGCCGACTTCGCCATCGATGAAGATTTTTGCGCTCATGAACTTGCCTGTGAACTTGCCTGTGAACTTGCCTGTGAACTTGCCTGTGAACTTGTCTGTGAACTTGCTTGGTTGTCAGGATCCGAGCCGCTGTGTGTATCGGCTCTGTTTCCAGAATTGGGCCTCTGATTACAGCAAAGGGGCGGTTTTGTCATCGGGTGAAATGATCAACCAGCCAGATAACGAGGATAATCGCAAAGATCGCTCCCGCGCCGCGCCCGATCCGTGTACCCCATTTCTCAATTGGGTCATCCGCATCGGTATCGCCAGCGGCGAAATGATCCTTGGCCTTGTTGGCCGTGCGGGCAAAGGAGGACATCCCGATGGCTTCGCCTTCCATCTCGACACGCCGGAGCACCTGCTCGGCCTCTTTCTGCCGGGCGTCTTGGCGTGTTTGCGGTGTCTGGTTGTGATCATCTGCCATGGTTGTTTCTTTAACCCGGAAATTCGACTGCTTTCAAGTATATACGAAGAAAAACGAAGGCCATGGTGTGTCCATCGGGGTGGAGTGGTGCTTTAGTTGAGCAGGAATTGCGGATTTGTCTTGACTTGCCCGCACGCTTCGATCAAAAAACCAACCCAGAAAGCTGCCTTGT
The DNA here is from genome assembly GCF_900215505.1 of Cohaesibacter sp. ES.047. Classification (NCBI taxonomy): domain Bacteria; kingdom Pseudomonadati; phylum Pseudomonadota; class Alphaproteobacteria; order Hyphomicrobiales; family Cohaesibacteraceae; genus Cohaesibacter; species Cohaesibacter sp. ES.047. The sequence goes on from NZ_LT907844.1 coordinate 912,083, forward strand.
CACAGATATTTTCAGGTGTCGGGCTGATGCTTTGGAACCGAGAGGGTTAGGCAGTCCTTGCCTTTAGATGTGCTAAAGATGACCTTTGCTGTTGCAGCCATCCTGAAGACTTCGATCATTGGTCGCACGACCGGTGCATCGGCTGCTGGCCTGGTCACACTGACACCATCCACTACTACCACCAAGATTTAAGCCCCTCTTGCTCCCTGATCGCTTCCCCCAGGGTTGTGAGGGGAGCGAAGCCGCGTGTCGGAGCGAAAGCGAACGATGGCGGTGCTTGGGGGAGCCGAGATCAGGAGATCACATACAATGGGTTATAAAGTCGCAGTCGTCGGGGCAACGGGAAATGTTGGCCGCGAGATGATGGATATTCTCGCCGAGCGCGGTTTCCCCGCCGATGAGGTTGTTGCGCTGGCATCCAGCCGGTCCAAGGGCAGGGAAGTGTCCTACGGTGACAAAACGCTGAAATGCAAGGTGCTGGATCATTATGATTTTTCCGACACCGATTTCTGCCTGATGTCTGCCGGTGGATCGCTGTCTGCCGAATGGGCGCCCAAGATTGCCGCAATGGGCTGCGTCGTTGTCGATAACAGCTCCCAGTGGCGCTATGACGAGCGCATTCCGCTGATCGTGCCGGAAGTCAACGCTCATGTGCTTGAAGAGTGGGCCAAGAAAAAAGACCGCATCAACATCATCGCCAACCCGAACTGCTCGACCGCGCAGTTGCTGGTTGCGCTGAAGCCGCTGCATGATGCCGCGACCATCAAGCGCGTCGTTGTCTCCACCTATCAGTCCGTTTCCGGCGCTGGCAAGGATGCGATGGACGAGCTGTTCACCCAGACCCGCGCGGTGTTTGTCACGGATCCGGTCGAGGCCAATAAGTTTCCAAAACGCATCGCGTTCAACGTGATCCCGCATATCGATAAATTCATGGATGACGGCTCCACCAAGGAAGAATGGAAAGTCGTCGTCGAAACCAAGAAAATACTCGATCCGAAGATCAAGGTGACGTGTACGGCTGTGCGTGTGCCGGTGTTCGTGTCTCATGCGGAAGCAGTGAATATCGAATTTGAAAATCCGATTTCTGCTGAAGAAGCGACCAATATTCTGCGCGAAGCACCGGGATGTCTGGTTGTCGACAAGCATGAAGACGGCGGCTATATCACGCCGGTCGATGCGGCTGGCGAAGATGCGACCTATATTTCGCGTATCCGTGAGGATTCGACGATCGACAATGGCCTCAATATCTGGGTTGTCTCTGACAACCTGCGCAAGGGCGCTGCTCTGAACACCGTTCAGATTGCCGAGGCTCTGGTCAACAAGGGGCTGATCAAGCCGCGCTCCGAAGGCTGATCGCCGGGGTTTGAGCTGATGTGAAAAAGCCGGTCTGGAAGGCTCCCAGACCGGCTTTTTTATGCTCGTTGTGATGCGAATAAAACGCGGCTCACACTTTGGAAAAGGTGCCTTGTTCCTCGTCGTAATATTCCAGCTCTCCGGTTGAGATGTCGAACCAGCAGCCATGCAGGGACAATGCCTTGCGTGCGATCCCATCCTTGACGAAATCGAAGGAATAGAGGTTTTCGAGCGAAAGGATCACCGAGGACCGCTCGAGTAGGCCGCAATGATCAAGCTCCGGTCGGTTGAGCGATTTGTAACGGATCGGATTGTCGGCGCCCTGAAGCTGGGCGGACCATTTGCCGATGAAATCCCCCTTGGAGAGAGGTTCGGAATCGTCCTGAATATAGGCCTTAACACCGCCGCAACGGCCATGCCCCATCACCACGATATGGTCGACATGGAGGCCATTGACCGCGAATTCGAGGGCTGCGGTTGTGCCATGGACACCCATGTCTTGCGATGTCGCGTGGGGGACAAGGTTGGCAACGTTGCGCATCACGAAAATCTCGCCGGGGCCCACATCGAAAATGGTTTCCGGCGCGGCGCGACTGTCGCAACAACCAACCAGCATGATCCTTGGACTCTGCCCGGTGTCGGCAAGTTTTTCATAGCGCCCGCGTTCGATTTCAAAGCGTCCGGATTTGAAGTTGTCGTAGCCCTTCAAAAGTCTTTCTGGCAGTTGAACCATTGAAACCTCTTGTCTCTCTGTCTTGTTTTTCTATTCCCAACATCTGATGTCGCTCGGATTGGGATAAATTTCAAGGCTTTATGCTGCACTGCGGCAGAGAGTTTGATATCAAGTTGATATCACCAAGTGCTCAAAATAGCATCATTTGCGCATTCCAAACAGGCGGAGAGCCACAAGAGAGGGCCTGAGGGGATGCCTCAGACCTGATTGGAGAGGTCTGCCAGCTTGTTGAGCTCGACATTGGCACCGCACAGGATCACCCCGACCCTTTCCCCTTTCGCCGGTTTGTAAGCACCGCTCATCAGAGCCGCAAAGGCTGTGGCACCGCCGGCTTCTGTGGCAAGGCGGTAATCGCTCCAGAGCGCGGCCTGCGCCTTGAGGATGGCGTCATCGGGGAGCCGTATCATGCCGTCCACTGTTTCGCTCGCGATGCTAAAGACCAGATCGCCGGTGCGTTTTGCGCCAAGGGAGTCGGCCGCAACACCACTGACAGGCACATCAACAGGCTTTCCTTGGGTGAGGGCGGTGGCGAGGGCTGAGGCATTCTCCGGTTCGACCCCGATGATTTTGACCCGATCAGCAAACCAGCTTGCGATGCCGGAAATCAGGCCGCCGCCACCAACCGCGACCAGCAAAGTGTCGGGAAGGTTCGCGCCCATCTGCTCATCCAGCTCGAGGCCGAGGGTGCCTTGTCCGCAAATGGTGTGGAAGCTGTCGTAGGCATGAAGGCCAATCGCGCCGCTTTCCTGCTGATAGGTGGTGCAAAGCTCGAGGGCATCGGCAAAGCGCTCGCCCTTGACCACCACCTCGGCACCAAAGTCCCGGATGCGGTCAATTTTGGCGGGGGAGGAGATGTCGGGCACAAAGATCTTGGCCTTGATGCCAAGTTTGCTGGCGGCATAGGCAACCGCCGCGCCATGGTTGCCGCCTGATGCGGCGGCGACACCCGAGGCGGGGACGTCCCGGCTCAAGAGATTGAAAAAGGCCCCGCGCGGTTTGAAGGATCCGGCGTGCTGGAGCATTTCAAGTTTCAAGGTCACTGGCTGCGTTGCACCATAGTGGTTGGCGTCAACCGCCATAACGGGCGTTTTGCGGATATGGGACTGGATCAGCCCGTAGGCCTTGCGGATATCGTCGGGGGTGGGAAGTGTGTGCATCGTCTGGTCAGTTTACTTTTTGTGGCTTTTGGGTGGTCTGCGCAGGGTCGTAACGGTTGGGCCCGCGCCGATGGTGCGCATGTGGACCATCGCCATCGGCTGGCAGAAGCGATCGGAGAAGCGGGCGACTTCCAGATCGCGGTAGCCGTTGCGGGCAGAGCGGGAGACCACTTCGAGAATGGCACTGGAGGCCTTCTTGAGGGCCTGCTCGTCGCTCCGACCTGCGAGTTTGCCAGCAAGGAAGAGGGCCGCGATCAAATCGCCGGTGCCGCTCGGTGGATTGGGTATGGCCGGATGTTCGCACATCAAAACGCTGCTCGCCTTGTCCCCATCGCTCTTGCGCACAAGAAGATTGGCCATTGCGTTGCGCATGAGCGCGAAGGCGCTGGTGATCAGCGTCGTGTCACGCCCCAGCGCTTCGGCCTGTTTGGCAAGGCCGTCGTTGTTGGCCTCAACGCTGCCGGTCAGCCAGTTGAACTCGAAGCGATTGGGGGTGATGATGTCGGCGCGCGGGATCAAAAGCTCGCGAATAGCCTCGGCAATCGGCTGGGGGATATAAAGACCGTTTTCCTCGCCCATCACCGGATCACAGACATAAAGGGCGTTCGGATTGGCGGCCTTGAGTTTATCGATCAGGGTTGCCGTGGCTTCTACCTGTTCGACCGATCCCATATAGCCGGTCAAGATTGCTCCTAGATCAGCAAAGTCGGGATGGTTGCCAAGATCTTCAAGACCTTGGGCGAATAGCGCGGGATCAATGTGCTGGCGGGTGGACGGGCCATGGCCGGGATGCCACGGCATGATGACTGTGGGCACTTCCCAGACCGGATGGCCCAGTCGTTCGAGGGCAAAGGCCGTGGCGCGATTGCCCACCGCACCGGTCATGACATGGGAAGAGATGACCAGAACCGCCTTTGCTGGTTCTGGCCCTTGTCCTTGTTTCCCGTTCGGATTGCCCACCGCGTCCGGACCTTCGATCATGCTGATACCCGTCTTGATGCCCGGACGGAAGACGTTCAGATGACGTTGAGTTCCTTGACCGGTTTGTTGTTTGCTACCCTTTCATAACCGAAAATCGAGGGATCAAGCGAGCGATATTCGCCGTGCAGGAACAGTTCTCCAACGGCGAGGCCCACGCCTGGTGCATGTTGCAGTCCATGACCGGAAAAGCCGGCTGCGATATAAAAGTTGGAGATTTCGGGGTGAGCACCGATCACGGCGTTCTGATCAAGGGTGCAATATTCGTAGTGGCCGGCCCACGCGTTGACCATCTTGATGGCATCAAAGCCGGGCATGCGCTCGTAAAGCGTTGGCCAGATGACTTCTTCGAACAGGTCATAGTGCGGATCGACATCGTCAAGGGCAACGGCGAGATCGCGATCCGCTCCCGGGCCGATGCCTGAGATGAAATAGTCGCCCTCTGGCCGGATATAAAGCCCGGACGGGTCCACCAGCAGTGGCATGCCGGGGTGCGGGGTCTTGCAGTCAATCACGAAGATCGTGCGCTTGCGCGCTTCGATCGGCAATGGGATGTTGAGCATGGCGGCGATACGACCGGCGTTTGGGCCGGCGCAGTTGGCTGCAGCACCGCAAGCAATGGTGTCGCCGGAGGCAAGCTTGACCGCGGTGACCTTGTTGCCTTCTTTTTCAATGCCGACCACCTCATCCTTGATGTAGGTCGCGCCTGCGGCAATTGCGCCCTTGCGGACCAGATCGAGCAGCATGTGGGCGTCGAACCAGCCTTCGCCGGTTACACCCAGACTGCCCGCCGCCAGATCATCCGTGTTGAGCCATGGATATTTTGACTTCAAGTCATCAGGAGAGAGCAGAGCGACATCTGCCCCCATCTCGATCTGGGTCTTGTGGTTGCCTTCAAGGATCGGCACACCCGCTTCACTGGCCAGCAACAGATAGCCGCCTTCGTGGAAACCGATGTCAGCCTCCGGTCCGAAGCGTTCTTTCAATTGCTTGATGAACTTGAGGCCGAACTGGGAGAGAAGGATATTCTCGGGGGTCGAGAACTGCTGGCGGATTGACGCAGCCGAGAGCGTTGTCGAGCTGAAGGCGTATGTGGGGTCTTTTTCCACCACCACAACCGAACCCGTAAAGCCGAGGTCTTTTTTCAAAAAATAGGCAAGGCACGAGCCCATGATGGCTCCGCCGATGATGACCAGATCTGCTTTTGTCATTGTTTTTCTTGGTCCGCTCTGTTGTTGGTTCGTCTTATTATTAGGTGATTGACGTTCTGTGATTGGCCTAAAAGGGGGGGTGGTTCAAGGCGAGATTGTTGGTTATCTAATCGCGCTCGTCTATTGTCTTGATGATTGGAGAAATTTCAATGGCCTTCCGACCGCGCCGCACTGCTCTTTATATGCCCGGATCTAACGCGCGGGCACTCGAAAAAGCACGTAGTATCGATGTGGACGTCCTGCTTCTTGATCTTGAGGATTCGGTTGCGCCCGACAAGAAGGACGAAGCGCGAGAGCAGGTTGCAGATGCGGTGATGTCCGGTGGTTTTGGCTATCGCGAAGTTGTTGTCCGGATGAACGGCATGGATACCCAATGGGGGGAGGCCGATCTGGAAACGATCATCAAGGCCAAGCCCGACGCGGTTCTGGTGCCCAAGGTCGGCAGTGCCGAAGATGTGTATGTCATCGGACGCAAGCTGAACGACGCCGGAGCGGAGCAGGATCTGAAAATCTGGGCCATGATGGAGACCCCCGGAGCGATGCTGCGAGCGGCTGAAATCGCCGGGGCAACAATGGAGTATCATGGCCGTCGTCTATCCTGTTTTGTCATGGGAACCAATGACTTGGCCAAGGAGTCCCGCGCCCGGATGGTGCCCGGACGTGCCCCAATGATGCCGTGGCTGATGCAATGCCTCGCCGCGGCACGCGCCTATGATCTCGACATCCTTGACGGCGTCTACAACAATTTCAGCGACCTTGAGGGTTTTGTTGCCGAATGCGAGCAGGGCGCCGAGATGGGCATGGACGGCAAGACCGTGATCCATCCCAAACAGGCCGCGGACTGCAACCGCATTTTCTCGCCAGACGAAGCGGAAATTGAATGGAGCCGCGAAGTCATTACCGCTTTCGATGCGCCGGAAAATCTGTCAAAGAATGTCATGACGATCAACGGCAAGATGGTCGAGCGACTGCATGCGGACATGGCGCGCCGGGTGGTTCAGATCGCCGAGGCCATCACGAAGCGGGATGAGCAATAGTCATGAAGGAAAAACAAAAGATCTATCGGTTTCTCACAGGTGTGGATGATGCCGACTTCTGTCATCGGGTCACCGAGGCGCTGTCCAAGGGGTGGGAGCTGCATGGCTCGCCCTCATTGGCCTATGACGGGACTGCGGGCGTGATGAAATGCGGGCAGGCGGTCGTCAAATATGTCGAGCCGTTCGACTACAGCCGCGACGTGATGTTGGGCGAGAAGTAGCTTAGCCATCTTTCAGATCAGAGCTCTTAAAATCTAAGGCGGCCAATGGCCGCTTTTTTGTGGCCTCATCCTTTCCTCCAAATGACAGCTATGCTGCGCTGCAATATTGTGGGGCAATGGAGCGCTTGCCAGAACAATAACGATGGCAGCGGGCGCAAGGGGGAATAGCATGAGCAAGACCAATCCGGGCAATTATTTCGAAGATTTTTCGATTGGACAGGAGATCCGGCACGCGACGCCGCGGACCATTACTGCTGGCGATGTCTCTCTCTATACTGCGCTTTATGGATCGCGGTTTGCCGTGCAGAGTTCGGACGCCTTTGCGCAAGGCATCGGCTATGAGCAGGCTCCGGTTGATGATCTTTTGGTTTTTCACATCGTGTTCGGCAAGTCTGTGCCCGACATTTCGCTCAATGCCGTGGCTAATCTGGGCTATGCGGGGTGCCGGTTTCTGTTGCCGGTGTTTCCCGGCGACAGTCTCACGGCGATCTCGGACGTTATCGGGCTGAAGGAGAATTCCAACGGTCAGACCGGTGTTGTCTATGTCCGGACCCATGGGGTCAATCAGCGCGACGAGACAGTGCTGGACTATGTGCGCTGGGTGATGGTGCGCAAGAAGGATCCGGCGGCGCCGACCGGTCACGATGAAATTCCGGTCCTGCCTGCTGCGCTTGAGGCAGACGGACTTGGCGATGCCGTGCCGGTGCTTGATAAGGAGGGCTATGACACGGATCTGTCCGGTTCCTTATTCAAATGGGCGGATTATGAGATTGGCGAACGGATCGATCATGTTGATGGCATGACGGTGGAGGAAGCCGAGCATCAGATGGCGACGCGCCTGTTCCAGAATACGGCGAAAGTACATTTCAACCATTTCACGGAAGGTAAGGGACGGTTCGGGCGCCGTCTTATTTATGGCGGGCATGTCATCTCGCTGGCCCGGGCACTCAGCTTCAATGGGCTTGGCAATGCTTTCCATGTTGCTGCCATCAATGGAGGACGACATGTCGCGCCCCTGTTTGCCGGAGACACGGTCTTTGCCTGGTCGGAGATTCTGGACAAGGCAGAGCTGCCTGCTCGAAAAGATGTCGGGGCGCTTCGCCTCCGTTTGATTGCGACGAAGGACCATCCGTGCGACAGTTTCCCTTATAAATCGGATGATGGTTTTGATTCTTCTGTTGTTCTGGATCTGGATCTGTGGGTGTTGCTGCCGCGCTGATCGGCAGACGGGCGCGATGGCAAGCACCGCCGAGCGTCACGGATCGCAAAGCGAGACAATTGTGAAAATGCCTGCCAGATTTGCGAAATGTCATATCGTGACCAGATAACAGACCCTACTATCCGCCGCGTTCTGGTATGTTTCCCGTTGATAGTATGGACTAACCATTTGCTTGATTTACGGGGCGTTAAGTGGGCGTCTCGTTCTTAGGGGTACTTTAGGTGAAGTTCCCTGATTTCACTCGCCGATGGCTTTGACCATGAGTCAATTTGCCGTTATGACAACAGGCATGCGAACCAGATCCTTGGTTACCTTTTCGCAAGCGTCACCTGTCGAGGACCGAAAAATTATGACAGACGTCGACCTGAAGGGCAAACGCCCGATCTCCCCTCACGTTCAGCACGGTGCCTATAAGGTCACCATGTCGATGGCGGTATCCATCAGCCATCGTCTCAGCGGCTCGGCCGCTTATGCTGGTACACTCTTTCTTGCCTATTGGCTGCTCGCTCTGGCGACCGGCCCCGAAGCGTTCGAAACGGCGCAGATGCTCTGGGGTTCTATCCTCGGTCGTCTCGTGATGTTCGGCTTCACCTGGGCTTTGGTACACCACCTTCTGGGTGGCCTGCGCCACTTCATCTGGGATATCCCCGCGATGATGGAAAAGCCGCAGATCGAATTCCTCTATCTTGCAACCGTGATCGGTGGCGTGGTTCTGACCGTGCTTATCTGGATCATCGGTTACTCGGTAATGTAGGCGGGAGAGAGAAATGAAAACACCAACCAAAATCATTCGAGGCCTTGGTACAACGCACCACGGTACCGAACATCACTGGATGATGCGTATTACGTCCGTGCTTCTCGTGCCGCTCGTCATTGCCTTCATCTTTATCATCATTTCCGCTCTTGGCTCTGATTATCAAAGCGCGCGTGCGCTGGTCGGCAATCCGATTGTCGCTGTGCTGCTGCTGCTGTTTTTCGTTGTCGGCGGGTTTCACATGCACTCAGGTGTTCAGACCATCACCGAGGACTATCTGCAGAATCAGCTGTTTCGTACCCTCGCGAAGATCGGCAATACCATCTTCTCGCTGTTTGCCTGTGCCGCCTGTGTCTTTGCGGTGCTAAAAGTGTCCTTTGGGGGTTAATGATCCGATGGCCAATACCTACACTATCAACGGTCGGGCCTATGAGGTTCACGACCATTATCATGACGTTGTTGTGGTCGGTGCCGGTGGCGCCGGTCTGCGTGCAACGCTCGGCATGGCCGAACAGGGCCTGCGTACGGCCTGCGTGACCAAGGTTTTCCCGACCCGTTCGCACACCGTGGCTGCACAGGGCGGCATCGCTGCTTCCCTGCAGAACATGGGGCCGGACAGCTGGCAGTGGCACATGTACGACACCGTCAAGGGGTCGGACTGGCTCGGCGATACCGATGCCATGGAATATCTGGCTCGCGAAGCGCCCAAGGCTGTTTACGAACTTGAGCATTATGGCGTGCCCTTCTCGCGTACCGAAGAAGGCAAGATCTATCAGCGTCCGTTCGGTGGTCACATGCAGAACTACGGTGAAGGTCCTGCTGTGCAGCGCACCTGTGCTGCTGCTGACCGGACCGGCCACGCGATCCTGCACACCCTTTATGGTCAGTCGATCCGCCACAAGGCCGAGTTCTACATCGAATATTTCGCGATGGACCTCATGATGAGCGAAGACGGTGTCTGCGAAGGCATCGTGGCTTGGAACCTTGATGACGGCACCATCCATCGCTTCAACGCCAAAATGGTCGTTCTGGCCACCGGTGGTTATGGCCGCGCCTACTTCTCGGCAACCTCTGCCCACACCATCACCGGTGACGGCAATGCCATGATCGCCCGTGCCGGCCTGCCTCTGCAGGACATGGAGTTCGTTCAGTTCCACCCAACCGGTATCTACGGCGCAGGCTGTCTGATCACGGAAGGTGTTCGCGGTGAAGGCGGCTATCTCGTCAACTCCGAAGGCGAACGCTTCATGGAGCGGTATGCACCGAGCGCCAAGGACCTTGCGTCCCGCGACGTTGTCTCGCGCTGCATGACCATCGAAATCCGTGAAGGCCGCGGTGTTGGCCCGAACAAGGATCACATCTTCCTGCATCTGGATCACCTTGATCCGGACATTCTGGCAGAACGTCTGCCGGGTATTTCCGAATCAGCTGAAATCTTCGCCGGTGTGGATGTGACCAAGGACCCGATTCCGGTTCTGCCAACCGTTCACTACAATATGGGCGGCATTCCGACCAACTATTGGGGCGAAGTGCTCAACCCGACAGCAGAAGATCCCAACGCGGTTGCTCCGGGCCTGATGGCTGTTGGTGAAGCAGCCTGTGCGTCGGTTCACGGTGCCAACCGTCTTGGTTCCAACTCGCTCATCGACCTTGTGGTCTTTGGTCGTGCCGCAGCCATCAAGGCGGGCCACATCATCGACCGCGAATCGGCGATGCCGACACCGAACCTTGCCTGCTTCGATAAGGTCATGGAAAACTTCGACAAGGTCCGCCATGCAAATGGTGGCACGTCGACCGCTGACCTGCGCCTGAAAATGCAGAAGAGCATGCAGAACAACGCAGCTGTCTTCCGCACTCAGGAAACCCTCGAGCAGGGCTGCAAGGAGATGAAAGACATCTGGGGCGACATGGCTGACATGAAAGTCACCGACCGGTCCCTGATCTGGAACTCCGATCTGATGGAATCCCTTGAGCTTCAGAACCTGATGATCAACGCTCTTCCGACCGTTGTCGGGGCCGAGGCCCGCAAGGAAAGCCGTGGTGCCCATGCTCGTGAGGACTTTAAAGATGGTCCTCTGGGTGGTCGCGACGACGATAACTGGCGCAAGCATACGCTGGCTTGGGTAGCCGAAGATGGTGATGTCCGTCTCGACTATCGTCCGGTGGTTCTGGATCCGCTTACCACGCTTGAAGAAGGTGGGATCGATCCGGCGAAAATTGCACCGAAAGCCCGCGTCTACTAACAGCCCTTGTTGTCGGACAGCGTCAAGCTGTCCGACCTTTTCCGAATTGGATGCCCGGATGACCGCCAGACCAGCGGGACGGGCGAGACCCGAATGAACGGAGCGAAAAGATGGTTGAACTTGCGCTGCCGAAGAACTCAGTGATCAAAGAAGGCAAGACCTGGCCGAAGCCTGAAGGCGCGACCAACTTGACCGAATTCCGCATCTATCGCTGGAATCCTGACGACGGCAAAAACCCGCAGATCGATACCTATTTTGTGGACCGCGATGCTTGCGGCCCTATGGTTCTTGATGGCCTTCTGTACATCAAGGACACGATTGATGCGACCCTGACCCTGCGCCGATCCTGCCGTGAAGGCATTTGCGGCTCCTGTGCGATGAACATCGACGGGGCGAATACGCTGGCCTGTACCTTTGGTATGGACGATTGCAAGTCCAAGGTCGTCAAGGTCTATCCTTTGCCGCATATGAAAGTGGTCAAGGATCTTATCCCTGACATGAACAATTTCTATGCTCAGCATTCTTCGATCGAACCTTATCTGAAGACCGACACGCCGGCTCCGGAGACCGAATGGTTGCAAAGCCGTGAAGACCGCGCCAAGCTTGATGGTCTTTACGAGTGTATTCTTTGTGCCTCTTGCTCGACCTCCTGCCCGTCTTACTGGTGGAATGGTGAGCGGTATATTGGTCCTGCTGCCCTTCTGCAGGCCTATCGCTGGATCATCGACAGCCGCGACGAATATACCGGCGAACGCCTTGATCATCTCGATCACGTGTTCGGTGCCTATCGTTGCCACACGATCATGAACTGCACCAAGGTTTGTCCGAAAGGTCTGAACCCGGCCAAGGCCATTGCAGAGATCAAACGCATGATGGTCGAACGCGCCATCTAGAGCGTTCCGACCGGTTCGCAAAAGCGATCCGCCGAAGAAACGAAAACCGCTTTCCGGGTCTTTCTGGAGAGCGGTTTTTTTGTGCCTGATGACGCCGTACGCGGGTGGTGCGCCCTCCCGATAACAAAGTCGTCATTGCGACGGGGCTTGCGGACGCCACATTTGATTCCTAATTAAAAGTTCAAAGCTACACAGTTGAAAAGCGCGCACGCGCGCTTGGTGTATGGCAGCGCTTAGTTGGGTGAAATGGATTTGGTGAGTAAGTGCTTGTTACTTTCCGAATGTCACGGCTGTGTCAGAAAGATCAGATAGTTCGCAGGAGGATCTTTGACCTGAGAGGGAGGTTCACATGTTGCAGACGAACATTTTGTTCGTGGATGAGGCCAACAATGATAGAAGCATTCTGGCTGAGGCCTATTTCAATCAGGGTCGCGATATCAGTGTCAGGGCCTTCAGTGCGGGCGTGAACCCGGATGTCGAGTTGGATCGTGCGGTCTATGAAGTGATGCGCGAGAAGGGAATCCGTCCCGATGACTATTGTCCGAAACCCATCGACATTTTTCTGCAGCCCTATTCTCCCAGAATTGATCTTGTGGTCGGTTTCGGGTCAGGAAACACTCGAGCGCGGCTTCCCATGTTGCCGCATCATCCATCGAGTCTTCAGCTGATGGTGGATGCACTTGATCGCGGGTTCGAAGGAGCTGCGCGCAAACGCGCCATCAGAGACTGCTATGCCGACGTCGGTCTGGCAATTGATCGGGCAAAGGCCAAGGGACTGCTGCCCAGTTCCCAAGCTGCCTGATTTGCAAAGGCAGTATGATCAGGGGTATCGGAATCTGTTTCCTCAACGGCTGCTCCTGATCGCACCATTCACGAGCGCATTTCATGGTCTGCCGCTGGTCGTTTACTCTGTCGGGCAGTCTTTTCATCCGGGCCCAGCTGTGCAACCATGGGGCGTGCGTGCAAAGTGCGCCTTTTAGGCGGCCTGTTTTTGATAGTGATCAACGTTTGTCAGCACGTGCCTGATATACAGGCAACGCGTTTAAATAAAAGATGGATTTCAACCTTTGCTGACGGCCCTATTGGCTGGACTGGGCAAAGGGAATGCTTTATTCGAATAGCAAGACTCTTACCATCTCAAGATACAGGAGATTGAGCCGTGAGCGGAATCAAACTGCGTCCAGGTGTCGTCACCGGCGAAGAATATCTGCAGCTTCTGGAAGCCTGCAAAGAAGGTGGCTACGCGCTGCCTGCGGTGAATGTCACCGGTACCAATAGTCTCAATGCGGTGATGGAAGCTGCTGCCAAAGCAAAATCCGACATCATCATTCAGATGTCCAACGGTGGCGCACAGTTCTATGCTGGCCAGGGTGCTCCAGATGCGATGCAGGCCCGTGTTCTCGGTTCTGTTTCCATCGCGCAGCATGTCAATCTGCTCGCCGAGGCCTATGGCATCTGCGTTGTCATGCACACCGACCACTGCAACCGCAAGCTTCTGCCTTGGGTTGACGGTCTGCTGGATCATGGCGAAGCCTACTACAAGACCCATGGTCGCCCGCTTTACACGTCCCACATGATCGATTTGTCCGAGGAATCCCTTGAAGACAACGTTCAGACCTGTGCGAAATATCTCGAACGCATGGCTCCGATGGGCATGAGCCTTGAAATCGAGCTTGGCGTTACCGGCGGTGAAGAAGACGGCATCGGTAAAGAGCTTGAAGAAGGCGATGCTGAGAATCCGAACCTCTACACCCAGCCTCAAGATGTGCTTTATGCCTATGACGTGCTGTCCAAGATCGGTCACTTCACCGTGGCTGCTTCCTTCGGCAACGTTCATGGCGTCTATGCACCGGGCAACGTCAAACTGCGTCCTGAAATCCTGAAGCATTCTCAGGCGCTGGTTTCCAAGGAACGCGGCGGCGGCGACAAGCCTCTCAGCCTCGTTTTCCATGGCGGTTCTGGGTCCTCCAAGGAGCAGATCGAAGAAGCTGTCGGTTATGGCGTGTTCAAGATGAACGTCGACACCGACATCCAGTTTGCCTTTGCTGAAGCGGTTGCTGCGAAGATGAATGAAAAGGCAATTGCCTTCATCCATCAGGTCGACCCGGATGACAAAACTCCGTACAAAAAATTCTACGATCCGCGCAAATGGCTGCGTTCTGGCGAACTGGGCATGGTAGCCCGCGTCGAAGAAGCCATGAAGGATCTGGGCTCTGTTGGCAAAACTGTTGCCAGCAAGTAAGCTTTTGCACATCCTGTAATTGGTTGGGGTCTGTGGGTATTTTTTCCTGCAGGCCCTTCTTTTTGTCTCATTGATCCGTAAGAATGACAAGGAAACGGGGCATTGCGGGGATGCTACGTATGCCACCGGCAAAAGCTTTTGCTCTTGGCCGGGGGCGCTGGTATCACTGAAAGCGGGCTGTCTGACTATGATGGCGCGCTCTTGGTATGTTGTTATTATGGGTGAAAAGATTTGTATGGGTACCACTTTGGACTGTCAGAGACTGGCGCTTGGCTTCAGGTTTCTCGGGAGACGGCGGTCTCTTGCCGCTGCGATGATGGCTCTCGTTCTTGGTGGCTGTGCCGTGTCCGGCGGCCTTGATCAGAGCAAAGACACACAGCCGGTGGTGTCCCGCGCGGAGCTGCCTTCGCTTCCTGCCATTGTAGAGCCGGCTGATGAAGTGGCCTCTTCGGGCAAATTCCAACATTCCGAAACTGAAGCCGTCAAGGTCGTCGCCAAGACTGATGGGCCAGAAGAGATTGAGGCGAACAAGGTGGCCTATGCTGCTGCAACGCAGGTGGAGCAGCCCGCGATCACCACAACACATGCTGACCTCAAGCCGTTTGTCGGGCGCTGGACGCTGAATAAACCGCCCAAAGTGAAAGCCGCCGGGACAATCGGGACAACCGCAGCCCCTTCTGATGCGTGTGTTTTGGTGCTTGAGGCCGCAGAAGAGGGGGCAACGGGCCACAAGGCCAAGGGCAATTCTTCTTGCCCGACCGGTCTGTTCATGCTTGATAGTTGGGCGGCTTTTGAGGGCAGGCTTGTGCTCAAGGACCATATGGGGGATGAGATCGTGCAGTTGCGCTCCGGCGAGGCCGGTATATGGGTTGGCGTGAGCCGGGACGGCACGACCTATGTCTTTGAAAAATCCTGAGTGATGGCAATGAGGCGGCGGCTTGATCCGTTTGCTTCTTCACCTGCCAAGCGATCCGCAGTCATGGTGCTTGCGGAGTTGTCGTGATTGAGCTATCACGTGAATTGATCTGATTACCCTCTAGGGCCATTTATCGACTTGATAAAGTTTGCAGAAGATTCAAAACTTAGGGCAGGGTGTCGAATGGAGAGTGGTATGATTCGGTATTGCGTACTTGGTTGCCTTGGTTTGGTGATGGCTGGTTGTTCAACCGGCGGGTTTGACCGATTTGGTGGCAGCCAGAACACGCGGCTTAATCCGGCGCCGACGGCGCCTGTCGAGAGCCAGAGCTTGAGTCCTCTCATCCCGAATGAGCAATATGCCAACACCCAGCAAGGGCAGCCGATCAACAACGCCCTTGGTGCCGAGGCCGAAATCACCCAGCCGGGGCAGATTTCCGGCGACATGGCGACACCTGCCACAGCCCGACAGCTCAAGCGCACGGATCTTCTCGGTGCCTGGACGCTGGCGTCGGGGGCCGAGCAGTGCAAGCTGAATGTCAATCTGACAAACTGGACCGGTGGCTATCGTGCGTCGACGCGCGGCTGCGCATCACCTGATCTGCAGCGCATCAATGCGTGGAAGCTGGAAGGCCGAAAAGTGGTCTTGCTGGCCGAGGACGGTGCGACGCCGATTGCACAGCTCTTTTCCTCGTCTCCTGCCCGCTTTGACGGTTTGGCAAGCCAGGACGGCCGGGCGGTTTCCCTGTTCCGATAAAATTTCCCATTCTTGCGGCTTGTCTCCGGATGCCTCCATTGGCGGGCTTGCGTAGGATCGGCTTTGCGGGTTAGAGGACGCTGACGATATGGCTGACGGATGCTTTTTGCAGCAACCGGGCATTCTGTCTTGGGCGGTTGCGTGAGTGTGTGTCGTCCTGCGGCTTAGGTAACAGAAGGATGACTTTGTGGGCAGCGAGTTTGGCGTTTATTCGGTTTCGGATTTCTACAACAGCAAAGTTGAGCATGGCGAGATAGAGGGCGATCCGCAGCAGCGTGCCCTCGCCGAGCGCTTTGACCGTCTGCAGGAACGTGTGAGCCAGAAGCGCCTGTCACGCAAGACCTCGTCCCTTGGCTGGCTGTTTGCGAAGCGCCAACCGCCGGAAATCGTCAAGGGTCTCTATGTTTGGGGAGCCGTGGGGCGCGGCAAGACCATGGTGATGGATCTCTTTTTCGAGATTGCACCGGTCAAGCGCAAGGGGCGGTTCCACTTTCATGAATTCATGCGCGATATGCACGCGCGGATCAAGGTCGCCCGGGCTGATATCAAGGCAGGGGTGATCAAGGGTGAGGATCCGATCCGGCCCGTGGCTGATGATCTGGCGGATGAGCTCAAACTGTTGTGTTTTGATGAGTTTTCCGTGACGGATATCGCGGACGCGATGCTTCTGGGGCGGCTGTTCACGCGCCTGTTCGAGCGAGGCGTGGTGGTGGTCGCCACCTCCAATGTGGAACCATCCCAGCTTTACAAGGATGGCCTTAACCGTCAGTTGTTCCTTCCCTTTATCGAGCTCTTGAAACAGCAGTGTGAAATTGTCTGCCTCGACGCCCGTACGGACTTCCGAATGGAAAAGCTGAGCGGTGAAGAGGTTTTTCTGTACCCGGATGATGACAGTGCGAAATGCCGGTTTCAGGCCATGTGGGAGAGTCTGATCGAGGCTCCGCGGGCGGCGAGCGACTCTGTCGCTCATCAGGGACGCAGCATTCACGTGCCTGAGGCCTGGCACGGAATGGCGCGCTTTCATTTTGGTGATTTATGCGCAAATCCGTTGGGTGCGTCTGACTATCTACGCCTGTGTTCTCTCTATCACACCGTGTTTATCGAAGGGATTCCGCTCTTAGGCCGATTTAACCGGAATGAGGCCAAACGGTTCATTATTCTGATTGATACCCTTTATGATAATCATATCAGATTGATAGCAACTGCCGCAGCGTCACCTCTTGATCTTTATACGGATGACAATGGGACCGAAGCCTTCGAGTTTCATCGCACTGCGTCGCGCTTAGTAGAAATGCAGTCACGTGACTATTTGTCGCAGGATGATGCCGTATCCTTACGTTGACGTTATCGTTAAGTGCACCAAAAGTCTGGCCTTTTTTAGGGATTTAAAACTTTGTGAGACTTGAAAGAGCAGCGGATTCGCGTTACTCACAGCCATCCATTCCCGACACTGCCGAGTGCCCGGGAGAACCTAACGTTTAGGGAAATACCTGATATGGCGAGGAAGAAAATTGCTCTGATTGGTGCGGGCCAGATTGGTGGCACGCTGGCTCATCTGGCTGGTCTCTATGAACTGGGCGACATTGTCCTTTTCGATATCGCAGAAGGCACTCCTGAAGGGAAAGCGCTCGACATCGCGGAATCGTCCCCGGTCGACGGCTTTGATGCCAAGCTCTCCGGTACGCAGTCCTATGAATCGATCGCTGGCGCCGATGTTGTAATCGTGACCGCTGGTGTGGCACGCAAGCCCGGCATGAGCCGCGACGATCTGGTTGAAATCAACCTCAAAGTCATGAAGCAGGTTGGCGCAGGCATCGGCAAATACGCTCCCGATGCCTTTGTTATTTGCATCACCAACCCTCTCGACGCAATGGTTTGGGCTCTACAGAAATTCTCCGGCCTGCCCGCCAACAAAGTTGTTGGTATGGCTGGTGTTCTTGACTCCTCCCGTTTCCGTCATTTCCTCGCAGACGAATTTGATGTGTCTGTTCAGGACGTCACCGCTTTCGTTCTTGGCGGTCATGGCGACACCATGGTTCCGCTGACCCGTTACTCCACCGTTGCCGGCATCCCGCTGACCGATCTGGTCAAAATGGGCTGGATCGAGCAGGGTCGTCTGGACGAAATCGTGCAGCGTACCCGCGATGGCGGTGCTGAAATCGTGAAACTGCTGAAAACCGGCTCCGCATTCTATGCCCCGGCTACCTCGGCAATCTCGATGGCTGAGTCCTATCTCAAAGATAAGAAGCGTGTTCTTCCATGTGCCGCTCATCTTTCCGGTGAGTATGGCGTTGAAGGCATGTATTGCGGCGTTCCGACCGTGATCGGAGCTGGCGGCATCGAGCGTATTGTCGAGATTGAACTGGACAAGGATGAAAAAGCTCAGTTCGACCATTCTGTCGATAGCGTGAAAGGCCTCATCGAAGCCTGCCAGCGCATCGCTCCGGAACTGGCCGAGTAATAGGCTAAGAAAACCTGATCCCCGCCTTATTTCGTTGGCCCGAATGCGGGGGCAGGTTTTTTGAGTCTACAGAAGAAGATCAGCCGGCGGTCGATCGCGCTCACGTTTCGACCGCCGCGCAGATTTGTTTTTTTAGGGGAGCTCCCATGAATATTCATGAGTATCAGGCAAAGGCGCTTCTGAAGGAATATGGTGCACCAGTCTCAGACGGTGTCGCCATTTTTTCGGCAGAAGAGGCGCTTGCCGCTGCAGATAAGCTAGGTGGTCCGCTCTGGGTTGTGAAATCCCAGATCCATGCGGGCGGCCGCGGCAAAGGAAAATTCAAAGAATCGTCAGCTGGTGAAAAGGGTGGTGTGCGCCTTGCCTCCTCGAAAGAGGAAGTGACCGAATTTGCCGGTCAGATGCTCGGAGCCACGCTGGTGACCAACCAGACCGGCGACGCAGGCAAACAGGTGAACCGTCTTTATATTGAGGACGGTGCGGACATTGATCGCGAGCTCTATCTCTCGCTTCTGGTCGATCGTTCCTGTGGCCGTGTGGCGTTTGTTGTCTCCACAGAAGGCGGCATGGACATCGAGGCTGTTGCGGAAGAAACGCCCGAGAAAATCCTGACCCTGCCGATCGATCCCGAAGCAGGCGTCACCGAAGCGGATGCGTCCAAGATCTGCGATGCGCTGAAGCTCGAGAGTGCTGCGCGCGACGATGGCATGACGCTGTTCCCCATTCTCTACAAGGCCTTTGTCGAAAAGGACATGGCGCTTCTCGAGGTCAACCCGCTGATCGTCATGGAAAATGGTCGTCTGCGCGTGCTCGACGCCAAGGTGTCCTTCGATGGCAACGCTCTGTTCCGTCATCCCGAGATCATGGAACTGCGTGACCTCACCGAGGAAGACGAGAAGGAAATCACTGCGTCCAAGCATGATCTGGCCTATGTGGCGCTTGATGGCAACATCGGCTGCATGGTGAATGGTGCCGGTCTTGCCATGGCGACCATGGACATCATCAAGCTCTATGGCGCAGAGCCTGCCAACTTCCTTGATGTGGGTGGTGGTGCCACCACCGAGAAAGTGACCGCAGCCTTCAAGATCATCACGTCCGATCCGAACGTCAAAGGCATTCTCGTCAACATCTTTGGCGGCATCATGCGCTGTGACATCATTGCGCAGGGCGTTCTGCAGGCTGTCCAGGAAGTCGGCCTGAGTGTGCCGCTCGTCGTGCGGCTGGAAGGCACGCGCGTCGCGGAAGGCAAGAAGTTGATTGAGGAAAGCGACCTCAACGTCATTCCTGCCGATGATCTGAACGATGCAGCGCAGAAGATCGTCGCTGCAGTGAAGGGGGCGTAACGATGTCAATCCTTGTAAACAAAGACACCAAAATCATCGTTCAGGGCCTGACCGGCAAGACCGGAACCTTCCACACCGAGCAGGCTCTGGCCTACTACGGTACGCAGATGGTGGCCGGCGTTCACCCCAAAAAAGGTGGCGAAACCTGGTCCAGCGGTCTGGACGGCGGAGCCGAACTGCCGATCTTCGCGTCTGTGAAAGAAGCCAAAGATGCCACGGGTGCCACGGCGTCCGTCATCTATGTGCCGCCTGCAGGTGCCGGTGCTGCCATCATCGAGGCCATCGAGGCAGGGGTTGAATTCATCTCCTGCATCACCGAAGGCATTCCCGTGGCCGACATGGTCAAGGTGAAGCGCCGCCTCGAAGACAGCAAGTCGCGTCTTCTCGGCCCGAACTGCCCCGGTATCCTGACCCCGGAAGAATGCAAGATCGGTATCATGCCTGGCTCAATCTTCAAGAAAGGTTCAGTCGGTATTGTTTCCCGGTCCGGTACACTTACCTATGAAGCAGTGTTCCAGACGACCAATGAAGGCCTGGGCCAGACGACAGCTGTCGGCATCGGCGGTGATCCGGTGAAAGGCACCGAGTTCATCGACGTGTTGGATATGTTCCTAGACGATCCCGAGACCAAGTCGATCATCATGATCGGTGAGATCGGCGGGTCCGCCGAGGAAGATGCCGCTGCGTGGCTGAAGGAACAGGCCGAAAAGGGCCGGAAGAAACCGATGGTCGGCTTCATTGCTGGCCGGACCGCGCCTCCGGGTCGCACCATGGGTCATGCCGGTGCGGTGATTTCCGGCGGCAAGGGTGGTGCCGAGGACAAGATTGCCGCGATGGAAGATGCCGGCATTCGCGTGTCCCCCTCGCCAGCGAGCCTGGGTACCACTTTGGTTGACTTGCTCAACGGCAAGTAAAAGCGCGACATTGTGACACGGCGGCGAGAAAGGTGCTCCTTTCTGCCGCCAATCCTTATCCTCCGGCAATGGTGCCGGTTAATGAACTAGAGCACCGGGTGAAAGCCCGGTTAGGTGGCGATGGCACGTCAGGATGCGAATGAAGCGTTCGCATTGACCTCTTTCCTTTATGGGGGCAATGCGTCTTACATCGAAGATCTCTACGCAAGGTATCTCGAAAACCCCGCGTCGGTGAGCGAAGAATGGCACACGTTCTTCAAGGATTTCCAAGAAAACAAGAGTGAAGTGATCGCCAATGCGCGCGGTGCGTCCTGGAAACGGCCTGATTGGCCGGTGCCTGCGTCCGGCGATATGGTGTCCGCTCTTGGTGGCGAGTTCGTTGACGAGAAGAAGCTCACAGACAAGCTCAAGACCAAGGCCAAGGAGCAGGGCGTCGAGCTCAGCGACGAGGCTGTTCAGCAGGCGACTCGCGACTCGGTTCGTGCCCTGATGATGATTCGTGCTTACCGCGCACGTGGCCATCTGCATGCTGATCTTGACCCGCTGAACCTTGCCGAAGCCAAAGATCACGAAGAATTGCACCCGACGTCCTATGGCTTCACCGAGGCGGACTACAATCGCAAGATCTTCATTGATCATGTTCTGGGGCTTGAATTTGCGACCATCCCGGAAATGCTCGAGATCTTGCGGCGGACCTATTGTTCCACCCTTGGCGTGGAATTCATGCAGATTTCGGATCCGGCAGAAAAATCCTGGATTCAGGAACGCATCGAAGGGCCGGACAAGCAGATTGCCTTTACCGAACAGGGCAAGAAAGCCATCCTTTACAAGCTTGTCGAGGCAGAAGGCTTTGAGAAATTTCTCGACCTGAAATACACCGGCACGAAACGCTTCGGTCTTGACGGTGGCGAAAGCCTCATTCCGGCGCTTGAGCAGATTATCAAGCGTGGTGGCGCTCTTGGCGTCAAGGAAATCGTGTTCGGGATGGCCCACCGCGGACGTCTCAATGTGCTCAGTCAGGTGATGGGCAAGCCGCACCGCGCCATTTTCCATGAGTTCAAGGGCGGGTCCTATACCCCCGACGATGTGGAAGGCTCGGGTGATGTGAAATATCATCTTGGCGCGTCTTCGGATCGCTCTTTCGATGACAACAATGTGCATCTGTCTTTGACCGCTAACCCGTCTCACCTCGAGATCGTGAACCCGGTCGTCCTCGGCAAGTCGCGCGCCAAGCAGGATCAGCATGCATCTACCGCGAATGGTACCTTCATTGAGACGACAGACGTGCAGCGCACAACGGTTCTGCCGCTGTTGCTGCATGGAGATGCGGCCTTTGCAGGACAGGGTGTCGTGGCCGAATGTCTGGGCTTGTCGGGCTTGAGAGGCCACAGAACCGGCGGTTCGATCCACTTCATCATCAACAACCAGATCGGCTTTACCACGAACCCGCGTTTCTCGCGGTCGTCGCCGTATCCGTCTGATCTTGCCAAGATGATTGAGGCTCCGATCCTGCATTGTAACGGTGATGATCCTGAGTCTGTCGTCTTTGCTGCCAAGATCGCAACCGAGTTCCGACAGAAGTTCGGCAAGCCGGTCGTTATCGACATGTTCTGTTATCGCCGCTTCGGTCATAACGAAGGCGATGAACCGGCCTTTACCCAGCCTCTGATGTACAAGAAGATCCGGTCTCATCCGACCAGCCTGCAGCTCTATGCAGACAAGCTGATCGGTGAGGGTGTGATCACGCCTGATGATCTGGAACAGATGCGTGCGGATGTGCGCAAGACGCTGGATGAGGAATTCGAGGCAGGCCAAAGCTTCTCGCCAAACAAGGCGGATTGGTTTGATGGCCGCTGGGCGGGTTTGACGACGGCTTCAGCCGAAGATGATCGCCGGTCCGGCAACACCGGTCTTGATGTTGACGAGCTGCGGGCAATCGGCAAGAAGCTGACCGATATCCCTGAAGACTTCAATGTACACCGGACCATCAAGCGCTTCCTGACGAACCGCGCCAAAATGATGGATACGGGCGAGGGCATTGATTGGGCAACCGCTGAGGCTCTGGCTTTCGGCTCTTTGGTCAAGGAAGGCCATGCCGTTCGTCTGTCCGGTCAGGATAGCGAACGAGGCACCTTCTCTCAGCGCCATACGGTGCTTTATGATCAGGTGGACGAGCATCGCTACATTCCGCTCAACCATATCGATGAAAACCAGAACCGCTATGAAGTGATCAACTCCATGTTGTCCGAAGAAGCTGTGCTGGGCTTTGAATATGGCTATACGCTGGCCGAGCCGAAAGGTCTGACCTTGTGGGAAGGCCAGTTTGGCGACTTTGCCAATGGCGCACAGGTGGTGTTTGACCAGTTCCTGACCTCGGGCGAACGCAAGTGGCTTCGCGCGTCTGGTCTGACTGTTCTGTTGCCTCATGGCTATGAAGGGCAGGGACCCGAGCATAGTTCGGCACGTCTGGAGCGCTTCTTGCAATCCTGTGCCGAGGACAACATTCAGGTCGCCAACTGCACGACCCCGGCCAACTATTTCCATATTCTGCGCCGGCAGGTGAAACGCAGCTTCCGCAAGCCGCTGATCCTGATGACGCCGAAAAGCCTTCTGCGTCACAAGCGGGCGATTTCGAACCTTGCGGAACTGGGTGCAGGCAGCACCTTCCACCGGGTTCTGTGGGACGATGCGGAGATCCGGCCCAATCAGGAAATCAAGCTCACCACTGACGACAAGATCCGTCGGGTGATCCTGTGTTCGGGCAAGGTCTATTATGATCTGTACGAAGACCGTGAAGAGCGCGGCATCAACGATGTCTATCTGCTTCGTGTCGAACAGCTCTATCCTTTCCCCGCCAAGACCCTGATCAAGGAGCTGTCGCGCTTCAAGCAGGCAGAAATGGTCTGGTGTCAGGAAGAGCCCAAGAACCAGGGTGCCTGGTTCTTCGTAGAGCCTTACATGGAATGGGTTCTCAATCAGATTGATGCGAAAACCAAGCGAATGTCCTATGTGGGTCGTCCGGCATCCGCTGCTACGGCAACGGGTCTGATGAGCAAACATCTCGCTCAGTTGAAGGCCTTTCTTGACGATGCGTTTGCCGAGTAAACGGCTGACTGACTTTAATGAAATGTGAGAAGAAAAATGGCAACGGAAATCAAAGTCCCAACTCTGGGCGAGTCAGTGACCGAAGCAACCATTGGTCAGTGGTTCAAGGCAACCGGTGATGCCGTTCAGGCCGATGAGCCGCTGGTTGAACTGGAAACCGACAAAGTGACGATCGAAGTGCCGGCACCTGTTGCTGGTACCTTGGGTGATATCGTCGCGCCAGAAGGAGAGACCGTCGAGGTGGGCGCTCTTCTTGCGATGCTGAACGAAGGGGATGGGGCTGGCGCAGCACCGGCAGCTTCCTCCTCGGCTCCAGCCAAGGAAGAAAAACCTGCTGAAGCCCCCGCTCCAGCAGCCAAGGAAGAGTCCAAGTCGACCTCCATGCCGCCCGCTCCGAGCGCTTCCAAGATGATGACCGAGAACAAGGTCGATCCGGACGCAGTCTCGGGCTCTGGCGTGCGCGGTCAGGTGCTTAAGGGCGATGTGATCAATGCAATCGCATCGGGTGCGACGGCTCCGGCCGGTGCATCGGCTCCCTCAGCGGCTGCGCGTCCGTCTTCGAAGCCGGATGATGCTGCACGCGAAGAGCGTGTGCGCATGACCAAGCTGCGCCAGACCATCGCTCGCCGCCTGAAAGATGCCCAGAACACGGCTGCGATGCTGACCACGTTCAACGATGTGGACATGTCGGCGGTCATGAACCTGCGCAAGGAATATAAAGACCTGTTCGAGAAGAAACATGGCGTTCGTCTCGGCTTCATGGGCTTCTTTGCCAAGGCTGTTTGCACCGCGCTGCAGGAAATTCCTGCAGTGAATGCCGAGATCGATGGCACGGATATCATCTACAAGCACTTCGTCCATCTGGGCGTTGCCGTCGGTTCGCCGCGCGGTCTTGTGGTGCCGGTGGTTCGCGATGCCGACCAGATGTCGATTGCCGAAATCGAGAAGGCAATCGGTGAGTTCGGCCGCAAGGCGCGGGATGGTCAGTTGACCATGGACGAAATGCAGGGTGGCACCTTCACCGTTTCCAACGGTGGTGTTTATGGCTCGATGATGTCCACGCCGATCCTCAACGCACCGCAGTCCGGTATTCTGGGCATGCACCGCATTGAAGAGCGTCCGGTGGTTCGCGATGGTCAGGTTGTCATCCGTCCGATGATGTATCTGGCGCTCTCCTATGATCATCGTGTTGTCGATGGCAAGGAAGCCGTGACCTTCCTCGTGCGCATCAAGGAAGCTCTTGAGGATCCGCAGCGTCTCGTTCTGGATCTCTAGAGTTGAATGCTCTTTTCGGTGACGGGGCCATGTGTGCCCCGTTTCCATTTGCATCCTGTCCGGGGTTGGGCGTCCATTGACCAATTCCGTTTAGGCCTGATGCATGATATGGGCAAGGCATGAACCCTGTTCGCAGAAATGCATAAAAAGCACCGAAAAGCATCGTTTCAAACCCATCCGCTAAGCCGGATCGTCTTAAAAACGCTCTAGGTCCCCCGATGAGGGGAACCCCAAGGAGAGATGCCGTTGGCCGTCGCGTTGAAAATTGGAAGCTGGCTTTGTGCCATCTTCATGATTTTTTCGGCCATCGTCTGGCTGGTCGGCGGATTTCTGGTAACCAATGCCCTGTCCAACAATGCCGGGGGGACGGTGCCGGGTCTTGATCTGATCCCTGCTACCTTTTGGCCCTTTCGCGCCGTTGTATCGGCAATCGGTGTGGTTGGCGCGGTGACTCTTGTCTTGTCGCGCCGGACCTTCTTTCGAGTGATTGCGCTGTGGTTAGCGCTTGAACTCATTCTTATCGGCTGGCTCTATGCGAGCGGTTTTCTTGCCTCTCAATTTAACAATCTTGAAAGCGTGCGCAATCTTGCGATTCTGCAGATGTGCGGTCTCAGTGTGGTGATTTTTTCCTGGGTGAAACACAACACGCTCTTTCGATCCGGAATCCTTCAGGAGTGAATGAAATGTCTTATGATCTTGTGGTGATTGGTACAGGCCCCGGTGGCTACGTGTGTGCGATCCGCGCCGCCCAATTGGGCATGAAGGTTGCTGTGGTCGAAAAACGCAAGACCCACGGTGGCACCTGTCTCAATGTTGGCTGTATCCCGTCCAAGGCCTTGTTGCATGCCTCGGAGCTTTTTGATGAAGCCGGGCACGATTTTGCCAACATGGGCATCAAGGTCGGCAAGCCCGAGCTTGACCTCAAAGATATGATGAAACACAAGCAGGACGTGATCGACTCCAACGTTGGCGGTGTCGAGTTTCTGCTCAAGAAAAACAAGATTGATGTGTTCCATGGCGCAGGCAAGATTGTCGCGCAGGGCAAGGTTGAAGTCACTCCCGACGAGGGTGACGTGCAGACCGTCGAAGCCAAGGGCATCGTGATTGCAACCGGCTCGGACGTTGCGAACCTGCCGGGCATCGAGATTGACGAGAAACAGGTGGTGTCGTCCACTGGTGGTCTTGAGCTCGACAAGGTTCCGGGCAAGATGATTGTCGTGGGTGCCGGCGTGATCGGGCTTGAGCTTGGATCTGTCTGGCGTCGTCTCGGATCCGAGGTGACTGTGGTCGAATTTCTTGACCGCATTCTGCCCGGCATGGATAGCGAAGTGGTCAAAAATGCCCAGCGCATTTTCAAGAAACAGGGATTTGACTTCAAGCTGGGGACCAAGGTCACCGGTATCGAAAAGACCAAGAAGGGTCTCAAGATCACGACCGAGCCTGCGGCTGGCGGCGATGCTTCAGAGCTTGAAGCGGATGTGGTTCTGGTTGCAATTGGTCGCCGTCCTTACACGGACGGGCTGGGCCTTGATACAGTTGGTGTCGAGCTCGATGATCGGGGCCGGGTCAAGACCGACGGGCATTTCAAGACCAATGTGGACGGCGTCTATGCCATTGGTGACGTGATCGAGGGTCCAATGCTGGCGCACAAGGCCGAAGATGATGGGGTTGCTTTGGCCGAGATCCTCGCCGGTCAGGCTGGTCATGTTGACTATAATCTCGTGCCGGGCGTTGTCTATACCATGCCGGAAATCGCGGTGATTGGGAAAACCGAAGAGCAGCTGAAAGAAGCGGGTGTCGCCTATAATGTCGGCAAATTCCCCTTCTCGGCCAATGGTCGCGCCAAGGCGCAGCGCCACACGGACGGGTTTATCAAGGTGCTGGCCGACAAGACGTCGGATCAGGTGCTGGGCGTTCACATGATTGGTGGCGGCGTTGGCGAGTTGATCCATGAGACATCGGTTCTGATGGCCTTCTCGGGATCTGCCGAGGATCTTGCACGCACGATCCATGCGCATCCGACCCTGTCTGAGGCGGTCAAGGAAGCCGCGCTCGCGGTCGACAAGCGTCCGATCCACATGTGATGGGCCGGAGTTGCCCGGCTCAACCTTGAGGGCCGGGATGAGCATTGCAACAGGCTGTCATCGTGCAGCCTGTTTTTATTTTGTCCGCCCGCTTCGGGCTATTTTTTCCAGAGCACGAACTTGCGCATCTCGTCGGGCTTGCGGCGATCATGATAGTCGTCAAACACCTGCGCATCCATGCGCTTGCCGTTGATCGAAACGGTCACTGTGCGTTTGGCAAAAAAGGTGCGGTAGCTCACCTGAAAGCTGGTGTCGTCGAAACGATGAGCGATTGATCGCCCCCACGTGCAATCGCGGGGTGCGCAAGCCGTGTAGGCCTTGATCTGGATGTGTGGAACCGTCTGATCGTTGCAGATTGCGCGAACTTCCAGCTTGGTCAGGTCAGAGCGATTGCCTGCAAAGGGATTCTCCCAATTGCCGATCGTTCGCGATTGAACACAAGATTCGCTTTGTGCCGCAACGGATGTTGTCATCAGGCCCATAAGGCCGAACAAGAGCAGGGTCGCCTTAAGAAGGGATGCCATATCCAATTCTCCGCATTGTTGATCGGTCTGGGCAACAGGCCGTTCCCGATCTTCGAAGCCGGATCCGGTTTTGCGATGCTTTGCTCTTGCGGTCGCAAGAGAACGTTCAAAAGAGCGCTTGCTTTCAATCCGAAAGCCCGTTGATCGCCAAACCGCAACGGTTTGATAAGTATAAGGGTAACAAAAATGCGTTACGTGCTCGTTAAGTAAACCCTTATAGTCCGAGCCAATCACGCGGATTTATGCTGATTTCTTGCAAAAACTGTCAGGAGCGGGGATGGGCTTTTTGATAGATCGACATCAACTCGGACATTTCGACCTCGGTGTAGCTCTGGGTTGTTGACAGGCTGGCATGGCCCAGTAGCTCCTGAATGGTCCTTAGATCGCCGCCATTGGCCAGCAAATGCGTGGCAAAGGAATGCCTCAGGCCGTGGGGCGTGGCGCTGTCTGGCAGGCCAAGGGCACCGCGCAGCAGCTCGATTGTCTTCTGCACCACGCGCGGGCTCAAGGGGCCGCCTCGCACACCGCGAAAGAGCGGTTCGTCTGGGTCCAGTTCAAACGGGCAACGGTCGATATAGTCCGTAAGAGCGGTCTGGACCACCGGCAGCACAGGCAGGCGGCGCTGCTTGTTGCCCTTGCCGGTCACGGTCATGGCGTTCTGGCCGGGCTGGGGGGCCGTGCGCAATGTCAGTGCGAGGGCTTCGGAGATGCGAAGGCCAACCGCATAGAGCAAAAGAAAGACGGCGCTGTCGCGTGCCGTAACCCATGGTTCCGTCGCCAGCGATTCCGACGGGTTCACCAGCCGCTGCGCCTTTTCAACCGTCAGCGGTTTTGGCAAGGAGCGCGAATATTTGGGCGGCTTGACCGCTTTGAAGGGCGCTGAGGTTGCCTGACCGCGCTCTTCAAGATAGCGCACAAAAGACCGGATGCCAGCAAGACTTCGTGCGAGTGAGCGCGAGGATACGCCATCCTGTCTGCGCCGTGCCATATAGGAGCGCACGTCTGCGGGGCGCAGGGACGGGAAATGGGACAGGTCGGCAGGCTCGCCCATGTGATCGGTCAGAAAGGCAAAGTACTGGTCGAGATCCCGGTCATAGGCTTCGCAGGTTGCCTCAGAGAGCCGCCGTTCGTTCGTCAGCCCTTCTAGCCACTGCTCCTGAGCCTTGCGCAAGGGTCTCGTGGCAATGATCAGGGCATGGGGGGGCTTGGTGGCAGCCTGACTTGAGCGGGCCATCGGGGTCTCCTGTCGTCGGGCGGGGCAAGCGGCACTATGACTTCAGCGAATCAAAAACCCCGACACCTGTTGCCAAGCATCGGGGATAAGGATTAACCCTTTTTTAAGGCCGATCGATGCGATCGATCTTTCAAACGCGATTTTAATATCGCGTGGAGCCTTAAACGATTTTCTGACCGGTTTTCGCCCAGTCGGCCAAGAAGGCTTCGAGTCCTTTGTCAGTCAGGACATGTTTGGAAAGGCCCTTGATGACGGCTGGCGGCATGGTTGCCACATCGGCACCGGCCAGAGCGCATTCCTTGACGTGGTTCGCGCCGCGGATGGAGGCTGCCAGAACTTCGGTCTCGAAACCGTAGTTGTCATAGATGGTGCGGATTTCTTCGATCAGCTCCATGCCGTCGATGTTCAGATCATCAAGGCGACCGATGAACGGAGAGATGAAGGTCGCGCCAGCCTTGGCTGCAAGCAGGGCCTGGTTGGCCGAGAAGCAGAGGGTGACATTGACCTTGTGGCCCTGATCGGTCAGCGCTTTACAAGCTTTCAGGCCATCAATGGTGAGGGGCAGCTTGATGCAGACATTTTTCGCGATCTTGAGCAGCTCTGCTGCTTCTGCGAGCATGGCTTCGGTTTCCAGCGCGGTAACTTCGGCGGAAACGGGACCGTCGGTGATTTCGCAGATCTCTGCGATGACTTCCTTGAAGTCACGACCGGATTTCACGATGAGGGACGGGTTGGTTGTGACACCATCGATCAGGCCGGTAGCGGCCAGTTCACGGATCTCGTTGGTATCAGCGGTGTCGACGAAGAATTTCATTGGAATCGGTGCTCCCTAGTCCATTCGCGCGGGACTGTGTCGTGCTTCGTAACGACGACAGGATAACGCGCTGTTTCAATGGTTGTACACTTCTCGCATTTGAGGGCTTGCGCGAAATGTTCTAGATCAAATTTTCTTCAGCTGCCCGCCTGAAAGCAGAAATGTTGATCTACCTGGTCAACCCGGTGGCATCGAATCGGGTTATGCTTTCGCGATTAATGCCCCGGCCAAACCTGCGCCAATTCCGGAATGGAAATCGCTGACAGATTTGCATATGTTCCTTAAACCAAAGTTGGCCATCCGTCAGCCCCCCTGAATGGCGAAAAGTCGTTTCCTCTGTCGAGAAGTCTAAAATAAAGGGATCTTTGTGTCTTCGTTTAGTCAGATCGTGTCGGTTCTGGTCCCCGTTTTCGCGGGGGGCACCTATAGCTATGGGGTTCCCAGTCTTCTGGGCAGCGAGGATCCTGACTTCGGGCACCTTGAGCCGGGGCAGGTTGTGCGTGTGCCGCTGGGGCCGCGTTCGGTGATCGGTGTGGTTTGGGACGATGAAAGCGACTTCAAGGATGAATCCCGGATCAAGGATATCGAGCATGTCTATGACGGGGTGAGGCTGTCCGAGGATTTCAGGCGCTTTGTCGACTGGATCGCCAGCTATACCCTTGCACAGCGGGGCATGGTGTTGCGTATGGTCTTGCGCGGGGAAGAGGCGCTTCTGCCGCCAAAGCCCACACCGGCCTTGCGCCTGACGGGGCCTGCACCAGAGCGCATGACCAAGGCCCGTGCGCGGGTCATTGAGGCGATGGAAGGGGGGCTTGCCGAGACAAAGTCCGAAATCGTTGAGAGATCCGGTGTTTCGGCCTCGGTCATCGATGGTCTCATAAAGGCCGGAACGCTTGAAGCCTGTCTTCTGCCCCCGCCCAAGCTGATGGAGCGTCCCGACGCCGATCATGCCCCACCTGCTTTGTCCAAGGCTCAGGAAGAGGCTGGCGAAAAGCTGCGCAATGCGGTCGCCCAATCCCGGTTCTCAGGCATCCTTCTTGATGGGGTGACGGGATCGGGCAAGACGGAAGTCTATTTTGAAGCGGTTGCCGAAGCGCTGCGCCAGGGACGTCAGATCCTTATTCTGGTGCCCGAGATTGCGCTCACCAGTGCGTTTCTTGATCGATTCGAAGCCCGATTCGGAACCCGTCCGGGCGAATGG
Source organism: Cohaesibacter sp. ES.047 (assembly GCF_900215505.1). Lineage (NCBI taxonomy): Bacteria > Pseudomonadati > Pseudomonadota > Alphaproteobacteria > Hyphomicrobiales > Cohaesibacteraceae > Cohaesibacter > Cohaesibacter sp. ES.047. The sequence continues at coordinate 942,751 of NZ_LT907844.1, forward strand.
CACTCCGGCCAGTCGCAAAGATACAAGAACCAGATCTGGCGCGGCGTGGCGACCGGTGAGGTCGACGTGGTCGTGGGCGCGCGCTCCGCGCTGATGCTGCCCTTCCGCGCTTTGGGTCTGATCATCGTGGATGAGGAGCATGACGGGGCCTACAAACAGGAAGACCGCGTGATCTATAATGCTCGGGACATGTCGGTGGTGCGCGGGCATCTCAGCGGCTTTCCGGTGATTTTGGCCAGCGCCACGCCATCGGTCGAGAGCCGCAACAATGCGGATCAGGGACGGTATGAGCATATCTGTCTGCCTGATCGCTTCGGCGGACAGTCCATGCCGGATATCAAACTTATCGACATGCGGGTCAATCCGCCCGAGCGCGGCAACTTTCTCTCACCGCTTCTTGTCGATGCGGTCAATGAGACTCTGGAGGCCAAGGAACAGAGCCTATTGTTCCTCAACCGACGCGGCTACGCTCCCTTGACCCTATGCCGAACCTGCGGCCATCGCTTCCAATGCCCCAGTTGCTCGACATGGTTGGTGGAGCACCGGTTCCGCAAGCAGCTGGTGTGCCATCACTGTGGCCATTGCGAACCGGTGCCGCCATCCTGTCCGCAGTGCGGTAATGAGGACAGTCTCGTCGCCTGTGGACCGGGAGTGGAGCGGATCGCAGAGGAAGCCGCGAGCCTCTGGCCGGACCGGCATATCGTTATTCTGTCAAGCGATCTCATCCACGGGGTGCAGCAGCTCAAGGCCGAGCTTGAGCTGATTTCCTCAGGCAAGGCCGATATCGTGATCGGGACACAGTTGGTCGCCAAGGGGCACAATTTTCCCTCAATGACACTGGTGGGGGTGATCGATGCCGATCTGGGGCTGGCCCACGGGGATCTGAGGGCCGGGGAGAAGGTGTTCCAGACCCTTGCTCAGGTCACGGGCCGGGCAGGACGGCACAAGGGGCAGGGGCGCGGCTTGCTTCAGACCTATGCGCCGGATCATCCCGTGATCAATGCCCTTGCGGTGGGCGACCGTCAGGGGTTTTACACCTATGAGCTGGAGCAGCGTCAGCGGGCGATGATGCCTCCCTTCGGGCGCCTTGCCGCCGTGATCCTGTCTTCCGAGCATCGTGAGGCTGCCTTGTCCTACGGTCGGGAGATGGTTCGCTGCGTACCGCGCGAGGAGGATGTGCGGGTGTTGGGGCCGGCGGAAGCGCCGCTTTCCGTTTTGCGGGGGCGTTATCGGTTTCGCCTGCTTGTGGCCGCCCCAAGAGCCTTTCCCCTATCGCCCTGGTTGCGGCGCTGGTTGGCCGCTTGTCCCAAGCCAAGTGGTTCTTTGCGTGTACAAATTGATGTCGATCCGGTATCTTTTGTCTAATAAAAACAGATTCATTCATCCGTCTTTCGCAGTATAAACGGCTTTTACGACTTATAGCCATGAAGGTAATGTTGCGCAGTCGGAAGGCATGTGCTAGACGAGCATCGACCTAGGAGTGAGACGCTCCCGGGTGGATGATACGGACGCCCTTAGAAGATGGCGGTTCCTAAGTGGGAATACGCTGCGAATGTAGGGTAATCTCCTAATGTCAGAGAGCGACCAGGTGACGGATAACAATTCAGAAGTTTCAGGAGTGGCCGAACGCTATGCGCGTGCATTGTTCGACCTCGCTTCCGAAGAAAATGCGCTTGATGCAACTGAGACTCAGCTTGGCAGCATCGAAGCGATGATGAATGAGAGTGAAGACTTCAGGCGGCTTGTTCATAGCCCTGTTTTCACCGCCGATGAACAGCTCGCTGCTGTTTCCGCTATTCTAGACAAGGCTGAAATCACTGGCATTGTTGGTAATTTCGTCCGTGTCGTTGCTTCCAATCGCCGGCTCTTCACGCTGCCGGGGATGATTACAGGTTTCCGCAAAATTCTTTCTCTTCAGCGTGGTGAGCAAGTGGCTGACGTCACGTCTGCCCGCCCGTTGGATGATGCTGAAATGGAGGCGCTCAAAGCGTCGCTCAAGGATGCATTGGGCAAGGATATTGCAATTGATGCCAAGGTCGATGCAGACATTCTGGGTGGCCTTGTCGTAAAAGTAGGTTCGCAGATGGTAGATTCCTCTGTGCGCACTAAACTCAACTCGCTCAAGATTGCACTGAAAGAGGTCGGCTGATGGATATTCGGGCCGCGGAAATTTCCGCAATCCTCAAAGAGCAGATCAAAAACTTCGGCTCCGACGCTCAAGTCTCCGAAGTTGGTCAGGTTCTCTCTGTTGGTGATGGTATCGCCCGCATCTACGGTCTGGACAATGTTCAGGCTGGTGAGATGGTGGAATTCCCTGGTGGGATGCGCGGTATGGCGCTCAACCTTGAAATGGACAACGTCGGTGCCGTGCTTTTCGGCGACGACCGCGGCGTCAAGGAAGGCGATATCGTAAAGCGTACCGGCGCTATCGTTGACGTACCTGTCGGCAAAGGTCTTCTGGGCCGTGTCGTTGATCCGCTTGGTAACCCAATTGATGGTAAAGGCCCGATCGAGGCTACCGAACGCCGACGCGTTGACGTGAAGGCTCCGGGCATCATTCCACGTAAATCGGTTCATGAGCCGATGCAGACCGGCCTGAAGGCCGTGGATGCTCTGATCCCGATCGGTCGTGGTCAGCGCGAGCTGATCATTGGCGACCGTCAGACAGGCAAGACCGCAATTGCGCTTGATGCCATTTTGAACCAGAAGTCGATCAACGACACCGGTTCGGAAAGCGAAAAGCTCTACTGCGTCTATGTTGCCATCGGTCAGAAACGCTCTACCGTTGCCCAGTTCGTGAAAACGCTGGAAGAAAACGGCGCTCTGGAATACTCCATCGTTGTCGCGGCAACCGCGTCCGATCCTGCTCCGATGCAGTATCTGGCTCCCTTTGCCGGTTGCGCCATGGGCGAGTATTTCCGCGATAACGGCATGCATTCCCTCTTGGTCTATGATGATTTGACCAAACAGGCTGTTGCCTATCGCCAGATGTCCTTGTTGCTGCGTCGTCCTCCTGGGCGTGAAGCTTATCCTGGTGACGTTTTCTATCTGCATTCCCGTCTTTTGGAACGTGCGGCGAAGCTGAATGAAGACAATGGTTCGGGTTCCATGACCGCTTTGCCGGTGATTGAAACTCAGGCCAACGACGTGTCTGCGTTCATTCCGACCAACGTGATCTCGATCACCGATGGTCAGATCTTCCTTGAAACCGATCTGTTCTATCAAGGGGTGCGCCCTGCGGTGAACGTTGGTCTGTCGGTGTCCCGCGTTGGGTCTGCCGCTCAGGTCAAGGCCATGAAACAGGTGGCTGGTCCGATTAAGGGTGAATTGGCTCAGTATCGTGAAATGGCTGCCTTTGCGCAGTTCGGCTCCGACCTTGACGCCACCACACAGCGGTTGCTCAACCGTGGTGCGCGGCTCACCGAGCTTCTCAAGCAGCCCCAGTTCTCGCCGCTTCGCGTGGAAGAACAGGTTGCTGTGATCTATGCCGGTGTGAACGGATATCTCGATACCATCGAAGTGAACCGGGTCCACGCGTTTGAAGAGGGTCTTCTGGCTGTGATGCGCAACGAGCACAAAGATGTGCTGGATGCCATCCGTGAGAAGAAATCTCTCGATGACGATCTGAAATCGAAACTGAAGGCGGCGGTCGACGGTTTTGCGAAAAACTTCGCTTAAAACCCGACTGACGGGGAACGGAGGCTAAGAATGCCAAGCCTTAAGGACCTCAAGAATCGTATCGCCTCGGTTAAGGCGACACAGAAGATCACCAAGGCCATGCAGATGGTTGCGGCTGCAAAGCTTCGTCGTGCCCAGAGCGCGGCGGAGGATGCGCGGCCCTATGCCGAACGCATGGACGAGGTTCTCGCCAACGTGGCGGCCAGTGTTGCTGGTGACGATTCAGCGCCGGCCCTTTTGGCCGGGACTGGTTCCGATCAGAACCATCTGTTGTTGGTCTGCACTGCTGAACGCGGTCTTTGCGGCGGCTTCAATTCTTCGATCGCGCGTCTTGCGCGCGCTCATGCCCGGTCTCTCAAGGCTGAGGGCAAGACAGTCAAAATTCTGTGCGTCGGCAAGAAAGGCTTTGACGTACTCAAGAATGAGTTCGGCGATGACATCATTGATGTTGTTGATATGCGCGATGTGAAACACTTGCGTTTCAACGACGCCGAAATGCGTGTTGGGCGGCCTCTTCTCTTCAAGTTCGAGAAGGGTGAGTTCGATGTCTGCACTCTGTTCTATGCCCGGTTCCAGTCTGTGGTGACACAGGTGCCGACCGCGCAGCAGATCATTCCGGCTGTGTTTGAAGAAAAGGCCGACGGTGAGAAAAAATCCGGTGCCATTTATGAATATGAGCCGGGTGAAGAGGAAATCCTTGCGGATCTTCTGCCAAGGAACGTGTCGGTTCAGATTTACCGGGCGCTTCTTGAAAATGGTGCTTCTGAGCAGGGTGCTCGTATGTCCGCGATGGACAATGCGACACGCAATGCTGGTGAAATGATCGGTAAACTTGAAATGTCATACAACCGGCAACGACAAGCACAGATCACGAATGAATTGATTGAGATCATCTCGGGTGCTGAGGCGCTCTGACGGCGATTGATGAGGATAGACGAATGGCAGCAAATGAAGCAGCTACCGGACGTGTCACGCAGGTTATCGGCGCTGTTGTGGACGTCCAGTTCGAGGGTGAACTTCCACCCATTCTGAACGCACTTGAAACCGACAACAATGGCCAGCGCCTTGTGCTTGAGGTCGCTCTTCATCTGGGTGAGAACACTGTTCGCACCATCGCGATGGACAGCACCGAAGGTCTTGTTCGTGGCCAGCCTGTGACAAACACAGGTTACGCGATTGCTGTGCCGGTTGGTGAGCACATGCTGGGACGTATCGTCAACGTGATTGGCGAGCCGGTTGACGAAGCCGGTGATCTGGATCGCTCCCAGACCCGCGAAATCCACCAGCCTGCTCCGTCTTTCGTGGATCAGTCCACCGAAGCTGAGATTCTGGAAACAGGCATCAAGGTTGTCGACCTGCTGGCTCCTTATGCCCGTGGCGGTAAAATTGGCCTGTTTGGCGGCGCCGGTGTTGGCAAGACGGTTCTCATTCAGGAGTTGATCAACAACATTGCTCTTGGGCATGGCGGCTACTCCGTCTTTGCCGGTGTTGGGGAACGGACCCGTGAGGGTAACGACCTGTACTGGGAAATGATCGAATCCGGCGTGAACAAAGAAGGCGGCGGCGAGGGCTCCAAATGTGCCCTGGTTTATGGCCAGATGAACGAACCACCGGGAGCGCGTGCTCGTGTGGCTTTGACCGGTCTGACCGTTGCTGAGCATTTCCGTGATGAAGGTCAGGACGTTTTGTTCTTTGTGGACAATATTTTCCGCTTCACTCAGGCAGGCTCCGAGGTGTCCGCGCTTCTTGGTCGTATCCCGTCTGCCGTGGGCTATCAGCCTACTCTGGCAACCGATATGGGCTTGCTGCAGGAACGCATCACCACCACCAACAAGGGCTCGATCACGTCTGTTCAGGCCATTTACGTGCCGGCCGATGACTTGACTGACCCGGCGCCTGCTACTTCCTTTGCTCACTTGGACGCAACCACCGTGTTGAACCGTGCCATTGCTGAGAAGGGGATTTATCCGGCAGTGGACCCGCTCGACTCGACGTCTCGTATGCTTGACCCGCGCATCATTGGGCAAGAACACTATGATGTCGCTCGACGTGTTCAGGAAACGTTGCAGCGCTATAAAGCTCTTCAGGACATCATTGCCATTCTCGGCATGGATGAACTGTCTGAAGAAGACAAGATGGCGGTTGCCCGTGCTCGTAAGATTGAGCGCTTCCTCAGCCAGCCGTTCCATGTGGCAGAGGTCTTTACCGGTGTTTCCGGTAAGCTGGTTTCTCTGGAAGACACGATCAAGGGCTTCAAGGGTCTTGTTGAAGGTGAGTATGACCACTTGCCAGAGGCTGCTTTCTACATGGTCGGATCCATGGACGAAGCAATCGAGAAGGCTCAGAAACTCGCAGCAGACGCCGCTTAAGCGACGTCAACGCCCTGAGAAAATAGGATATCCAACATGGCCGAAGCTTTCAGCTTTGAACTTGTATCACCGGAAAGACTGGTTCTTTCAGCCGCTTGTCGCTCAGTCGTTGTGCCGGGCATGGACGGATTTTTCACCGTCCTGAAAGACCATGCGCCGGTGATTGCCTCCGTTTCTCCTGGTGTTCTTGAAGCCGAACTGGAGGATGGCAGCAAACAGGATATTTATATCCGTGGCGGTTTTGCCGATGTCACGCCGTCCAGTCTGAAGGTTCTGGTTGAACAGGCGCTGCCGGTTGTAGAGCTGGATCTTGAGCGGGTGCAACAGCTCATCAAGGATGCTGAGGAAGATGTCGCAGATGCCGAAACTGACGAGGTCTTGAATGAGGCGGCACTCCGCCTTGCGCGTCTCGAGAAGTTGCGTTTGGCGACGACGAAATAAGCTCGTTTGTTAAGGAATTGAATAGAAAGGCCGTGGCATTTGCTGCGGCCTTTTTGTTTTATATCGAGACAGGGCGCACCGTGAACGCAGTCAGTCGAGCGCGGAGGTTTCGCTCTCCCTAAAAAGGGATTGCGTTCTCCGAACCCTATTCTGGTTTACTCTCTCTATAAGTGCATAGTATTGAAATGTTTGTGAATAGAGCCTGTGAGATACCTGACTTGCCTATAGTCATGGTTGTATAGAATCACATTTGCACGATCCGAGTAAAAAACGACTTTTGGGTCGCTCCAATCAAAATAAATTCATTCCTTTCTCGTTCCGATTTTCTCTTTTAGTTATCAAATAATTAAGCTTCAATCCATTTCATTCATATTTGTACTTAATGGATTGTTAACCTTGGTTTACAAAGTTGGTTGTAATTCGCGTTTTGACTTACACCCAAAGGTTTTACGGTCCCTATTATGAACACCGCCACAACCCTTCCCGATACGGACGCTACAACTCCGGATTCTGGTCACGTTCTTCATGACAAGCCTCAACGATCCTTGCTGTCCCACCTCAGGATTGGTCACAGGATCTATTTGGGTTTTGCTTTCATCCTTCTCCTGCTGGTCGGTCTGACGACCTACGGAACGCTCAATCTCAAAGACCTTGAAGACAGGATCCTTTTTTATGGCGACAAGGCAGGAGATGCACTGCTGTTGTCTGATCTGCAACGCAGAGTGGTCGCGACGCAGCTTGAGGCCCGTGCTTATCTGGCAACCGTGACAAAGGAGGCGGCGGAAGCCAGAAAGAAAGACTTCTCAGACAGTTTTGCCAAGGTGCTTGAGAATGTTGAGCTTGCCAGAAGCGAATTGCAGAAGCCGGAACGGGTAGCCCTGCTGAAACAAATTGATGCCCGGTTGGAAAGCTACAAGAACGGGTTTCTGGACATCACTAACCACCGTAGTGAGATGCAGCGCCTTGCCGGCGTGGAAATGGCGGAGCAGGGCAATCGGATCAAGGATGAACTGAGCCACATCCGGGATGCAGCCTTCTCCAGTGCTGACCTCGTCTCGGCACGCTATGCCAGCGAGGCCCAGGAATATCTGCTTTTTGCTCGATTGAACGTGATGAAGTATCAATCATCGACCAGCGAAGCCGAGGCCGAAACAGTCGAGAAAAACCTCAGGCATCTTGAAGACAAGCTGGTTCAGCTGGAAGACAGTGTTATAAGCACCGCGCAGAAGTCCACGCTGCGCGACGCCAATCGCGATACCAAGGACTATCTGGACGCCTTCAAGCGTCTTCATGAGGCCACCCAGGAAACCTTCCGGCTGCGACAGGAAGTGCTTGATACGGAAGCCACAGAGATCCTCGCCGCCTCCCGGGCAATCACCGTGTCCGCCAAGAAGGATGAAGGTGCGACACAGGAACGGGTCAACAAGCAGATTGACGACTTGAGGCTGATGATGATGCTTGTGGGCATTATCGCAACAAGCGTCGGGCTTGTTATTGCCTTCCTGATCGCGCGCAGCATCACCAAACCGGTGGTGTCCCTGACCGGTGTCATGGTTCGATTGGCCAACAATGACCTTACGGTTTCTGTCACCGGGCGTGAACGGGGCGATGAGGTCGGATCAATGGCGCAAGCGGTTGAGATATTCAAGCAGAATGGGATCCGGACAAGGCAGCTTGAAGAGGAGCAGAAGCAGGCGAAGATCGAGGCTGAAAAGGAAAAGCATGAGCTGATGGTCAAGATGGCCGACGAATTCGATGCTCATGTCGGATCCATCGTCAATGCGGTCTCCACGGCGTCGACAGAGCTTAGTGCAACGGCCAAGGCGATGGCAGATGTGTCAATCGAAACCGAAAGCCAGGCGACGCGGGCATCGGCTGCCTCCGAGCAGACATCGAGCAATGTGCGGTCCGTTGCGTCTGCAACTGAAGAGATGACCAGCACGATTGCCGACATCAGTCAGCAGGTGGTTCAGGCCAACAACGCCGCCCGGGATGCGGTGGAGAAGGTTGGAGAAACCAACGGTCAGATCCAATGGTTGGCCGAAACCTCCACCAAAATCGGCGAAGTGGTCGAAATGATCTCTGGCATCGCCGAGCAGACCAATCTTCTGGCGCTCAATGCCACGATCGAATCAGCGCGTGCAGGGGCCGCCGGGCGCGGGTTTGCGGTGGTTGCCAGCGAGGTTAAGGCGCTTGCTGGGCAGACCGCCAAAGCGACCAGCGATATCGGAGCCAAGATCAACGAAATCCAGTCGGCGACGCGAGAAGCCTCGTCATCAATGGAGGACGTCAGCCACGTCATCCAGACGGTCAATGAGATTTCTGCGGTGATTGCCTCCGCGATGGAAGAACAGAACAGTGCTACGCAGGAAATTGCCAGCAACGTTCATCAGGCCGCAGAAGGAACCCAACTGGTCAGTGAGAATGTCTCGGCGGTTTCCTCGGCCTCCAAGGATGCAGGCGCGGCCTCGGCGCAGGTGCGGTCCGCAGCAGCGGAGCTTGAGCAGCAGTCGGCGTTCCTGAAAGAGGAGGTTGCGAAGTTTGTCACTCAGGTCAGGGCAGGATAGGGGTTGTGTCCTGATCGGAGCGTGGGGTCACTTGCTTGGGTGGCAAGTGGCCCTTTTCTATGGCCGGTGTCTGAAGGACGCCGGAAAAGCATATAAGACCCCTTAGTCGATGAGGTCCTCAAAAGCCTTGACGACCTCTGTATAGACGTCCCGTTTGAACGGTACGATGAGGTCAGGCACTTTGGCAAGCTCTTCCCAACGCCAGTTCTGAAACTCCTGATGCTGTTTGCCGTCGCCGGGGGTGAGAATATTGATCTCTTTGTCGTCTCCTTCGAAGCGGAAGGCGAACCAGCGTTGGCGCTGGCCACGGAATTTGCCTTTCAGCCCGATGCCTAACAGATCGTCGGGAAGGTCGTAGTAGAACCAGTCCGGGGCTTCGCGCATAAGCGAGACGTTGTGAATGGTGGTTTCTTCGAACAGCTCGCGTTTTGCCGCGTCAAGGGGATCTTCGCCCTTGTCGATACCGCCCTGAGGCATTTGCCATGTGAACTGGCTTGTGGCGAGTTCGGTGGAGCCATAGCGATCGCCGATCCAGACCTTGTTGTCCTTGTTCAGCACACAGATGCCAACGCAATCGCGGTAGGGGAGATCCTCACGTGAAACCATGTCTTGATGCCTTGCTGTTTGGATGGAGCGCCCTGAATACAAACCGGGGGACCGGATTCAATTCTGACGCTTCAGCAGAGCCGTTTTGCGCGTGGTCAGGAGCCGGTGCGCGCGAGAACGGCTCTATTGTTGCAGGAGTGTTGTGACAGGAACGAGCGCAAAGCCGCGCTGTCTGAGATTTTGGGTCCAGTCCGATATGGACCTGATGGATATGGGATAGGCCGAGGCCACACCGAGCGCGACGCCCTTTTCCTGTGCAATCGTTTCGAGCTGGATGAGCCGGGTTTCGATATCGGCAGCTCGGCCACGGGCATCAATGATGAGATCGGCGCGCAGGTTGGGCACATTCAGATTGCTGGCGAGGGTGTTGAGGCGGCTGCGCCCTGATGCGCCCGTCTCGACATACATCAAGCCGTTGGCTTTCATTTCGCGCATTAAATCGGTTCCGGCCATTTCATCGGTCGAGAAGCGGGCCCCCATGTAATTGACCACGCCGACATATTCATCAAAGCGTCCCAGCACCCAGTTCAGGCTGGCGCTGTTGGTCTTGGCATCGGCCGAGGTCAGCAGGGTGTGCGGGCCGGGGTCGTTGTTGGGATAGTCGAACGGCTCCATCGGCACCTGAATGAGCAGTTCGTGGCCTTGGCCGCGTGCTTTTCTGGTCCAGCGTGCAAGGGAATTGCCATAGGGAGCAAAGGCAAGAGTGATGTCGGGCGAGAGCAGGCTGAGCGCTTCCTGCGTCGTGGTCTGTGACAGTCCAAGTCCATCGACGATAATCGCAATCTTGGGCAGGCCAGCGATGGCGTCGCTGTTTACTTCCCGTGCATTCAATCGATAGGGAGCCTTGCTGATGTCCGAGGTGGCCGAATTGAGCGTCGGGTCCGAAGGATCCAGCACGCGCACCTCGCCATTGCCCAACGTGTCGGTCTCGGTCGAGGCGAGCTGATCGTCGGGCGTGAGCTCGGTCAGGCCGTTCATGTCAGCGTCGGGGTCGGGCTGACCATCGATGTTGGTTTCGGGTATGCCGGGTTTGAGGCCGGGGCGAATGCCTTCGATCCCGATCTGGGTGCCTGAATTCATGGCACCGGATAGATCGACGACTTTGGTGGCGTAGCCGCCATAGGGGTCATCGACGAGGAAAACCCAGGATGCAAGGCCAGTTATGACAACGGCAAGCGCAGCAAGGGATCCCAACATAAAGATCTGGCTTTTGCGAAGGGAAGGCTTGTTCGTTTGCCCAAGGGGCTTGTTCAGATCATTCGCCGCCATGATCCGCTCCGGACTTTTGTAAGAGGAAGAGGCAGGCCCCATGTCGGGGCCTGCCATCAATCTTTAGATGCTCTTCTTGACCTTGGGAGGATAGGCCTCATTGGTTTCCTCGCCATGGATCAGCTTGAGCGCATATTGAAGCTGAGTGTCTTTTTCCGCCTCTACCGGCACATAAGACGGCGAGTAGGGCAGTTTTTCCTCGGTATCACCCTCGGTTACAGACTTTTCTGCTTCAGTGTCGGCCACGTCTTCTTCATTCTCCAGATGCCCCTTGAGGGTGGCTTCTGTCGTGGAGGCCTGCGGGAACATATCTTTCAGTTCCTCGGGTAGCTCCTGCTTGACGAAGATGTCCGGCACGATGCCCTTGGCCTGAATCGACCTGCCCGACGGAGTGTAGTAACGGGCTGTGGTCAGGCGAATGGCGCCATTGTTGCCAAGCGGAATGATCGTCTGAACGGAGCCCTTGCCGAAGCTCTTCGAGCCAATCAGCGTGGCGCGTCCATGATCGTAGAGTGCCCCTGCCACAATTTCCGATGCCGAGGCAGAGCCGCCATTGATCAACACAATCATCGGGCGACCCTTGAGCATGTCACCAGCACGGGCATAGAAGCGCTTGTCCTCTTCCTTGTTGCGACCGCGGGTGGATACGATTTCACCCTGATCGAGGAAGGTATCGGAAATGGCGATCGATTGGTCGAGCTGACCGCCCGGGTTGGAGCGCAGATCGAGAATGAAGCCCTTGATCTTGTCGGCTCCGATTTCCTTTTCGAGTTCGCCGATTGCGTCTTTCAGCCCTGCAAAGGCCTGGCCGTTGAACTGGGTGATGCGGACGTAGCCGATATCATCGAAGGCCTTGGACCGAACCGAGGTGAGCTTGATGACTTCGCGGGTGATTTCCACTTTGAAGGGTTTCTCGATGCCTTCGCGGATCACCGTCAGCTCGATCTTGGAGCCAGGCTTGCCACGCATCTTGTCAACCGCTTCATTAAGCGTGAGGCCGCGTACTGGCTGTCCATCGAGGTGAGTGATGAAATCATCGGCGAGCATGCCTGCCTTGTGAGCCGGGGTGTCGTCAATGGGCGAGATCACTTTGACCAGACCATCCTCGAGGGTGACCTGAATGCCAAGCCCACCGAACTCGCCGGATGTTTCCACCGCCATATCCTCGAAATTCTTCGGGGAGAGATAGCTGGAATGTGGATCGAGTGCGCTCAACATGCCGTTGAGGGCGGAGGCGATCAGTTCCTCGTCCTCGGGCTGTTCAACATATTCTCGTTTGACCCGCTCGAACACATCACCGAACAGGCTCAGGTTACGATAGGTGTCGCTGCCAGCGGCGTGCGCCGGGCTGGTTGTTTCCCACGGTGCCACCGCGAAGGTGATGACGAGGCTTGCGCCCATCAAGGCACCTAGAAACATAAGTGAAAGTTTACGGATCATCCGTCTGCCTTTTCCTTCAAAACTGCTGTCCACCATGGTGCTGGATCAACTGCAACACCATCTTTTCTCAATTCCATGTATAACACCGGTTTGGAGGTTCCTGCATCTAAAAGATCCGAGGCCGCCAATCGTGTCTTTTGCATCGTCCCGACTGGTTCATTGGCCAGAACAAAACTTCCCACTTCCGCAAAAAGTTCGTCCAGACCTGACAGAACGATATGGTAGCCATCTCCGGCATTTATAATCAAGAGCTTGCCAAAGGATCTGAATGGACCCGCATACACAATCCAGCCATCCGCAGGGCTCGTTACCTGAGCGCCGGCGCGCGTCGCAATCGATAATCCCTTGATTCTGCCTCCAAAGCCATCACTAGTTCCGAATTGCTTCAGAATCGTTCCATTCGCCGGGAGGCGCAAGAGTCCTCTCATCTTATCAAAAGGTATGGCAGGAGAAAGGCGCGCTGCATCTTTCAATGCCGCAATCTTCTGCTTTTTCGTTTCAATCTTCTGCTCCAGAGCCCGTTTTTCGGCATCCTTCGCCTCTCTAACGGCAAGACGGGCGGCTTCTATCTCTTTCTCCATGCCTTCGATGAGGTCCTGAAGGCTTTCCGCTTTTGCCGCCAATTCGGCCGTTTTTTTCTGCTCGTCTTCAGCGGCCCGCGCAGTGGTGCTCTGCTGTTTCTCTTTGCGCTGCATCAGAAGATCAAGGCGCTGTTGCTCTTCCTCAAGCTTGGCCAGCCCTCCCTGAAGGGCGCCCTTTTCGTCCTCAATTTCCGTGTGCAGGCGAATGAGTTCCTCGAGCTGAGTGGCAAGGGAGGTGGCCTCGAGACGGATTTCCGGCACCAGGGTGCTGAGAAGAATGGCCGAGCGGACCGCATCAAGGGCCTCATTGGGCCGAACGGCAAGGGCCGGTGGCGGGTTGCGGCCGATGCGTTGCAGGGCGGCGAGAACCTTCGACAGGGAATCGCGCTGCTCGGCGAGGGAAACCCGAAGCTCCGTCTGGTCGGCGAACAGGATCTTGAGCCGGGCTTCACGCTCTGAAATGGAGCTTTCAAGGGTCTGGATGCGGTTGGCTGTGTCAATCAGGTCCGTCTGGATTGTCTGGCGGTCTGCTTTGAGGCGGGCGATTTCCTGGCTGAGCTCGTCGCGGCGTTGTTCCGACATGGCGATCGACTGTTCGATGGTCGAAAGCGCCTTTTCCTGATCCGTTCTGGCCTTGAGACGCGCTTCCAGTGCGCGCGCGGCACGGGCTTCGGCTTCCGACATTTCAGGAGCGGGATCGGGCGCGTCTTCAGATGCTGGATCTGACTGCGCCAGAGCGGGGCGCTGCACCGGTGTAACGGTCAAAAAAGCGAGGAAACAAACAGCCAGAACGCGGGACGCGAAGGCAAGGATGCTGATGGCATTGCGTTTGTTCGGCATCGATCGCTTCGATTGGTTCACGGGCACCCGAATCACCTTTGAAAAGGGGTTGAGGTGAAATGTAGTGCATGGGTCCTGCCGGTGGAATCCACCGCTTGAGGAAAAGGCAAGGAACGCGCCGGTTGTCCCGCTTCGACTTGCTCTCTGCCTGCTGCTGTGCAAACCCTCACGCAGAAACGGCGGATTGCCGTCCTGTCATGCCCGCGAGCCATTCATCCTCTGGGCCAGTTACACCTTGTGCCAGTTATACCCTGTGCCAGCTAAACCCTGTGATAGGGGTGCCCTGTCAGAATGGTGATGGCGCGGTAGATCTGTTCGGCAAGAAGGATTCTGGCAACCTGATGTGGCCAGGTCATGGCACCCAGAGCGATTTTCAGATCGGCCTTTTGCAATAAGTCCTGTCCGTGGCCGTCGGGCCCGCCGATCACAAAGGCCATCGCGGGGGTGCTGTTGATGCGCTCCTTGTCCACCAGCTGCGCAAACGCCTCGCTGGACAGATTCTTGCCGTGCTCGTCCAGCGCGATGATGAAGGCACCGCTCGGGATCGCTCCAAGAAGCTGGGTGGCTTCCTGCGCCTTGCGTTCATTGGCATTGCGGGCGCGGCTTTCCGCGAACTCGACCATGTCGGGTCCGGATAGTCCCAATGCTCTTCCTGCCTTGACGGCGCGGTCCTGGTAACGAGCGACAAGCTCCGTCTCCGGGCCGGCTTTCTGCCGCCCGATGGCTGCCATGATAAGCTTCATCGTTCTTTTCCATCTGTCACCGGTCGGGCTGGGATCAGGTCCTGTGCCGTCGGGTGACTGGCCGCGCTATCTCAGACGTCGTCCTGAGACTCGGCAGCCCACATTTTCTCGATATTGTAGAATTCGCGGACCTCGGGGCGGAAGATGTGAACGATATGGTCGCCAGTGTCGATCAGCACCCAATCGCAATTGGGCAGACCTTCGACGTGCGCGTTGCCAAAACCGTTGTCCTTGAGATCTCTCAGAAGACGGTCGGAAACGGCGCCGACATGACGATGGGAGCGACCGGATGTGATGATCATGAAGTCGGCAAGGGAAGACTTGCCGCGAAGATCAATCGACAGGATGTCCTCTGCCTTGGCTTCGTCGAGGCTCGAGAGGATCAGCTCAAGGGCCTGTTCAGGATCCATGCGATCCGAAACAAGGCTCATCGGAGAAGGGCCTTCAGGCATCATCTCCATTTGGGTTGCGGTGGACAGGAATTTACCTCTTTCTGAGTAGATAATATGCGCCGAGCCAAAGCCCGGCATTTTCGCCAATCCATCACATGTTTCCAATGATGGATAGACATGGATAGGGGAATGACTGATTTGGTCGTCAGACCTCCGCCTTTTTAAAATACGTCATCCTATATGACATTTTCAAGGCTTTTGGCCAACTTCATTTGGTTGTGTTGTCGTATTGCTACGCAAATACGTTGACGAAAGGTTGCTTCTGGGGCCATGCAGAAAGCTCCAGACGGGACTTTTCATGCGTGCAAGCGCAGCTCCCTTGTGGCTTGGAAGGCGTGCCCATGCATAATGCAGGGCGGCCGGTGAAGACAGGGCCGAGAGGCTGTGCCCCGGTCGGTCTATGATGGCGACCGGTATGCGCTCGAGAATTGACTGCCATCGCTGCCAACGGTGGAATTGGGGCAGATTGTCAGCCCCCATGATCCATATGAAGCGAATTCCGACCGTGCGTTTGTCGAGCCATTCGAGGGTCTCGGCCGTGAAGCGTGTGCCGGCTCGTGCCTCGGCACCCGTCACGTCGATGCGCGGATGATCCATCATACAAGCCGTTCCCTCCAGTCTCGTTTCGAGGGAAGGGAGATTCTTTGTATCCTTCAATGGGTTGCCCGGCGTGACCAGACACCAGATCCGATCAAGCTGGAAATGTTTCAGTGCAGTCAGCGCCACGTGCCGGTGGCCCGCATGGGCAGGGTTGAAGCTGCCGCCATAAAGACCGATTGTCATGCCGGGTGAGGCAGGGGGCAGGTCAAGAGGATAAAGTCTGGATCTGGTCATTGTTCCTGCCGCTGCTCGATGCGATGCACATCGCGCAATTGCTCTTGGTTCCAATCGTTCTACGGGCGTGTCTGGCCAGTGCCGTGGACGCGATACTTGAAGCTTGTGAGCTGTTCAAGGCCCACTGGTCCTCGCGCATGCATCCGGCCCGTGGCGATGCCGATTTCCGCTCCCATGCCAAATTCGCCGCCATCGGCGAACTGGGTCGAGGCATTGTGCATGACAATGGCGCTGTCCACTTCCTTCAAGAAGCGATCTGCAGCCGCTGCGTCTTCAGTAATGATGCTTTCGGTATGACTCGAGCTATAGGTTGCGATGTGCCTGATCGCGCCCTCAACCCCATCGACAAGACAGACCGAAATGATGCTGTCGAGATATTCGGTCGACCAGTCATCCTCATTGGCTGCGTCCGCAGCCGGGCAGAGGGCGAGCACGTCGGCGCTGCCTCGGATGCTGCATCCTTCCTCGCTGAGGGCGGCAAGCACATCCTTGCCGATGGTCTGAGCGATTGAGCGGTCGATCAGCAGGGTTTCTGCGGCTCCGCAAATGCCCGTGCGGCGCATCTTGGCGTTGACGACAATGGCTTTGGCCTTGTCAGCGTCTGCCGCCTTGTCGACATAGACATGGCAGATGCCTTCAAGATGGGAGAAGACGGGGACGCGCGCTTCGCTCTGCACCCGTCCGACAAGGCCCTTGCCACCGCGCGGGACAATCACGTCGACATTGCCGCCAAGTCCCTTGAGCATTTCGCCCACTGCCGCGCGGTCCGTGGTGGGCACGATCTGGATGGCGCTGGCCGGCAGGCCTGCAGCCGTCAGCCCCTTGACGAGACAGGCATGAATGGCGCGGGACGAATGATAGCTGTCCGAACCGCCGCGCAAGATCGAGGCATTGCCGGATTTGAGGCAAAGGGCCCCCGCATCGGCGGTGACATTGGGGCGGCTTTCATAGATCACACCAATGACACCAAGCGGGGTGCGGACACGTTCGATATGAAGGCCGTTGGGGCGATCCCACTCGGACATGATGTCGCCGATGGGGTCGGGGAGTTCGGCAATGGCCTCAAGCCCGGCAGCCATGGCCTCGATGCGGTCCGCGTCCAGCGTCAGGCGATCCAGAAAGGACGCGCTCATGCCGACTTCCTTTCCTTTGGCAACATCCTTGGCATTGGCTTCCAGAATGCCATTGATATCGGCACGCAGGGCCTTGGCTGCTTCACTCAGCGCCAGATTTTTTGTTTCGGTCGGGGCATTGGCCAACGCATACGACGCCTGACGTGCTTGCACGCCAAGATCGGACATGACATCAGCGACAGGTCGCGTCATTTCATTCATGGCTTTTCCCCTTCTTGCGGGCCTTCGTTTTGCTGGCCTTTGTCGTCCTGATTTCCGTGTTTCAGGCGTGTGGCCGTGGCCCGTGGTTATTGGATATGGTGTAAATTTCCGGTCCGGTCAAGCGCTCATTGCGCGGCATGTTCCGAATGCTCGGCCGGTTCGGTGTCACGCAGAACCATGTCGTCGCGGTGGATGAGTTCCGGTCTGCCATCATAGCCCAGAATCTCGGTGATCTGGTTGGACCGGCACCCCTTGATCTTCTCGGCTTCGAAATGGTCATAGCCGATCAGGCCGCGCGCGATCTCCTCGCCATTGGGCGCGCGCAAGATGACAGCATCGCCCTTGGCAAAGTTCCCCTCAAGCGACATGACCCCGGCAGGCAAAAGGCTCTTGCCGCTGTGCAGGGCTCGAACCGCCCCGTCATCAAGCGTCAGGCATCCGTGCGGTTCGAGATGGCCATTGATCCAGCGGCGACGCTGGGTGATCGGGTTGGAATTGGCCACGAACCAGCTGCATTTGGCCCCATCCATGATGGACTTGAGCGGATTGTAGACGCCGCCATTGGCGATGATCATCGAGGTACCGGCATTGACGGCGATCTTTCCTGCGGCGATCTTGGTCGTCATGCCACCCTTGGCGAATTCAGAGCCGGTGCTGCCGGCCATGGCTTCGATCTCGGGCGTGATATGCTCGATAAGGGGGATATGTCGGGCGTCGGGATTGTTGGCAGGAGGGGCGGTATAAAGACCGTCGATGTCGGAGAGCAGAATGAGGCAGTCGGCGCTGATCATGGTGGCGACGCGCGCCGCGAGGCGATCATTGTCGCCATATTTGATCTCCGAGGTTGCCACGGTGTCATTCTCGTTGACGATGGGCACAGAGCCAAGCTGCAAAAGAGTTGAGAGCGTGGCGCGAGCATTGAGATAGCGTCGGCGCTCTTCGGTGTCCCCGAGGGTGAGAAGAATCTGGCCCGCCGTCAGATCGACCTTGTGCAGAGCATCGGCATAGGCCTCACCCAGAGCAATCTGCCCGATGGCGGCTGCGGCCTGGCTTTCCTCCAGCCTGAGCTTGCCGTGGGCAGGCAGATTGGTCTTGCGCCGTCCGAGCGCGATTGCACCTGAGGAGACGATGAGCACTTCTCTACCGCGACTGCGGAGCATGGCGATGTCATCGGCAAGGGTCTGAAGCCACGCGGCGCGCAGTCTTCCGGTCTTGGCATCCACCAATGTCGCCGAGCCGATCTTGACGACGATCCTCTTTTGATCCTGCAGCTTCATCTTGCTTGTCATGATGTGCTTCCGGCACCCTGCTCAGGGGCGCCAGGCCTCTTCTTCCTGTTGGTCTTCTGCCTCGCGCCGGTTTTCATCCTCGACCTTGCCGATGATGGCACGCAGGATGTCGTCCATGTTGGTGCGGGCCACTGCCGAGATGACAAAGGGCTTGAAGCCAAATTCCTTTTCAAACGCCTTGAGGCGTTCTGCGATGTCTTCATCAAGCAGCGAGTCGATCTTGGTCAGTGCCACGATCTCGTCCTTCTCGCTCAGACCCTCATCGTAGGCTTCCAGCTCGCCACGGATCACGCGATAGGCGTCGAGGAAATCGTCCTGTGTTGCATCGACAAGATGCAAAAGCACACGGCAGCGTTCCACATGCCCCAAAAAGCGGTCGCCGATTCCGACGCCTTCATGGGCGCCCTCAACCAGACCGGGGATGTCGGCCATGACGAATTCGCGGCCATCGATGCCCACAACACCAAGGTTCGGATGAAGCGTTGTGAAGGGATAATCCGCGATCTTTGGCTTGGCCGAGGAGACGGACGCCAGAAAGGTGGATTTGCCTGCGTTGGGCAGGCCGACCAGACCAGCATCGGCAATCAGCTTGAGGCGCAGCCAGATCCAGCGTTCCTCGCCCTCTTGGCCGGGGTTGGCGCGCCGTGGTGCCTGATTGACCGAGGATTTGAAATGGGTGTTGCCGAAGCCGCCGTTGCCGCCCTTGCAGAGCTTGTAGCTCTGGCCCACTTCGGTGAAATCGGCCAGAATGGTTTCGTTGTCCTCATCAAGGATCTGTGTACCGACGGGCACCTTGAGGATCACGTCCTTGCCGTTGTGTCCGTTTCGGTTGCGCCCCATGCCATGGATGCCGGTCTCGGCCTTGAAATGCTGCTTGAAGCGATAGTCGATAAGGGTGTTCAGGCCATTGACGCATTCCACGATGACATCGCCACCCTTGCCGCCATCGCCGCCATCAGGGCCGCCAAGGGCGACGTATTTTTCGCGCCGAAAGGAAAGACAGCCCGCCCCGCCATCGCCGGAGCGGACGTAGACCTTGGCCTGGTCAAGAAATTTCATGCAATGCTCCATGATCCCCATGCCTGCCACGCACGCGCCATGGTGCGCCAGCCGGCATGAGGTCTAGTGTGTGCAGAGCGGCGCTTCATGCTGCCGCGCTCTGTCCGAGATATATATCGGCGGTCAGTTCCATTTCGATCCGAGGCACTTCGATGCCGCGGACCGGGCTGTAGACCACGCCGCGTCCGACTTCGCAGAAACCCAGACCGGAGAGAACCTTCAGCGACCGTTTGTTGTCTTCATAGGCGGCTGCGCTGATGCGTTCGGTCGGCTCCAGTGGCATATACCAGTCGAGCAGGCGGCGCGCCGCTTCCTGCATAAAGCCTTTACCCCAGAATGGGGGTGCAAGCCAATAGCCAATCGACGGTGCAAAGAGCCCCAGTTCGCGCTGGCTCGACGGTTTGAGCCCGATACCGCCGATCAGCCGGGAGTCCAACGTGATGACAAGGTTGAGCCCGGAGATACCCTTATGTTGACGTTCGATCCAGTCCACCGCCGATCCGGTCGGATAGGGATGGGGCACCTCGGTCAGATAGCTGCTGACCTCATAGGCACTGAGATAGTGTTCAAGGGCCGGTGCATCCTGTGGCTGCGGCATGCGCAGGACAAGACGTTTGCTTCTGAGTATTGGACTGCGCATCAGGCTGCTCCTTTCACGTCTAGATCACTGGGGTCCTCTTTGTTCTTGTTTGCTGTTGCCTCGAGCAGGCTGACGCCCGCCCAGTGGCGCAGGGCGTGCCAGGTGCTGCGATCGAGGCGATAGCGGTCGATCGGGATCATGCCCCGTTGAAAATGCGAGTGGGCCATGCCGGAGCCACAGAACTGAAAGCCGCTTTTCTCGACAATACGTCGGGAGCGACCGCAGGATACACGGCAGCGTGCGGTCATGCTGTCCAGTTTGCTGTGTGTTTTTGTCGGGTTCGAAAAAGCAAAATCGGCCAGTGCCTGCATGGACCGCGTCGCAATGCCCTGGGACCAATGCTTGTGCTCAACCAGCACGCTGATCTCGGCGTTGCCGGGGGTCTCCAAAAGCACGATGCAGGCAGCACCCATTGCTCGGCCTTTCATGTCACTGATGACAAAAGGAAAAGCGTCTGGATTGCTCTCTTGCAGAAGCGCGTCAAGCCAGAGGTCGGCGGCACGCATGGTGCTGGGCAGCCAATTGGTGCACAGGTTTGCCACCATGTGCGGATCGCTCGCCATGACCACAAGAGCCTCAAGGTCCTGACGGGTCGGGCGCCGCAAGATGAAATTGCTTTCCGAACCCGTTCTACAGTCGGGCTCGGTTTCCTGTATGCCTTTTTCTATATCCGGCATCGGATCCTCCTTCGTTTGGTGTGGTCGGATCAACAATGTTGGTTGATCGTTGGGTCAAAAGTTAAGGGGAGATGGTGTCCCATCTCCCCTTGAAATCTTTTGGCCCTTACCAGAAGGAGCCTTTTCGATTTACCGGGGTCTGGGACACCGGCAAATCGTTTTTATCATGCCAGTGTTATTCTGCCGCTTCCGCCACCGGGAGCACGGACACGTATGTTCGGCCGTTGGCTTTGGCTTTGAACTGTACGTTGCCGCCTGTGGTTGCAAAGATGGTGTGATCCTTGCCCATGCCGACGTTGTCGCCCGGATGCCATTTGGTGCCGCGCTGGCGAATAATGATGTTGCCGGCGATTACGGTTTCACCGCCGAATTTTTTAACGCCCAGACGACGACCTGCTGTATCGCGACCGTTACGGGACGAACCACCTGCTTTTTTATGTGCCATTTTGGTGTCTCCTCATCGAAGGCATCTCGCCGCTGTTCAGCGCGATGATGCCCTGAGATTTTCCATTGTGATCAGTTTGTCGGCCTTCATTCTCATTCCGGCCGGGTGATCATGACTTATTTCTCAGCGGCGAAAGCAGATGCCTGCTCAAGCCAGTTGTCACGGTCGATGCGGCCTTTGAAGTTCAGGGCGTCATCGATTTTTGCGATGTCTTCTTCAGAGAAGGCTGCGATCTGAGCGAAGCTGGTAATACCCAGTGCGTTCAGTTTACCTTCAAGAACCGGACCGACGCCAGAGATTTTTTTCAAATCGTCTTTTTCGGCAGGCGCGGTGAAGAGCGGCGCGGTTTCGCCTTCGGCGGCCTTGGCTGCTTTGGGAGCCTCTTTCTTGGCGGCTTGAGGTGCTTCTTCTTCCTTAGCCTTGGCCGGTGCTGCCTTTTTGGCTGCTTTCGCCGGAGCCTTGCCGCCGGTCAGGATCTCGGTGATCTTGACAGAGGTGAAGTGCTGGCGATGGCCATTGCGGCGACGGGAATTCTGACGACGACGCTTCTTGAAGATGATGATCTTGCGACCGCGACCCTGATCGAGGATCTCGGCTGCGACCGTTGCGCCATCAACCAGAGGAGCGCCGACCTGTGCGTCGCCTTCGCCGCCAACGAGAAGAACGCTGTCAAAGACAACGGTTTCGCCAGCTTCGCCTTCGAGGCGTTCGACCTTGATGATATCTTCGGGGGAAACAGTATACTGCTTACCGCCGGTTTTGATGACTGCGAACATTTTTTTCTCCGTTCCGTCCGGGCTCCGCGGCTTGGCCGACAGGTCCGTCTTTTTTCAGTCAGTGGGTTGAGCTTGAGAAATTCACTTATCTTTCAATGAATTGAAGGATAAGCGAGAAACAAGCAAAGAGGCGCGGGATTGACCCCACGCCCAGATTTCCTGCGCACTATAGTCAGGACGCTTGAGCTGTCAAGGAAAAGCTGAGCGGAAACAGGGCGTTTGGTGCGGATTTGCTTGACTTGTTGTGCTTTTGCAAAAGGCGACCATTGATCGGGCCGGCCGAAGAAACCGAAGCGGGTGATTGATCCGACGTGCTGTGTCGTGCTATTCGTTAGCGCAATAATTAATTGACCCCTTGTTCGGAACGAAAGGCGCTTGGACGTGTTCTTGCCAGACTATTCACTCGCGATTGTTGCCATCTATCTTCTGCTGCTGATGGTGTTTCTTCAGGCGATTATTGCTGCCGGGGCGCATCGGAAGCAAGAATCCTATGTGCCCGGCATCGTTGATGAGAATCTGGGGCCGGAATCCTTCGTCTTCCGCAGCCACCGCACATTCATGAACTCGCTGGAGACTGTTCCCTTGATGGTCGCGCTGGCGTTCATCGCGATGTTCGTGGCCATGGATGCAGGGTGGTTGGCTATCCTGATGTGGGTCTATCTGGCCGCGCGACTGGCGCACATGATCACCTATTATCTCGTCGCGACGCGCAAGAATCCCAGTCTGCGGAGCTATTTCTTCATGGTTGGTGTGCTGGCGCAGATCATTCTGTTTGGTCTGGTGGGCTTTTCCGTCTTGTGATCCTCTGCCTCATTCGGCGTAACTGCGCACGGTGGCAGGTTTTTCCCCGCAGAGTGAGCGAGGATGGGGATTTTTCAGTTTGATGGCTTGAGCTTGGGAGGCGGTCTGTGTATGGTCCGCCCACCTTTTCAGGCGCTTGCAAACGACTTGGCCGCCGAAAAGTGTTGCGGAGAGGTGCCGGAGTGGTCGATCGGGGCGGTCTCGAAAACCGTTGAGCGCGCAAGCGTTCCGAGGGTTCGAATCCCTCTCTCTCCGCCATAAATTCTCTCATCTAATTGATTTTAATGAGTTATATTGATTGGCAGCTTTTCATGCCGTCTTTTGAACTGTGGGAACGCCAAATTCTGGTCAGCCACGGATGCAGAATGCAATTGCAAACACCTTTTGAGATCGCCCTGAATATCAGCCGATTTCATTGCCCCAGCCAATTTGCAAAATGAAGTTTTTCTTTTAGTTCAGTCGGTTGTTGGTTGAAATCTTGGCTGAATTATAGAGGGTGCCACGACTCTCATGCTTACGTTTTTACGCGAATTGACATTGTTCAGAGCACAAAATTATGTTCGCGGCGAACAAACCACTGCGGATATAATCATGAAAAATCTTGGGGCAATGAGCGCTGCACTCATGTCGATTGCATTATCTGGATGCGTCACGCAAACAGATTATATGTACAAACCAAATACGAGTTACGGCACGAAGGCGGACGCCCTCCTTGAATGCAAGCTTCAAGGAGCACAGCGTGTTCCCAGCAATACGCGTGTCGGTTCAACGCCAGTTTACGTCACGCCCGCAACCACATACTGTTCTGGCGGTTATTGCAATAGCTATGGTGGGCAAGTGACAGGTGGCGACGTATACACCTATGATGCCAATCAGGAACTGCGAGACGACCTTATAAATCAGTGCCTCCGCCGGAAGGGCTACACCGTAACTCAAGTTCCTGTCTGTAGAGGGAAGACTGTCGAGCGACCTGTTTCAACAGACCGGATTCAAGATCCAAAGCAAGGACAGTGCGTCGTGTCCACAAAGACCCGCGATACATCCCAGACGGTTGGTGTTCTTACAAAATAGCCCGTCACCAACTTTGTTTGGATCATGTGCTTCTTGCTATCTGATTTTGTCGCGGCGCGCGCCTTCCGAGCGTTACGCTCAACATAAAGCAACCATGCGTTAACGCGGACCGAACTTCAATTCACTGGCTGGATGTGGGAGTTCAGGAGACTGTCAAATCGCCACACCCGCATATGCGGGTGTGGCTTTGTTGCTTTAGCGGATGCGCTGTTCGTCTTCTCCGAACAGGCAGATATGGTTTTCATCGACGGTCAGATGGAGCACGGAGCCAGGCTGGGAGATTGTCTCACGGTCCACATCCACCGTGCAGCGTTTCTCTCCTATCGTTCCATAGAGATAACTCGCGCCGCCCAGAAATTCGGAGAAACCAACCGTGAAGGGCACTGCTTTTTGGCCGTCTTCGGCCAATCGCCAGTGTTCGGGGCGGATGCCCACGCGAACCGCCGTACCATTCGCGGGGCGGTTCTGGATGGTGCGGGTTTCAAGGATAATACCCGCCACTTCGACCCCATCGGGGCGGATGATGCCGTCCAGAAAGTTCATCTTGGGGCTGCCAATGAACCCGCCGACGAACATGTTGTCAGGATCGTCATAGAGCTGGGCAGGGGAGCCCACCTGTTCGATGCGTCCGGCCCGCAGTACCACGATCTTGTCAGCAAGGGTCATGGCTTCGGTCTGATCATGGGTTACATAGATCATTGTGTTGCCAAGCTTCTGGTGCAGACGGGCGATCTCGATGCGCATATCGACCCGCAATTCGGCATCAAGGTTTGACAAGGGCTCATCGAACAGGAACACGTCCGGATCCCGGACGATGGCCCGACCGATGGCAACGCGCTGGCGCTGTCCCCCGGACAATTGGCCCGGACGGCGATCCAGATAATCGTTGAGCTGCAAGACGTCTGCTGCTTGACCGACTTTCTCGGCAACTTCGGCTTTGGTGCGGCCAGCAACCTTGAGCCCGAAGCCCATATTTTCAGCCACCGTCATGTGCGGGTAAAGCGCGTAGGTCTGAAAAACCATGGCAATGCCGCGGTCGGACGGATCATCTTCCGTAACGTCCACTCCTGCAATGAGGACATCTCCTGCCGTTACCTCTTCAAGACCGGCGATCAGGCGCAAGAGCGTTGATTTTCCGCAGCCGGAAGGCCCGACAAACACGACAAACTCTCCGCCTTCGATATCGAGATCGACATTCCTGATCACTTGCACCGATCCAAATGTCTTGTTGACGCCGCGCAAAGACAATCCGGCCTGTCTCTGGACGCGCTGAAGGTTCACTTGCTCGTTCATTTTATTGCCTCCCTGCGCAGCCAGACCAGCATTTCGCCCGGCTCGCGGTTGTCCCAGAGGTAGTAGGGAATGGCCGTTAGTGTTGCCGGTTCCCGTGATGGTGGCGTATCGGAATATAGAGCGTTATCGGCACGACCTTCGACCTCGGCGTTGATCTTCAATGCCACAGTGTCAGGCCATGCGCCAAAACTGGTCGTTTCGATCGCCGCTCCATCCTTGATTAGGTAGCTGTTGAGCGGCGCGGAATGATCGGCCTCCTCGAGGCAATAGACGAACGGGCCGCGCAGCAGTGCGGTGCGCCCCTGATCGGATGCCACCTTTGGATTGGCAAAAAGCTGAAGCGGCTGCATATCAAGCTCAAGCGTGAGGTGATCGCCGGCCTGCCAGGACCGATTGAGCCGCAGGTATCCCTTCTCGGCTGTGGCATCAATCGCCTCGCCATTGAGCATCAGCGTGAAGCCCTTCGCCCATTGCGGAATACGCAAGGACAGCGTGAAACTGCAAGGACTCTCCGGCTCGATGGCAAAGGCAATGGACCCGTCGGCAGGATAGCTTGTTGTCTGCTTGAGGGTCACCTTCGTTCCGGCCAAAGTCAGATCAGCCTTGTTGTCGCAATAAAGATGCACGGCGATTTCATCCTCGGAGACCCCATAAAAATAGGTGCCGATCGAGGCGAGCAGACGAGACACATTGGGTGGGCAGCAGGGGCAGCGATGCCACCGCCAGCGATGGTGATGCCCGTGGCTTTCCAGCGGATTGTCATAGAAGAAATGCGTTCCATCTGCCGACAGCCCGGACAGAACGCCATTGTAAAGTGCCCGCTCCATGACGTCGGCAAAGCGGCTGTCCGGTTCGCGCCCGAGCATGCGGCTTGCCCAGAAGACGAGCGCGACAGAGGCGCATGTCTCGGCATAAGCGCTGTCGTTGGGCAGATCATAGTCGAAGGTCAGGCCTTCGTTTTCCTTGGAAGGGCCAAATCCGCCGGTAACGTAAAGATTGCGATCCGTGAGTTGGGACCAGAGCGCTTCTAGCGCCGGATCCATAGTTGCGTCAGAAAATTCGGTCGCCACATCCGCCATGCCGGCATAAAGATAGGCGGCACGGACGGCATGGCCGACCACTTCGCGCTGCTCGCGGACCGGTTTGTGGGCTTGACAATATTCCAGCGTCGAGAAGTGGAAATCCTCCGGTGTCTCGCCCCGCGCCATAGCCTCCTTGTCAAAGTAGTTCGGGTCTTCACCGCGCACGTCGACGAAGAATTTGGCCAGATCAAGATAGCGTTGCTCACCTGTGACGCGGCCCAGTTTGACAAGTGCCAGTTCCAGCTCAGGATGTCCCGGATAGCCGCGCTTCTTGCCCTCTTCAGGGCCGAACGTCGCATCGATGCAATCGGCATACCGGCACAGGATATCGAGAAACTTGCGCTTACCGGTCGCATGGAAGTAGGCAATTGCCCCTTCGATCAGATGGCCGGCGTTGTAGAGCTCGTGCCGATCCCGGAGGTTGGTCCAGCGTTTGCCCGGCTCGATGCGTTGATACCAGGAATTGAGATAGCCATCCTCGGCTTGCAGGCGGCCATAGGCATCGATGACGTCATCCACTCGTGCTTCAAGCTCTGCATCACGATGCCGATTGAGCGCATAGGCGGCTGTTTCGATGCTTTTGCCAAAGTCGGAGTCCCAGAACATCTGGGTGGTTACGGTGTTGTTGTGCTGGAAGGGAATGACGATCCCCGGATTGGGCAGATCGGGATCGACCTGTTCGAGCATGCGCGCTTCGATGCAGCGGTCGAATAAAAGCTTGGCTGTGGTCGTCGCTATGACATCGATCTTGGGTCCGAAGAAGCCGTCGACCTTGATCTGATTCACCGCAAGTGGACGGAACTTGGCCTTTGGCGGCATGGCGTCAGCAATCATGGTTTTGTTGAATTCGTTCATTTTCTTGTCCTTGGGCAGGATGAAATCTATTTGACGGCACCAGCCGTAAGACCCCGAATGTAGGATCGTTGAAGAATGAGAAAGAGGACCATGCAGGGGATCATCATCAAGGTGACGCCGGCTTGAACGGCTCCCCAATCGACAGATCCGAAGCGCCCATACCGGACGGCGGTCATGAGCACCGGCATGGTGAACTTGCTTTGGTCCGTGAGCAGCACGAGAGCGGCGAGAAACTCGTTCCACGCATTGAGAAAGGCAAACAGGCCAACTGTGACAACACCGGGCAGAACCAGCGGACCCATCACCTGCACAAGCATGCGCCAACCCTTTACCCCGTCCATGCGGGCGGCTTCCTCGATCTCCTTGGGCACCGCGTCAAAAGCGTTGCGCATCATGAAAACCGAGAAGGGCAATTGCAGTGTCGTGTAGATCAACACAAGGCCGATGAGGGTGTTCTGAAGGCCCAGCTTTGCCAAAAGCAGGAACAGGGGTGTCAGGATCGACTGAAAGGGGATCATCATCGTCGACAGGATGAGAACGAAAATGAAGCCTTTGAGGGGAAACCGGTAGCGCGAGAAGCCATAGCCAGCGAGGAGCGCAACGACGATCGTCAGAGCGGAGGTGCCGACGGAAACAAAGAGCGAGTTTCCGGCATAATGCAGAACCGACTGGCCAAAATTCTCCAGCCTGTCGTAGCTATCGATGCTGAAACCGTCGCGCGGCCAAGGGGGCAGGGGCGGTGTCGTGGATTCGATAGGTGAGCGAAAGCTCGACAATACGACCCAGACAAGGGGCACGAGGAACAACAGCGACACCAGCGTTGCCGTGACATGAAAAATCACTTTGTGATAGCGATACCGGCCTTTGCGAGCCGTTGGCGCAGACGCTGCAACAGAATGATGTTCAGTGGTGATGGCGTTCATTCTTTCGGCCCCCTGTCGCTCAGAAGCGTGAGTTGGATAACACTGAGAACCAGCAGGATGAGGAGCAGCACGATAGAGAGCGCGGCGCCATATCCGAGACGGAAGGAAATGAAGCTTTCATTGAAGATCTTGTAGACGGCCGTGACCGTGCTGTTTTGTGGCCCGCCGTTGAGGATGATGTAGAACTGGTCAAAGGCCAGCATCGAGCCCGAGATGCACAGAATGAGCGCGAGGGCGAAGGGTTTGCGGATGAGCGGCATGATGATGTAGCGGAACCTCTGGTTCCATTTGGCCCCGTCGATGCGGGCGGCCTCGATATAATCGGCTGGAATGGCCTGCAATCCACTCATCAGGATCACCATGAAGAAGCCCGCCATTTTCCAGATCACCATGACGATGACCGACCAGAAAGCTGGCGTGAAATTGGCCAGAATGTTCACCCGTCCCGACGTTAGCCCGATATCCTGCGCAAGAGGTGAGAACAGGCCCGTATCCACGTTGGACAGCCAAACCCACAACAAAGCAGCCGAGGCAAAGCCCGTGACGACCGGCAGGAAAAAGACGGTTCGGTAGAATGAGATCGCCTTGCTCTGACCTTGGACGATGAGCGCGAGTGCCATGGCAGTGCCCAGCAGCCCGATGGTGATAACGATGGTATATTGCATCGTGAAAAGAAGAGACGACCAGAAGCTCTTGTCGGTCAAGAGGCGTTCATAATTGTCAAGCCCGACCCAACGCGGGAACCCCATCAGCGGCCATTTGTGGAGAGACATCCAGGCCGCCATGCCGAGAGGCACGAGAAAGAAAACGATGACGAGGAGCAGGGCAGGAAGAACGAAAAGCAGTCCGTTCCATTGAGTATGCCGGCGGCGCCTGCGCCTTTTCGGCAAAGCTGTCTCGGGGTCTGCCATGAGACTGTCAGTCATGGAGTGATCCTTTGGAGCAGTGGTCTGCGAATGCCCGCCGACTGACGTCTTGATATCAGCCGGCGGGCGCTGCTAGCGGTAGATTTGGAGGATCTTACCGGGAGCTATCTATGATGGACTGCATCTCTTCTTGAGCTTCGTCCATTGCTTCATCCACTTCTTCGCTGCTATCGGCAAAGAAGGCCTTGTTGAGCATGGTGATCCACGGACCATTCTGCGAGTTGATGAGATCATTGAAGACCGGGCTGAATGGCGTGCGGCCCTTGTCCATTGCCTTGGCTGCGATCAGATAGCGGGAATCGAGCCCTTCAAGGGCCACTTCGGCAACGTCGGCGCGCACCGGCAGAGAGCCGTTCTTGGCAAGGATCGTCTGACCTTCAGCGGAATAGGCGAAGTCGATGAAGGCCTGAATGGCTGGCATTTTCGCATCATCGGTCGCGGCTGAAACGACAATGTTGTCGCCGCCTGCAAAGGAAGACCAGTCGCCATCCTTGCCGGGCAGATAGGTCACGCCATATTTGAGATCGGGATACTGGTTGTTCAGGGCACCGATGGCAAAGGAGCCAGAGGGTGCGATGCCAATATTGCCGCCAGCAAAGGCTGCAAAGAAGTTGACGCCAGCATCCGTCTGCGAGCCTGCCGGAACAAGGCCATCCTTGACCATGCCGCGGTAGAATTCGATGGCATCCTTCATCTGCGATGTTTTAACCGTCGCCTTTGCGCCTTTATCTTCAAGCAGATTGCCGCCCGACGCCCAGATCAGCGGAGTGAAGGTGAAAATGTTGCAGCCACCGCAGTTGCCGGAGAAATAGTAGCCATAGGTCTCGTCGCCAAGAGCGGCGACCGCTGCGGCATCCTTGCGGATTTCATCCCAAGTGGTGGGCGCCTTGTCTGGATCCAGCCCAGCCTTTTCGAAAAGGTTCTTGTTCCAGATCAGAACGGACGCATCGGCAGAAAATGGCATGCCGTAGATCTTGTCCTCATAGGTGCCAACGCTCAAATGGGCTTTGGACAGATGCTCATAGTAGGGCAGACCTTTGGCAAAATCGGTGAGATCCTTGAGCTGGCCTGCCATGGCAAAGGACGGCGTGTAGATCAGGTCAAGCGACAGTGCATCAGGCTGCGAGCCACCCGCTGCGGCGATGGCGTACTTCTGAACCAGTTCGTTGACAGGAACGATCTGCAGTTCGGCCTTGTCTTCGCCCTTGGCGTTGAACGCTTTCACCAGCTTGGGCATGAATTCGGATCCATCGGACCGAACCCAAAGGGAAAATGTTTCGGCTTGCGCGATACCTGGCAAGATAAAGGCCGCAAGCGCGACGCTTCCATATAGTGCTTTGATGTTCATTTCAGTTCCTCCAGTTTGCCTGCCAGTCAGACGCAGGCGAGTCTTTGAGATAACGTTTGCGCTGTTTGCGCCGACTGTACCCAAGACCAAATTCTTCTCACCCTTGGGTTTTGTTCCGCCGTCTTATTCCGGCTTCCCCGCACCGCAAGATTCTCGCACGACGAGATGACAGGGGGTTTTTCTGACACCGACCTCAATCGGCTTTCCCTCGATCATATCCAGCAATGCCAATCCTGCACTCTTGCCAAGGCCCGTCAGCTCCATATCCATCGTGGTTAGGGGAGGGCGTGTCGCCTTGGCAAAAACTTCCCAATTGTCGAACCCGACAATCGCAATATCGTCGGGAACCTTGATCCCCATTTGCACAAAGGCGTCAATCACGCCTCTGGCAATCTGGTCGTTGCTGCAAAAGATCGCGTCAGGACGCTCCCCTGCAGTCGCGATGAGATGAAACGCAGCTTCATAGCCGTGCGCCTCGGTCCAGTTGGAATAGAGCGCCTCACCACACGGTGTGAGGCCATTCTCTTCGAGCGCCATGCGCCATCCGGTTTCTCGCAAGTGGGATGCCTCGAAACTCGGACGCCCGGCAATGTGAGCGATCTTGCGCCGGCCCAAACCGATCAGATGCTGGACCGCCGTTCTGGCTGCATTGATGTCATCTGGTACAAAGCCGACGGCGTCTTCAGGACAAAGGGAGTAGACGTAAACGACGGGCATCCCGAGAGACGACACATCAATGGGAAGTCCCCGATCAATTCTCTTGCCTGAAATGACAAGTCCATCAATTCTCTTTTCTTCCATGGCCCTGAGGTTGAGTTCCAGTCGATGGGCTTCATGCTCGCCAGCACTCAGGAAGACCGACACCCCCTTATCCGTCATCGCAGATGAAAGCCCTGCCGCAACCGGCAGCGTGAAGCGGCCATAGGTGTCATCGGTCAGAAGGCCGAGCGTGAAGGAGCGCTGCTGTACCAGACCGCGCGCCATGTAGTTGGGGCGATAATCCAGTTCTCTTGCAACCCGTTCAACCCGTGACCGGGTCTCCTCCGACATCCGGCCAGTCCCGTTAAGGGCCCGTGATGCGGTGGTCACGCTTACGTCCGCTTTTGCCGCGACATCACGAATGGTGGTGCGATGAACCACTCCCCCGGGCCGCGACCATTTTTCTACAACCACCTTGTCCTCCACCTCGCGCAAAACACGCTAATTCGCAATGAGAAAACGTTTGCTCACGCTTGGTTTACCGTTTGCGCAAATTAAAAATGCATTGGGTTTTGCCTTTTGTCAATGAGGCATGAGTGCATTTCGCAGGACGAATTCCAACAAGCCTGAGTAGAAATTACGAAGCTAGCGGTGTCAGTTCCCAAAGGGACGGAGCATGCAAATCCTTGTGCAATCATTCGGGCAGCAATGTAGCCCCTTGAAAAGAAATCATAATCCAGACGCAACAGGATCGTTTGCCGATCGATTCAGCCGGTTCGTTCTGATTGCTTCCTTATCCGAGAAAATCCAGAAATCATCCGTTGAAAACTTCTGATGCAATTCGCATCAAGCGTCTTGCTCTCTGTAGTGATACGCCTTGAATAGACAGAATCCTGGTGGCTCAGAAGCCTATCCCCCAGTGTATTTTGCCCTTGAAATTCATCGTAAACCTTAGCGATTTCACAGTATTTACAACCAAAGCAGTATCCAGAATGGCGCGTTAAATGAAACGATTTAAA
Source organism: Cohaesibacter sp. ES.047 (assembly GCF_900215505.1). NCBI lineage: Bacteria > Pseudomonadati > Pseudomonadota > Alphaproteobacteria > Hyphomicrobiales > Cohaesibacteraceae > Cohaesibacter > Cohaesibacter sp. ES.047. The sequence goes on from NZ_LT907844.1 coordinate 974,808, forward strand.
AAAATGAAACGTTTCATATTGACTGATGCTTTTCATCTGCTAAGGTTTCTGGAGCGGTTAGTCCAATAGGAGTTCGGACTAAATCCAGCGAGGTCATATAGGGAGGATATTATGACAATTCTTAAGACGATTGCTGCTGCTGCATTGGGCGGCTTGATCATGACTGGCTCTGCTTTTGCAGACGACAAGCCAGTCGTCGGGCTGGTGATGAAGTCTCTGGCAAACGAATTCTTCCAGAACATGATGGAAGGCGCAAAAGCGCACGAGAAAAAGCGCGGCGACTACGTGCTCAAAGCGGTCGGCATGAAAAACGAAACCGACTTTGAATCTCAAATCAACGCCGTTGAAAACTTCATTACCCAAGGCGTCGACGCCATCGTGATTGCTCCGGCTGATTCCAAAGCCATGGTCCGCCCGGTGAAAAAAGCGATTGCTGCGGGTATCGTTGTTATCAACTTCGACGTGGCTCTGGATGCAGGAGCGAAAAAACAACAGGGTCTGGAATTGGCCTTTGTTGGCCCTGACAACCGGGGTGGCGCCAAGCTTGCAGGCGATGCTCTGGCCGAGAAGATCGGCAAAGGGGGCAAAGTTGTCATCATTGAGGGCAACCCGGGTGCTGACAACGCAACCGAACGTCGCCTTGGCTTTGAAGCATCGGTCAAAGAATACGATCTTGATCTGCTCGATAGCCGCACAGCCCATTGGGAAACCGAAGAAGCCAACACCGTCTTTTCCAACATGTTGACGGCACATCCGGATGTCGAAGGCGTTATGGCGGCCAACGATTCCATGGCCATCGGTGTTGTCCGTGCGCTGGAAGCTGCTGGTCGTGACGACATTGTTGTTGTCGGCTTCGACAACATTCCCGCAGTGGGACCAATGATCGAAGACGGCCGTCTTTATGCCACCGTTGATCAGTTCGGCACCGACATGGCTGCCAACTCAATCGATCTGGCTCTTGAAGTTGCTGAAACCGGCAAAGAGCTCAAAGGCTGGGTCAAAACACCCATTGAGCTTGTCACCAAAAAATAAGTGAAGAGAAACGCTCGGCCATCGCCTGCCGAAGGCCGGGCAACTCGCTCTGAGAAAGCAATTTCAAATGGCAGTTTCCTCTCAATCTTCAGACCATGCGCATCAGATATTGAGCGTCTCTGGTCTCAAGAAGTTCTTTGGTGGCGTAAAGGCTCTGGATGGTGTTGATTTTTCCCTCGAAGCGGGCGAAGTCCATGCGCTGGTCGGAGAAAACGGGGCCGGAAAATCCACGCTCATCAAGGTTCTGACCGGCGTGTATGAGTTCGAAGTGGGCGATATCCTTCTTAAGGGAAGCCCCTACAAGCCAGCCACACCGAACGACGCAAAGGTCCACGGCGTTCAGGTTGTTCATCAGGAATTCAACCTGCTCAACCATTTGAGTGTGGCCGAAAATATCGCGATCGAAGCGTTCCCGAGAACCAAATTCGGGCTTCTGGATCGCAAGGAAATGGAGCAGCGCGCCCGTGTGGCCCTTGATGCAATCGGGTTGACCGACGTGAGTGTTCGCACCACTGTGGACAGCCTTGGTGTTGCGCATCGGCAATTGATCGAGATCGCCCGTGCTCTGCAATCCGACAGTGAAATTCTGATTTTGGACGAACCGACAGCCACGTTGACCGAGCGGGAAACGGAGAGGCTGTTCAGGATCGTTGAAGAGATCAAAAAAGAAGGCGTCACAGTTGTGTTCGTGACCCATCATCTCAATGAGGTGTTTGAGATTTGTGATCGGGTGACGATTTTCCGAAATGGCAAAACGGTCGTTTCAGAGAAAATATCCGACACGACGCCGGAGCAGGTCGTGCGCCATATGGTGGGGCGCAGCCTGTCTGATACGGTTGACCTCAATGATGAGCGACCGGAAAAAGGTGAGATTGCTCTTAGCTTGAAAAATCTGCGGGTGGTCGATTGCCCGCATGAAGAAGGTGTCTCTTTCGATCTGCGGTATGGCGAGATCGTTGGTATCGCTGGATTGGTCGGCGCAGGCCGCACCGAAATCTTGCGCGGCATTTTCGGTGTCAATGACGTCTTGTCCGGGACGCTTCAAAGAAATGGCACGGATGTTGTCATCAAGGGGCCGTCCGATGCCATCAAGGCCGGTATCGGCTTTGTGACGGAAGATCGCAAAGACGAGGGGTTGATCCTTTCCATGTCGATCTCGGCCAACATCGCCTACCCGAATATGGAAAAGGTCTCTCATGGCGGCATTCTTTCCGCCGCAAAAGAGAATGATCTGGCCATCGAGGGCGGCGACAAGCTGCGCCTTAAATATGGTGCCATTGCCGATGCAGCGTCCAGCCTGTCTGGCGGCAACCAGCAAAAGGTCGTGTTGGCCAAATGGCTTGCCACACAGCCATCGGTTCTCATGCTTGATGAGCCGACGCGCGGTGTCGATGTGGGAGCGAAAGCGGAGATCTATGCGATCTTGCGGGACCTGGCGGAAAGCGGCGTCGCGATGTTGGTCGTGTCGTCTGAAATGCCTGAATTGATGCGTCTATGCGACCGCGTGTTGGTCTTATCAAATCACCAGATTCAAGGAAGCCTGCAGCGTGCGGACTTCAGCGAAGAGAGAATTCTCAAGCTTGCCTACCAGCAGGACACGGGACCACGGGAAGAGAACGAAAATGAGTGAAGTGGCAAAACAAAAATTGACCTTGAAAGACGTCATTAATCAGGCCGGTATCGGTCTGGCACTGCTGGGACTTGTCATCTTTTTTGCGACAACGACAGAGCATTTTCTGACGCCAAACAACATCACCAACATTCTCACCCAGATTACAATCAATCTGGTGCTTGCCGTGGGCATGACATTCGTGATCCTGATCGGTGGCATTGATCTGTCGGTCGGGTCTGTCATGGCCCTTGCGGCCGTTGTTGCGGGCAAGGCGATCACGACGGCGGGCATTGGCCCGGGGGAAGCAATCGCATTTGCCGCCGCTGCCGCGGTGCTCGCCGGTGTGGTTTGCGGCATGCTCAACGGTGTCATCAGTGCGTATTGGGGGCTGCCTTCCTTTATCATATCGCTTGGCATGCTCAACATTGCCCGAGGGGCTGCGCTTCATATTTCTGAAGCACGGACAATCTTCTCCTTCCCCTTTGCGTTTGAGGAGTTCGGTTCCGCTCAGGTCTACGGTATTCCGGTGGTGTTCATGTTGGCCATGCTGTTGGTTCTGGTCGCCTGGTTCGTGTTGAACAAGACGGTGTTTGGACGCCTGATCTATGGCATCGGCAGCAATGAAGAAGCTGTTCGTCTCGCGGGTCATTCGGTGTTCTGGTACAAGGTCGCAGCCTTTGTCATATGCGGTCTTTGCGCAGGGGTTGCAGCGATCATCTATATGGCGCGCTTGAACATCTCCAGCCCAATCGCGGGGATTGGCTTTGAGTTGAATGCCATTGCTGCCGTGATTATCGGCGGAACCAGCCTGTTCGGCGGTCGCGGTTCGGTGATCGGCACCTTGCTTGGGGCCTTTATCATCGGCGTGCTTGCGAACGGTCTCATCCTGTTTGGCCTGAATGATTTTATGCGCCAGATGATCACCGGCGTTGTCATCATCGTCGCTGTCGTGCTGGATTATTACCGCGCCAAGTTTGCCGGATAGGACTGTGGCAATTGCCCGCTCAAGACTGCGAGGACCATCATGATAAAATCAATCGCCGTTGTCGGCAGTGTGAACCTTGATCTGACCGCTTATCTGGACCGATGGCCAGAAAAAGGCGAGACGATCAAAACCCGCGAAACCAAAATCGGTATTGGCGGCAAAGGGGTCAACCAATGCTGCGCTGCTGCCAAGCTTGGTGGAGCGGTAACGATGATCGGTGCCATCGGCGATGATGAGTTCGGGCGGGGGTGCGTAAAGACTCTGGAAGAGATCGGCGTGCAGACTGCCATTATCGTCAAGAATGATCATTCAACCGGTATGGCGTTTATTGATGTCGGTCCTGAAAGCGATAACATCATCCGCATCGCCGCTGGCGCCAACGGGGCGCTGGATACAAGTGACATCGCAAGTCGGTCCGAGCCGATCGAGAAGGCTGGTTATCTGCTGCTTCAGAATGAAGTTCCGGTCGAAGCGTCCGTTGCTGCGGCCAAGACGGCACATGCTGTCGGAACGATTTCGATTATGGATCCCGCGCCTGCTCCAACGCCTGCGTGGGGCAGGGACGTGCTTGCCGCGTTCGATATTCTCACGCCCAATGGTGGTGAAGCGGGTGCAATCCTGGATCGAAACGTCAGAACACTGGAAGACGCTGCCAAGGCGGCCAAAGATCTGGCGCACCTGTGCCGGGTTGGCGCGATCGTGACCATGGGCAACTTGGGTGTCGCCTGGCATCTGCAGGGATGTGCGGGAGAAATGGAATGCCCGAAAGTGGACGCTATTGATACGGTCGGGGCAGGAGATTGCTTTAATGGATCCTTCGCCTTTGCGTTGTGCGATGGTGTCAGCTATGAAAAGGCCATCCGGTTTGCTTCTCACGCAGCATCCTTGTCAACGACCCGGCAAGGGGCCGTGAGTTCACTTCCGTCTCTAGACGAGGTCAGGGAATTCATGGAAAAAAGTGGCTGATTGCTGTTTCCATAGTGTAAGAACATTCTTGCACGATAGAATGGATAATTGATGACCCCATGGCTGAACGAAAAAAAAACGTAACAATCAGAGATGTAGCAAAACACGCAAATGTTTCGGTCGGCACAGTTTCCCGTGTTCTTTCCAAGAATGAGACGGTGAAGCAACCTCTGCTCATTCGGGTCAATCACTCAATAGAGGCCTTGGGGTACAAGCCCAACTTGGCAGCACGTGCCCTCAGGGCCAACAAGGATCAGGTTCTTGGCCTGGTCCTTCCGGATATTACCAATCCATTCTTTGCCCAACTGGCCAAGGAAATAGAGCTGGAAGCCTCAAGGCATGGGCTTGCTGTCATTCTTGCCAGTTCTTTCGATGATCCCAAAAAGGAAGCCCGGCGGGTTCATGCAATTCTGGATCGCGCTCCAACGGGCATCATCGTGATTCCTGCAGGCGACGAGCGGTTCTTCAAAAAGCCGGACGATGTCCCGATCATCACAATTGACCGACCTGTCAAAGGCGAATCCGAGGGTGTGTTTGCTGATCAGGAAGCTGGCGCATCGCTGGCCGCTGATCATGTGTTTGCGTTGGGCCACAGGAACATTGTTTATATCTCGGGGCCCGAAGGAACGGTGGTTTCAGAGCTTCGTCAGAGAGGCTTCAAAGACCGGATCACGGAGCTTTGCCAAGGTGACCCATCGTTCAGGCTGGAAATCAGATCCGGTCTTTTTGACTATGAAACAGGGGAAAGAGTGGCCCGTGACGTGCTCGGCAATGACAGCAAGGATCGGCCGACCGCGATTGTTGCGGCCAGTGATCAGCAGGCAATCGGAGCACTTAGGGAAGCGCGCGATATCGGCGTGACGGTGCCTGATGACCTGTCGATTGTTGGGTTCGATGATATTACATTGGCGAATATCATTGTTCCAAGGCTTACGACCATTCGCCAGCCAATTGAAGCCATGGCAAAAATGGCGGTGAGGCGCGTGTGCGACATTGCTCAGGAAGACGGCGGTCTGGACGCCAGTTGCAGTTTGATCGTGCGCACATCCACTGCACCGGCGCCCGACTGATTCACACTTCGAATAGCTGATCCGGAGCGATCACGCCTTTCTTGAAAATGAAGCAGCCATAGAACCGGGTTTCGCCGGTCTGAACGATTGCATAGGCATTCTTGGCAGCTTCATAGAAGGCAAATCGCTCAATCTTTGTCAGCGCCTTGTCTGATCCTTCCGCCGTTTTCAGTGCAGCTTCGACTTCTTTTTGAACGTCTGGCGTTTCGTCTGGCGCGCCCACCACTTCCATGGCGAGGGCGTAATCATCAACGAAATTGTCGACAGGCATGACAGAGAGGATGGCTTTTGCCACATCTGCTGCAGAGAGGTTCTCCATAAACAAAGGGGAGCCATGGACGGTGCTCTTTGCCATTGAGGACGACGGGAAATTTCTGTCGACGAGCACAATCGTGTCACCATGCCCCATGGCCCTCAATGTTCCCAGAACATCGCTGTTTAGCCGGTGATCAATCCCTTTTAGCATCTGCTTTCCTCCTCATTCAGAACTAAAAATCTGGTGCTGTTTATAGCAGATTTGAACAGTCGGAGATACAATAAATGAAACGTTTCATATTCGCAGATCGCCAGAGTTGCCTGCCTGATACGTCACCTGAATTGGAAGGGGCCATCACGCAGATAACGGCGATGCCATGCTGCTGATTATTGCTTCAGAGGATTGGGCGCTCCACATGATCCTCGCACGATCAGATCGCCATGCAGCAGACTGGTTTGGGTTGGGATCGACCGGGATGGCAAATTGTCCAATAAGTGCTTCATTGCCATTTCACCAATCCGGTTTCTCGGTTGCCGGATGGTCGTCAAAGAGGGGGTCACGTGGCTTGCGATCGGGACATCATCAAAGCCGACAACTGAAAAGTCCTTTGGCACATCGAAGCGGCGGGATTGCAGCGCGCTGATAACCCCGATGGCGCTGTCATCGTTAAAGCAGAAAAATGCTGTCGGCAAAGTGTCGCGGATGAACAGAAGCTCCACCGCCGCGCGCCCCCCTTCGCTGGTTCCGTCTGCCCGGATTCGCCAGATTTCGGGCTTGTCATAGGCTTCCAGCATGGCATCGCAATAGCCTTTGTATCGCAGTTCCGACGTGGCACTGCCCGCTGGCCCGGTAATATAGACGATGCGCTTATGGCCCAGTGAGATGAGATATTCCGTGGCGATTTTTGCCGCTGCGACGTCATCAACGCCGACATAAGAGAGATCTTCGCGGTTGACCGGATGATAGGCTGAGACCAGAGGCGGATAGGACGAGGCCGGAGACTGCGGCCAGCCGGCAACCGGCAGGTGACCGGTCAGCAACAAAAGGCCATCGGCCATGCCGGTCGAGAGGAAACGCATGTACTTTTCTTCGAGCGCGATATTGCCTTCGGTGTTGCCGATCAAGACGCCATAGTCGCGTTCGTTTGCGGCTTTCTCCAGGCCAATAAGGATGCCGGGAAAGTTGGGATCGGAAATGGATTCCGCCAGAATCATGACCATCTGCGATCGTTGCATGCGCAGATTTTGTGCCATGGCATTGGCCGTATAACCTGTGCGTGCAATGGCCGCATTGACCTTTTTACGGGTGCTCTCGGCGACCTTTTCCGGTGTCCGGATAGCGCGGCTAACCGTCGCGATGGATACGCCAGCAAGCTTGGCAACATCTTCGATGGTTGCAGATTTTTTTCCGATATGTTCCAAATGATCAATACAGCAATGTGGCGCAAATCCCGTCATGGTCCAAAGACACGACCGCGACGGACTCCACAAAAGCAGTCCTTTCCATGCATGAAATATACGCCTTCGACATGCAAATGAAAAGGTTTACATCGAGAATGAAAAGGTTTACATTTTGAAAAAATGGGTTGGGAGGCCCATAGAATCTCTTGGGAGGAGACTGTGACTTGTTGGACACCAGCGCCGAAGCTGTGCCGATTCTATCGGCCGAGAGGATCAGCAAATCTTTTGGCACCGTGCCTGTGCTATTCAGCGTCAACTTTGACATTCATGCAGGCGAACTGCATGCCGTGATCGGGGAGAATGGAGCGGGTAAGTCCACCCTGATGAAGATCCTGTCAGGGTTTCATCCCTACACGTCCGGCTCGATCAAGTTGGATGGTAAACCGATCATCCTGCCGCCGAATGGACAGGCGGAAGATCTGGGCATCGTCCTCATTCATCAGGAATTCAACCTTGCCGAGCAAATGACCGTCGAGGAAAACATTTTTCTGGGGCGGGAACTTGAGAAGGGTGGCTTTCTCAACAAGGCCGAAATGCATGACCGCGTGTTGGCCATGTTGCAGGATGTCGGTTTGTCGATTTCCCCCAATGCCCGCATTTCGGAGTTGTCGATTGCCCAGAAGCAGATGGTCGAGATCATCAAGGCAATGAGCCGCAATGCGCGCATCCTGATCATGGATGAGCCGACAGCTGTGCTCTCTCAGGCAGAAACCAAGCTGTTTTTCAAACAGGTCAAACGGCTGAAAGAACGCGGTACCGCCATTATGTTCGTGTCGCACAAGCTGCACGAGATAAAAGCGATTGCCGACCGCATCACGATCCTGCGTGACGGACAGTGGATCGCGACCGAGCCGGCGGCGCATTTCACTCTGGATACCATGGCGCAGATGATGGTCGGGCGCGAGCTCTCGGATCTCTACCCGCCGATCGTGGAGGCCGACATAGACGCCGAGCGCGTGCTGGAGGTCGAGGGTCTTGCGACAGATCTGGCCAAGAATGTCAGCTTCTCGCTTCGAAAAGGGGAAGTGCTCGGGTTTTCCGGTCTGATCGGCTCGGGACGAACAGAAGTTTTTGAGGCCATCTGCGGCCTTCGCCCGATCAAGGAAGGCAGGGTCAAGCTGTTTGGGAAGGTGGCGCATTTTCATACCGCGGCCGATTCAAGGGACGCGGGCATCGCCTATTTGACCAAGGACCGGAAAGGCAAAGGGCTACTGGTCGAGCAGAAAATGCAGCCCAATCAGACGCTGTTTGCCCTTCCTAAATTTGTCAGGCACCTGCTTCTGGACAAGTCAGCGGAAGAAAATGCTCTCAAGCGCGGCATTCGCCGCTTTGACATTCGGGCGCGGGACGAAAACTGCAAGGTCAGTGAGATGTCCGGCGGCAACCAGCAGAAACTGCTGCTCGCCAAGGTCATGGAAATCGATCCGAAAATCGTGATTGTCGATGAGCCGACCCGCGGGATCGATGTTGGCACCAAACAACAGATCTACCATTTCATTGCAGCACTGGCTGCAGAGGGCATGTCTGTCGTGGTGATCTCTTCTGAAATGCCGGAAATTATTGGCATCTCTCACCGGGTCATCGTGATGCGTGAGGGGCGTGTCATGGGTGAACTGACCGGAGATGCCATCAACGAAAATGAAATTGTGCGCTTCGCCGCAGGCTTGAAGGAGGAAGCCACATCATGACGGACACCACTGCGAGCAAAACTATGAAATCCTTGCCCTTTTCTACCGATCTGAAGACATTGGGTCCGGCTGTCGCCTTGCTGCTTCTGTGCATCGTCGGGTTTTCGCTGAACGCGGCCTTCCTGTCAGAAGGCAATATCACCAACCTGCTGACCCGCTCGGCCTTCATCGGCATTATCGCCGTGGGGGCAACCTTCGTGATCACCGCCGGTGGGCTTGATCTGTCCGTCGGCTCCATGGCCGCCGTGATTTCCGGCGTCATGATCATCATCATGAACGCGCTGGTGGAGACCTCGGGCACGGGCCTTGCAACGGTCGTGATCGGCTGCTTGGCGGCAATTTTCCTTGGTCTTAGTGCAGGGTTCGTCAATGGCTTCCTGACGACAAAGGGCAAGATCGAGGCTTTCATCGTTACCTTGGGCACGATGGGTATTTTCCGCTCGCTGGTGACCTATTTTGCCGACGGCGGCACCTTGTCGCTCAACTATGACATTCGCGGCACTTATGGGCCGGTTTATTATGGCGACTTTCTGGGTTTGCCTGTGCCGGTTTGGGTGTTCATTAGCGTTGCGATCATAGGCTGGATCCTGCTCAACAAGACGTCCTTCGGGCGCTATTGCACCGCCATCGGTTCCAACGAGAGCGTCGCGAAATACTCGGCCATCAAAGTCGACCGCATCAAGACCTGGACCTATATCATTCAGGGCATCTGTGTTGCACTTGCCACGATCATCTATGTGCCGCGTTTGGGATCCGCGTCCTCCTCGACAGGGGTGCTGTGGGAGCTGGAAGCCATTGCTGCGGTGATCATTGGCGGCACCATGCTCAAGGGCGGTTATGGCCGGATCGGTGGCACCATATTGGGCGCTTTGATCCTGACGACAATCGGCAACATCCTGAACTTCACGGATCTGATCTCGAACTATCTCAATGGCACCATGCAGGGACTGATCATCATCACCGCTGTATGGCTCCAGCGCGGCAACTTTGGCCGCAAGAAGGAAGCCAAGGTCTGAGGATCTAACGCTTCTTTTCCAAAAGAATGCCTGCTCGGCGAGGCCGGGCAGACCAGAATTGGCTCAAGCTGAACCTGCAGGGAGGGACCAGCGCAGGGTCTGCTTGGCCAAAATCCTGTCGTGATCGCGCGATCAGGCAGAAGTCGTTTAGAACTTGGGAGGAAATTATGAAACGAAGCAAGACAGTTTTCGCGGCCGCGCTGACCGGAGCGATGATGCTCGCCGGTTCGGCACTGGCCGCCGACAAAATCAAGATCGGGGTCTCGTATCCCACGCCGACGCACGCATGGGCCGCCGGTATGAACTGGCATGCTGAAAAGGCAGAAGAACGCCTTGAAGCCCTTTATCCCGATGTGGATCTCATTCTGGTCAACTCACCCAATCCGAGCGAGCAGGCGTCAGCTATCGAGGATCTGGTATCGGTTCACCAGATCGATGCCCTGATCGTGCTTCCGTTCGAATCCGAGCCACTGACCGAGCCGGTGAAGAATGTGAAGAAATCCGGCGCTCTGATCACTGTTGTTGACCGTGGTCTCAGCCAACCGGGCATCGAAGACATCTATGTCGCCGGCAACAACCCTGAAATGGGTCGCGTTTCTGCACAATATATGAAGACCCGTCTGAAAAAAGGCGACAACATCGTGATCCTGCGCGGTATTCCAACCGTGATCGACAATGAGCGCTTTGATGCCTTCATGGCGGAAATCGATGGCAGCGGTATCAATATACTCGATCACAAGCATGCCAACTGGAACCGCGACGATGGCTTTGAAGTGATGCAGGACTTCCTGTCCCGCTTCCCCGATATCGATGCGGTCTGGGCGCAGGATGACGACATTGCAATCGGCGTTGTTGCTGCGTTGAAACAGGCTGGCCGTGATGGTGACGGTATGTTCGTTGTTGGCGGTGCTGGTATGAAAGAAACCATCAAGGGCGTCGTGGAAGGCAACGAACTGGTTCCGGTCGATGTTCTTTATCCGCCAGCAATGATCGCGACCGCGATGGATGTCACCGTCGCTTCGTTCAAGTCGAACGGTCCGGTTGCCGGTCGTTACATTCTGGGCGCAACGCTGATCACCAAGGACAATGCCGAGAGCTTCTACTATCCGGATTCTCCTTTCTGATCCAAGTGCCTGACTCTCCGAGCGTTGGGTTCGCGCTGCGGCGCGGGCCTGACATCGGACCACCAAACACCAAACATCGAACACCAAACCTTTCAGGGCGGACCGCTCCCGCTGCATCAGCCCGCTCTCGCCTCACACAAGTTTCAGGGAGAAAAGCCATGAAAACTCTACAAGGTCCGGCGCTGTTTCTGGCGCAGTTCGCGGGGGATGATGCCCCGTTCAACAGTTGGGACGCGATCACCAAATGGGCCGCAGATTGCGGCTACAGGGGCGTTCAGGTGCCCACTTGGGATGGCCGCCTGATTGATCTGGAAAAAGCCTCCAGCTCCAAGGACTATTGCGACGAATTCAAGGGAATCGCAGCTCAGAACGGCGTGACGGTGACCGAGCTGGCAACCCATTTGCAAGGACAGCTCGTGGCCGTCCATCCCGCCTATGACACAGCGTTTGACGGATTTGCAGTATCTGAGGTGCACAACAATCCAAAAGCCCGTCAGGAATGGGCTGTCGATCAGGTGAAAAAATCCTTGGCCGCGTCCCGCAATATGGGCATCGGAAATCATGCGACCTTCTCGGGCGCGTTGTGCTGGCCATATCTCTATCCGTGGCCCCAGCGTCCGGCCGGGTTGGTGGAAGCTGCTTTTGACGAGCTGGCCGCTCGCTGGTTGCCAATCCTTGATTTTGCCGATGAGTGCGGCGTCAATGTCTGTTATGAAATCCATCCCGGAGAGGATCTGCACGATGGTGTGACCTTCGAGATGTTCCTTGAGCGCGTCAAAAATCATTCCCGCGCCAACATGCTGTATGATCCGTCGCACTATGTGCTGCAGTGCCTCGATTATCTGGATAATCTCGACATCTACAAAGACCGGATCAAAATGTTCCACGTCAAGGATGCCGAGTTCAATCCCACCGGTCGTCAGGGCGTTTACGGCGGCTATCAGAGTTGGGTTGATCGTGCTGGCCGCTTCCGTTCCCTCGGTGACGGACAGGTCGATTTCGGGGCTGTTTTCTCCAAGCTTGCAGCCATGGATTTTGACGGTTGGGCCGTTGTCGAATGGGAATGCTGCCTCAAGCATCCTGAAGATGGCGCACGGGAAGGTGCACAATTTGTCCGGGATCATATCATCCGCGTGACCGAAAAAGCGTTCGATGATTTCGCCGATGGTGGAACGGATGATGCAATGAACCGCAAGATGCTGGGGCTGGAGGGCTGACGTATGGCAATCACAGGACGCAACGAAGACTTGGGCGGGCGGATCCGTCTGGGCATGGTCGGCGGCGGCAATGATGCCTTCATCGGCGGTGTGCACCGAATCGCTTCGCGCATCGATGACAAATATACGCTGGTTGCCGGGGCTCTATCCTCGACACCGGAAAAAGCGCAGGCGTCCGGGAAGGCCCTTGGACTGGACCCGGATCGCATCTATGACAATTACACCCTGATGGCCAGTGCCGAGGCGGCTCGGGAAGACGGGATAGAAGCCGTTTCCATCGTGACGCCGAACCACGTGCATTATGCCGCTGCAATCGAATTCTTGCGTCGCGGTATCCACGTGATCTGCGACAAGCCGCTGACCTCCAACATTGAAGACGCCAAGAAACTGGTTGCTGAAGCGGAAAAATCCGATGCCCTGTTTATCCTGACGCACAATTACACCGGCTATCCGATGATCCGGCAGGCGCGCGAGATCGTGACCAAGGGTATGCTGGGGGCCATCCGGGTGGTGCAGGTGGAGTATCCGCAAGACTGGCTTTCCGGCCCTGCGGACAACAAGCAAGGGGAATGGCGTACCGATCCGGCCCGCGCCGGGGCGGGAGGCTCAACCGGCGACATCGGAACGCATGCTTTCAATCTTGCGAGTTTTGTGACCGATCTGGAGCTTGAAAGCCTCGCTGCTGATTTGCAGAGCTTTGTCGATGGCCGCCCTGTCGATGACAATGCCCATGTGATGATGCGCTTCAAAGGCGGGGCACGCGGCATGCTCTGGTCAAGTCAGGTCGCGCCGGGCAACGAGAATGCCTTGCGCCTCAGGGTCTATGGTGAAAATGGTGGCCTTGAGTGGTTTCAGGAGGATCCGAACTATTTGTGGTATACGCCGCTGGGTGAGCCCAAGCGCCTTCTGACCCGTGCTGGCAGTGGTGCGATTGATGCGGCTGCCCGTGTGACCAGAATTCCGGGGGGGCACCCGGAGGGGTACCTCGAAGGCTTTGCCAATATCTATACCGAGGCGGCAAACGCCATCATGGCGAGGCGCGATGGCACCGATCTTGATCCGGCAGTGATCTACCCGACCGTACGGGATGGCCTCAAAGGCGTTCAGTTTGTTGATGCCTGTGTCCGGTCTTCCGCTGCCAATGCGGCTTGGGTGCAACTGGATTAGGTCACCAGTCCATTCATCCTCGCCCGTAACGAGGGATAAGCAATAAGCCCCGTCCGATTTCTCGGGCGGGGTCATTTTTTAAGGTGCTCTTGTTTGCCGGTTGAGTGACGAGATGATAAGCCTAGAGACCCAGAGGGCCGCCATCGGCGGCGGTGCCGCAAAGGCTGACATCCAGACCCAGCTTCTGTGCCAAGGCGGCTTTGGTGGTCATGGCCAGATCCGCAGCTTCTGTATCATTGGCGTAAACGATCTGGATGTGGTTGGCCTTGTGGCGCGCCATCAATTGATCGCGGGTCACGCCGTAAAGCACGCCGTGCATGATAGGCCAGGCATAATCGGTCTGGGTCCAACGCCGTTCGGTCTCGGCCTCTGGCAGGCTGATCGCCTTGCCCCGGCCAAGGTCCATTTTCAGCTTGCCGTCCTCAATGAAAATGCGCGACCAGACGATCTCTCCGGGCTGAGCGACACCGCGGAGCGTGCCACCGCCAGAGGGGAAGAACACCGCAGGTTGGCGCATGGACGAGCTCTTGTCATAGCCGCCATGGTGGGCTGCAGGGGCGGCACCGGAAATCTCGAAGGTCCAGACATAGTCGTGGGTGGTGCCGGAGCGATCAAGGTCACCCCAGCGGATGTCATGCAGGGTCGTTTCGACCGGCTGGCCGAGCGCACGATGGATGCGGTTGGTGACCATCGCATCAAGGCCCGCGCATTCATCCACCTCATTGAAGTGAACGACAGCCTTGCCTTCCCGCAGCACGTTTCCCTGAAGGTCCTTGACCGGCGGGCGCTCATCATTGTTGAGCAGGCCCTCGACGAGATCAGAGGCAGGCAGAAGGTCTTTCAGGCCCTGTTGGTACTGGATGCCGATGCTCTCGCAGCCGAAGTCTTCGGCGAGGCGGACAGCCGCGATATACATCTTGCACTGAAGCAGAACCTGCGCCTCGACCAGCTCCGTTGCGCCGTCGGTGCCGAAATGGAAGGTGATGCCGCTGTTGATCAGCCAGTCGAACACCTCGCGCGCATCCTCGTCAGAGACTTGCGTGGTTGCGTAATAGAGGGCCGATTGAGACAGGCGCTCCTTGAACACGCCGAGCGGGAACAGGAGCTCGTCCGGGATGATGGCATTATACATGCCCATGCAGCCCTCATCGAAGATGCCCATGATGGAGCGTTTCTGATCAAGGTCGGCTGCTATGTCTGCCGCAATGGACAAAGCCTGCTCATTGTTCGTGCCGGCAAAGGGGTGAACATGTCTCATGTCATGGTCGATATGCCCGGTTTCGAGCCATTCGGTCATATGCTCGATAAACCACTTATCCTCGAAATCAACGCTCCAGAGCGAGGAATAGCGAACGCCAGCCTTGGTCAGCGAGCCGTTGAGATTGAGCAGACCGACGAGGCCGGGATAAGTGGGTGACCAATTGCCAACGGTCAGGATTGGACCTTCATGGGCGATGAGGCCCGCCAGAATGTTCTGCGAATATTGCCAGACGGCCTCGGCAACGATCAGCGGGGCCTTGCGGTCGAGATTGGCAAAGACGTCCAATCCTTCTTTCTGGCAGGTGATGAAACCGTGCTTCTGCTCTGGCTTGAAGGGATGTGCACGGGTCACGGCGCAGCCCAGACGCTCACAGATCGCGGTCAGCTGCTGCTCGAATTTCTCTTGCGCAGGCCAGCAGGTTTCGTTTGCACTGGGGCGCAAGTCTCCGCTTGCGACGAGATATGCAGCTGCAATCTTCGACATGGTTGTATCCTTTTGGTGCTTGGATCGTGTCATTTCTTTTCAACGGAGCTTTTCGATCAGGCGCTAACGCACCGCGTAGCCTTTTCCGTTACCCATTCATCGAGAACCCTGTTGAAGTGATCAGGATGTTCAATTGGCGGGCAATGAGAGCAGTCCGGCAGCAGAACAAGTCGACTGTCCGGAATGGCTTCATGCATTTCCCGTGCTCTTTCTGGCGGCGTGACTGTGTCTGCCTCGCCAACGACAATCAGAGTGGGTGCCGTGATATCCTTGAGACCGGTGCGACCATCGGGCCGAGCGATAACGGCGTCAAGCTGGGCTTGATAGGCCTTCACTCCCATTTTGATGGCGTCATCAGCGATTGCGCCGAGAATGCGCACCGGGACTTTGCCAAGATGAATGCAGCTGCTCTCCATCAAGCTGGCGTGGGCGATCGCCATGCCCTGATCTTTGGCCAGCTCAAGTCCGGCCAATCGAAGATGGGTGTTGTCGGGATTTTCCGGGCGGGCCGAGGTGGAAACAAGGACAAGACTGAGCAGTCTATCCTTGAGCTTGGGGGCAAGATGCAGCGCAACATAGCCGCCCATTGACCATGCCACGAAATGAAAGCGTTCTGGACACTGCTCAAGAATGCAATCTGCCATTTCCTCAATCGAGGTCATGTCATAATAGCCATTTGGAACGGTGACGACGCGATCTTTACCGAAAACAGGAAGCTGCAGGCTCCAGGAGGACGCGCCGGACAAAAGGCCAGGAAGGAAAACAATTGGATCTAACATCAGATTGACTCATTGGCTCTGTTCGGCAATCGGCTGGATTGTCGAGAATTGGTGGATGATCTCCTCGGCACGGTGGCAGGCAACAGCGTGATCGGTGCCGATCTCTCTGAGCGGAGGCACGGACTGACTGCACTGGTCCTGCGCGAAGGGGCAGCGGGGCTTGAAATGACATCCCGGCGGAGGGGCGAGGGGGCTCGGCAGCTCTCCCGACACCTGAGCTTTTTTACCCCTGTCCGTAGGATGAGGTCGTGGAATGGCCGATAGGAGGGTTCGCGTGTAGGGATGGGTCGGCTTTGCGAAAAGCGTTGCATTGTCGCCGATCTCGACAATCCGCCCCAGATACATCACAGCCACGCGGTCAGCGACATGAGAGACGACGGACAGGTCGTGAGAGATGAAGATCAACGAGAGGTTCATTTCCGACTGAAGGCGGATGATCAGGTTGAGGATCTGCGCCTGAATGGAGACGTCAAGGGCGGAAACCGGCTCGTCGGCCACAATCAGTTCGGGCTCCAGAGCGATAGCCCGTGCAATGCCGATGCGCTGGCATTGGCCGCCGGAGAGTTCGTGCGGATATCGATCAAGATGGTAACTGCTGAGACCTGCAAGCTTTGCAATGGCCTCCACCTTCTTGTCGATCTCCGCACGAGTCCCCACTCGGTAATTTCGCAAGGCTTCGCCAATGATGGCGCGAACCTTCATCCGTGGATTGAGAGAGGCGTAAGGGTCCTGAAAGATCATCTGAAAGCGCTGGCGGGCTGCCTTCAGAGACCGGCCTTCAAGGCGTGCTATGTCGACCCCGTCGATTTCGATGCTGCCATCTGTCGGGCGTTCAAGGCGCAGAATGAGACGGGCAAGAGAAGACTTGCCGCAGCCGCTTTCTCCGACCAGCCCGAGGGTTTCTCCCCGCGCCATCTTCAGCGAGACATTGTCTACGGCATGCACTTGCCGCCGCGTGCCACCAAATCTCTTTTGGGCGAGATGGTAGATTTTGGAGACATTCTCCAACAAGAGATAGGCTTCTCCCGTCATGATGACCAGGCCCTCACGATGTCCAGTTTCGAAACGGTTTGAAAGACGTCTGCGTCATGTACGCATCGCGACATATGGTGCGGTGCAATCTGGCGCATGGCGGGCGCCTCGCTGAGGCACTGCTCGCTGGCGAAGGCACATCTGGGTGCAAAGCTGCAACTGGGGAGTGACCCTTCAAGGCGGGGCACAGCGCCCTCGATTTCATGCAACATCGAACGGTGGGCCGAGCCGATGCCCGGCAAGGAGGCCAAGAGCCCGGCTGTGTAGCCGTGCGACGGGCGTGAGAACAGATCCTCTATGGGCGCATTCTCGACCACGCGGCCCGCATACATCACCATCATCCGATCCGCATGGGAGGAAACCACGCCGAGATCGTGGGTGATGAGCAGCACACTCATGCCGAACTCGGACCTTAAGTCAGAGATCAGATCAAGCACCTGAGCCTGAACGGTGACATCAAGAGCCGTTGTCGGTTCGTCAGCAATGAGCAATTCGGGATCGCAAGCCAATGCCATGGCAATCATCACCCTTTGCCTCATGCCGCCTGACAGTTCATGGGGGTAGGAGGAGAGGCGACTGGCGGCATCGGGGATGCGCACGAAATCCAGCATGTCTTTGGCTCGCTGCGTGGATTTGCTCCAATCCCATTGCCAATGCTCGCGCACCGCCTCAGAAATCTGCAGTCCGATTGTGTGCACCGGGTTGAGAGAACTCATCGGATCTTGGAACACCATCCCGATCCGCGCGCCCCGGATCTGGCGCATGGTCTTTTCACTCGCCCCGATCAGCTCTTCGCCCGACAGCTGAACCGATCCAGACAGGATGCGAGCATTGTGGCGCGGCAGCAGTCCCATCACGGTCATCGCGGTGACACTCTTGCCGCAGCCGCTCTCGCCGACGAGGGCCAGAATTTCCCCCTTGCCCACGGACAGTGAGACGTCATCAAGGGCCCTGACGGTGCCGCTGCTCGAGCGAAACTCCAACGACAGATTGTCAACTTCCAACACCGGCCTTTCGAGGTCTTGTTGTTGTGCTTCAAGCATCACAGCGCCCCCCTCTTTTGCTTGCGCGGATCAAGGGCGTCGCTCAGCCGGTCGCCAAGGATATTCACCATCAGAACGAGGAAGGATAAGAGGATACCGGGGTATGCCATCAGTTCCGGACGGATACGGAAATAGCTCCTGGCATCTGCCATCATGCCGCCCCAGCTGGGAATTTCAGGCGATGTGCCGACGCCCAGAAAGCTCAGGACGGCAGAGGCGATGATCGCCGAGGCGCAGGCGTAGGTTGCCTGAACGAACACCGGCCCCAATGTGTTGGGCAGAATATGGCGCCAGACCAGCGGAATGCCCGACGTGCCAATGGATATGGCAGCAGAAACATAAGGTTGTTCGCGCACACTCAGTGTCACTGAACGCACCAGTCTGACCATGCGGGGAACCTCGGGAACGGCGATTGCGACAATGACGGTGGTCACGCCCGCATCCATCAGGGAGGCAAGGGCAATCGCGAGCAGGACCGCCGGGATTGCCATCAGGGCGTCGTTGAGACGCATGATGATGGCGCCGCCAATGGAAGACACACCGGCGTAAAGACCGATTGCTACGCCAACGATAGTGGTGACGATCGCAACCAAAAAGCCGACCGCAAGCGAGACGCGCGCGCCGAAGATTGCACGGGCAAAGACATCCCGGCCCAGATGATCCCGCCCCAGAAAGGCGTCCTCTGATGGTCCCCTTAAACGAAGCGCGGGATTGATCGCAACGGGATCATCGGCAATGAACGGAGCAAATATCGCCATCAGCATGAACCCGATGAGCACGGCAAGGCAGAAATAGGTCAATGGGTCAGCCTGATACCACGCGTGGCCTTTCGTGGTCACAGTGACATCGCCCGGGGCAGCGGACTTTGCTTTGAGCATGATTACCCCCTCACACGCGGATCAAACAGCGCGTAACTTAGATCGACGATCAGGTTGATGAAAATGAGCAGCGCAGAGAAGAACAGAATGACGCCCTGCACGAGCGGATAGTCCCGCCGTGTGATCGCATCCACTGTCAGTCGGCCAACGCCGGGAATGTTGAACACGGACTCGGTCACGACCATGCCGCCAACCAGAGCGGCAAAACCGATCCCGACCACGGTTACAACGGGCACGCCTGCGCTTTTCAGCGCATGGACCACCAGAATGCGAAAAACACCCAAGCCCTTGGCGCGGGCTGTGCGGGTGAAATTCTCGCTCAATGCCTCCAGCATGGCCGCGCGGGTGACGCGGGCAATGAGGGCCGCAAAAACCAGCGCCAGTGCGAAAGACGGGAGCGCAAGGGAATGCAGCGTCGTCAAAATGCCTTCCGAAAGCGGCTTATACCCTTGCACAGGAAACCAGCGCAGTTTTACGGCGAACACATAGACCAGCATGTAGGCGATGGCGAAGACGGGCACGGAAAATCCGAGGACGGCAAATCCCATGATGGCGCGATCAAGAAAGCCGTTGGCGCGCCAGGCCGCGACGACCCCGAGGGGAATGGCGATGAGAACCGTGAGCATCAAGGTCACGATTGCGAGCATCATCGAGGGTTCGATCCGCTGTGCAATCAGGCGGGTCACGGGCTGTCCCGAATAGATCGAATTTCCCAGATCCAGTTGCAACGCATCGCCAGCCCAGATACCAAACTGGACAATGAGCGGCTGGTCGAGATGCAGTCTTTCCCGAATGGCGTCAACCTGTTCGGTGCTGGCGTTGTCGCCAGCAAGCAACAAGGCAGGATCACCGGGGGTGAGATGAACAAGCGAGAAAATAAAGATTGCGACAAGGCAGATGATTGGAATGGCCGCAAGGATTCGGCCCGCGATATAGCGAAACACCACTGATCTCCTGTTGGGACGCTTCACCCCGCAAAAGAGGGGGGGAAGCGATCGTTTGTACGCGGACTATTTGCGTTTCAAGTTCCAGAAGAAGGGCACGGGGCTTTCAATATATCCCTCAAGATTGGTGGCAATGCCTTGAGAGGGGAAGCTCTGACCAAGAGGCACGTAGCTGACCAGATCATGGGTGACGATCTGCATCCGTTCGGCGAGCTTCTTGCGTTCTTCCTGTGTCTGGGCATCTGCAAACTTGCGGCGTAGTTCCTGCAATTCCTCGGAGCAAGCCCAGCCGAACCAGCCGTCTTCGCAAGCACCTGCAACATAGACGTTCGTCATCGGGTTGGACTGGTCAACAAATCCCCAGCCAGTGAAGAAGACGTTCCAGCCGCCCTTGTCGACAGGCTCTTTACTTGCACGGCGAGAGCCTACGGTCGCCCAATCGGCCATTTGCTCCTTGACCACGAACCCAACCTCTTCAAGCATCGGTTTGAGAACCGAATAGGAGGCATCCTGAGCGGGAATGTCGGTCACATGCATGATGAAGACGGGCGTTCCATCATATCCGGCTTCCTTGAGCATTGCCTTGGCTTTTGCCACGTCGCGCTTCAGGATGCGATCCGTGTTGGCATCGGACTCGTAAGGCGTGTCACAGAAGAATACCGCTGCACATTCCAGATACAGATCCGGGTTGGAGCCATACTGCGCCAACAGGAACGGCATTTGCTCGAGCGACAATTGCAGCGCCTGCCGGATTTTCACATTGTCAAACGGAGGGTTCAGGTGGTTGACAACGAGTTGGAGAGAGTTGCCTGACTGACGCGCAGCAATGGTCTTGGCACTGTCAACGCCCTCGAACAGAGCCAATAAATCGGACGGCACTTCTTCCATCCAGTCGATCTCGCCCGTGATGAGCGCGTCCACGGCGGTCATGGTGTCGGGAATATAGACCAGTTCGACACGGTCGAAATGGGCGACTTTTCCGCCCGCTGCCATATCGGCAGGTTCGGAGCGCGGCACATAGTCTTCAAATTTCTTGAAAACGGCGATGCTGCCCGGTACCCATTCATCGGGAACCAGCATATAGGGACCGGATCCCATTGGAATGGCGATCGGATCGGACGGCGCTTGTGCGGCCATCTCTGCCGGCATGATGACCGGGATGTTGGACGAGATCTTTGCCAGCGCCGGGATGACCTGACCCCAGGGGCTGCTCATTTTCAAAACAACGGTCTTGTCATCGGAGGCCGTGAAGCTGTCCACTTTTGTAAACAGCGTTTTGCCGAGGCTATCAGCCTTGCCCCAGCGATTGATCGAGGCCACCACATCTTCGGCTGTCACATCGGTGCCGTCATGGAATTTCAGGTCATCGCGCAACGTGATGGTATAGGTGAGCTCATCGTCTGACAGGGTATACCCTTCTGCCATTTGCGGCTGAGGCTCATAATTGGAGTCCAGCGCAAACAGGGTGTCATACATCAGATAGGCGGCATTGCGGATTGTGAAATTGGTCGTCGCGATCGGATCAAGGGTGTTGATGTCACCATTCATCCTCAAGCGAAGCGTTTCTTGCGCGCTCACCGGGGCTGCGCTAATGAGGGCCGCCAATGCGGCACCGCATAGAGTTTTCCAAAGCTTCATTCTTTCCTCCCTGAAAGCCAAGCTCATTTGATATGTTCGCAAATCGTTTCGTGCTAAATGCAAATTCACCTCAAAAATTTGCATAAAACATCGGATATTGAACACGTAACGTTACGTTTATAGCGCGAATTCAGGAATCGATCAATAGCTTTTGGTTCAGAGAAACCAGAATCGGCGCTATAAACGTGCTGTAAACGTGCGGTCTTTTGACCTATCTAGCGTGCGCGGAACGTTTCGTGTAAATTGCGTTTCGAGAATCTGGAGGACCAAAGTGGCCACGATCAAGGATGTAGCACGCATTGCTGGAGTTTCCGTGACAACCGTTTCGGCAACCATCAACGGAACCGCGCCGGTTAGCGAGAAGATGAAAGCCAAGGTCTGGGCTGCCATCGAACAGGCAGGCTATCAGCCTGATCCGATCGCCCGGAACCTGCGCATGGGCAAGTCAAAGACCATCGGTCTGATCGTACCGGACATTTCGACCCCATGGGCTGCCCATCTTGCCAAGGCGATGCAACGCGCCCTGTCGGACGTTGGCTACAACATGCTGTTCTCGAGCAGTGATGATGATCCTGACAGGGAGTTCCGCGAAATTGGATTGTTCATGGCCCACCGGGTGGCCGGGTTGGTGATTGCCCCGACCAGTCATGGCGAGAATTATGCCGAGCGCCTGTCAGCGGCAGTGAAGGCACCCGCGATTCTCGTTGACCGTAAAGTGCCCGATGCCGATCTGGATGCGGTGACGGACGACAATGTGAGAGGCGCAGAACTGTTGGCGCGCTATCTCTTGAAGCTTGGCCACAGGGATATTGCGTTTCTGGTCGGTCGACCGGGTATTTCCGCCTCGTATGAGCGTTTTGACGGCTTTGCCCTTGCGATGCAAAAGTCTGGATTCACGCTGCGCGAAGATCTTGTAAAGCGGTCCATATACAAGACCGAACAGGCCCATGCTGCTGTTCAGCAATTGATGCTTTCAACCAGTCCGCCAACGGCAATCGCCTGTATTTCTCTTGCGCAGCTCATGGGCACGATGGCCGGTCTCGAAAAGCTTGGCCTCAGGGTTCCTGAAGATGTGTCTGTGGTCTCGTTCGACGGATTTCATCCAGCCGAAGGGTGGCACCCATCGATGACGTCGCTCACTCAGGATATCGAAGCGATCAGCACCAAGGCCGCGCAAATGCTCTTGCAACGGATCGATGGCGACTATACCGGAGCGCGGCGCATTGTCCGCGTCGCCCCCAGCCTGACCATCAGAACTTCATGTTCGCCCGTTTTGCAAAAGGCGGAATGACGCGAGGCGCATTCACCTTGCTCCATGCAATGTGATTTGGTGATGCGCGCCAAAGGGGTTGCCTTAAATGCAGAGCGTCCGCATTCAGTGCCATGGTATCTTGATCGCTAGAGAGGCATATGACACGACGAACGGCATGGAAAGACTAGCAGCCTGATGTGAAAACCCGATCCACCTTATTGGGGCCGCAAACTGGTCTAGAAAATAGGACCGCCTCTATGGACGGCTTCGCTTCTGGCTGCGAGCCTTCAAGTGAAGGGCAGCTTGTTCAATCCTGACGGTCAGAAAGTGGCGGCGGAAACCTTCTACCGCCGGATTACCGGTGATCAGGTCAATGGTTGCGGAGCCTATGTCGATCCGGCGCCAAGAGTGGCCAGAGCCAAGGCTGCCGGCGTGCCCATGGTCTATGAAGACTGAGGGTCATCTTGAAGCTCCGCGCTTGCGGGGCTTTCCTGCTCTTCCTTCAGTGCCAATTTTCGCTCCCGCAGAACAATCAGGATGCCGCTGAGCACGATGATGCTTGCGCCGATATAGGTCACCCCGTCCGGGATTTCATCCCAAAGCAGCCAGCCCAGAAGCGTTGCCCAGATGAGTGCTGTATAGTCAAAGGGCGCAACGACTGCCGCTGGTGCAAAACGGAAAGCCTGAGTGATCAGCGTGACACCGAGGGTGCCAAGCAGTGCAATTCCCAGAAACAGCCAGATATCCTCAGTCTGGATCGGTTGCCAGACAAAGGGCTGAAGCAAGGCGCTGAGCAGAGCGCCAAAGCCGGACAGATAGAGCATCAATGTCCAGACGCTCTCGCGGGGATCAACCCAGCGAGAACTGATCATCAAAAGGGCATAGAGGAAGGCGGTTGCCAGCGGAAAGAGAGAGGCCATCTGGAAGGTTGCGGTTCCTGGCCTGACAACAATCAACACGCCCAGAAATCCCAACAGAACAAATGACCAGCGAGCCAGCCCGACCTTTTCCTTGAGGACGAGTGCCGTGAGGGCTGTGACGAAAACTGGTGCGGCAAAGATCAGCGTCGTTGCCTCGGCAAGCCCTAGATAGCTCAGGCCGGTGAAAAACAGGGTCGCAGCACTGAGCCAGAGAATGCCGCGCAACAGATGGGCCATCGGGCGATAGGAGCGCAAGGCTTGTGGCCCGCCGAGCTTGAGCACGAGTGCTATGACAAAAGGCAGTGCGATGGCGTTGCGCATGAAAAGGATCTGAAGCGGCGAATAGCCATCGGTGAGGGTCTTGGCGATGGCATCATTGATGCACAGGCACACGACGCCTACACACATGATCAGGATGCCTTCTGTCGCCTTCGTTCTTTTCTCGACCTTCAAGCCGGTTCCTCCAATCGTTTTTCTTGTGTTTTGATCACATTAGGTTGGGTCCGAAGCCCTGTATAGACCTGCGATTTTTCTTTAAAGCTTCTTGGTTGCGCCCTCCGCTTGCCTCTCAAGGTGCCGCAAACATTCTGTTAACTCTACCGTAACAGTACCGATTGACAGCCGGGTTGAATATGTTATGTGAGCTTATTATATGTGTACTTATAATAAGCGTACTTAGTTAGACGTGAAAGCCCCCGATGACCGAAAAACCCAGTGAAATCCAAATTGGCTATCTGATTTTCGAAGTTTCCAAGTTGATCCGCCGGCAGTTCGAGGAAGAGGCCAAGAGCCTTGGCCTGACGCTGCAGCAGTCGCGGGTCATGGGGTTTCTTCAACGGCACCCGGCCGGTCAGTCCCAATCCAGCATTGCCCGCGAGATCGACAGTGATCCGATGACGCTGAGCGGTATTCTCGACAGGCTGGAAAAGCGTGATCTGGTCGAGCGCAGTCCTGATCCTCAGGACAGCCGCGCCAAACTGGTAACACTGACAAGTGAGGGCGTTTCCCTCTTTGTCAAAGCTCGGGCATTGGCGGATGGCATCGGCAAGCGACTGCATGATCGAGCCCTTTGCCGACTGGATGAGGACCAACTGGATGCTTTGCTTCTTGGTCTGACCAGTATTCGCGATGAACTGAGCACAACGTCCCCCGATCAAAGAGACCAAGTAAAATGAGTGTTAGAAACGTGAAATATGCGAACAAATCCCTCATCAAGAAAGATGAGGAGGTTTCTGACGAAGCGCAGCATTATGAAAATCCGCCCAAGGCCGCCAATGATGAAGAGACGGCAGAGGCATCCTCTTCATCATCAAAGCGGACGGGGCGGTTGGCCCTGATGCTGATTGTGCCGTTGGCGCTTGTCGTGGGTGGTGGCTGGTTCTGGCTGACGGGCGGTCGCTTCGAGGAAACCGACAATGCCTATGCGCAGCAAGCCCAGGTTGCCATCTCGTCTGACGTTTCGGGCCGCATTCTCAGCGTCGATGTCGAGGAAAGCCAGAGGGTGAGCGCAGGGGATGTGCTGTTCAAGCTGGATTCCGAGCCGTTTCAGATCGCGGTGGATCAGGCCGAGGCATCCCTTGGCAAGATCCGTCTTGATGTGGAACAGCTCAAGGTCAATTACCAGACGGCGACTGCGATGCGGGATGCCTCGCGCGAAACGCTCAAGGTTCAGCAAGAGCTTTATGATCGTCGTGCGATCCTCGCCAAGAAGGGGGTCACCTCCAACAACAGTCTTGATGAACTGAAACTTTCTTTGCTGCAGGCCAAGAGCGCGGTGACCTCTGCCGAAAAAACGGTCGACAAGGCGCGGGCGGCTCTCGCCGGTAACCCCAAGATTGCGACCGACGACCATCCGTTGGTTCGGCAGGCCAATGCGGCGTTGAAACTTGCCAAGCGCAATCTTGCCAAGGCAACGGTCAAGGCTCCCCATGACGGCATCGTCAATCACATCGACGAGCTCAACACCGGACAGTATATCGATGCGGGTACAGCGGTTGCGAGCCTGTTTGAAGTCAACAAGACATGGGTGGACGCGAACTTCAAGGAAACCCAGTTGGAGAACATCCGTATCGGCATGCCCGTTGACGTGACGTTCGACGCCTATCCGGGGACGCACTTCAAGGGCCGGGTTGCCAGCATCAGTTCGGGAACCGGCGCCGAGTTTTCGCTCATTCCGGCGCAGAATGCCACGGGCAACTGGGTCAAGGTGGTCCAGCGGGTGCCGGTGCGCATCGAACCTGAGAATGACAGTTTCTCCGACCGGTTGCGGTCGGGCATGAGCGCCGTTGTCAGCATCGATACCGGCAAGACAACTCTCAACAGACTTTGAGACAAAGGCGGATGAGATCAGCAGCAGGCGGGGAGGCGCTTGTGGCTGACCGTCCCGACAAGTGAACGATATGGCACAGATTCCAGACGATTCCGCTCCGGCCGTTGTGGTCAAGCACAAGGCACTCTTGACCATTGCGATCATGCTGGCGACGGTGATGCAGGTGCTCGACACCACGATTGCCAACGTTGCGCTGCCGCACATGTCCGCAGCGCTCGGAGCGGCGCAGCATGAAATCACGTGGGTGCTCACGTCCTACATCGTTGCGGCGGCCATCGCGACGCCGGTGACGGGATGGATGAGCGATCGCATCGGCCAGAAGCTGCTGTTTCTGCTGGCTGTTGGCGGGTTTACTCTGGCGTCGGCTCTATGCGGGATTGCGACCAGTCTTCCCGAAATGGTCGCTTTCAGGATCCTGCAGGGCCTGTGTGGCGCGATGATCGCGCCATTGGCTCAGACCGTGATCCTCAATATCAACCCCAAAGAGCGCGTCTCTCAGGCCATGGCAATCTATGGCATGGGCGTGATGGTTGCCCCGATCGTCGGGCCGACCCTTGGGGGCTGGCTGACCGAGAGTGTCAACTGGCGCTGGGTCTTTCTGGTCAATGTGCCGGTCGGCATTCTGTGCATTGCGCTTCTGCTGGTCTATATGCCGAATAGCGATAAGCGAAACCGGCGGTTTGACTTCTTCGGCTTTGCGATGCTGGCTTTGGGGATCGGTGCCTTGCAGTTGATGCTTGACCGCGGTTCGGACAACAACTGGTTCGAATCCACCGAGACCTGGATCGAGCTGGGGCTGGTAATTTCCGGGCTTTGGGTCTATCTGGTCCATTCCATGACGGCCGAGTCTCCCTTTGTCGATCTGCGAATTTTCCGGGATCGCAACTTTGCGCTCGCTGCAGTGTTCATGTTCCTGATCGGCATGACGATGTTTTCGGCCTTGGCGCTGTTGCCACCCCTTATGCAGAGTTATCTGGGCTATCCGGTTATGGCATCGGGGACCTTGATGGCGCCGCGCGGTATTGCTTCGATGGTGTCGATGCTGATTGTCTCGCGCATCAGCCATCGGGTGGATGGCCGTGCCATGATGCTGTTCGGGGCGGTGGTCATGAGTTGGTCGCTCTATATGATGACCGGGTTCAATCTTCAGATGGATTCCAATCTGATTGTTGTCACCGGCGTCTTGCAAGGGTTCGGTATGGGCTTCATTTTCGTGCCCCTGTCGGCCATGGCCTTTTCGACCCTGTCGACGCAGTTGCGTGGTGACGGAACGTCGATGTATGCGCTGATGCGCAACATGGGGCAGGGGATCGGTGTTTCGATGGTATCCGCCGTTCTTGTCCATATGACACAGGCCAACCATGCCGAGCTGGCCGAGCGCCTGACCTCGACCTCGGGGGCGGTGCACGCCTATCTGCCGGGGTTGCTATCAGGATCCAGCAGCGCTGTCCAGACGGCCAATTCGTTGGTGACACAGCAGGCCGCGATGCTTGGTTACATCGATGACTTCCTGCTCATGTCCGTATTGAGCGCCTTGTCCATTCCGTTGATCCTGTTGCTGCGCAAGCCCAAGAAGTCGGCGGCATAAGACCCGGCGACGCTCCGAGCGCCGAGCCTGATAGTCAAAAGCCCTCCCGGCGATGGTGCCGGGAGGGCTTTCTTTTTTGAAAATTGGGCGGTGCCTTGAATCGCTTTAGCGCGGTTCGGACCGCAACCCTTGCAGGATCGCCCAGCACATCAGCAAGAGAACCAATGTGAAGGGTAGCCCGGTGGAGATCACCATGGCTTGCAGGGCTGTCAGCCCACCTCCAATCAGAAGCACGATGGCGACGGCCCCTTCGAAGGTTGCCCAGAAAACGCGCTGTGGAACCGGTGCATCGATCTTACCGCCGGCGGTGATGGTATCGATCACCAGGGAACCGGAGTCCGACGAGGTGACGAAGAAGACAATCACCAGCACGATGGCAATGACTGACGTGATGGAGGACAGCGGCAGGCCTTCGAGCATGGCGAACAGCGACAACGGCGGATTGTAGCTGTCGATCACCTGAGCCTTGACGGCGGAGTTTGCCGGATCGGTCAGAACCTGATCAATCGCCACACCACCGAAGACGGCCATCCAGAGGACGCAGACGAGGGACGGGATCAGCAGAACGCAGATCATGAACTCGCGCACGGTGCGGCCACGGGAGACGCGGGCAATGAACATGCCGACAAACGGTGACCAGCTGATCCACCAGGCCCAGTAGAAGGCCGTCCAGCCCTGACGATAGGCATCGTCGGTCCGGCCGATTGGATTGGACAGCGGCACGAGATCCTTGACATACGCAACCAGCCCTTCGCCAAAATCGGTGAATATGAGCATGGTCGGACCGGCCAGCAGAACGAACAGCAGCAACAGCGTTGCGATGCCCATGTTGATTTCGGAGAGGACTTTGACACCGCCGTCAAGACCACGAAGAACCGAGACAAGGGCGATACCGGTGATGCAGGTGATCAGGATGACCTGTGTCGGGATGCCGACAGGTATGCCAAAGACGTGATTGAGACCGGCGTTCGCCTGTTGGGCACCAAAGCCGAGCGAGGTGGCCAGACCGAACAGGGTTGCGAACACTGCAAGGATGTCGATGAAGTGGCCAGTCCAGCCCCAGATGCGGTCGCCGAAAATCGGGTGAAACGCAGAGCGGATGGTCAGTGGCAGGCCCTTGTTGTAGGAGAAAAGGGCCAAGGCCAGAGCCACGACGGCGTAAATCGCCCAAGGGTGCAGACCCCAGTGGTAGATAGTGCCGGCGAGCCCCATTTCCTTGGCCAATTCTACATTGGCTGGAATCAGGTTGCCATCAGCATCGAACGGTGAGGGGGTTCCGAGCGGACTGGAGATGGCCATGTGATAGACCGGCTCAAGCACACCAAAGAACATCAGGCCGATGCCCATGCCTGCAGCAAACAGCATGGCGAACCAGCCCGAATAGGAAAAGTCGGGAGTGGCTTCCCTGCCACCAAGCCGGATCTTGCCCCATGGGCTGACGATCAGGAAGAGGCAGAAGAGAACAAAGACATTCGCCGCGCTAATGAAGAACCAGTCGAATGTTGAAGTAAGCCAAGGCCTCAGCCAGCCAAAGATGGAGGCAGCCTGTTCCGGCAGAGCAAGGGCATAAAAAACAAACGCCACAATGCAAAGGCCAGAAACCATGAAAACCGGGTTGTGAACATCAAAGCCAAAGGGGCCAACCTGACCTTCAACATTGTCCTGACCGATTTCATAATCGGTATCGATGATTTCCGTTATCCCTTCAGGGGCTGGGATGCCCGTTGCTTCGTCTTCTGTCGACATATTGCGATGTTCTCCAATTTTGTTCTTGTAAGTCCCTGATACCGGTACAGGATTACCGGTGTGCAGGAAAACCAACAGCGTTAAAAAGGCGGACAGGTCCGCGATTCAGTCATCAAATGGGTTTTGCTGTCTTGAATTTAGCTGTCTTGTATGGAGCGTGATTGCAGGCAATGCATTCAAAATGCGCCCGGCGCGCGATGACCGGTCCCAAATCAGACACAGGGCACCGCCACCAGTCGATTGGTGCGGGCCGCGGATTTTTTTTATGTCGTTGGCCCTGGCCAGGGTGGCCGCGATGGTCAACGCCTTCTGGTCAATTGATGACCGACGCAAATCCACCGGAACCATGATCGTATTGAGCATTGTCGCTATCCTCACGTTTCCGTGGCAGCAACATTATAGAATTGGTGAACAACTGTCCAACCGGAGGGCGAATATTTTGTGCAAGTCTGCAAAAAGCTGGATTTTCTTGCTGTCGTGACATGGGAAAACACGCTGCATGACAAGCAAAAACCGATTCGCGAAAGGCCCAAAGATGCGAAAAAAGGCCCGCACCAGTGTCAGTGCGGGCCCCTTCTGTTTTGATTGGCAAGTACGCTGCGCCTCAGATGCCACCCA
The DNA here is from genome assembly GCF_900215505.1 of Cohaesibacter sp. ES.047. Taxonomy (NCBI): domain Bacteria; kingdom Pseudomonadati; phylum Pseudomonadota; class Alphaproteobacteria; order Hyphomicrobiales; family Cohaesibacteraceae; genus Cohaesibacter; species Cohaesibacter sp. ES.047. The sequence continues at coordinate 1,004,912 of NZ_LT907844.1, forward strand.
GGCAGATATACTTGATCTCGAGATAGTCCTCGATGCCATATTTCGAGCCTTCACGCCCAAGTCCGGACTGCTTGATACCGCCAAATGGGGCCACTTCGGTCGAGATAAGGCCGGTGTTGACGCCTACCATGCCCGTTTCCATGGCTTCCGCCACGCGCCAGACACGTGCGAGATTGTTGGAGTAGAAGTAGCCCGCGAGGCCAAATTCGGTGTCGTTGGCCATGGTGATCGCGTCTTCCTCAGCATCGAACCTGATCAGCGGGGCCACCGGACCAAAGGTCTCCTCAGAGGAGAGCAGGGCTGAACGGGGCACATTGGCAATCACGGTTGGCTCAAAGAAGGTGCCTTCCATGCGCGAGCCGCCCAGAATGATTTCCGCGCCTTTTTCGACCGCGTCCTTGAGGTGGGCTTCGACCTTTTCAACCGCGGCTTCGTTGATCAGCGGGCCTGTGGTCACGCCTTCGTCAAAGCCATTGCCAGGCTTGAGCTTGCTGGCGGCCTCCGTGAGCTTCTTGGCAAATTCGTCATAGACGCCGCTTTGCACATAGATCCGGTTGGCACAGACACAGGTCTGGCCGTTGTTGCGGTATTTGGCGATCATCGCGCCATCAACGGCGGCATCAAGATCGGCGTCATCGAAGACGATGAAGGGGGCATTGCCACCCAACTCGAGGCTCATCTTCTTGATGCCATCTGCGCATTGGCGCATCAGGATCGAGCCTACCTTGGTCGAGCCGGTGAACGTGATCTTGGCAATCTTGGGGTTGGTGCAGAGTTCTTCACCGGTCATGGACGAATGGCTGTTGGGAATGACGTTGAATACCCCTTTGGGAATGCCAGCACGCTCTGCCAGCACCGCCATCGCCAATGCCGACAACGGCGTCAATTCGGCGGGTCGCGCAACGAAGGAACAGCCAGCCGCGAGCGCCGGGGCAACCTTGCGGGCGATCATGGCGTTGGGAAAATTCCATGGAGTAATGGAGCCGACAACGCCCACCGGCTGTTTGATGACGATGATCCGCTTGTCGGGCTGGTGTCCGGGGATGGTGTCGCCATAGACGCGCTTGGCTTCTTCGGCGAACCATTCAATGAAGGAGGCCCCATAGAGAATCTCGCCGCGTGCTTCCTCAAAGGGTTTTCCCATTTCAGCGCAGAGTATGGCGCCAAGGTCGTCGGCATTTTCGACGATCAGATCAAACCATTTGCGCATGAGACCGGCGCGTTCCTTGCCGGTTTTGGCGGCCCATTCCTTCTGCGCAACATAAGCTGAGTCGATCGCTTCCTTAACGTCCGCTTGAGCGCAGTCAGAAACCTTGGTGATCAGGTCGCCCGTGGCCGGGTTGGTCACATCAAAGGAGTCTGGCAGGCTCAGCCATTCGCCATTGATATAGGCCCTGTTTTCCAAAAGACTGTTGTCCTTGAGTTGCATTTTGGCCCTCCTTAGCGGCGCAAATTCGGTCTTTCAAATGTATATTGTTCTGTTGTTCCGGTGCTGCGGATCAGGGAAGAATTGACATCCTCTCCCTTTGACCGGTGGGGACACGGGAACCCTATGATATTGCCATAGCCCTCACAAGGGAACTGCGACAGGTTGCGCACGTGCGCTTGTTGTCGTCGTCATCTTGTCGTCGTCATCCAATGGTGCTGGTTCACCAGAGCGGCGCGTCGACATAAGCTGATCATGGGTCGCCCGCGCTTGACCATGGCGTGTGGTTTTCATCTTCAGGCACAACTGCATATGCCTCATCATGGTTCCATCGCTTCATGAAAAAAGTGCGCGAAAAATGCTCCGAAACCGGCATTGTAAACTCTGAGGTGGGCTCCGCAGGATTTGCTTTTTTCGCCCGCTCTTTAGCACCGCTATCAACGCCTGCAAGCGCGCGCCGGTTTATTCCATGCCGCAAAGGCGATGCTGCACGAGAAATGGGCTCCATGCCAATCATCTATTAGCATTCGCTGGGGCGGTTTTTGATCCTGCGGCAAGAGAAAAGCAATATCGTCCATATTTTTAACTGTTTGCCGTCTTCCTTCCGGCGCAATTTGTAGCACAATGATAGTCGGAGGATTTAAGGGAGAATTGGAGCTTGAGGTCGGTTGGCCGCGGCTCCAGCTGGAGGATTTCGCCAAATTGTGATCTGGTTTCAGGCCGCGCTCAAAGCTCATTGGGCGCGTTTGGCTAAGCTGCATTCACGGTTTGCAGCGCACTTTTGTGCACCCTTCTGCCACGAAAGCACAACTATTGTTCATCTTTCCTGACGTCCTTGCAGATTTACTTTCCCAGCTTCGTGCGGGATAGTGGGAGGTCTTGACGACAGTCAAGGCATGTTTCTAAGGGAGGATCTCAAAATGAGATTTGGAAATTTCTTTAAAATGCTAAGCGTTGGCGCACTGGCAGTGGCTGCGGGTTTGTCCATGTCAGTTGCTCCGTCCAGCGCCGCCGACAAGGGCTTTGTTGGCATCGCAATGCCGACCCAGTCGTCTGCTCGCTGGATCACTGACGGCCAGAGCATGGTCAAGCAGTTCGAAGAAGCCGGCTACACCACTGACCTGCAATATGCGGAAGACGACATCGCAAACCAGCTGCGCCAGATCGAAACCATGATCCTGAAGGGCGTCAATGTTCTGGTGATCGCCTCCATCGATGGCACGACCCTGTCGAGCGCTCTGGAACTGGCTGCCGACAATGATATCAAAGTCATTGCCTATGACCGCCTGATCCGTGATTCCGGTAACGTCAACTACTATGCTACCTTCGATAACTTCCAGGTTGGCGTGCTGCAGGCAACCAACCTCGTCAACGGTCTGAAAGAACGTTATGGCGATGCTGATACCTGGAACGTGGAATTGTTTGGCGGATCGCCAGACGATAACAACGCCTACTTCTTCTACAATGGTGCCATGTCCGTTCTGCAGCCGCTGATCGACGAAGGCAAAATCGTTGTTCAGTCTGGTCAGTTCGGCATGGACAAAGTCGGTACCCTGCGTTGGGACGGCGCGGTTGCTCAGGCCCGTATGGATAACCTGCTCTCTGCTTTCTATACCGACAAAACAATCCACGGCGTTTTGGCTCCGTACGACGGTCTGTCCATCGGTATCCTGTCTTCGCTCAAAGGCGTTGGCTATGGCTCTGGCGACATGCCGATGCCAATCGTGACCGGTCAGGACGCTGAAGTTCAGTCCATCAAGTCCATTCTTGCTGGCGAACAATATTCCACCATCTTCAAGGACACCCGTGAGCTTGCTCGTGTGACCGTTGGTATGGTGAATGCGCTTCTGGAAGGCGGCGAACCGGAAATCAACGACACCACAACATACGACAATGGTGTGAAAGTTGTGCCGTCCTACCTGCTGAAACCGCTTCCTGTCACGAAAGCGAACTGGGAAGAACGCGTCATCGACAGCGGTTACTACACGATGGATCAGGTCAAGTAAGATCCTCCCGAAAGAGGGCGGCGGCTTTGTTGTCGCCCTCTGCTCCTTTCAGCTCGACAAACAGATTGGTTCCTTGAGGCTGATATGAACACCATCCTAGAAATGCGAGGAATCACGAAGACCTTTCCAGGAGTAAAGGCCTTGAGTGATGTGAACCTGACCGTCTCCGAAGGGGAAATCCATGCCCTTGTTGGTGAGAATGGGGCAGGCAAATCAACCCTGATGAAGGTCCTCAGCGGGGTTTACCCGCACGGCTCCTATGAAGGAGACATCATCTACAAAGGTGATACCCAGTCTTTTGGCGGCATTTCCGACAGTGAAGACAAGGGCATCATCATCATCCACCAGGAGCTTGCGCTGGTCCCACTTTTGTCGATCGCCGAGAATATCTTTCTGGGCAACGAGCGGGCCAAGAGCGGGGTCATCAACTGGTCACAGGCCCATTCAGAGGCAGAACAGCTGCTCAAGGTGGTCGGTCTGACCGAGACGACTGGCACACTGGTGACCAACCTGGGTGTCGGCCAGCAACAGCTTGTCGAGATTGCCAAGGCGCTTTCCAAGGAAGTTCAGCTTCTGATCCTGGATGAGCCGACGTCTTCGCTCAACGAACAAGACAGTGAGGCGCTGCTTGAGCTTTTGCTTGAGTTCAAGCGCAACGGCATCTCGTCCATCCTGATCTCCCACAAGCTCAATGAGGTGGTGAAGGTCGCGGACAAGATCACGGTTCTGCGCGATGGCGAGACGGTCAGTACGCTTGATTGCGACAAGTCCGAGGAGATGGAAAACAGGATCATCAAGGACATGGTTGGCCGTGAGCTGACCAATCGCTTCCCGCCGCGCGAGCCGAAGATCGGCGAGACGTTGATGGAAGTGAAGAACTGGAATGCCTTCCATCCTGTGCATTCGGATCGTCAGATCATCAAGGATGTGAACCTTGAGGTGCGGGCCGGCGAGATTGTCGGGATCGCGGGTCTGATGGGTGCGGGGCGGACGGAACTTGCGATGAGCATCTTCGGTCGGTCTTACGGCAAGCGCATCACGGGGGATGTCCTGCTCAAAGGGCAACCGATTGATGTCTCGACGATCAACCGTGCGGTTGATCGGGGTCTTGCCTATGTCACCGAGGACCGGAAGGAATTCGGTCTTGTTCTTGACAATACGATCAAGGTCAACACGACGCTGTCCAATCTTGATGGTGTGTCGAAGGGCTTGGTTCTGGACGACAACGAGGAGACCCGTGTCGCGCTTGAATACAAGGACAAGCTGAACACGCGCTGTTCTGGGATCCTTCAGAAAGTGGTCAACCTGTCTGGTGGCAACCAGCAGAAGGTTGTTCTTTCCAAGTGGCTGTTTGCCAACCCCGAGGTTCTGATCCTTGACGAGCCAACCCGCGGCATTGACGTCAATGCCAAATTCGAAATCTACACGATCATCAACCAGCTGGCAGAAGAAGGCAAAGGCGTCATCTTCATCTCTTCCGAGATGCCTGAACTGCTGGGTATGACGGATCGCATCTATGTCATGAACGAGGGCCGTGTTGTTGGCGAACTGCCAACCGCTGAGGCGTCTCAGGAAAAGATCATGCGGATGATCATCAAGAACAATGGGTGATGTGACTATGGAAAAGACGGAAAAATCCGCTCAAGGTGGCAGCATCGGCAGCTACTTCAAGGCCAACCTGCGTGAATACGGCCTGCTACTGGCCCTGATCTTCGTCATGGTCTCGTTCCAGATCATGACCGGCGGCATTCTGATGAAGCCGCTCAATCTGACCAACCTTGTGCTTCAGAACTCCTATGTGGTGATCATGGCCATCGGCATGTTGCTGGTGATCGTGGCCGGACATATCGACCTGTCGGTCGGCTCTGTGGTTGGCTTCATCGGGGCGCTTGCGGCCGTGATGATCGTGAACTACGACATTCACTATGTCCCGACTGTCATTGTCTGCCTGATGGTGGGGACTGTGATCGGGGCCATGCAGGGCTTCTGGGTTGCCTACTACAAGATCCCGGCCTTCATCGTGACCCTTGCGGGGATGCTGGTGTTCCGCGGTCTGACGCTTGCGCTGCTTCAGGGCCAGTCGATCGGTCCGTTCCCCAGTGCCTTCCAGAAAATGAGCTCGGGCTTCATTCCCGATCTGATCGGCTCGGGCCGGCCGCATATCCTGACCATCGCGCTCGGGGCTGCGATCAGCATCTATCTGCTCTACTCCAGCTTCAAGCGTCGTCAGGAACAGGCCAGGGTGGCCTCGGTTGACGAGCCATTCGCCTTCTTCCTTGGCAAGCTGGTTCTGATCGTCTTTGCGATCAACTATCTGACCTATATCATGGCTGGCTACAAGGGCTATCCGAACGTGCTGATCGTGATGGCGGTTCTGATGAGTGTCTACAGCTTCATCACCACCCGCACGACCATCGGTCGCCGCATCTATGCTCTTGGTGGCAACGAGAAGGCGGCCAAGCTGTCCGGTGTCAACACCGCACGGCTGACCTTCCTGACCTTTGCCAACATGGGCCTTCTGGCGGCCTTTGCCGGTCTGGTGTTTGCTGCGCGCCTCAACACGGCAACGCCGAAAGCGGGCTTTACCTTCGAGCTTGACGTCATCGCGGCGGTGTTCATCGGTGGGGCGTCCATGTCGGGCGGTGTCGGCACGGTCATCGGGGCCATCGTCGGTGCCTTCCTGATGGGTGTGATGAACAACGGCATGTCGATCCTGTCCATCGGTATCGACTATCAGCAGGTCATCAAGGGCCTCGTCCTCCTCGCTGCCGTCATCTTCGACGTATACAACAAAAACAAAGCGCAATAGTCCCAAGAAACATGGACAAATCACCAAGTGGTGCGCGCAATACAGTAAGGGGCAGACATCAGTCTGCCCTTTGTCTTTTAGGTGGGAATGCCAGAAAGCTCGCGTTTCGGTGCGTTCTTGCCTCTGAGATAGTGTCCGTGTGAGGCAATGATATCGTGTATGTTTAAGTCAGCATCATTATCCATATAATTAACCTGATATCCTCTGGCATATTCTGGCCTAAATGATCAAACTTTCTATGAGGAAACATCCCGTGTGTCCGGCAACGTCCGAGCGGGGTGCAATAAGGGAGGAAAAGCCTTGCTAGCAGAACTGCGAGAAGACGTTTTCCGCGCCAATCTTGAATTGAATGAGCGCGGTGTCGTGGTCTACACATGGGGCAATGTAAGCGGTATTGATCGGGAACAGGGTCTGGTGGTGATCAAGCCATCGGGGGTTCCCTATGAGGATATGACCGCTGATGACATGGTCGTTGTGGATCTCGAGAACAATGTTGTCTGGGGCGACAAGAAGCCCTCGTCGGACACCAAAACGCATACGACCCTCTATAAAGCCTTTCCCGCCCTTGGTGGCGTCACCCACACACATTCACGTCATGCTGTCGCCTGGGCTCAGGCCCGCAGGGACATTCCTTGTCTTGGGACGACGCAGGCCGATTATTGTTCTGGCCCCGTGCCCTGCACTGCGCCGCTGACGGAAGAAGAAGTCAATCGGGATTACGAGACCACGACCGCCGAAGCTATCATTCGCCGGTTCGATGGGATTGATCCGGTTGCCGTACCCATGGTGCTTGTCGCCGGTCACGGGCCGTTTGCTTGGGGCAAGGATGCGGCGGAATCCGTGCGCAATGCAGTGATCCTTGAAGAGATTGCGAATATGGCAACGCTGACAGCGACCATATCCAACCCTCTCAAGCCGCTGGAGCAATATGTGCTCGATTATCACTATGAGCGCAAACACGGCAAAAACGCCTGGTACGGCCAGTAGGCCGGACGCACTCTTCTTCTGACGCAACCGAACGCCTGCCAAATCTCTCCGTGCCACGGAGCATGGCAGTATGGGAGCCGCGCCATCGTAGCGGCGAACATTTTATTCGAAAGGGCAATATCATGTACGGATTGAAACCGCTCAAATTCTGGTTCATCTGCGGCTCGCAGCATCTTTATGGACCGGAGACGCTCGAGCAGGTCAGCGCCAATGCGCGTGAGGTCGTGGCTGGTTTGAATGACAGTGGGCGTCTCGTCCTGCCGGTCGAATTTGCGGGCATGGTCACCAGGCCCAATGAAATCACCGATGTCTGCCAGCGGGCTTCCAACGATCCCGAATGTGGCGGTGTCATCGTTTGGATGCACACCTTCTCCCCGGCAAAAATGTGGATTCGTGGTCTTAACCTGCTGACCAAACCGATCCTTCATCTGCACACCCAGTATCGGGCTGACCTGCCTTGGGACAGCCTCGATATGGATTACATGAACCTGCATCAGGCAGCACATGGCGACCGCGAAGGCGGGCATATTCATACTCGCATGCGGCTTGCTCGCAAGGTGGTCGTCGGTCACTGGAAGGAAGCGGACGTTCAGGACCGCATTGATGCCTGGATGCGTGCTGCACGCGCTTGGAATGACTGGCAGGGTGGCCGGATCTGCCGCTTTGGCGACAACATGCGCGATGTCGCCGTGACCGAAGGGGACAAGGTCGGGGCAGAAATGGCGCTGGGCATGGGCGTTGACGGTTGGGCGGTTGGCGATCTGGTTGCCCGTATGGCGCAATTCTCAGATGCCGAGGTTGAAGCCCGCGCGGCTGAGTATGACGAAGCCTACACTCTGATGCCGGAACTGGCTCCGAGCGGTGCGCGCCGCGACAGTCTTCTTGATGCTGCGCGTCAGGAACTGGGCATCGAAGCCTTCCTTAAGGAAGGGGGCTATACGGCCTTTACCCATACTTTCCAGGATCTGCATGGGCTCAATCAGCTTCCCGGTCTTGCGCCTCAGCGCCTGATGGCGCAGGGCTTTGGCTTCTCGGGTGAGGGTGACTGGAAAACCCCGGCCATCATCCGCGCCTTGAAAGTCATGGGCCATGGCCTCACCGGTGCCTGCTCCTTCATGGAAGACTACACCTACAACATGGTTGACGGTCAGGAATGCGTGCTTGGCTCGCATATGCTCGAAGTTTGCCCGACGATTGCCGAAGGCAAGCCGACGATGGAAATCCATCCTCTGGGTATTGGTGGCAAGGCTGATCCGGTCCGTCTGGTGTTCAACTCCCGTAAAGGACGTGCGGTTAATGCCAGCCTTATCGACATGGGCAACCGTTTCCGCCTGATCGCCAACGTGGTTGAATCCATCGATCATCCGGATCTGCCCAAATTGCCGGTTGCGCGCGCTGTATGGGAAACCAAGCCCGATCTGAAAACCGCTTGTGCGGCCTGGATCTATGCGGGCGGCGCGCATCACACCGCCTACAGCTATGATGTGACGACGGAAATGCTCGAAGATTTTGCTGAAATCGCAGGGATCGAGCTTTGCGTGATCGACGAAGATACCGAAATCGGTGCCTTCAAGCAGACCTTGCGCAACAACGAGATCTATTGGCACTTCGCCAAAGGGATCCGCGCCTGATTGCCAGTGATCTGGTAAGTGATCTGGTAAGTGAGTTGGCGACTGCTGTCTGTTCCTAGCTGCCCGGCCTAAAGATCAGATGGTTGCCAACAAGCATCCCCGGAAGGGTCACCTTCCGGGGATTGTTTGTTTAAAGGGCAAGTGTTCTATGTTGGTAGCTTGGAAAGACTTTCCGGCCCCATGGCTTGATCCGAACCAATGACGCTGTTCACTTCGTCGGTCTGGCCACCACCATTTTGTGGCAGACTGCGTTCGCGGAAGGTGCGTGGGCTCATGCCGGTGTGGCGGCGGAAAACGCGCGAGAAATAGAGCGGATCATCATATCCGACCATTTGCGAGAGGGATTTGATGGGGACGTTGGTGACCCGAAGGATCTGCATGGCATATTGCACGCGCTGGCCATCTCGCCACTGCACGACGCCGGTGCCGATGTTTTTCTGAAACAGATGCGACAGGCGTGAGGGCGACAGGCAGACGTGGCTGGCGATTTCCTTGACGGTCAGAGATTTGTCCAGATTTTCGGAAATCATCGAGCAGGCGGCGAGGACACGTTCGTCCAGCACGCGGCTGGTGGTTTTGGGGGTGCGTGTGGTGCGCGCGCATTGCAGCAGGATGTGTTCGAGACGATTGAAGGCAAGGTCTACCGAGAGGCTGCCGGGTGAATCAGCCCATTTTTCCACCTCGACGAAGAGGCGGAACAGTTCGCTGGTCTTGCTCTCTTCATTCTTGCGCATCAGATAGACGCCGTCGATGTTGGTTTCCCAATGCAGCCACGGTTTCCAGAAGGCGCGGGGCTGGAAATAGATCCAGCGGTGCCACCATTTGTCAGCGTCGAAGTCGCGCCCGTAAAAATGCTTTGATCCGGGAGGGAAAAGCAGCAAATCTCCCGGATGGACGGTGAAGGAATTCTTGCCATCAAAGACACGTCCGACCCCGTCGACGGTCAGGTTGATGATCCAGCCGCGCATGCCGTCGGGCCGGTCAATGTAGAAGTCGAGCGGGCCGTCCTTTTCAATCGGCGTGATGCTGGCCACAAGGCGCACGTCGAACTCGAAGCCGGGAAAGAGAGGAGCGACTTGCGTGTCGTCATCCGACCGGTTGGAGCGATAGGCGAGCTTGCGAAAAATGCGCTGAACGGCAGCATCTTCACTTGGATTGAAATAAGAATGATCGTCCATGTGTCTAGCGGTTTGCTACCTTGTGAAGCATCAGGATCATCCATATTGTAAACTTTATGGGAGTCTTTGAAAAGGGGGACTGTATTGGGCGATCAAGTAGAATTGTCCATGCGGTTTTGACCATTTCAAATCAATGAAAAGCACGCCATTCAGGGAGGAGTGAGGCCATGGCCACCGATCAGCAGACCTGCACTTTGGGTTTGGATTTTGGATCCGACAGCGTAAGAGCCGTCATTGTCAGTGTCGAAAATGGGGATGAACTGGCCTCTGCCGTCGCGACCTATCCGCGCTGGGCGGAAGGAAAATTCTGCGATCCGACCCGTCAACAATTTCGCCAGCATCCGGCAGATCATCTCGAAGCCATGACCAGCGCCGTCAAGGGCGCGTTGGCCGAGATGGGAGATCAGAAGCCCGACATCATCGGGATTGGCGTTGATACCACCGGGTCGTCCCCGATGCCGCTGACCGCCGATGGTACGGCTCTGGCGCTCAAGGACGGTTTCGCGACCGACCCGGACGCCATGTGCATCCTGTGGAAGGACCATACCTCCGTCAAGGAAGCCGAAGACATCAACACGCTGTGTCATTCCGGCAAGTTTCCCGACTACACCAAATATGTTGGCGGAATCTATTCGTCTGAATGGTTCTGGGCCAAGATCCTCAATGTGGGCCGCAACAACCCGGAAGTCTTTCAGGCCGCGGCCACGTGGGTCGAATTCTGCGACTGGATCCCCTCGGTTCTGACGGGTGTCGACGATGCCAACAATGTTGTTCGCGGTGTTTGCGCGGCAGGCCACAAAGCCCTGTGGAACCCGGAATTCGATGGGCTGCCGAGCCTTGAATGGATGACGGCGCTTGATCCATGCCTTGGCAATCTGGGCTATCCGATGTTCACCGAAACCCGCACCTCCGATCAGTCCGCCGGTGGATTGAGCGAGGAATGGGCAGGACGCTTTGGTCTGAAGGCCGGTATTCCTGTTGCTGTCGGTGCGTTCGACTGCCATATGGGCGCAGTCGGTGCTGGTATCGAGGACTATTCGCTGGTGCGCGTAATGGGCACCTCGACCTGCGATATTCTGGTTGCGCCACCCGAAGAGGTTGGCGACACGCTTGTGCGCGGGATCTGTGGTCAGGTTCCGGGCAGTGCGATGCCCGACTCGATCGGATTTGAAGCCGGTCAGTCGTCATTCGGTGATGTGTTTGCATGGTTTGAGCGGATTCTGACATGGAACCGCAAGAGCAGCGCCAAGTCCGGCTCTTTGTTGCCTGAACTGGAAGCAGAAGCTGCCCTTCTGCCGCCGGGAGGCTATGGCGAGCGTGCGCTCGACTGGCTGAACGGTCGCCGGACACCGGACGCCGATCAGACCGTGAAGGCGATCATTGCTGGTCTACATCTGGGTTCGACAGCGCCGTCGATCTATCGTGCCCTCATCGAAGCCACCGCCTTTGGCTCGCGGGCGATCGTCGAGCGCTTCGAAGAACAGGGCATTCCGGTCAAGAAGATCGTCGGGATTGGCGGGATTGCGCGCAAGTCCGACCTGATCTCGCAGGTCTGTGCCGATGTGATGAACCGCAGCATCTATGTGATCGAATCCGATCAGTGCTGTGCCCGTGGCGCGGCGATCTTTGCGGCCACGGCTGCTGGTGCCTATGACGATATCCACGCCGCCAAGGATGCCATGCACAGTCCGGTGGAAAAGGTCTTTGAGCCCAATCCCGAAGCCCACAAGATCTATGATGAACTCTACAAGGACTATCAGCGGATCGGCGCCTTTGCTGGCGAGCTTTCCAAGTCTTAAGGCCGGTTGACCGGTTCACATCGCTACGGTTTCTTTCCGTATGCCTGACTGACAGACCTCCGGCAGGGTGCTTCCCTGTCGGAGGTTTTTGTTTGTGAGGCTGTTGGCGGCACCGTCATTGCCGTTTGGAGAATGACAGCGTTTGGTGCATAAGTGGATCATCGCTTTCGTCACGACCGCGTGCCTGATAGGGAAGTCGCAAACCGGTTTTGTTTTGTGATTTGCCGGTCCTGGTCGCTCGTACGGGATGCTTCAATTCTCCCGCGGCGGGGCGAGCCAAATGAAGAGTGACTTTGTTTCATGGGCTTCTTGCGTCTGCCATTTGGGGGGGGCGCGCTGCAGAACCCATCAGTCTGAAATGGATGCTCGATGTCTGCCAAAGTGAACATAGCCACTGTGACGCTCAATCCCGCGATTGATCAGACGATCCGGATCGACAATTTTGTCGCCGGAGGGGTCAACAGGGTGCTCGGCGAGCAGTCCGATGCGGGGGGGAAGGGGGTCAATGTGGCGTCCTTTCTGTCGCACTTCGGCCACAAGGTTGCAGTGACTGGATTGCTCGGGGCGCGGAACCCGGCGATTTTCGAGCGCCTGTTTCACGATTGCGGCATCGTCAACCGCTTTGTCATGGCGCATGGATCGACGCGGATCAATGTCAAGATTGTCGATACGATTCAGAACCGTGTGACGGATGTGAACTTTCCCGGCCTATCAGTGAGCTCCTATGACGTGGATGGCGTTTTTGCTGCCATCGATGACTTGTGTGCCGAAGGGGTAGGGAGTTTCCTCTTCGCGGGAAGTCTGCCTGCTGGAACGTCGACGGGTCTTTATGCGGAGATCGTCGCTCATCTCAAGGCCATGGGCAAACGGGTGGTGTTGGATACCAGCGGGCCCGCGCTGAAGGAAGCGGTGCTCAAAGGGCCTGATATCATCAAGCCCAACCTGCATGAATTCAACGAGCTCACTGGGAATGCCCTTACCAAGCCCAAAGACATCGTTCGTGTCGCGCGTGAATTGTCTGACAGCTCCAATGTGCCGCTCGTGGTGGTTTCGCTCGGGGAGCGCGGTGCCCTGTTCGTGACCAGCGAAGAGGCGCTTTGGGCCCGCCCGCCCAAGGTCGATGTCAGCACGACCGTCGGGGCCGGGGATGCGATGGTTGCCGGTCTCATGCATTGTCTGCAGCTTGACCTGTCGCTGTCAGACATGGCGCGCCAGTCAACGGCCTGCTCTGTCGGGGCTTTGACCGAGGTGGGGCCCCTGTTGCCCGATGTTTCGGTGATTGACGCGCTTGCGCAGAAGGTAAAAATCGAACCGGTCGAGCTCTAGGCGTCTGGTGCGTTGGCAGAAAGCGCTGCCGTTTCGCCTTCCTCGCCCGGCGCTCGTGTATTCTCATTAAGGGCAATTGCTTAGCCTTGTTGGAAATGGCTTGCACTGTGTGATGGATCATTGACAAGCGGTTGTGGCTGGCGCAGATACGATCGAGATCGACGTGCCAATCGGCTCGCCCGAAGGATGTCCCCGCGCACCTTCAAGGCGTCGCTGCTGTCGGTCCGGCCGCATGCCATAACCCATGCAATCCCGCCAAACAGCCTGTGGCCATCCAATCCTAAAGGGAATGAATATGCTATCTGCCAATCTGAACAACCTGTCCATCATCCCCTATCTGCAGCCCGAGCTGGCCGAGATCATCGGCAAGGTCAAGGCGCTGGTCGAGAGCAAACCGGCTCTGGGGCGGCACGAGATCGACGGAGACAAGTTTTTCGTCAATTTTGTCGAGGATCACACCGAGCCTTTCGCAGACCGGAGACCAGAGTTTCACCGGAATTATCTTGATATTCAGGTTCTTGCGGAAGGGGCCGAGATCATCGGATGGAGCCACTCGCCTGCGACCCGCATCACCGAAGACCTATTGAAGGAAAAAGACGTGGCCTTCACCAAGGGTTCCGAGAATGAAAAGCTTCTGACGCTTGCGCCGATGGATTTTGCGATTTTTTATCCAGGGGAGGTGCACCGGCCGCTGGTGGCGACAGAAGAGGGGCCGATGAAGATCTTCAAATTTGTCGCCAAGATCCATCGCAGCCTTCTGGAGAAATGACCTGAGAGCATGGCCTGAACTATGCTGTTTGAAGCGAATGCATGCTCTGGATGCGGCTTCCCGGTGGGGTGATCGGTGGATGGTGTTTGAAAAATGCGCTTGATTGGTCGACAAAAAGAGAAATTGGTTGACCAAATTCACGAAGCGACTATGGTCAATGGTAAAGATGTCTGCTCGCAATCGGCACGCCGCTGCAGTTTCGGCTCCTTTGATGGCCGTATGGATCAGCTGAGCCGGTCTGGACAGGCAAATGGCACTTTGGGGCCGATAAGCAAATGGGGCCAAAGGGCAATTCTGATTTTTTCAAGTGACGGGCATTCATGGCTGACGATGCCGGGCAGATGTCCGATCAATCCTAAAAGACTGGACTAGCGACTATGACTGACTTTGTGACGCTCAACCTTGATGCCTTGCCTGAGGCGGTGGAGCTGCCGTCCTACGACCGCTCCGCTCTCAAGCCTCGCATCGCCCATATCGGCTTTGGCGCCTTTGCCCGAGCGCATATCGCGATGCATCTGCATGAAACGCTTGCCGAGACCGGTAGTGACTGGGGCATGCGTGCTGTCGAACTGTTTGGCAGCCCCGAGCGATTTGATATGCTCGATGCCAATGATCGTCTCTACACGCTTGTCGAGACCAGCGATGAAGGCAAGAGCACACGGCTGCTCGGTGCCCTTTGCGACACACAGCACGTGGCCCGGGATGGAATTGCCGCAATCATCGATGGTTTGGCAGAAGAAGATCTGAAGATCATCTCCATGACCATCACCGAGAAGGGCTATTGCGTCAAGAACGAGCATCTGGACACGGACAATGAACTGATCCAGCACGATCTTGCCAATCTGGACGCTCCGAAATCCGCCATCGGTGTCATTGTTGCCGCGCTTGCCAAGCGCCGCGAACTTGATCGCGGTCCCTTCACGGTCATGTCCTGTGACAACCTGCCGCACAATGGCAAACTGACGCGGATTTCCATTCTGGAATTTGCAAAGACTCTGGACGCTGAACTGGGCGCCTGGATCGAGGCAAATGTCTCCTTCCCCTCTACCATGGTTGATCGTATCGTGCCTGCCCTGACGGACGAGTCCATCGAACTTGTCAGCGAAGTGCTTGGCGGTCAGACCGATCCCAACTGCATCGTTTGCGAGCCGTTCCGCCAGTGGGTGATTGAAGACAATTTCATGGCTGGCCGTCCAGAATGGGAAACCGCTGGTGCCCAGCTCGTGGCTGACGTCGAGCCGTTCGAGGAAATGAAACTGCGGACCCTCAACGGTTGCCATTCCTTCCTCGCCTATCTCGGTTTTCTGGCAGGCAAGGAAACCATCTCCGACTGCATGGCCGATCCGGTGTTCCATGCCGAAGCGCGCAAGCTGATGGTAGATGAGCAACGCCCGACGCTGGATGTGCCCGGTGATGTAGACCTTCTGGAATATGCGGACATGCTGCTCAAGCGCTTCAGCAATTCTCAGCTCAAACACCGAACTTGGCAGATCGCGTCTGATGGCACCCAGAAGATGCCGCAGCGCTGGCTCAATTCGGTGCGTTGGCACATTGAAAACGGGTCAAGCTACCGTCATCTCGTGTTGGGGATCGGCGGCTGGATGAACTACATCAAGGGTAAGCGCGGTGGTGAGTCCTATGAGGTGCTCGATCCGATGGCCGGCAAACTGGCCGACATCGTGTCGCGCTTCAGTGATGATGCAACCCATTATGTCGACGCGCTGCTGGCGCTAGATGAGGTCTTCCCGAAGGATCTGGTTGGCAATGACGATTTCCGCACGGCTGTTCATCTGGCCTACGTCAAGGTTGCTGCAGAAGGGGCGCAGCGAGCGGTCGAAGCATTGGCCGACTGATCCGGCTGGACAAGATCTGATATGCCAGATCTGACATCCAAGGTTTGCTATGATTGCAGCAAGGGGCGCATTTTGCGCCCTTTGTTCGTTGAAGCTCTGTAAACGGTGGATAGACGCTTTGACCGGTTTTCACTGCACTGCTATGAAGAAGGCAATGCCCACCGGTTTCAATCATGCGAGTCTTCGATATGAGCGACATACTTCAGTTGACCAGGTACTGGCCTGCGACCATTAACGAACAGCTGCAGGCTTTGGCGCCTGTCCACGAACTGTCCGACTACGGGTCTGTGGACGCAATTCCTCTCGAGATCAGGGAGCGGATTACCTCGATTGCCTCCGTTGCAACGCTGGCTGTCGACGCGGCGATGATGGACGCCCTGCCCAATCTCAAGCTTATCTCGATCTATGGTGTCGGCTATGACAAGGTGGATCTGGAAGCGGCCCGCTCGCGCAATGTGGCCATCGCCACCACCTCGAACAGTCTGACGGATACGGTGGCCGAACTGACCATCGGTCTGGTGCTTGCGGGCAGTCGGCAGCTGATTGCAGCGGACCGCTTCGTGCGCAGCGGGGACTGGCTCGACGGGCCGATGCCGCTCGGGTTCGACATTCGCGGCAAGACGGTCGGGATTTTCGGATTTGGCCGGATCGGTCAGAAGATTGCCGAACTGCTTGAAGTGTTTGGTGCCAGAGTTATCTATTGTGCCCGCAGCGAAAAGCCGGACCTGCCTTACGGCTATCGTCCGACCATCGAAGCGCTGGCCGAGGACAGCCGCGTGATGATCCTCATTGCACCGGGAACGCCGGAAACCTTTGATATTGTCAACCGGGATGTCCTCAAGCGCCTTGGCCCGGACGGGCTGCTCGTCAATGTCGCGCGGGGGACGCTGGTTGTCGAGGATGATCTGATTGCCGCTCTTGAGGCGGGTGAGATCGCCGGGGCCTGTCTTGATGTCTTTGCCGAGGAGCCGAAGGTGCCTCAGGCCCTGATCGACAGCCCCAAAACAGTGCTCGCGCCTCATATTGGCAGTGCCACCTATGAGACACGCTTGCATATGGGGATGACGGTGATTGAGAATATCGAGGCCATGATGGCGGGTAAGCCGCTTTTGACACCGCTTGATTTCTAGGTTGGAGACGCTTGGAGGCCTTGCTCGAACATTTGGTTCGGGGAATGGCCTTTTTGCTACTTTTCCAGACTGTATTTGTTGCCTTTTCGCGCTTGATCTTGACAAATGGGCGGGCAGGGGAAACAACGCACCAGACTGGAACCGCGGATCGTCTGGGCCTGAAACAGGCTCGCTCGCAGGAATTTCAAGGAAAATCCCATGACAAAGAAGGCCCTCATTACCGGTATAACGGGTCAGGATGGCTCTTATCTGGCGGAATTTCTGCTTGAGAAAGGCTATGAGGTCCATGGCATCAAGCGTCGGGCGTCGAACTTCAACACCCAGCGCATTGATCACATCTATCAGGATCCGCACCATACCGACCCCAAGATGAAGCTGCATTATGGCGACCTCAGTGATACGTCCAACCTGACGCGCATCATTGGCGAAATCGAGCCGGACGAGGTCTATAACCTTGGGGCGCAGTCCCATGTGGCGGTGAGCTTTGAAGCGCCGGAATACACCGCCGACGTGGATGCGCTGGGCACCTTGCGCCTGCTTGAGGCGATCCGGTTTCTTGGTCTTGAGAAGAAGGCCCGCTTCTATCAGGCCTCGACCTCGGAGCTCTATGGTCTGGTGCAGGAGACACCGCAGCGCGAGACGACGCCGTTTCATCCGCGCTCGCCTTATGCGGTTGCCAAGCTCTATTCCTACTGGATCGCGGTCAATTACCGTGAGGCTTACGGCATGTATGCCTGCAATGGCATCCTCTTCAACCACGAAAGTCCGCGCCGGGGCGAGACGTTTGTCACGCGTAAGATCACCCGCGGTATGGCCAACATCGCCCAAGGGCTCGAATCCTGCCTCTTCATGGGGAATATTGATGCGCTGCGCGACTGGGGGCACGCCAAGGACTATGTCCGCATGCAGTGGATGATGCTGCAGCAGGAGGCGCCCGAGGATTACGTCATCGCAACGGGCAAGCAATATTCCGTGCGTCAGTTTATTCAGTGGACGGCCAAGGAGCTGGGCATCACAATCCGCTTTGAAGGCAAGGGGCTTGACGAGATCGGCATCGTTGATGCGATCACGGGCAATATGGCCCCGGCTCTGAAAGAGGGGGATGTGATCTTGAAGATCGATCCGCGTTATTTCCGGCCTGCCGAAGTGGAGACACTTCTGGGTGATCCGACCA
Source organism: Cohaesibacter sp. ES.047 (assembly GCF_900215505.1). Lineage (NCBI taxonomy): Bacteria > Pseudomonadati > Pseudomonadota > Alphaproteobacteria > Hyphomicrobiales > Cohaesibacteraceae > Cohaesibacter > Cohaesibacter sp. ES.047. The sequence goes on from NZ_LT907844.1 coordinate 1,023,000, forward strand.
AGGCCAAGGAGCAGCTTGGTTGGGTGCCGCAGATCACGGCCGAGGAAATGTGCGCCGAGATGGTGGCCGAGGACTTCAAGGCGGCCCGCCGGGTTGCCCTGCTCAAGGAACATGGGCTCGACCTGCCGGTCAGCCTCGAGAACTGATCGCACCATCCCGTCAGATTGGTCTGCCAAGCTGTGTGGGACGTGCCATCGCTTCAGAAGAATTCACGCATTTCTCTTGAGAAGAAATGCTTCAATTGCCGGGAGGCATCATGCGATATTATGTGGCCGGACACCGGGGCATGGTTGGCGGGGCGATCCTGCGCCAGCTTGAGGCGCGGGGCGAAGAGGTCATCACGCGCACCCACGCCGAGCTTGATCTCACCGACCAGCAGGCGGTGATGCAGTTCTTTGCTGACGAGACCCCGGATGCGGTCATTCTGGCGGCGGCCAAGGTGGGCGGGATTCTTGCCAACAACAGCTATCCGGCGGATTTCATCTACAAGAACCTGATGATCGAAGCCAATGTCATCCATCAGGCCTATGAGGCGGGGGTGCAGTCGCTGCTGTTCCTTGGCTCATCCTGCATCTATCCGCGCGCGGTGGCCCAGCCGATGCGCGAAGATGCGCTGCTGACGGGCATTCTCGAGCCGACCAACGAGCCCTATGCCATTGCGAAGATCGCAGGCATCAAGCTGTGCGAGAGCTATAACCGGCAATTTGGCACCGACTATCGCTCGGTGATGCCCACCAATCTCTATGGTCCGGGCGATAATTTCCACCCCAAAAACAGCCATGTCCTGCCAGCGCTCCTCAGGCGCTTCCATGAAGCGGCGCGCGACGGTCTGGAAGAGGTCGTCATCTGGGGGACGGGAACACCGAAGCGCGAGTTCCTGCATGTCGATGACATGGCGGCAGCGTCGCTGTTTGTCATGGATCTCGATAAGGAGACCTATGAGGCCAACACCGAGCCGATGCTCAGCCATATCAATGTCGGCTCGGGCACGGATGTTTCTATTTGCGAGTTGGCAGCGATGATCGCCACGGTCACTGGCTTTGAGGGCCGGATCGGGTTTGATAGCTCCAAGCCTGATGGCACGGCACGCAAGCTGATGGATGTGTCGCGCCTCAAAAACATGGGATGGCAGGCATCAATTGATTTGCAGGATGGTGTCCGCACAACCTATGACTGGTTCTTGAATAACAACGACAGTTTGCGCGAGAAGTAGACCGACACTGGCAGCCAAGGCTCGGGATCGTACAGGAGTGACCATGACCGACAAGCAAATTACACCCGTCCTTCTGTGTGGTGGCTCCGGCACGCGCTTGTGGCCCCTGTCGCGCAAGAGCTATCCCAAGCAGTTTGCGCCGCTGATTGGCGATCAGACCCTGTTTCAGGCCTCTGCTCTTCGGCTGAGTGGGTCGTCCTTTGGCAAGCCACTCATCCTGACCAATTCGGATTTCCGCTTCATTGTCACCGAGCAGCTCAGCGAGATCGGTGTTGACCCGTCCGCGATCCTGATTGAGCCAGAAGGACGCAACACTGCTCCGGCGATCCTTGCCGCTGCCTTCTGGTTGCATCAGAGCGATCCCGATGCGCTGATGCTGGTGGCTCCATCCGACCATGTCATCCCGGATGCGCCCGCCTTCCGCGAGGCGGTCTGTGCTGGCGTCGAGGCCGCTCTCTCTGGCAATCTGGTCACCTTCGGCATCAAGCCGACCTATCCTGAGACGGGGTATGGCTACCTTGAGGTAGAGGGCACCTCCGCCTGTCAGGGGCAGAGCGCAACACCGCTCAGCCGCTTTGTCGAGAAGCCCGATCTGGCCAATGCCGAGGCCATGCTGGCTTCTGGCAACTATCTTTGGAATGCAGGGATCTTCCTGTTTTCGGTGCGCCATCTCATCGAGGCGTTCAAGCGTTCGGCCAACCATCTGCTTGAACCGGTTCAGCAGTCCGTCACCAATGGCAAGCATGATCTTGGCTTCCTGCGGCTTGACCCGTTTGCCTGGAGCCAGGCCGATGATATTTCCATCGACTATGCGGTGATGGAAAAGGCGGAGAATCTGTCGGTGGTTCCCTTTCTGGCTGGCTGGTCCGATCTGGGTGGCTGGGATGCGGTCTGGCGTGAGAGCGAGCAGACCGAGAACAAGGTTGCCCTGTCTGGCGATGCCACCGCGATCGATTGCAACAACACGCTGTTGCGCTCCGAGGACAGCGGTCTGGCACTGGTCGGAGTCGGGCTTGAGAATATCATGGCGATTGCCATGCCGGACGCGGTGCTGGTTGCTGATATGTCGCGTGCGCAGGATGTGCGCAAGGCGGTTGATGCGCTCAAGATCAAGAATGTGCGTCAGGCCGAGACCTTCCCGGTCGATCATCGCCCGTGGGGCTGGTTCGAGACGCTCATTCTGGCGGACCGGTTTCAGGTCAAGCGGATCGTTGTCAATCCGGGCGCGGCGCTCAGTCTTCAGAGCCATTTCCATCGCTCCGAACACTGGATCGTGGTGCAGGGCACGGCCAAGGTCACCGTTGGCGATGAGGTCAAACTGATGACCGAGAACCAGTCAATCTATATCCCCCTTGGCTCCGTCCATCGGATGGAGAACCCCGGCAAGCTACCCATGGTGATCATCGAGATCCAGACCGGTGCCTACCTCGGCGAGGATGACATTGTTCGCTATGAAGATGTCTATGCGCGGGGGTAGCCGGTAAGAGATCCGGCCCTTGAAGGCATAAATAAACCCCGCTCGGCTCACCGAACGGGGTTTTTGCTTGTTTGCACTTTGCTTTGGGCGCTTGTGTGTCAGGTCTGGTGGTTGCCAGATCCGCTCTAGCCGATGGAAGCGCGGATCTTTTCGACAAGATCGAGCTTTTCCCAGGAAAACCCGCCGTCTGCCTCGGGCTCACGACCAAAGTGGCCATAGGCTGCGGTGCGCTCATAGATCGGTTTGTTAAGGCCCAGATGGGTACGGATGCCACGTGGCGTCAGGGACATGCATTCCCACAGCGCCTTCTCAATTACGCTTTCATCAACCGTGCTGGTGCCCTGACTGTCAACATAAAGGGACAGTGGCTCGGAAATGCCGATGGCATAGGCCAGCTGGATCGAACAGCGTTCGGCATAGCCGGCGGCGACAACGTTCTTGGCCAGATAGCGGGCTGCATAGGCCGCCGAGCGGTCCACCTTGGTCGGGTCCTTGCCAGAGAAGGCACCGCCACCATGCGGGGCTGCGCCACCGTAGGTGTCGACAATGATCTTGCGGCCCGTGAGGCCAGCATCTCCATCAGGGCCGCCGATCACGAACTTGCCCGTCGGGTTGACGTGCCAGACCGTGTTGTCGGTCAGCCAGCCTTCTGGCAGGGCGGTCTTGATATAAGGCGTGACGATGTCGCGAACGTCGGAGGACGACAGGCTGCCATCATAATGCTGAGTGGAGAGGACGATCGAAGCCACCTCAACCGGTTTGCCGTTCTCGTAGCGAAGCGTGAGCTGGCTTTTGGCATCCGGACCGAGTTGGGTTTCGCTGCCATCGTGGCGTGATTCAGAGATCAGACGCAGGATCTTGTGTGCATAAAGGATTGGAGCGGGCATGAGCTCGGGGGTCTCATTGACCGCATAGCCGAACATGATGCCCTGATCGCCAGCGCCTTCGTCCTTGCCCTCGGACTCATCAACGCCCTGTGCAATGTCAGCAGACTGCTCATGCACATAAACATCAATGTCCGCCTTGTCCCAATGGAAGCCATCCTGAGCGTAACCAATGTCCTTGATCACTCGTCGCGCGGTTTTTTCCATGGTGTGGGCATCAAGCTCGCTGGGGCCGCGGACTTCACCGGCCAGCACCACCTTGTTGGTGGTTGCCATGGTTTCGACCGCACAGCGGGAATAGGGGTCCAGCTTCAGAAACTCATCAACGATGGCGTCGGAAATCCGGTCGCAAATCTTGTCCGGATGACCTTCGGACACGGACTCGCTTGTAAAAAGATAGTCTTCTCTAGACACAACGGACCTACTCTCTGATATAAAGAAATCTTGATATCTTTGTACCTAATTCTCTCACGGGCTTCAATTGACCCCAGAGAATTTTTTTGTGAAATCCGTTTTATGAACAATTTGGGTGATTTGATGCCTCGGAAACCGGCGTATTAAACAGGGAAATGCGCCGCATCTTTACTCTATGCAACTGTAGGGATTGTCAGGGGCCTCAGGGCTTTTTAGGATAACAGTCGAAAGTTGCACGACAATTATGCAATGTTGACAATTTGAATTGGTTGCTTGGCGTTTTGTTAAGCTTAAGCGTCGTGATGTGTGGATCGGTTCGGAGCGGGCGCTTTTGGACAAAAGTCTCAGAGGGACGCGGGGATGTGGCTGTCTGGCTGCGATCCGAGCGACTCGTTGCTCCTTAGGTGTTGCGGGCTACCGTCGTGTTTCGCGGTCGGGTTGTGGGGCGCCGGGAATTTGTTGTGGAGGAAAATAGCGCTGCGATACTGCGGAACGGCCGTATGGGGGGAGGCCGCGTCTTCTTGTTGTCAAAGCTGGGTCGGGGTGGCTTTGTTGCAGAAGCTTGGTTATCTCGTCATTTTTAGATTGAGCGCTGTGAGGCTGCGAGCGGGACTTTCGCCCAAGGGGCTGGTTCCGGCCACCGGGTGCCTGTTGCAGGACAGGCCATCTCCATCGATCTGGCCTGACCGAGGGACGGAGCGCCTTGAATAAGAAAAGGTCGCAGACTGGTCATAAATAGATGATGAGGTGCTGTGATTTGGAGGGTGGTTGGATCATTCTCTTGGTAATGTCTAGAAGGGTGCTTGTTGAGCAAAAACCGTCCTAAAATGGAATGGGTTGTTGACTATCTGTCATAACTCGCGCAAAGGGCTAGTCGGGATCGCTTTTTCTTTCCATTTCGTTTGGTCCAAAAAGTGTTACTAGCCAATTGGCACTTTGAGTTTTCGCTCACTTTGTGCGATGTATTGTGTCTTCGGGACCGTGAAAGCAAAAAAGCAAAAACGATATGAATAGAAAAACCGTCGAAGTCATAGGCCGCGCGTGTCGGCTGCGGCCGCGCGTGTCGGCTGCCAGGAGCCAATAATGTGGCTGAATTCTGGGATCTGCTGATTTCCGGAACGTGCAGTGTTGACGAAATCGGACCGGATCGGTTTTCTACATTTCGCTATTTGCATCCGCTGACCGGTCAGGAAGGCAAGTCCTACACCTTCCGCGCTGGTGTTCTCGATGATGTGTGGGGGTTTGATCCGAGCGTCTTTTCGCTCTCGCCCCGCGAAGCCCTTCAGATGGATCCGCAGCAACGGCTTTTGCTGATGCTGGTCTGGGAGGCTCTCGAGGAGGCGGGCGTTCCTGCCTCCAGCCTTGCTGGAAGCAACGTCGGTGTCTTCGTCGGCAACTCGGGCAGTGACCACGCCAACCGCTTTTTCTTTGATCCGGCGAGTTCAGACAGTTTCATGATGACCGGCAACACCACGTCGCTGGTCTCGAATCGAATCTCCTATATTTATGATCTGCATGGGCCGAGCTTCACAGTTGATACCGCTTGTTCCTCTTCGCTCGTGGCGCTGGATCTGGCGCTGAAACGATTGCAGGCGGGCGAGATCGACACGGCTATTGTTGCGGGCGTGAATATGCTCTTGTCGCCGTTTCCTTTTGTCGGGTTTTCGGCTGCGTCCATGCTGTCGCCCGAGGGGCTTTGCCGTCCGTTCGACGAAAATGCCAATGGGTATGTGCGCGCCGAGGGCGGGGTCGTTCTCGTGCTGCAGAACAGCGATGCCTTCAAGAGTGGCGAGCAGAAGAGCTTTGGCCGGATCGTCGAGGCGGGCATCAACTCCGATGGTCGGACATCAGGTGTCGCCCTGCCGTCACCGGAGTTTCAGGCTGAATTGCTCGAAAAGGTTTACAAGACAGCGGCCATAACGCCCGATCAGCTTGCCTTTATCGAAGCGCATGGTACGGGGACCCGGGTCGGGGATCCGGCCGAAACCTTTGCGCTCGGCAAGGTGCTTGGCGGTGGGCGCACGACGGTCTTGCCGATCGGATCGGTCAAGTCGAATGTTGGCCATCTGGAACCGGCTTCCGGCATGGTGAGTGTACTGAAATCCCTGTTGGCTCTCGAGCATGACATCCTGCCGCCGAGTCTGCATATCGAGACACCCAATCCGGACATCCCGTTTGACAAGCTCAACCTGTCCCTGACGCGCAAGGCACGTCCGCTCGAACGGGGTGATGCGATCCGGTTTGCAGGGATCAACAACTTCGGTTTTGGGGGCACCAACGCCCACGTTGTGGTGTCTGACAGTGTTGAAGCCATCAGCAAAAGCAAGGCCGTCAGGACGAAAGCCAAATCCGGACAGGCTGCCGTGATCGACGATCAGGCGCGGCTTGTTGTCGTGTCTGCGCGGACGCCCGATGCGCTTCGCAGTCTTGCTGGCGGGTATGCGCAACAGGTGCAACACAATGAGACCGCCAGTGTTGCCGACTGGAGCAATGCCATCGCCTGGCAACGCGAATTGATGGATGAGCGCCTTGCTGTTGTCGCCAGCTCTCGTGAGGATCTGGCTGACAGACTTTCGCGTTTTGCGGCTGACAAGGGAATCGAAGGCACAGTTTCGGGGGCTGCTTCAAGAACGGCTCAGGATCCGGTCTTTGTCTACTCCGGCAACGGCTCGCAGTTCGCGGGCATGGGGCAGGAGGCCTATCGGCTCAATCCGGTGTTCAAGGCGCAGTTTGATGCCGTCGACGCCCTGTTCGAGCCGATTGCGGGCTGGTCTTTGAAAGACAAGCTGTTCAGCGACGATCTGAAGGAAGATCTCAAGAGCACTTCGATTGCCCAACCGCTTCTGTTTGCCTTGCAGGTTTCCATTACTGACGCTCTGCGCAAAATGGGCGTTCGTGCCAGCGGTGTGGTCGGTCATTCGGTCGGTGAGGTTGCCGCAGCATGGGCGTGTGGTGCGTTGACGCTCAAACAGTCAGTCAAGGTCATCTATGTCCGCTCGCATCATCAGGAAGCGGTGCGTGGCGTCGGCAAGATGGCTGTGATCAAGCTGTCAAAGGAAGAAGCCCTTGCACAGATCGAGGAATCCGGGCTTGACGATGTCGAAATTTCCGCGATCAACACAGCGAACTCCCTGACCCTGTCCGGTCCGACGGAGACGCTGCAGGCCTTCATGAAGACGGCCAAGAAAAAACGCCTGCCGGGCAAACTGCTCGACATCGAATATCCGTTCCATTCCAGACAGATCGATCCCATCGAAGAGGGGGTCGTCAAGGATCTGTCTGACGTTAAGCCGACAGACTCGAGCATTCCCTTCTTCTCGTCGGTTTCCGGCGCAGAAATGGCGGGCACCAAGCTTGATGGCGGCTATTGGTGGAACAATGTGCGCAAGCCGGTGCATTTCTTCCATGCCATTCAGTCCGCTTTCAAAGACGGACGAAGCCAGTTCATTGAAATTGGTCCGCGCCCGATCCTCAAGGGCTATGTCTCCGAAATTGCGAGGGACGAAGGCCATTCGGCCAGTGTTGTCGAGAGCCTTCAGCAGAAGACAGACGGCGTTACCGATCCATTGCTTCTGGCTGTGGGGCGCGCGATCGTCAATGGTGCCGATTTCGAGCGCGAAACCGTGTTCGGAGCCAAGGCGCATCCAGATGTGTCGCTGCTGCCCTATCCATGGCAGATCAAACCGTTCAAGATCGATTCGAGCAGCGAAGCCTTCGAGATCTTCAACAGCACAGTTGCTCCCCATGCTCTTCTTGGCCAGCAACTGCGGCCCGATGACCATGTTTGGGATACCGAACTCGATACCGCGCTCATTCCTTATTTCTCCGATCACCGGGTCGATGGCAAGGTCATCCTGCCGGGCGCGGCCTTTGCTGAAATGTGCCTGAGTGCTGCACGGATTGTCTGCAAGTCTGATCAGGTCGAGTTGAGGGACATGGATCTGTTACAGGCCCTTCAGCTGTCCGATGAAAAACCTATCTCGGTCCGCACGCGCCTTGATGAAGAGACCGGCGTGGTGGAGATTTTCAGTCGCAAGCGGTTAGTGGACGACGAATGGCAACTCCACACCAAGTGCCGGGTTGCTAGGATTCCGGGCAATGTCGGTCTTGAAAATGCCGATCACGCCCTTGTCGCCCCCGTTCTTGATCGCCCCATGGATCAGTCTGAGATCGACGCGCTTTATCAGACGTCCCGGGATTTCGGTCTTGATTTCGGACCGGCGTTCCAGCGCATGGTCTATTGCGAGCGTTATGGTGATGACTACGTCGAAATCGTGCTTGATGAGCGTGGCCCCACCGATATCAAGGGTGAGCTGGTGGCGTCGCCCTATGCGCTGCATCCGCTCGATTTTGATGCCAGCTTCCACGGTCTGAACTGTCTGTACGAAGATCTTGACACCGGTCCGGACAAGATGGCTTTCATCCCGGTTCGCTTCGGATCTTTGCGGGTCTATCAGGCGGCCACACCGGTGCGCTCGGCGCGTATTCATGTCATCCGGCATAACAATCGCGGTATTCAGGCGGACATCAATCTGTTTGCGGAAGACGGGACCTTGGTTGCTGCTCTGCGTGATGGTCGGTTCCGTTCCTCGGCTCTGGTTCAGCGCCAGGGGCTTGATCGCCTGACATACAGTTATGATTCCATCCGCGTGCCAGCTCCTGCCGGTCAGGTGGCTGTGCCTTCCCTCGATATCGAGGCGATCAGGGCTGCGATGGCCGAACTGTCTCAACCTGATCGTCAACGGGCCGAAGACGGGCAGTTGCTGCTGCAGGCTGCGGCGCGGCGGGGGGCTTATGATGTGCTCCTCAGTTTGGCCGATGACGACAAGGTCCTGCGTCCGGATGCCCTTTCTGCACTTGGCCTTCTTGACGGACTGGATGCGGACGCTGCGACTGAAGATCTGCGTGCTCGCAATGAGCATCGCCTGAAACTGGTGCATTCCCTGATAGCGATTTGCGAGCAATCCGGTCTCGCCACGGCGCTTGACGAGGGCTGGCAGCTCAGCGACGAAAGTGACATGCCGGACGTGGATATGGTGCTGCAGCTGCTGCTCACCGAAGACCCGAAATGGTCTGCCGAATGTGTGATGCTCAATCATGCGCTCAACACCCTGCCGGATGCTCTGTTGGCTATGGACCGCCCGTTCGGCACGGCCCCACTGCCGCAGAATCTCTATTCGCAGGATCAATATGACCAGCATTACAGCTCCTCGCCGTTGGCGGAGGCGCATGTTCAGCAGGTATCCCGTGCGGTTGGTGCCGTGCTTGATGCCTGGCCCGAGGGACGTCCCTTGCGTGTTTTGGAGTTCGGTATAGGTGGTGCGAGCCTGACCAAGGTGCTTCTGCCGATGGTTGAGCGCCTCGACGGGCAGCTTGTCTCGGTTGATACCAACAAGCTGATCGTGGATCGACTGCAGATCCTGTTTGCGCAGTCCATTCATTTCAAAACCCTTGCGATCAAGGATGCCCTGTCCGAGCTTGCGGCTCTTGAGCCGTTTGATCTGGTCGTGTCGGCCAATGGTCTGCAGGCGATGGATGGCGGTGCCGATCTGATATCGCAGCTCAGAACATTGGTGGGCCGGGACGGTCTGCTGCTTGCCAGCCTGTCGGACAGCAACGTGTTTCAGGACATTACCTTTGGCATGGCTGATCGATGGTTCGTCGATGGTCTCGATCCGACCCAGCCGGTATCTGCGCATGCTGATGCCGAGGACTGGAAAGGGTGGATTGAGGACGCCGGATTTAAAGGTGTCTCGCTCGATCCTTTCGCCAACAACGATGGCGATGCCGATCTCACCGGGGCCTATGTGCTGGTGGGCTGCAATGCTGCCGAGTCTGAAGCCGTCGCGCCTGAAGCAAATGGGGCAGAGAACGGCGAGCGCCAGTGCATCATTCTGGTGAACAAGGGCAACGCGGCGGAGAAAAACTTTGCCAAGGCACTGATCACAGGTCTTGGGGATCTGGATGGCCGCCAAATCGCTCTTTCCGCCAAGGAGAGTGACGCGGATCGCGAAGCGCGCGTGACAGCAATCGCCGAAGCCGCCAAGGGTGGTGCGCTCGATTTGATCTGTCTTGCTGGGGCCTTTGACAGCTCTCAAGATCCGATGGCTGTCCTGTCGCCACGTCTTAAATGCCTTGCCGGTCTATTGCGGGATGTGGCCGAGTTGAAGCTGCGCTTGTGGATCCCCGCTCCGGGCGGTTTTCCGCATGTCAACGGTCATGCCATCGATCCGGCACAAAGCGGTGTCTGGGCCTTTGGCCGAACCGCGAGCAACGAATATGGCAATCAGGACATCCGTCTTGTGGATTTCGCCAGTGCCTTGTCCGGCGATCAGCAAGCGGTGCGACTGGCTCAGACCATTCTGGAGCCGGGCGAAGAACGCGAAATGCTGCTCGAGACGAGCGGGCTGCGTGCCATGCGGGCCGTGCGCGGCGCGGCCAAGCCTGCGGCCAAGCCACAGGAGCGCTCTGAAGAGGCTGCTTGCCGTCTGCACCATCCGCGCACCGGGTCTTTTGATCGTCTGAGCTGGATCCCGGTTCAGCGCCGTCTGCCCGGTCCGGGTGAAGTGGAAATCGAGGTTGTCGGCACGGGTTTGAACTTCCGTGATGTCATGTGGGCGCAGGGTCTCTTGCCCGAGGAAGCGCTTGAAGATGGGTTCGCAGGGCCGACGCTCGGTTTTGAATGTTCCGGCCGCATCGTCAGGATTGGCGAGGGAATTGATCGTTTCAAGATCGGTGATCCGGTGATGGCGCTGGCTCCGGCCTGTTTCGCGTCGCACGTGACCGTTGTTGAGACTGGAGTGTCTCGACTTCCTGACAGCATGGACCTGACGGCTGCCGCAACCATGCCGGTTGCCTTCCTGACCAGTTACTATGCTCTTCACTATCTGGCGCAGCTTGAAGAGGACGAATGGGTGCTGATCCATGGTGCCGCCGGTGCTGTCGGGCTGGCCGCCCTTCAGATCGCCAAATGGCGCGGCGCACGTGTGATCGCGACCGCGGGTAACCCTGAAAAACGCGAGTTTCTCAAGCTCTTGGGTGCGGACTATGTGTTTGACACAAGGTCGCTCAATTTCGTCGATGAGGTCCGCGCCATCACCCGTGCCGCCGACGGTCCGGGGAAAGAGGGCGTGGATGTGGTGCTGAACTCGCTGTTTGGCGAGGCCATGGAGCGCAGCCTTGAGCTGGTTCGGCCCTTTGGCCGGTTCCTTGAGCTGGGCAAACGCGATTTCTATGGCAACACCAAGATCGGCCTCAGACCGTTCCGGCGTAACATCAGCTATTTCGGCATTGATGCCGACCAGTTGCTCAACCATCAGCCCAAGCGGGCGCGGCGTCTGTTCTCGGAGCTGTCGGACCTGTTCGAGCAGAAGCAGTTCTCGCTCCTGTCCTATCGCCTGTTCGAAAGCGAAGACATTGTTGATGCTTTCCGCTTGATGCAGCGCTCCGGTCATATCGGCAAGATCGTCGTCAAGGCACCGCAGCCGACCATTCTGCCCGCCAAGGACGCAGGCCTTATGATTGATCCTAACGGGCATCATGTCATCATTGGTGGCCTCGGGGGCTTTGGTCTTGAAACCGCTTCATGGCTCGCCGATCAGGGTGCCAAGTCTGTGGTGCTGACCAGCCGTTCAGGAAAGATGACGGACGCGGCGAAAGCCCTTGAAGCTCGGCTTGCGGCCAAGGGGTGCAAACTGTCCGTCAAGGCCTGCGATGTCACGGACATGACGGCTCTTGAAACACTGCTCGATGCGTTGCGCAAAGAGGCTCCGATCAAGGGGATCATGCATTCGGCTGTAGTTCTGGATGATATTCTCATCGCCAACATGAGCGACAATCAGATCGATGCGGTCCTGAAGCCCAAAGTGGTCGGTGGTGAAAATCTCGATCAGGCAACCCGCGATGATGCGCTGGATTATTTCTGGCTGTTCTCGTCAGTCTCGGTTTTGATGGGCAACCCCGGTCAGGCCAACTATGTGGCCGCAAATGCCTATCTCGATGGCATTGCGCGCCGCCGCCGCAAGGAGGGCTTGCCTGCCCTTTCGATCGGCTGGGGGCCGATCACCGATGTGGGTATTCTGGCGCGGGATACGCAGACTGCGGAAATCCTTGCCAAGACCACCGGCGGGGCCGAATTCAAGGCCCGTCAGGCGCTTGATCGTCTGGTCGAATTCATTGCCGATCAGCCAGCCGACGCACAGCCTGCGACGATTACCATCGCGCCGATGAACTGGGGCTTTGCCCGTGACAACCTCGCGGTTCTCAAGACCCCGGCCTATGAATTGCTCGCCCGCGAGGCGGCACAATCTTCCAACCGGGATCAGCAGGCGGTGGATGTTGCCAGTCTGATTGACGGGCTGGATGATGTGACGGCCCGGACGGAGATTGCCAAGATTCTGGCTCAGGAAGTTGCAGCCATTTTCCGCATGCCGGTCGAGGAAGTTCAGCTCAATCGGTCACTGTCCGATATTGGCATGGATAGCCTGATGGGCATGGAGTTGCGTTCGGCAGCCCAGCAAAAGCTGGATATCGAAATTCCGATGGGTGCAATTGCCGATGGCACGACCATTGAGGATATCGCAGGAAGTGTGGTTCAGCGCATTCGCAAGGGAGCGGACAAAGGTCTCAGCTTTACCGAAGAAACGCTCATCCATCAGCATGTTGGCGGAGATGATGACGTGGAAGGCATGAAGAGCAAATTGTCTGATTTGCGTCAGGCCGTATAACGCGTCTGAAGATCGGATGTCTGGTGATCCTTTGATCACTTCGCGCTCTTGGGGTCTTGACTGTTCGTGGCTTTAACGGTAACTGGCGATGTCCGTTGCAGACTGCAGACTTATGTCTAACAGTGTGTCCACGCTATTTGGTGCTGAACTGGAGCCCTTCATGAAAAAGTCGCCCGTTGATCGCGATGCCATTCTCAACATGTCACGATCCATGGCCAAGAAGTCTCCCGCCAAGGCAGCATCCAAACGGAGCGTGCGTTCCAAGGTCGATCCCGCCAAAACCGATTTCAAGACCCTTGAGCTTTATCAGCAGATCAAGGTGCAGCGTGATATGGCGGAATTGCTGCAGACCCGGGATCCCTATTTCCTTGTTCATGAAGGGCGTGCTGGCGCGACGACACTTGTCGATGGTCGCGAGATGATCAACTTTGCCTCCTATGACTATCTCGGCCTCAACGGGCTTGATGAAGTGCATGCGGCAGCCAAAGAGGCGATTGACACCTTCGGGACATCCGTGTCCGGCTCTCGCCCCACGTCGGGTGAACGCCCGTTTCATGGGATGTTGGAACAGCAGTTGTCCGAGCTTTACGAAAGCGAAGCGGCTCTGGTGTTCGTGTCTGGTCACGCAACGAATGTCTCAACGATCGGTGACTTGCTTGGAGCGTCGGATCTGGTTCTGTTTGATGCCTTCAGCCACAATTCGGTGACCACGGGCTGCAAACTGTCCGGTGCGACCCGCCGCTCGTTCAAGCATAATGATTTTGACGATCTCGAGCGGATCATTTCCGAAACCCGCGACAAGCATGACCGGGTGATGATCGTTGTCGAGGGGCTCTATTCCATGGATGGCGATACGCCCGATCTGGCGCGACTCGTTGACATCAAGGAACGCTTCGGTGCGTGGTTGATGGTTGATGAGGCTCACTCGCTGGGCATCCTCGGGGCGACGGGTTGGGGGCTGTTCGAAGAGCAGAATGTCGATCCCAAGAAGATCGACATCTGGATGGGCACCATGAGCAAAACCATGAGCGGCTGCGGCGGTTATATCTGTGGCAATCAGGCGCTCATCGATGTGCTGAAGTTCTTTGCGTCCGGGTTCATGTACAGCGTCGGACTTTCCGCTCCGCTTTGTGTCGCCGGCTCCAAGTCAATCGAAATCATGCAGCGGGAGCCGTGGCGGGTTGAAAAGCTACAGTCCAATGGCCAATATTTCCTCAAGGCAGCAAAGGCTGCTGGCTTGAACACCGGCCTCAGCCAGGGCTTTTGTGTGGTGCCCGTGATTGTCGGCGACAGCCTTCGGGCGGTGAAGCTGAGCAACAATCTGCTGGAGCGCGGCATCTATGCCTTCCCGATTACCTATCCGGCAGTGCCAATGAATGAGGCGCGGTTGCGCTTCTTTATCACAGCTGAGCATAGTGAAGAGCAATTGCAGGCGGCGGTGGACATCACGACCGAAGAGCTCAAGAAGCTGGAAGACGCCAATTTTAGTCTGTCGACTTCGATCAGCTCTCTGCATGAAAGCAAGTGATGCATGATTGAAAAGGGCTTCTTTGCCCGCTTTAGCCGGCGTTTTTATGACGTACGGCCTCACACACGTGGATATAGCGCCTTTGGGAGGTGTCATTGTCTGGGAAGTGTGTAGACTGAGCCGCGTGAAAGCGGTCAGAAGCGTGTCACATTGGATGCGCGTCTCTTGCGGAGCCAGTCTGGTTCCTGATCTCTGGCGTTGCCTTTCATTGAGGTGTTGACCCGTTTTAACGTATTCTTGTCTCAGTGCTTTTTTGTTCTTGGGTGGGCTGGGGATCAATGCACCGTCTGTCACAGTCGTGTGACGATTACATGGTTTGAATCTGAGGTGTGTCGCGCCGGGCCGTTATCGGTTGGCGGTGACGGATGCCTGTTCAAACCAATGAGTTTGAGCGTTTTGGTTGATCCGGTCTTCCTTCAAAGCGTTCAGGGAGAATAACCTTGTTTTTTGAGAGCGTGACATGACGTCCATTCTTTTCTGGTCGGGATCAAGTGCGATTGCGTGGCTGTGGGGGCTGGGGATGTTCTTCTCGCTTCACTTCACGGCCAGCTATGGCGTGGCAGGCCTTTTGGCCTTTGCCATTCCCAATGCTTGCGGCCTTGCGGCCTTTGGCTTCATCCTGTCTCGCCGCAAGGACAAGACAAAACTTCGCGCTCTGGCCGAACGTGTGACGAGCCGCTATTTCGGCCCCTTCATGCTGTATCAGTTTCTTGCCGTCTCGCTCACTCTGTTTGCATTGGCGCGCTATCTTTTCGTGCCGCTTGATGTTCCGGCGCCCATGTTGCTGATGGTCTGCGTGCTGCTCGCTGCTATGACGCTGGCTGACAGGATGTCACTGGCCGGTCTTGTCCGGCTGCATGCGGGTTATCTTCTCGTAATGGTCCTCGCTTATATCCTCTTGCAGAGCTTTATGCCGTGGTCGGGCGAAATGACGTCCGGTCTTGCGGTCAAGGATGGGGTCTTCTGGGCCTATTTGCCTCCTGTTGCGCTGGGGCTGCTGTTCGGCCCCTGGCTTGATTTGCAACAATGGCAGCGGGCTGCGGCCATGGAGGAGCGCGGTCTGTCGCTTTCCAAGGGCTATGGGCTTGCTGGGTTGGTCTTTTTCATTCTGCTGCTCGCCAATGGCGCGCTGGTGCTGGGCATTCAACCAGAGTTGGCTCGCGGTCTTGCTCCGGGTGTGATCGGCTCGGACCTCGGGGGACTCGTCGCTCAGAGTGTGCACGGTCTTGGCGATCCGGTGGTCATTGCGGCGCTGATCGTTTGGTGTCTTGTCGGGCTATTTGCGACCCTCGACAGCAGCCGCCTTGCGCTCAACTGGCTCGTGGAGCGAGTGGCCGCTGAAAAGCTTGGTCCTCTTGCGGCCTTCCTGCCGATAGGGCTGATCAAGAGTTCAACGCCGCTGTTCGTGCTTGCTGCCGGATTGGCGGCTACCGGGCTGATTGCTGGTGTCGATCTGCAATATTACATGCTGTGCTTTGCGTCGCTGTTTCTTGCCTATTCGGTGGTCCTTGTCTCCGAATTGCTTGTTGGGCGGTCGGCTGCGCACGGGTTTCAGGCGGGATTGTTCGGGATGATGGCCCTGTGTCTTCTGGCTGCCGGATATCTTGGTCAGGCGCCTTTGCTGGTTGCCTTGTCCCCCTTCGTGGCCCTCTTGGCGCTTTTGCCGCGTGGTCCGGAGGTGGTTGAACAGATCTCTGATGACGGAGCGGACGCATTGGCGCCCCTGATGGTTGATTCGAAGCTTTCTCAACCGCTTGGGGGGCCTTCAAGCGCCGCTGCCGTGGTGCTTGCCGATCAACTTTCGCACCAGAATGTTACAGAAACGGGGCCACAAAGCGCCGATCCGACCAAGCTCAGCTGGACCGAAGGCTGGTTTGACGAGCGCTGGTTCAACATCAAGCTGATCTCGACCTACTCCGATACGAATTCTGTCGGAAATGTCTATTTCGCTAGTTATATCAGTTGGGTAGGGAAGGTTCGCGAGTTGTTTTTCCGGCGCTGCATGCCCGGGTTCGACCTCAAGGAAACGCCGTTTTATATCCTCACTCGCAGCATTTCACACAAGTTTATTCGGGAAACCAGAGAGTTCGAAGAGCTGCTTGTGAAGGTGCGTGTTGATGCACTGAATAGAAAATTTGTCACACTGAAGCATGAGATTCGTGATAGTAAGGATAATCTTATAGGAAAGGGTGAACAAACTCTGATGTTTGTGAACGCCAAGTCCTACGGCCTTGTTGATGTGCCGGCAGCAGTGATTTCGAGTTTCACAGCAACCATGCCGGAAACGCATCTTCGTGGTTTAAAGTAACGGGTTGAACAGCGATGAGTTGGCAAGGACACGTCTTGAAATACAGCTCTCTTCTTGACAAGCGATACAATCTTTCCGTGATCTCGAACCTCATGCCGGAGGCCATCGAAGAGTCCGTTGTCGACGCTGGCAACGTGCCTGATCCGGTTGGCAAGGCTCTGGTGGTTGGTGTCAGCTCGCGTCGTTCGATCGGCTTCGGCATCGCTGAGCATCTCGCTGACAATGGCTGGGAAACCGTGGTGACAACCCGGCGCAAGGACAAGTTCGAGCAAGTGTCCCAACGCCATGATGTGCGTGAGCTTGATTATACCAAGTCCTATGCCGATATTGATAACCTCAATGACGTCACCGGACTGGTTTTCTGCATCGCGAAATCAAGCGTTTTGTCCCCCAAGGGGCTGCTTGAGACGAGCCGCGAAGAGTTCTCCAAGACGATGCTCGACAGCTGTTATTCCTATATCTCTGTCGTTAACGAGGCGGTCAAACGCAATCCCAATCTCAAATCCATCGTGGGTCTTTCGTTCCTTGGTGGTGAGAAGGTCGTGCCTGGCTATGACGCCATTGGTGTTGCCAAGGCAGCGCTTGAACATGCCAACCGCATTGTTGCGGCTGAGCTTGGAGAGCGGGGCATCCGCGCCAATATCGTCTCGTCCGGGTCTGTCCGGACACCTGCATCCCGCGTGTTGCCCGATTTCAGCCGGGTTCACGAGATGCTGAGCCGACGGTCTTTCCTCAAGCGCGCCGTGACGACCGAAGAAGTTGCCGGTGCGGTGGAGTTTTTGCTCAGTGACGCGTCCGGCGGCATGACCGGTGAAGTGCTGCAGGTCAATGGCGGCATAAGCCACTCCCTCGCTCTTTGAGCCCATTTCCCGACTTTTTGACTATCCAAGACCATCCAAGCTAGGGTCTGCCTGTTTGCCCGGGCAGTGTCAGTCGCTGACAATTTCTGGCGGGTGGCTGACCGAGAGCGGAGGTAGAGCCTTCGTCCAAGGTTCGACGAAGACGAGCGTCGTGTGGCCGATGTTGCCTTGCGCCAGTCCTGACGTGCCCTGATCGAGCGTTACCGCGTTGGGGTTGCCCGACAGATCGATCCATTCCCCGTCAATCACCGCCGGGTCAAACCATGCTCCGGTGGGCAGAGCGATGCAGTCCTGCCTCAGGGCCGCATCGAAACGGACCCCTGCGAGGGTTGCGCCGCGGTTGTTGTGGATGCGGACGATTGATCCCTCTGAGATGCCGCGCTTGACGGCTGTTTTCGGATGCAACTGGCAGCATTCGCGCCCTTCGATCTTGTCGCTGAGCGCTTCGCTGCCCCGGTCGTTCTGGCTGTGCAGACGCGTATCGGGCTGAGCGGAAATGAGGTGCAGTGCGCCTTTGGGGGCCGAGATGAGGCTCTCGACGGGTTCCATCCAGCTTGGCAGACCCGGGCAATCGATCAGATCCATCTTGGCGATGGTTTCGTTGAACAGGGTGAACTTGCCGCTCTCGGTTGCGAGCGGATTGGCTTTGGGATCCTTGATGAAGGCCTCAAAGGCGATCTGTTCCTGTTCAGCATCGGGGATGTCGAAGCGACCCTCGGCAACGAAGGTTTCAAAGGATGGAAGCTCGAGGCCATCGGCAGCGCCGATCTTCTGCGCTTCCGACCAGAGCCAGCGCAGCCAGTCCTCCTTGCTGCGGCCTTCGGTGAAAACATCCTCAAGACCCAGTTTGCTGGCGACGAGACGCCAGACGTCATGGTCATCCTTGGCTTCGCCCATGGTGGCGAACAGCGGGCTCATGTAGATCAGGGCCGGTTCGGACTTGTTCATCATGATATCGGCGCGCTCAAGCGGGGTCGTTGCAGGCAATATGATGTCCCCGCGCCGCGCCGTCGCCGTCCAGCTGTGGTCGCAGACAATGACGGTTTCGGGCCGTTTCCACGCGTTCGACAGCCGCTTGAGGTCCTGATGGTGGTGGTAGGGATTGCCGCCGGACCAGATGACAAGGCGAATGTCGGGATAGATGCGCTTCTCGCCATTGTAATCATACTCGCCACCGGGATTGAGCAGCATGTCTGCTATGCGGGCGACAGGTATGAAATCCTTGATGGCATTCTGGCCCTGCGGCACGCCGGGCCATGCAAAGCGCTTGGTGGGGCGGGCGAAATTGCCCACGCAGCCATAGCCAAAGCCGAAGCCCGTTCCGGGGCGTCCGATCTGTCCCAACAAAGTAGACAGGGCCAGTCCGGCCCAGACCGCCTGCTCGCCATGATCGCCGCGCTGCAGTGACCATGTGACGTTGATCAGGGTTTCGCTTTTTGCCATGTCGGCGGCAAGGCTTGTGATTTCCACCGCGTCGATGTCGCAGATGGTGGCAGCCCAACCGGCGGATTTGACGATGCCATCCTGAATGCCCATCAGATAGTCACGCAGGACCGGCCAGCCGCTGGTGTAAGTCTCAAGGAAGGCCTCGTTGTGCCAATTGTTGACCAGCAAGGTGTGGCACAGAGCGAGCATCAGGGCGACATCGGTGCCCGGACGGATAGACAGCCAGTCAGCATCGGACATGTCGCTGTTGCGCGGCGAGACATTCACCTTGCGGGCATTCATGCTGGCGAGCCAACTTTCCGTTTCATGCTTGAGGGTTCCCGAGGAGGATGTCTGGCTGTTGCGCCCCGACAGGCCACCAAAGGACACGAGCAGGGTGCAGTGTCTGGCCAGCAGTGACCAACTGGTCGATGTCTGCTGTAAAGCCCCCTGAGAAAGGCCCGTGATGTGCGGCATGATCACTTCACCAGCCGCATGGGAATAGGTGTTGCGAGCGGTGACGAAGCCGCCAGTGAGATTGAGCAAGCGTTTCATCTGGCTCTGGGCATGGTGGAGGCGTCCGGCACTGGCCCATCCATAGGAGCCGGCATAGATTGCTCCATTGCCATGGGACTGGCTTACGCGCGCTATTTCTTCGGCCACGAGGTTGGCGGCCTTGTCCCAAGAGACTTCGACAAATTTGTCATCACAGCGGCGCGCACCCTCATCGCCATCCAGCCAGCCGCGGCGCACGGCGGGCTTGAGGATACGGCTTTGACGATCGCGGCTTGCCGACACCCAGCCTTTGCCGATGCGTGAAGGGGCTGGATCGTCAGAGAGGGGTTTGATGTCCTCGCCGTGGATTTCATAGCTGCCCCAGTGCGCCGCGGTGTATTTCATGCCTATCCTCATTCTCAGCCGGTGTTGATCGGGCCTATTCGCTGACTTTCCTGACGAATTCCGATTTCAGGCCCATCGAGCCGATGCCCGGGATCCGGCAGTCAATGTCGTGGTCCCCATCGACGATACGGATATTCTTCACTTTTGTCCCGACTTTGACAACATCGCTGGTGCCCTTGATCTTGAGATCCTTGATCACGGTGACGGTGTCGCCATCAGCGAGAGGCGTGCCGTTGGCGTCGCGAACCACCGAGGCTTCGGCTTCTTCTGCGGCGCTTGTGGCGGACCATTCGTGGGCACATTCAGGGCAGATCAAAAGGGCGCCGTCTTCATAGGTGTAGGCGCTGTTGCATTGGGGGCAGGGGGGCAGCTCGCTCATGAATTGAGCCTTTCTGACAGGTTGAGGCGGCGTTTCAAGGCTGGTTTAGCCTGACAGGTTCGCGGCCGGTTGGCTGGAAACTCTTCCCTTGCATGTTTGGCTGTTGGTGGCAACGAGAAAACCCGCCCAAGGACGGGTTCTTGTTGTTGACGTGTTGTCACATTAATCCTTGCGGAATGCGCATTCTGGTCGATCTCGATCCATGACAACCGGAGAGCCTCGTTTTGACGCTATCATGCCTTGGGATACAAAAAAGCCGCTCCAAAGAGCGGCTTTTTCACTGATTGCACGTCTACAGGCCGTTTTGAAGGATCAAGCGGCGCTGACGGTATTCCGGATGTCCGCGAGAAACTTCTGAACGTCATGGCTGAGGCTGTCGGCCTCGACCTTCAGGTTGGATGCAGACTGATTCACCATGCGGGCTGCCGATCCGGTCTCGTTGGCCGAATTGGAAACCCCGACGATGTTGTTGGAGACTTCCTTGGTGCCGGTGGAGGCTTCCTGAATGTTCTGCGCGATTTCCTTCGTCGCGAGACCTTGCTGTTGCACCGCTTCGGAAATCGCCGTGGCGATCTGGTTCATCTGTTCGATGGTATCGGTGATCGCCTTGATCGCGTTCACAGCGCCATTGGTTTCGGACTGGACTGCCTGAATTTGCTGTGAAATCTCGTCGGTCGCCTTGGATGTCTGGTTGGCCAGTTCCTTGACTTCGGCAGCAACCACAGCAAAGCCCTTGCCGGCTTCTCCGGCGCGGGCTGCCTCGATGGTGGCGTTGAGCGCCAGCAGGTTGGTCTGTTCCGCGATGTCCGTGATCAGGCTGACGACTTCGCCGATGCGATTGGCTGCGGTCGACAGGCCCTCGATCTTCTCGTTGGTATGAAGGGCCTGCGTGACCGCGTTCTCGGCGATCTGGTTCGACTGGCCGACCTGACGGTCGATCTCGTTGACCGATGAGAACAATTCTTCCGCTGCAGAGGCAACCGTCTCGACGTTGGTCGTTGCTTCCTCTGAGGCTGCCGCAACGGCGTTGGAGCGTTTGGAGGTGTCATCGGCACCATTGGTCAAGGTGATCGATGCGCTGGTCAACTCATCGACGGAGCGGGCAACGGTTTGTAGCAGGCCGCTGATCTGCTTGTCGAATTCGTGGGCCAACGTGTTGACCTGTTCAGCCCTTTTGATCTGTTCGCGTTGTTCCTGTTCCTGTTCATGGCTGAGCTGTTCGGCCTTTTGGGAGCTGTCACGGAAGACTTCCAGAGCCTGGTTGATCTGTCCGATTTCATCCTGACGGTCAAGGTAGCTCAGTTTGACATTGTAATCGCGATTGACCAGTGCACGGATGCTTTCGATCGTCGTTGTCAGTGGCCGACTGATGACGGACCTGCCGACAATGAACAAGGCGCCTCCAGTTGCCAGCATCAGAACCAAACCGACCAGCAGGACAGCGTTGAGGATATGTTGGCTATCCGCCGACAGGGTCTTGATGGGGACGTTGATGACCAGAGCCATGGCTTGCCCCGTGTCACCGAAGGTGACCGGTTCGATGATCCGGACAACGTCTTCGCCCAGCGTGTTCGAATGGCCCTCGTAGCTGTAAGGGGATGCGGACTTGACCGCATTGAGCACCGCGCTCTTATGTTCCAGATCGGCAGAGGCGCGTTGTTCGGCCCAGTCCTTGCCCAACAGGGATTGATCGTGATGGGCAACCCATTTGCCGCTTTTTGAAAGGAGATGAACCGAACCGGTGCCAAGTGGCTTTTCACTGGCGAGCATTTCGGAAAGATCTGTGAGGATGAGGTCTGTGCCGGCCACACCAATCGTGTCTCCGGAGCCGTCCTTGATGGGAATGCCGATCGAGACCCCCACCACAGTGCGTCCGCCCATATCCCAGCTGTAGGGATCGGTCATGTAGGGCTTGCCGCTGTTATAGGCGCCATAGAACCAAGCCAGCTCTCCTTCCGATTTTGTGTCCATGTCCGAGATCGTGCGAAAACCGATGGACCCGTTTGGATTGCGGAAGAAGTACGGGCGCCAGATGCCACTGGCATCATGATGCTCGGTGTTTATAAATTTCCCGTCCTTGCCGTCGAGTTTGTCGCCGATGACTGCACCCCATGTTCCGGACAGCTTATTGTTGTTCTGAAGGGTTTTTTGCAGAATGGCTGTCCATACCTCGCGGGATACATCTTTTTGTTCCTTGAGGGCCGCGAGAGCATGGGTCATGTTTGAGGCGGAAACCAACCCGTATTCCAGAGTGTTCTTGACTTCGGCAGCTTCTCTTTTGGCAATCGATCTTGCTTGCTCAAGAGACAGGTTCTGGGTGATCGATGAACTCTGCCAGGCAATGACGGCAATGCCAATGGCCAGAACTATCGTCAGGGTTGCAATGCTGGCGACCAGCATTTTTGTTGTAATCATCATACGAGAGAATGTCATGGTCTTTTGTCCATCATCACGGGCTGTGCGGAGAAAGATATATTCATTTTTAATGGCTAGTTGTTAAATTTGTATTGCAAGTTTGCGTTTAGGATTTTTATTTCATGGTATGAAGTAAATTCGAGATATTAATTTTCTCTCTCGTATTCGTAATTGGACGATGCTGGGAAGTACTGAATTTGACGTGATTTTTTTTATGATAGTTAGATGTCATCTTGATTTTCGGTTCGTGATTTTTCTGAATTTCACAATTGTTCAAAATGAAACTCAAGAATTCAGTTTGATCTGGTATTGATATTTGAGCAACATAGATTAAAAATCTGTGCTGAAGGCTTGTCTTGATACAAATCTGCTGAATGTGAGATGCGTTTTTCGCAACTTGACGGTTGTCTGGATACCCGCCGGTTCATGCGACAGATGTTCTATTTCAATGGGGTCGTCTCAGGACTAAAGACACTGCAGCGAGCGGAAACCGTTGAATTTTCTGGTCAGCGCGGACTTTCCTTGCAGTCCTTGCTTGAATGTCCATGGTCGATTTCGCATAGTGCGCTCGCAACAGCTGCTCTTTGCTTCGATTTTGGGGGCCGAGCGGCTTGATCTCTGAAAGCGGATCGTTTGATTGATCTGCAGGTTTTCAGGGCACAGATACACTTACACACACCCGCGTCTGATCGCCTCTTCAGGTGATTGTTGATACGGGGCTTGGCAGCATCGCTGCAAAGACGCCCGCATCCAGTTGGTTGGACGCCGGGTATTCGGAATTCGGGAACCGGAAAGGTAAACACATGGCCGATCAATCTACCCCTGACATCATCTACACGATCGTGGATGAAGCACCCGAGCTTGCGAGCGCGTCGCTTCTTCCGATCGTCCGCTCCTTTGCAGCGGCCGCCGATATCGAGGTCGGAACCAAGGATATCTCTCTTGCTGGCCGTATCATCGCCACGTTCCCCGAGAAGCTGACCGCAGAACAACGCCAGAGCGATGATCTGGCCGAATTGGGGGAGTTGGTAAAGACGCCGGACGCCAATGTCATCAAGCTGCCAAACGTGTCAGCTTCTGTTCCGCAGCTTGTTGCCGCCATCTCCGAGTTGCAGGCACAAGGCTATGATCTGCCTGCCTACCCCGAAGAGCCGAAAACGAACGAGGAAAAAGAAATCCGCGCCCGTTACGATACCATCAAGGGCTCTGCCGTGAACCCGGTTCTGCGCGAGGGCAACTCTGATCGTCGCGCGGCCAAGGCGGTGAAGAATTTCGCGCAGAAGAATCCGCATTCCATGGGCAAATGGGCCAAGGACAGCAAGACGCATGTTTCGTCCATGCCGGGCGACGATTTTTATGCCAATGAGAAATCCGCCACCATCACGGCGGCTCAGGCTGGCGCTGCCAAGATCGAGTTCGTGGCCAAGGACGGCTCTGTGACCGTTCTCAAGGACGGCTGGAAGCTGGGTGAAGGCACCGTGACCGACGCGACCTACATGTCCGCTAAGGCGCTCTCTGCTTTCCTCTCAGACGAAATCGAGAAGACCAAACAGGACGGCATCATGTTCTCCCTTCACATGAAGGCGACGATGATGAAGGTGTCCGATCCGATCATCTTTGGCCATGCGGTCAAGGCGTGGATGGCTCCGATCTTCGAGAAATATGGTGACGCTCTGGCTGCTGCCGGTGTCAGTGCCAATTCCGGCATGGGCGATGTGCTCGCACGTATCGAATCCTTGCCAAACGCAGCCGATATCAAGGCTGATATCGCAGCGATTGAAGCAGAGCGCCCGGCGATCTATATGGTGGATAGCGACAAGGGCATCACCAACCTGCATGTACCGTCCGATGTGATCATCGATGCCTCCATGCCTGCGCTCATTCGTGCTGGCGGTAAGGGCTGGGATGCGAACGGTGCCAAGGGCGACGTCAACTGCGTTATTCCAGACAATTGCTATGCAACGATCTATGACGAATCCATCAACTTCTTCAAGGAAAACGGGGCGCTCAATCCGGCGACTGCCGGGGCCGTTGCCAACGTTGGCCTGATGGCCCAGAAGGCCGAAGAATATGGCTCCCACCCGACCACGTTCGAAGCGCCTGCCGATGGTTCGATCCGCATCGTTCTGGCCAATGGCGAGATCTTGCATGAACAAGCTGTAGAGGGTGGCGATATCTGGCGTGCCTGCACCGTGAACAAGGCTCCGATTGAAAACTGGATCCAGCTGGCGATTGTCCGTCAGCGCCTGACCGGGACCGAAGCGATCTTCTGGCTCGATGCCAACCGCGCCCATGATGCGGAACTGATCAAGTATGTCACCCCGGCGCTTGATGCAGCCGGTGTTGCAGACAAATTCCAGATCATGGCACCGCGCGAGGCGACCCGCCAGTCGCTTGAAACCATCACGGCAGGCAAAGACAGCATCGCCATCACCGGCAATGTGTTGCGTGACTATCTCACCGACCTGTTCCCGATCCTTGAGCTGGGCACCTCTGCCAAGATGCTCTCCATCGTCCAGCTGATGAATGGCGGTGGCCTGTTCGAGACCGGGGCTGGTGGCTCTGCTCCCAAACATGTGCAGCAGCTGGTGGCGGAAAACCACTTGCGGTGGGATTCCATGGGTGAATTCTGTGCCCTTGGCGAGAGCCTCAAGTTCCTTGCGGACAGCAAGGGCAATGAGAAGGCCGGGATTCTGGGTGCTGCTGCCGAAGTGGCAACTCAGGGCATTCTTGATCAGAACAAGTCGCCATCGCGCAAGGTTGGCGAGCCGGACAACCGTGACAGCCATTATTGGTTTGCTCGCTATTGGGCCGATGCGCTCGCCAAGCAGACTGATGATGCGGAACTGGCCACCCACTTCGAGCCGATTGCTGCGGCCCTCGTTGACAACGAAGCCGCGATCCTCTCCGAGCTGGCGGCTGTTCAGGGTGCTCCTGCCGATATCGGTGGCTACTATCATCCCGACAGCGGCAAAAAAACAGCGGTGATGCGTGCAAGCGAAACGCTGAACGAGATCATCGGCTGATCGGTCGCATCAGTATCAGCGTATAAGGGGGCATCCGGTCTTGCCGGGTGCCCTTTTCTTTGATTTTCTAGAGTGCCATGACCAGAAGACCGACCTTTCCCTTCAGCAATGCCCATGTGAACACGATCCTTGCCAATCACGGACCGCGTAAGTGGTTGATCCGACACCGCGCCAAGGCAATGAATGCCAGAAGCCATGAGGTTTTGCTTGATTGTTCAAATGGCGTGCGGCTGCACGGTGTCTATACACCCGGTCGCGACCCGGGAAAGTCCCTCATCACGCTGATCCACGGCTGGGAGGGCACTGCCTGGTCGATCTATCTGCAGTCGGCTGCGATCCGGCTTGAAGCTGAGGGGCATTCGATCTTTCGTCTGCATCTGAGAGATCACGGCCCGACCCATCATCTCAATGCCGAACCCTTTCTTGCGATCCGGCTGGACGAGGTGATGGAGGCGCTCGAACAGATCAATCTGCGCTTTCCTCATGAACGCACTTATCTTTGCGGCTATTCGCTGGGTGCCAATTTTGTTGTTCGGGCGGCAGCTGTAAGCGGGTCGTGGTCCATCCCGCTTGATGGGGCCTTGGCCTTTTCGCCTCCGATTGATCCGGAGGCCGCCGCGCGTTCAATCCGTTCCTATTCGGTCTACAATCGCTATTTCACGGCCAAGTGGCAAAAGTCGTTTCGCAATAAGATGGCCTGTTTCGAAGATCTGCGCGCCCATGAGGCCCTTTTGCAACATCACGACATCTATGCCATGCACGAGGACTTCATCCCCCGCTTTTCCGAGCATCCTGATGCCGCGAGCTACTTTCGGGCCTATGCCCTGACAGCGGAGAATCTTAGCCAAATGGATGCTCCCTGTCATGTGGTTATGGTTCGGGATGATCCGATCATTCCGGTTGCCACCAGTGCGCTGCTGCCAGACCTCGACGGGCTGACGCTTGAGGTGCGCCCCTATGGTGGGCATTGCGGTTTTGTCGAGGGGTTCGGCGTGGATGGTTGGGCAGATGATCTGCTCTTGGATATGGTTGAAAAATGCGCTTGAATAGCGCCTTTTTCACATCGGGTGTGACATCTTGTCCACCTGTCTGATTGGAATTTAAGTGCGACGAATTTGACTGACAGCGGCGTTTGGTGCAAATGAGGTGAGACTAAAGGTGAAGTCCTGTCGGTCTGTGGGCCGTTTATGAGGATAGGTGCCGGGTCGTGGTGGATATGCAATGATTGGCTGCATGGATGGCAGCGACGCTATCGCACCATTTGTACGTACGCATTGGAGAAAATAATATGATCCGTATCGGTCTACTGGGAGCCGGCCGCATTGGCCAAATGCACGCAAGAGCAGTGAGTGATCTTGACAAGGTGGAGATTGTCGCTGTTCATGATCCGCGCGACGAGGCTGCCGCATGGGTACAGGCAATGACCGGGGCTGCCCGCGCCACAACCATGGAAATTGTCGACGATCCGGATATCGATGCCGTGATTATCGCCTCTTCGACCGATCATCATGCCGAGCAGATTTTGGAAGCCGCCAATGGTGGCAAGCACATCTTCTGTGAAAAGCCGATCGACATGAACCTGAGCAAGGTGCGTGAGTGCGTAGAGGCAATCGAAAAGGCCGGTGTCATTGCGATGATGGGCTTTAACCGCCGGTTCGACACCAACTTCGATGCGGTCAAGCGCAACATCCTGAATGGTGAAGTGGGTGAAGTTGAGCTGGTGCAGATCACCTCTCGCGACCCTTCCGCTCCCTCGATCGACTATCTCAAGACATCGGGCGGTATTTTCGTCGACATGATGATCCTCGACTTCGACATGGCGCGCTATGTGCTGGATGATGAAATCGACGAAGTCTATGCCACCGGTTCGGTGCTGACGGATCCGGAAATCGGCAAAATCGGTGATCTGGATACCGTCGCGGTGACCCTCAAGTCCAAGTCGGGCAAGATTGCCGTGATCACCAACAGCCGCCGGTCGAGCTATGGCTATGACCAGCGCGTCGAGGTGCATGGATCGAAAGGCATGGTGCGCGCCAACAACTTGCGCGGCACGGCTGTGACGATTGCCAACCACGAAGGATACCGCAGTGACCCGCTGCTCGATTTCTTCATGGAGCGTTATGCACTGGCCTACAAGAAAGAGCTGCAGACCTTCTGTCGGCTTGTGGCCGGGCAGGAGCAAGAGCACTATCCGGACCATATCGATGGTCTCAGGGCTCAGGAACTCGCCATGGCAGCATGGGAGTCCTACAAGAAAGGCAAAGCCATCAAGATTGGCAAAAAGTGAGATCGCCGGGCATCGGCGCGGTGCCTGAAACCGTCTCACGTTTATGAAGATCATGGCATGGTCAGCACCCTTGGTTGCTGGCCATTCTTTTTGGGATCAGCCGACGTTGATCGCGGCGGGTGTATGCTGCTGATCGAACAAGTGGACGGTGAAGTCATCGTTGGTCATCGGTTTGCCAAAGAAAAAGCCCTGGCCGATCTGGCAGCCAGCGATCTTGACCGCCTCGGCCTGCGCTTCGGTTTCCATGCCCTCGGCGACCACTGTGATGTCGAACCCGCGTGCCAGCGCGACTATCGCATTGATGATGGCGAGGGAATCAAGGGACCGGGGCAGGTCCTTGACGAAGGCCCGGTCGATCTTGATCTTGTCGAGCGGGAACTGGTGGATGTAGCTCAGCGACGAATAGCCGGTGCCGAAATCATCCAGCGCAATTTTGATGCCTTCTTCCCGGATGGCATTGAGCTGGGTAATGACGGCATCGGGGGCGGCGATGAAAAGGGATTCTGTGATTTCGATATGAAGACGATCCTTCGCAAGACCGGATTGTGCAAGGGCTGTTCGGATGTCGTCAAGGATATTGGACCGGGTGAACTGGACCGCCGAGACGTTGACCGCCACGGTGACGTCCTCGGGCCATGTCATGGCATCACGACAGGCGCTTTCGAGGATCCAGCGCCCGAGTTCAACGATCATGCCATTCTCCTCGACAATCGGAATGAAGATATCAGGACGAATTGACCCAAGGTCGGCATGGTTCCAGCGGATCAGGGCCTCGCAGCCGATCGTGACCCCGGTTCTGAGGTTGACTTGCGGCTGGTAGTACAGCTCGAATTCGCTGCGATCGAGGGCACCTATGATCTCGCCTTCGAGCTCGCGCCGATGCAGCACGTCAGCGGCGAGATCGGATGTGTAGAGCAGGTGGCCGGCTCCCGTTTCCTTTGAGCGCAGCAGAGCCACTGTTGCGGCCCTGACCAGGTCTTCCGTGTTGATGCCGCTCTGATGCAGGTCAGCGACACCAATGTGGCAACCGATCGTGACGTCGTGGCCACGCACTGAATAACGTGCCTCGACACTGCTGGCGCGAATGGCTGTTGCCAACCGGGCGGCCTGATCGCTCGTGGCACCAAAGGCGCAGAGCAGGAATGTCTTCTGATCGGCGCAGCCAACGACCTCAAAGCCTTCCAATCGGGCGAGATTGGCACCGACCTTGCGCATCAGTTCGTCCAGATATCCGGGCCCGAGCGATTGCGTGATCTTTTGCATGCGGCTGCCCTGACAGGCGAAGACAAGCACTTTGTTGTCCCGTGCATCGCCCTGTCGCCGGGTTCGTAACCGCTCGTCGACCGCGGTGCAGAAGCCGGATTGGTTGAGCAGGTCCGTCACGGGATCATGGTCCGCGAGATATTCCAGCCGCAGCTGCTCCTTGTGTGCATTGGTGATATCGTTGAACATCATCGTGATCACATGCCGGTCGCGCGTATGTTCGTCCTGATTGGTCGTCACGACGGATGGGGTGATGGAATATTCCAAATATCGACAGTCGTCACCTTCGCCGATCTCAAGGGTTTTGAGGGCTTCATCCCGTTCGTTCAGATCCAAATATATCGGTGCCTTATTCAGCACATCGATCATTTCGAGCGGCATGCAGTCATCGATGAAGAGGCCGTCTTCTGGCTCATAGCCAAGCCGGTGGAGGATGGCCTTGGCCTGCTCGCTGATTTCCAGAATGCGTCCCTGTTCCGTGATGATGACAATCCCGGAAAAGCTGTCCTTGATGATCGTTTGCAAGAAAGCCGAGATGCTTGCGTTTCTGCGTTGGGACAGGCTGAGAAGCAGGTCCTTGAAGCGGATTTCAAACAGGGTCAGAACAATGGCCGAGCCGATGATCTGCGCCTGCATCATGGCCGTTGGCAGGAGAACCGGCTCAATGAGATAGATGACGAAGCTGACCACCTCTAGGCATAAGGAGAGGCCGATGAGCCCTGCGTACTTCCAATAGGAATTGACGCGCCGGCTGAGCGTGAGAAAGAGGATGGGTATGAGGGCAAACGCCGACATGAGCGACGTCCAGAAGGACGGAGCCATGCTCATAGCGCGACCATTGATCAGATTTTCTGCGGCCAGAATCTGCATTTTCGGCCCCGAGATCATGCCCAGAGCCGGAACCGTCATCATATCGCGTAGCTCGACAGCGCCTGCGCCGACCAGAACCTTGCGCTGATCAAGAGCGCCCTGAGGCAATTGACCTTTCAAAAGGTCAATGACCGAAAAGGTCGGAATGGTGTCGGGGTCCATGCCATAATCGACGATGAAGGTGCCCGGAACGATGGAATTGACCCCGCCCAAAAGACTGGAGAGCGACGGGTAAGCCGCGCCGTCCACTTCCTGAGCAAACGGGAAGTTGCGGACGACCCCATCCGCGTCGGCAAGGATGTTGACTGTTGCGAGCCAGGCGTTTTCCTCAAGGGCTGCGATGGGACGATTGGTTTTAACCTCTGCGGAGCTCATGTCAGCGGTGTTGTGCTGCTGAAACATTGCGAGCGTCACAGGACCTTCGGCGTTGATCAATGCTTGCCCGAAGGCCTTGTCTTCTTCGGGCGAGGAGGAGGCGCTGAAATCGATGTCGAAAGCCAGCTCTTCTGCCCCCGCGGCGAAGGTCTTTTCGATGATTTCGCCATAGACGGAGCGCTTCCAGGGCCATGTGCCGATTTCAGTGAGGCTTTTGTTGTCGATTTCAAGCAGGGCGATGCGCCCGGATGCCGGTTTTTTATCCAGCAGCATGCGCTTCTCGGCCAGAAAGTGATCGAGATAGTAGAAAAGCCCATTGTCACTTGCGATGGCGCAACTGAGGAAAACTGCCAATATGGCCAAGAATCGGTATGGAGCGAAGGATTTCATGCCGGTCCGGTGCTGCGCTTCGGTTGGTTTGCAGGCACCATTCTAGGGCGGAAAACTTTGCCAAATCCTAGGCTTTGGACAGGGGCGTCCTCTTTCTGACCTCAGGGTTAGCAAAACCTTGCCGGAAACCTTTTCAGGCCTTCATCGCGGCGATCAGCTGCGCGATCCGCTCCGCATTAGCGTGCGCAATGCGGCCATCTGAATGGTGAAGGTTGTTCTCAAACCCGATCCGCACCTTTCCGCCGCGCCGCATCGCGTCAAGAAGGCAATCGGTCTCGCCCTGACCAAAGGCGCAACAGGCCCAATCCGCTCTGACATCAAGATGGTTTTCGAGGCGTTCGAGCGCTGCCATGAAGGGATCAAGATCTTCCGGGGAGGATTGCTGGCCGGCGGTGTAGCGTCCCAGTACGAACAGGAACTGCAGCCTGGACCTTGGCACAATATTGCGGCTGCACAGATCGGCCAGCCAGTCGATATCAGTCTCGGAGTAGAGGATGTGCTGAATGGCGACATCATGATCCCGCTGTTCGTGATAAAAGCGCGCTATGTCTGGGAGTTCTCCCTCGCTCAGCATTTCGCGGATCGCGATGGAGACGGCACGCGGCTGAACGTCTCGCACCAGTTTGCGTTGTTGCTCCGGGCTATACAGGCCAACGGCCTCTGTGGTGATCTGGGCCTGCATGTCTGGGACGGCGCGGGCCAGCTCGGCAAGCAGCTCGCGGTAGAGACCAGCATCAAGGCAGTGCCTTTGCTCAGCATCCCGCACATGGGCATGGATGCCGTCGGCCCCGGCCTGCCAGCAGGCGCGCGCGTCCTCGACGGTTTCGGCGATGGTGACAGGCAGAGCCGGATGGTCGGCCTTGGTGCGCCGCGCCCCGTTGGGCGCGACCATGATTTTGGGCAGGGCGCTGTAATCTTGGTTGCTCAAGGCAGCACCTGATCGAACGCGGTTTTGAGTTTGGCGACGATTTCTGCGATGTGCTCATCTTCGATGATGAAAGCCGGAGCGAGCAGGATGTGATCGCCGTTGCCGCCATCAATGGTGCCGCTCATGGGATAGCAGATAAGCCCCGCTTCGAAGGTCGCCTTCTTGAGGGCTTTGGCAATGGCGCGGGAGGGATCGAAGGGCTTTTTGGTTTCCCGGTCCTCGACGATCTCGATGCCGATGAACAGGCCGCGTCCGCGGATGTCGCCCACATGGGAATGCTGGCCAAAGGCTTCGTTGAGCGCGGCGCGCAATTTGATGCCCATTGCGTGGCTGCGTTCGGCAAGGCAGCCATCGGTGAGCTTAGTCAGCACAGCAAGGGCTGCGGCGCTTGCCGTGGGGTGGCCGATATAGGTGTGGCCATGATGGAAGAAGCCGCTTCCGTCCTCGATTGCCTTGTAGATGGCACCTGTGCAGAGCATCGCCCCAATGGGCTGATAGCCAGCGCCAAGTCCCTTGGCGATGGTCAGGATGTCCGGCGAAATGCCATCCTGCTCGCAGGCGAACAATGTTCCGGTGCGGCCCATACCGCACATGACTTCATCGAGAATGAGCAGAATGCCGTATTTGTCGCAAATCTCGCGAATGCGTTTGAAGTAGCCCTCGACAGGGGCCAGCGCACCAGAGGTTGCGCCTACCACCGGCTCTGCAATAAAGGCCATGACTTCATCAGCGCCGATGCGGTTTATTTCCGCTTCGAGTTCATTGGCAACCCGTTGGCCATAGTCAAACGCACTCTCGCCGGGCTGGCGATCACGATATTCGTAGCAGGGACTGATATGGCTGGTCTCGATCATCAAGGGGGCAAAGGGTTTGCGCCGCCACATGTTGCCGCCTGCAGACAGGGCACCAAGCGTGTTGCCATGATAGCTCTGGCGGCGGGCGATGATGCGGTGCCGCTGCGGCTCGCCGATCTCGATGAAATATTGTCGTGCAAGCTTGATGCCTGCTTCCACCGCCTCGGACCCACCCGATACGAGATAGACGCGATCAAGCCCCTCCGGCGCGTGGGCGATCAGCTTGTCAGCGAGGGCTTCGGCGGGCTTGGAGGTGAAAAATCCTGTATGAGCAAAGGGGATGACTTCGATCTGTTCGTGGATTGCCTTGAGGACATCAGGGTCGCTGTGACCAAGGCACGAGACCGCTGCGCCACCCGATCCATCGAGGTATTTTTTGCCATTGACATCAAATAAATAGACGCCTTCTCCATGGTCAATGGTCGGGGGGAGGGCTTTGGTATGACGTGGAAACAAATGTGACATGAAATTGCCTATAGTGAAACGTTTGATTTCCGGAGGTTGCGCCGCTCAGAAACGGACTGTTCGGATGGAACTCTAGCAGTATCGAAACATATGTTTCAAGTATTGACTTAGAGTAAAACAATTGGAATTTTATAGGTCAGGGTAGAACCCCAAAAAGGGGCACCCGCAAAGAGGCGTGGGCATGCTGGGAACTTCTACGATACAGGACCGGATTGCGGGCCAATATGGCGAGCTGAGCGAGCGTCTCAGGCAAGCTGCGGACTATATCGTCGAGCATGAGATCGAAGTCGCGACCCATTCCCTGCGCACTGTTGCCAGCAACGCCGGACTTGCCCCGGCAACCTTTTCAAGATTGTCTCAGGCCCTTGGCTTTTCCAGTTATGAACGCATGCGCGATATGTGCCGCGACGCGCTGGGGCGACAGGCCATGTCCTTTGCTCAGCGCGCTGAACTGCTGTCGAGTGAGGAAGAGGACGGCACATGCATGCCGTTCATCGAGCGGCAACTTTCGGCAAGTCTCGAAAATATATCAAAGCTTGGTCAGGATCTGGACCGCGACCGTCTCAATGCGGTTGTTAACCATTTGACTGCTGCGCGTGAGGTTCTGTTGTTCGGTGCGTTCAGCTCAACAGGCCTGATAGAATACTTTGCCTATCTTGCTCGCTATTTCACCTCGAACTGGAAAGTGGCGGGCCGTATGGGGGAGTCCATCAGTTCTGCCTTCGTAGGGCTTGGCAAGGAGGATGCGGTGATCATCCTGACCAAGCGTCCCTATGCGCGCCGTGCGATACTTGCCGCAGAAATGGCTTCAGAGTCAGGTGCTTACGTCATCGTTATCACGGATCGGCATTCCTGTCCGGCTCTGGAACATGCCTCCGCTCATTTCATTGTTTCGACCGAGAGCCCGCAATTCTTTTCTTCTTATGCAGCCACACTTGTGCTAATTGAAACATTGGTAGGAATGCTGGTGGCGCGAACGGGAACGTTAGCGCGCGATCGGATTGAAAACATCGAAACCCGCAATCACCGGTTGGGTGAATTCTGGGACTAAACAAAAGCTGTTAACTTTCTTGCTAAACTGGGAGAAAAAAATGCTCAAAAAACTGACACTCACTGCAACTGCGCTTGCTGCGACGGTGGCCTTTTCACCGGCTGCTTTTGCAGAGGAGTTCATTACGATCGGTACCGGCGGTGTAACCGGCGTTTACTACCCGACTGGCGGCGCTATCTGCCGTCTGGTCAACAAGGGTCGCAAGGACCACGGCGTTCGCTGCTCCGTTGAATCCACTGGTGGGTCCGTCTACAACATCAACACCATTCGCGAAGGCGAGCTGGAATTTGGCGTTGCACAGTCTGACTGGCAGTATCATGCCTACAACGGCACCTCCAAGTTTGAAGACAAAGGTCCGTTCAAAGAGCTGCGTGCCGTTTTCTCCGTGCACCCTGAGCCGTTCACCGTTGTGGCTCGTGCCGACTCCGGCGTGAAAAACTTCCAGGACCTCAAAGGCAAACGCGTCAACATCGGCAACCCCGGGTCCGGTCAGCGCGGCACCATGGAAGTTCTCATGGATGCTCTTGGCTGGAGCATGGATGACTTCACTCTTGCAACCGAGCTGAAAGCTGCAGAACAATCTGCGGCTCTGTGCGACAACCAGATCGATGCCATGGTCTACACCGTCGGCCATCCGTCCGGTTCCATTCAGGAAGCTACCACGGCTTGTGATTCCGTTCTGGTGACCGTTGACGGTCCTGCTGTCGACAAACTGATCTCGGACAACAGCTACTATCGGTCCGCGACCATTCCAGGCGGCATGTATCGCGGCAATGACGAAGACACCAAAACCTTTGGTGTTGGCGCAACCTTCGTTACGTCTGCGGCTGTGTCTGAAGACACTGTCTACACGCTGGTCAAATCCGTTTTCGAAAACTTCGATGCGTTCAAAAAACTGCATCCCGCTTTCGCAAACCTGAAGCCTGAAGAAATGGCGACGGCTGGTCTGTCCGCTCCGCTGCATCCTGGCGCTGCGAAATACTACAAAGAACAGGGCTGGATCAAGTAAGCCTTGATTGATGTGCGGTCTCGAGGCTCTTGCCCCGAGACCGTTTTTGTTTCGCAGAGGTCGTTGCATCTTTCGTATTGAAGCGGTGGCCTGATCAACGTTTTTTTATTTTTGAAGCCATCTTCGGCCGTTCTGGACAATTTGTCAGCTCGTTGCTGTGCTCGGTTCCGGCCACGCCAAGACGTTGTTGTTTTGGAAGGTGATGGCCGGGAGCTCTATTGATGTCTGACAAGCATGCGTCCGGACGCCCCCTGAGTGAAGAGGAGCTGCAAGATCTTGTTGCCTCTTCCGATGCAGGGTCGCGCAATCCGATTGGCGCAGTTGGAACGTTTCTGGCTGCGGTTGCCCTGATCTGGTCTGTCTTCCAGGTCGTTCTTGCTTCGCCCGTATCCCCCTATATCCTGCCCGCCGACCTCATCAACAACTCACGTCAGCTGCATCTGGCTTTTGCCATTTTCCTTGCCTACATGGCGTATCCGGCCTTCTCCAACAGCCCGCGCCATCATATCCCCACGGGGGATTGGCTTCTTGGTGTGGCGGGGGCTCTCATTGCCCTTTACGGCTTTTTCTTCTACGAGAAAATCGTCAACAATGGCGGACTGGCAGATGATGTCGACAAGTGGGTCGCTCTCGCTGGCCTGCTGATCCTGTTCGAAGCTGCCCGCCGGGCACTCGGGCCAGCCATGGCGATCATCGCGACGATCTTTCTGTTTTATGTCTTCTTTGGCGCTTCCGAATGGATGCCCGAGGTCATTCGCTGGAAGGGTGCCTCGCTGAAGAAAGCCATGAGCCACATGTGGATCACGTCCGAAGGAGTCTTCGGTATCGCGCTCGGTGTGTCGACCAAGTTCGTGTTCCTCTTCGTGTTGTTCGGGGCGCTGCTCGACAAGGCCGGAGCGGGCAACTATTTCATCAAGATGGCATTTGGGGCGCTTGGTCACCTTAAAGGGGGGCCTGCCAAGGCAGCTGTTGTGGGCTCTGCTGCGACGGGCCTTATTTCCGGCTCCTCCATCGCGAACGTCGTGACGACGGGCACCTTCACGATCCCGCTGATGAAGCGGGTAGGCTTTACCTCGGAGCAGGCCGGTTCGGTCGAGGTCGCCTCATCCGTGAACGGCCAGATCATGCCGCCGGTCATGGGGGCAGCTGCCTTTCTGATGGTTGAATATGTCGGCATTTCCTATGTCGAGGTGATCACCCATGCCTTCCTGCCAGCTATGATTTCCTATATCGCGCTGGTTTATATCGTGCATCTGGAAGCGGTGAAACGGAACATGCCGACCATCGGTGACCGTTCGGTTTCAACCATGCGCACCATCCTGAGCATGTTCGCCTTCTTTGCCGGATTTGCCGCTCTTTGCTACGGCATCAAGTTTCCCATTGGCTGGATCGTGGCGGTCGTGCCTGAAGGGGCTAGCTGGATATTGGCGGCGCTTGTGTTCGTTGCCTATCTGGCACTGCTCAAGCTGGCCTCAACTGCGCCGGATCTCGAGCCGGATGACCCCAATGCCGAAGAGGTCGTGTTGCCGAACGTGTCGGAGATCTACAAGACCGGGCTTTATTATCTCCTGCCCATCGTTGTGTTGGTCTACTTCCTGATGATCGAGCAGAAATCACCGGGCCTGTCGGCTTTCTGGGCGACCTCCCTGTTGTTTGTCATCCTGTTGACGCAGAAGCCCATCAAGGGGATCTTTCGCGGTGAAAGCGAGATGGTCAACTCCTTCAAGTCGGGAGTGATGGATCTGGGCGTCGGCCTCATTGATGGCGCGCGCAACATGATCGGCATTGGCCTAGCAACCGCAACCGCCGGTGTGATCGTGGGTACCGTCACGCTGACCGGTATCGGGCAGGTGATGGCCAATCTGGTCGAAATCATGTCCGGCGGCAATCTCGTCCTGATGCTGATCTTTGTCGGTCTGCTCTCACTCGTTCTGGGCATGGGGCTGCCGACGACGGCAAACTACATCGTTGTCTCCTCGCTGATGGCTGGCGTTGTTGTCACACTGGGGGCGCAGTCGGGGCTGGTGGTGCCGCTTATTGCTGTTCATCTGTTCGTCTTCTACTTCGGCATCATGGCGGATGTGACGCCGCCTGTGGGGCTCGCCTCCTTTGCCGCGGCGGCGGTGTCAGGGGGCGATGCGATCAAGACCGGCTTTACGGCCTTTTTCTATTCGCTCCGGACAGTGGCTCTGCCGTTCGTGTTCATCTTCAACACCGATCTTCTGCTGATTGACGTCACCTGGTTCCAGGGGATTCTTGTGGCCGTGATCGCAACCATTGCCATTCTGGTGTTCACCGCCGGAACCATGGGCTATTTCGTTGCGCGCAACCGCATTTACGAGAGCGTCGCGCTCATTGTGATCTCGTTCGTGCTGTTCCGTCCCGATTTCTTCATGGACCGCATTCAGCCCCCCTATGAGCGGGTCGAACCGGCGCAGATTACGCAGGCGCTTGCCAAACTGACTCCCGGCCACGAAATGCGTGTGAAACTGACGGGGCCGGACTTTACCAGCGGACGGGTGAAGGACACGACGATTGTCCTTGAAGCCGGTGATGAGACGGGTGGTGAGGAACGCCTGTCGGCGATGGGGCTGGCTGTTCTGGATGAGGATGGCATTGTCAAACTCGATGAGCCGTTCCCCGGCACACCGTTCTTTACAGATCTCAGCTCGTTCGATTTCTATGGCGATACGCCGGTGTCGATCGAGAAGGTTCAAGTCAAGGCTGACCAGCTGCCCAAAGAACTCCTGTTTATTCCGGGGCTTTTGCTGCTGGGTCTGGTCTATTTGCTGCAACGCGCCCGCGCGGGCCGTAAGGAGGAGCCAGCTTCATGACCAAATCGATCCTTTGTGCGATTGATATCTCGCAGGATAACGATACCAAAGTTCTGGAAATTGCCGACAAGCTGGCAAAGGTGGATGACGCCCGTCTGGACGTCATCACCGTTGTGCCAAACTTCGGCATGACCCTCGTCGGAAGCTTCTTTGACGAGAATTTCCAGAAGCAGGCCGTGGCTGATGCCAAGAGCGCACTCAAGACGCGCGTGGAACAAATACTCGGGTTAGAGCGCAACACATCCATTCGCCATATCGTTGCGACCGGTTCTGCCTATGAGGAGATTCTCGAGGTGGCCACGCAGATCAATACCGATCTTATCGTGATCGGTGCGCACAAGCCGGACCTGAAGGAATTTCTCATCGGTCCGAACGCGGCGCGCGTGGTGCGTCATTCGAACTGTTCGGTCTATGTGGTCCGGGAGGCCTAGACCCACACTCGTATGAGACAATAAAAAGGCCGCTCCATCTAGGGGCGGCCTTTTTTTGTTGGATCGCGTGATGCGGCGCTTCCCTTCTCGGGATGAGGCTTCAGGCCGCGGCGATGCTTTTCTGTTTATCCTTGATGAGGCCACGCATGATGTAATTGGCCGAGCTGGGGCTGTAGGCCACTGGCAGGTCATAAACGGTAGCGAGGCGGTTGAGTGCCTTCACATCCACGTCATGCGGCATCGGGGACAGCGGATCGACAAAGAAGATCAGGCCGTCGAGACGCTTTTCGGCAATCATTGCGCCGATCTGCTGGTCACCGCCAAGCGGGCCGGAAAACAGCGGGGTCAGATTAAGGGTCGGATAGGCTTCGAGGATTCGGCTGCCCGTGGTTCCGGTGCCGACCAGTTCCGAATTTTCCAGCATGGACAGATGATGACCGACCCATTCGATCAGATCGTCCTTCTTGGCGTCATGGGCAACAAGGGCGATGCGCAAGGGTGCGCTCGGATTGGACTTGGTCTCTTGCATGGATGCATTTCCTCGATTGTTCGGTCGCGACTGTCTGCATCATGAGTGTCTGTATCATGACCGGCAAGTCATTGATCGGATTGAAAACAGGCGACCCGATTATGTTTGCACCACATTACATGGAAGGGACCGTGACTGTCCACCCGTCATAACCCTGACCTTGGCGGTGTGGGCCAGATCTGGAGCAATCATTGTGGTCCGGTTTGTGGTCCGGGGTGGCGTGTCCTGCGGTCGAAAATCTTGCGTCCGAACAGCGAGGCGGTGAGATCGGTCATCAGCTCTGCCGTCATGCCGCGGTGATCGAGGAAGGGATTGAGTTCGACCAGATCAAGCGAGGTGACGCATTCACTCTCATGGAGCAGTTCCATGATCAGATGCGCCTCGCGGAAGGTTGCGCCTCCGGGGACCGTGGTGCCGACCGCCGGGGCGATGGACGGGTCGAGAAAGTCGACATCGAGGCTGACGTGCAACATGGCGTTGGTTGCCTTCACCTCGTCGATGAGTTGCTGCAACGGGCGGATGACGCCGACTTCATCGATCACGCGCATGTCATTGACCAGCACCCGTTGCTCCTGAAGCCGTAGGCGTTCGTCAAGGTCGACACTGCGGATGCCAATCATGTGGACGTGGGACGGATGGACCGGATGCCGCAGTGGTTCGGCATAAAGCCCCGCCAAGTCCGGGTCGCCGCAAAAGGCCGCGACGGACATGCCGTGGATGTTGCCGCTCTGGGACGTTGCGGGGGTGTTGAAATCAGGATGTGCGTCGAGCCAGAGCACATAAAGTGGGCGGCTGCATTCGGCGGCGTGGCGCGCAAGCCCGGCAACCGATCCGATGGACAGGGCATGGTCGCCGCCGAGAAAAATGGGGAATGTGTCCTGCGCCATAGCATAGGCCATGTCCGCAAGGGCTTGCGTCCAGCCGGCAATGGCTTCGAAATTGCGCGCAGAACCGGATCGGGTTGATGCTGCGGTGACCTGTCTTGGGGTCAGATTGCCGTGGTCGGCGGTATGGTGGCCAAGGCCTTCGAGGGTTTCGATGATGCCCGCAGTCCGCAGGGCATCGGGACCCATCAGGCAGCCCTTTTCGTGCGTGCCGTCCTCAAGGGGCACGCCCAGAATCGCAATGGATGGAGAGATGTCTTGATTGGTCTTCACTGCTTGGCCCCTTTTGCTCATGCCGATGGTTTCCGGTTAGAGCGCTTTGAAGATAAACCGGGTCGCCGGTTTAGATTTAAACGCTATTTCTCAGTATGTTATTGCATTCTCGTGAACGGGTGTTCCCGAGAGTTGCTCTAGCGTGAGATAAGCGGAACGGGCCGGCAAAGAGTAGGGGCTATGTTTGGCAAAAATGATCTGCCAAATGTCAAATTTGCTGCTGCAATTGTGCAGATCGTCAGTGAGAGCGAATCGATGCGTGTTAGTTGCCGAACAGGCCTTTGGTGACGCCCTGCAGGAGCTGCTGTTCAAGGCTGCGCGGTTTTTGCTGGCCGTTGTTGTTCTGTTGATTGTCGTTCTGCGGGTTCAGCACCTTATTGAAATCGATGCCCAGCTTGTCGCCCTGCTTCTGGAGCTCCTTGGTCACATTCTTTTCGATTTTCCTGATGCCCTTGGCTGCGGCCTTGCCTGCGCCGCCCATCTGTTCGAGCCCCTTGAGCACGGCTTCCGGATTTTCCAGAATGCCCGGAATGTCGGGATAGATGCGCGGATCGTCGAGACTGCCGCGGATGATGATGGGAATGGGAACACCGTTGGCATCGACCGGTCCGCCCTGACCTTCCAGCTTGGCAATGAGTTTCGGTGTCGCGCGGTAATCGATGCGCTTGTTCGGTAGATCAATCGTGCCGCTGCCGTCAAGACGCAAGAGCGGGCTGAGCATCTGGAGATCGTTGTTTGTCACTTGACCGTTGTCGAACTGGAAGCTGGCTGTGAGGGCGGAAAAGTCAGTGCTTTGTGCGTCTGATGACGCCCAGCCTTGCAAGATATTGCCTCTCAGGTTGCGCAGCATCTGAGGAATGTTGATGCCCTGAATGGCACCGTCCCGGATGACAAGGCTCCCTGTGCCGTCAAGCGCTTGAATGATCTGGGCCTGACTGGCGCCGCGCGTGTTGAGATCGATGTCGAGACCGCCTGTGCCACTGAGCGATTTCATCCCGATGGCGTCCCTGAGGAACCCTCTCATCTGCATGTTGGCCATCGAGAAGCGTGCGGTCATCTGCGCCGGCTGGCTGGTCGAGTTGATCGAGAAGGCACCGTTGCCCTGTCCGTTGTAGAGGCTCAACTTATCAAGTGAGCCGTTCAACTGACCGTTCTCGACTTTGGCCGTGATGGTCACCGGGCCGGTGACGATATCCCGCGCCACCAAGGAGTTGGTGGCAAGTTGCAGATCGGCATTGAAGTTTGATAGTCCGGTGAAGTCGATGGGGCTCGTGTCCCAGCCATTGGCGTTGCCGGGCGCTTTGGTGGCGGTCGACGCCGCCTGCGTGGTGCGCCCTGTCGCAGTGCCATCGCCCATGAAGGGGGTCACATCGAGTTTTTCGAAGGTCAGCCTGCCAAAGACGGATGGAACAGCGGACAGAGTGAGTGTGACATCGCCCTTGCCTTTCGATTGACCAAAGGATGCTGTGAGGTCGCTGAGGCCGACCTTTTGCGGGGCGAGAATCACCTGCGTGGTGAGCTGCATCGGCAGATCAGGCGTGCCGGTCGTGACCTCCTGACCAAGCCAGGCCAGCAATGCACGGCTGGAGGGAGAATGGATCGACAGCTTGCTGCCGGACAGGCTCGTCTTGGTGGGATCGAATTGGCCGGTGAGGGCAAGGGAGACGGGGCTCGCATCTAGCGAC
Source organism: Cohaesibacter sp. ES.047 (assembly GCF_900215505.1). NCBI lineage: Bacteria > Pseudomonadati > Pseudomonadota > Alphaproteobacteria > Hyphomicrobiales > Cohaesibacteraceae > Cohaesibacter > Cohaesibacter sp. ES.047. Next base: position 1,064,683 of record NZ_LT907844.1, read on the forward strand.
AGGCTCGTCGGTATGGGGTTGCCCGCAAGAGCTTGGCCCAGCCCCAGGGTGCTGGCGTAGCGCAGCACTTCGCCATTCCAGAAGAAAGAGCCCTTCACATCCACCGGCGCATCCAGACTGGAGATGGTGACGGTGCTGGTGAGTTCGGAAATGGAGCTGCTTTCCCGGGTCGGAATGGCCGACTGCAGCGCCGGGTGCGAGATTTCCCCCTCACTGAGCGTGAGGGTGCCCGCCAGATTGCCCTTCTTGAGGATGTCTTCGCTGGTCAGACCCTGAGCGGCAAAATTGATGTTTGTCGAGAGCATGCCGGTCAGAGGGCTTGCCTGCCCGGCGAGTTCGGCGAGATCGGTGATGTCCAGCTGGTGGCTTTCCAGTGATCCCTGCCAGACCTTTTGGGCGATAGATCCGTTAAGGCTGGCCTTGAGGCTGCCCTTGGCGACGTTGACATTCTTGAGGTTGATCGCGAGATTGCCATTCTGCAACTGGCCCAGAAGCACGGCATTGCGGACCGCCTCGTTCTGATAGGCGAGGGTCTCTGCCCTTGCATCAATCGTCATGTCAAAGGTGGAAAGCGCCGAGAGCTCCGGCTCGCTCGCAGTCTCGGGTGCGGCTCCGGCTTCATCATTGGTGCTGGTGGCCACGGTTTCGGGCGTCTCGATGGCTTTCAGATCGAGCAATTTGTTCAAATCGAGGGACGCGACATCCAGCGCGACGCGAATGAGGGGGCGTCCCGACGCGGTGTTGGTGAAGACGCGGGCCGCTGCTTCTATGCTCTGCTCGCCCAGTGTGGCATTGAGTATGGGCAGGCGGATTTCCCGCGCGTCGACGATTACGGACCCCTGCAGACTGACGGCTTCGGGCTGGACCGGTGCGGGGGCGCCGCCGAGCCATGTGGCGAGGCTCTTGAGATCGCCTGCATTGGCGGCAAAGTTCGCGAGAAGCAGCGTCTCGCCCTTGAGCGCCAACTCGCCTTCGACGCGCGCCTTCACAATCGGGCTTTCAAGGCTGATATCGAGGCGGCTCGATCCACCGTTGATGGCTCTGCTGGCATTGGCAAGCGCGCCGCTGAACTCCAGCTCCTGTTCCCGATAGGGCAGGGAACCACTGAGCGTGGCCGGACCATCGAAATCGGGGATGCTGATGCTGGCATCGAGTCCTGACAGGAGCGTTGTGCTGGTGCCGTTGGCATCGCGGCTGACCAATTGCGCGTCGCTTACGGCCAAACGACGAAGGCTGAGTGCGGAAAGATCAATCGGCTCGCGGTGACCCGGCTCAGGACTGGTTGGTGCTGTGCTGCTCTCTGCCTCGGTGGTCTTCGTTGCCTCGGCCCCGTCATTGGTTACGTCGTCGGCAATGGCCGCGGCTTGACTGAGCGTGAGGATGGGCTTGTTCAGGGTGATGCCGGTGATGTCCGCCTTGCCGGAAAGAAGCGGCGAGAGGGCGAGGGAAAAGTCGATCCGCTCGACATCAAACAATGGGTTGTTGGCAGGATCACGCAGAGCGACATTCTCAGCGGAGAGCTTCAAACCGGTGATCAGGGATAGAGAGACATCACCTCCGATGTCGAGATGCATGTCGGTCTGATCCTTAACGAAGGTCTGGACCTGAGCCTTGAGAAATCCGGTCGAAACGAAGTAGGGCACGACGATCAGCGCGAGAAGCACCAGAAACAAGGTCGAAACGAGTGAAATCAAAAGGTTACGCATTCAGTCTCTCGTTTGTTGTGTTCCATGGTGTCATGCCTTGAATAACGCGAAGGGCTGCGCCGCCTGATCGTGCCAAGCGAATCAAGCAATTTCATTCTAGCCGCATGGCAGGGTTGGCTTCAAACGACTGTTGGGTTGGCGCGGTGTTTTATTCGCTGAAACGGCTCACTTTGTGGTCTTGATGGTATGATTGCGGACCCGGGCAGGGGTGGAAAAGCAGCATTAGGTGGAAACTCCATGTTTCTAATCATATACTTCCGCCATAAACTCCGCCTAAAACACATGCGTCTTAATCATCAAGTGAATGGGGAAATTCATGAGCTCTATGGAAGTCATCTGGACCGATCTGGTCCATCATCGTCAGGATTTCGATTCCTTTCACCTGCGCGAAGCCTTTGCTGCCGATCCGTCACGGTTCGAGCGTTTTTCCACTGAGATGGATGGCTGCCTGACGCTCGACTATTCGCGCAACCGTGTTGATGAAAAAACCATGTTGCTGCTGGAAAAACTCATCGAGGCCGCCGGTGTCCGGACGCGCTTTGCCGAGATGAAAGGCGGTGCGACGATCAACAACACGGAGGGGCGTGCCGTGTTGCATGTCGCCCTGCGTGGATCGGTTTCGGCCAATCTTGAGGTCAACGGCCAAAAGATCATGGATGATATCAACGCCGTGAAAAAGCGTCTCTATGCATTCGCCACCGGGGTGCGTGACGGGTCGATTGCGGCCAAGGATGGCCAGCCCTTCACCGATGTGGTCAACATCGGCATCGGCGGCTCTGATCTCGGCCCGCATATGGTCACCCGCGCTCTGTCGGCCTTTCATGATGGCCCGCGCGTGCATTTCGTCTCCAACGTCGATGGCGCCCACATGGGCGACACGCTGAAGACACTGGAACCGGCTCGCACGTTGTTCCTCGTCGCTTCCAAGACTTTCACAACGCAGGAAACCATGACCAACGCCCGTGCCGCCAAGGCGTGGCTGACGGCAGCGCTTGGGGATGATGCGGTGGCCGATCATTTCGCGGCTCTGTCGACCAACAAGGAAGGCGTTGAAGGCTTCGGCATCAACACCGATCGCATGTTTGAATTCTGGGACTGGGTCGGCGGTCGCTATTCGGTCTGGTCGGCCATTGGCCTTCCCGTGATGATCGCGATTGGCGCGGACGGGTTCGAAGAGTTTCTCGCTGGTGCCCGGTCGATGGATAGCCATTTTGCGTCCGCTCCGTTCCGCGAAAACATCCCCATGCTGATGGCCGCACTTGGGCTGTGGTATCGCAATGTCTGGGATTGCGCGTCGATGGCGGTTCTGCCCTATGACCAGCGGCTTGAATATTTTGCCGATTTCCTGCAGCAGCTCGACATGGAATCAAACGGCAAGTCGGTTCACAATGACGGCTCTTCCCTTGCGCGTGCCAGTGGCCCGGTGATCTGGGGCGCGTCTGGCACCAACGGCCAGCATGCCTTCTATCAAGAACTGCATCAGGGCACCGACATCATCCCTTGCGAATTCCTCGTTGCGGCCAAGCCGACTGATGCGGACGACTATCAGCATGAATTGCTGCTGGCCAACTGCTTTGCGCAGGTTGAGGCATTGGCGAAGGGACGCACCGCCGAGGAAGCCAAGGCCCAGCTTGAGGCTTCGGGCAAATCGGCTGAAGAGGTCGCGGCGCTGGTGCCGCACAAGGTGTTTGAAGGCAACCGTCCGAGCTCGCTGATCTTTTATGATGAACTGACGCCGAAGATGCTGGGGCGTCTGATTGCCCTTTACGAGCAGAAGGTGTTTGTGCAGGGCGTCGTCTGGGGCGTGAATCCCTACGACCAGTGGGGGGTCGAGCTTGGCAAGGAATTGGCCAACAAGCTGGCGCCTGCGGTCAAAACCGGTGATCGCGGCGAGGGCGATCCGGCGATCCTTGATCGCCTCAAAGCCTACCGCGCGAAATAGTCTCGCTTCTTACATTCACGACAAATTTTAGCCTGCCGGACTGTTCCGGCTGGCTTTTTTATTGGAAGCAACCAACCGGCTAGGTTCTGTTGACCTTGGAAAAGAAGTTCAGAAGCCGGCCATCCAGCACCAGAAGGCCCAATCCGATCAGTCCCATGCCAACGATATGAACCAGCCCCAGACGCTCATTTAAGAACAACCAGCCCAGAAGAATGGCTGTGGCTGGAATCAACAAGGTTACCAACAGCAGATTGGTTGCTCCGGCACGTGCGAGAAGCTGAAAATAGAGCACATAGGCAAGAGCGGTGGAGATCAATGCCAGTCCACCAAGCGCCGCCCAAACAGTAAGCGCAGGCATCGGCAAGGAAAGAGGAGCGTCAACAATCAGCGCTACCGGTGCTAGCAGGATAGTTGAGGCCGTAACCTGCCCGGCGGCGGTTACCACCGGATCAATGTGCATGTCCTTGAAGCGGCGTCCAAATACCCCGGCAAAGGCATAAGACAGGGCCGCAGTCAGAATGGCCATTTGCCCGATGATATTGCCACCCAATCCGTGCAGCGCGTCCAGCCCCATCATCACTGCGACACCGGCAAGACCAATGATGACCCCGGCCAGTTTCCGCGCTGATATTTTCTCATCTGCTAACAGAAGACCGGCGACGAGGACCCCGAAAAGCGGTGTGGCGGCGTTTAGAATTGAGGCAAGTCCCGAAGCAATGCTTTGTTGCCCCCAGACGATCAGCGAGAAGGGAATGACATTGTTCAGGGCTCCCATGCCGAGAAAAGCCAGCCATACAGGGGCGCGTCGGGGAACTGCCCTGCCAGTTATGAAGATATAGACCCACAGGGCACCGGCGGCCAGTCCCACCCGCAAAACGACGATGGTAAATGTGGGTAACGCCTTTACTGCCACACCGACGAAGAAGAAGGATCCACCCCACAAGAGCGACAGACTGAGCAGCATGGCCCATTCAATCGATCCCATATTGGTTTGGATGCCAGATGGTACCGCTCCGCTTTTCATTCGCCGTCCCCTTGGTCGTTTGTTTCGCTCTGTCTCCTCGTTTATCGGGCGGAACCATATGCGTACACCCGTTTCTTGCTTTGTCGCCATCGCTCGAATAGGTGCGCAGAAAGGGGGGGCGCCGCAAAGAGGCGGCCTGTGAACCGTACGGGCTGACGCAATTTGCCAAGATGTCTTCGTTTCGGGCGCTCGCTAGATAGCCTCAGTTCGCCGCCGGGCGATGGTCTCTTCGAGGTTGGGTGCGGCGGCGATCAGGGTGCGGGTGTAGGCTTCTTGCGGGTTGGCAAAGACGGTTTCCGTTCTGCCGCGCTCGATGATCTTGCCGCGATACATGACCATGACCTCGTCGGTGATGGCCCGGACCACCGAGAGATCGTGGCTGATGAAGAGATAGGACAGGTCCAGCTCCTCGCGCAGCTCGGTCAAAAGATCGAGGATCTGGGCGCGGATCGAGACATCAAGGGCCGAAACAGGCTCGTCGGCAATGATGATCTTGGGCCGGGTGATGAGGGCGCGGGCGATGGCAAGGCGCTGGCGCTGGCCGCCGGAGAATTCGTGCGGGAAGCGCTCGGCGTCATCCGGGTCCAGCCCGACCTGCTTCAGGCTCTCGGCGATGCGCCGGTTGCGCTCTTCATTCTCAAGCCCGTGGCGATAAAGATGGAGCGGTTCGGCGACTGAGCGGCCCACCTTGTGGCGCGGATTGAACGAGCCGTTGGGGTCCTGAAAGATGATCTGGATGTCCTTGCGCACATCGAGAAGATCAGCTTTTCCTGCCGCATAGGGATCGTGGTTGCCGACGGTGATCGCGCCTTCCTGCGGGGCTTCTAGTCCCAGCAGCGAGCGGGCGAGGGTGGACTTGCCACAGCCGGATTCCCCGACAAGACCTAGGCTTTGGCCCTTGTGGATCGTCAGATCGACCTGATCGACAGCGCGGAAATGTTGCCGCTCCAGATAGGGGAAGGTGCGGGGCATTGGATAGGTGCGGACCAGAGCGCGGGTTTGCAGGATCGGGCGTTCATGTTCGAGCGCCGGATCGTCGGAGAAGAGCGGCGGCTTGTCTCTGGTCGGGACATGGGTCGAGGCTTCGAACAGGCTGAGGCTATAGGGGTGGCGGAGCTGATCAAAGAGCGCGGGCAGTGGACCTGCCTCGACGATTTCCCCCTCGCGCATGATGGCGATGCTGTCGGCCATGTCGGCGACGACGGCCAGATCGTGGGAGATCAGCATCAGGGCGCAATGGTCTTCGGCCATCAGGTCTTTCAGCAGCGACAGGATTTCGGCCTGACTGGTGACGTCGAGCGCCGTGGTCGGCTCATCGGCAATGATGAGGGCGGGCTTCATGGCAATCGCCATGGCGATGATGACCCGCTGGCGCTGACCGCCGGACAATTGATGCGGGAAGCGATCCGGGCTGATGCTTGCGGGCGACAGGCCGACGCGATCCAGCAAGGCGCGGGCTCGCTCTTCGGCCTGCTTGCGCGTTAGGTTCTCGTGCAGCTGCAGGCTTTCGGCGACCTGCGCTCCGATGGGCTTCAATGGATTGAGCGCGGTCATGGGTTCCTGAAAGACCATGCTCATGATGTTGCCGCGCCGGGCGCAGAGGGCCTGTTCGGGCATTGCAACATGGTCCTCGCCCTTGAGGCGGATGGAGCCGGTGAGCTGGGCCTGCCGCGGCAGAAGGCGCATGATTGACAGGGCCGTAAGGCTCTTGCCCGATCCGGATTCGCCGACAAGGCCGAGGCATTGACCGGCCTCCAACGACAGGCTGACGTTCTTGAGGGTTTCCTTGCCCGCGATCGACAGGCTGACCTTGTCCAGTTCCAGCAGGCTCATGTGATCTTGCTCCCGCCGATGTCGAGGCTGCTGCGGGTCTTGGGATCAAGCATGTCGCGCAGTCCGTCGCCGAGAAGATTGAGCCCGAGGACGGTGAAGATGATGGCAAGGCCGGGAATGATGGCAAGCTGCGGTGCAAGGGCCATCCATGTCTGGGCCTCGGACAGCATCTGGCCCCAGCTCGGCATCGGCGGCTGGGTGCCAAGGCCGACATAGGAAAGGCCTGCTTCAGCCAGAATGCCGAGGGAGAACTGGATCGTGCCCTGCACGATGAGCAGATTGGCGATGTTGGGCAGGATATGCTCAAAGGTGATATGAGCCGAGCCCTTGCCGGAGAGGCGGGCGGCGAGGATGAATTCCCGCGTCCAGAGGCTGAGGGCTGCGCCACGTGACAGGCGGGCAAAGACCGGAATGTTGAAGATGCCGATGGCGATGATGGCATTGATTGCGCCGGGGCCTGCGATGGCCGTGATCATGATGGCCGAGATGATGGCCGGGAAGGCAAAGATGAAATCGCCGGTGCGCATCAGAGCCTCATCCAGCCAGCCGCCTTTTGCTGCCGCCCATGTGCCGATGGGGACGCCAAGGCCCATGCCGATGCCAACGGCAACCAGAGCAACGGCGATGGAATTGCGCGCGCCCAGCATAATCATGGAGAAGAGGTCATGGCCGAAGTGATCTGTTCCGAGCCAATAGGTCGTGCTGATGGGTTTGAGGCGCTCGGCTATATTGACCGACAGGGCGTCATGGGGCGTCCAGACAAAGGACAAAAGGGCGATTGTCACGAAAAACAGCGTGATCAGACTGCCAATGACAAAGGATGGCGATCTCAGACCGCGCCGGAAGAAGCCGTGTTGGCGATCAGGCGAGGGGGCAAAAAGCCGGGGCTTGTTCATGCTGTCCTCCCCTTGCGCAGGCGCGGATCAATCAGCGCGTAGGTCAGATCGACAAGGAAGTTGACCGTGATAACCGAGGCGACAAGCAGGATGATGATCGCCTTGACGGTGATCAGATCGCGCTGGTTGATCGCCTGAAAGACCAGACGTCCAAGGCCGGGCAGCGAGAAGACATTTTCGATGATGACGGTGCCAGCCAGCAGGAAGGAGAACTGCAGGCCCATGATGGTGACAACCGGAATGAGGGCGTTGCGCAGGCCGTGATGGCGCAGGGTTCCGGTGAAGCTCAGGCCCTTGGCGCGGGCGGTGCGCATATAATCCTCATGCAGCACTTCGAGCATGGAAGAGCGCATGATCCGTGCAAGGATCGAGGCTTGCGGCAGGGCCAGCGCGATGGCGGGCAGTGTGAGCGCCTTCAGCGCGGGCCAAAAGCCTTCCTGCCAGCCGGGGAAGCCACCGGAGGGGAACCAGTGTAGCGTGACCGCAAAGGTCATGATCAGCAGCAGCGCAAACCAGAAATTGGGAATGGCGATGCCAAGCTGGGTGGCGCCGATGAGGCTGACGTCCGGCCAACGACCGTGATTGCCCGCAGCGATGATGCCGAGGGGTAGAGCGATGATTGTGGACAGGACCAGAGCCATCAGAGCGAGCGGCAGGGAGATGACCAGCCGCTCACCGATCAGCTCGGTTACGGGCACGGAATAGGTATAGCTGACGCCGAAATCGCCGTGGAACATGCCCCAGATCCAATGACCGTAGCGCTCCACGAGGGGCAGATTGAGGCCCATCTGCTCACGCAAGGTCGCGAGGGTGTCTTCCTGTGCATTGATGCCGAGAATCAGCTCGGCCGGATCGCCGGGCAGGATTTCCATCACTGCAAAGACAAACAGGGAGGCTGCAATCAGTGTCAGGCACAGGGAAGCCAGACGGCGAAGCGTATAAACGACCATGAAGTGACTGTCCGCCGGAACGGTTCGGCAAAGGGATCATGTTAAAAAGGCATGGCGACGGGTGCCATGCCTTTGAGTCTTTTAGCGTGAATGGGACATTTAGTCCATCCACTCGACCTTAGTCAGATCGTTTGCCTGCACGGGTGCATTCTCCCAAAGACCCTTGATCTTCTTGTTCCAGACGCCGGTTTTGGCGAGTTGGAAGAGGAAGCCATTGACCGCATCATCATTGAGTTTGCGCTGTGCCTTTTGCAACAGTTCGGTGCGTTTGGCTTCGTCCGTGGTGGCATTGAGCTCGGCAATGATCGCGTTGAACTCATCATTGTTGTAATTGAAGTAATAGTCATCGCGAGCGTAGATGCCGATGTCCATGGGTTCGGTGTGCGAGACGATGGTCAGGTCATAATCCTTACCCTTGAAGACCTGTTTCAGCCACTGGCCCCATTCGACATTGATGATCTCCAGATCGATGCCGACTTTCTTGAGGTCAGAAGCGATGATCAGACCGGAGCGGCGGGCATAGTCGGTCGGTGGCAGGTGCAGGCGGGCCTTGAAGCCATTTTCCAGACCAGCTTCCTTGAGCAGCGCCTTGGCCTTGTCGAGGTCATAGTCATAGACCTTGGACAGATCCACATAGGCGGGATTGTGGGGCGCGAAGTGCGAGCCGATCAGGGTGCCGTAGCCGAACATGGCGCCGTCAATGATCGCCTGACGGTCGATGGCATGGGCCATGGCCTTGCGCACGCGGACATCATCAAAAGGCTTTTGCGCGTTGTTGGTTGCGAGCACCGTCTCACCTTCCGTGGTGCCGACGACCACATCAAAGCGCGGATCGGCTTCGAGCTGGGGCAGCATTTCCGGGGCCGAGAAGATCGGGAAGGCATCCACATCGCCTGCCATCAGCGAGGCAACTTGCGCGGAGGCGTCCGGCACGACCTTGAAGGTGGCCTTGTCCAGCTTGACCGAATCGCCCCAATAGTCGGGATTCTTCTCAAGAAGAATGGAATCGCCTTTGACCCATTTCGTTACCTTGAAGGGGCCGGTGCCGACCGGTTCGGTCTTGTTGCTCTCGGCGCTTTCTGGCGCAACCATGACGGCATCGCCCCATGCGAGATTGAACAGGAGATTGCCGGTCGGGCGTTTGAGTTTGATCTCGACGGTTAGGGGATCCTTGGCGGTAACCGTCTCGATCGGCTCGAACAGGGCTTTCTGGGCGTTGACAGAATCCTCGCCGCGAGCGCGATCAAGCGAGAAGACCACATCATCGGCATCAAACGTCGTGCCATCATGGAACTTGACGCCGTCATGAAGCTTGAAGCTGTAGGTCAGGCCATCGCCGGAAATGGTCCAGCTTTCGGCAAGGGCCGGAACAACGGAGCCATCGCCGATGATGCGCGTGAGGCCTTCGAAGACATTGGTGTAGACCACCTCGTCAATCGCCGCTGCGGCTCCGGCCGTGGGGTCAAGATGTGGTGGTTCCAGGCGCACGCCGATGACAATATCATTGCGAGCTGCCATCGCGCTGGACGCCAGAAAGCCGGTTGCTATAGCGAGCGCGACGCTCCATTTCAATGCTGTCTTGATCATAATGGTTCTCCCCGATCTGCGGTAATTGCAGTGTTTCTTTTCATTAAACGGCGTTCTGTGCTGTTTGGGGTTCGTTTTAAGAATTTTGATGCTTTGTATTGCTTAAAAGTCCGTGGATGGCAAGGGCCATTATCTTGGCGGAATCGAGCATGTCCCGGATGCCGACATATTCGTCGGGCTGATGGGCAAGGTCCAGTATACCCGGACCATAAGCGATGCAATCTTTCAACTTGCCAATTCGGTCAATATGCTTTTGGTCATAGGTTCCGGGCGAAATGACATAGTCCGGCTCCCGCCCCAGAATGGTGCCCATCGCCTGTTTGACGGCCTTGACCACAGGCTGCTCGCGGTCGGTCATGGTGGGCATGACTTCGAACAGGTCGCGGATGTCATAGGAGAAAGACTGGCGCTTGTCCTTCAAGGCGTCAAGCAGATCCGTGACTTCGCGTTTGACGTGGGTGAGGTCCTCCTCGATCAGAAACCGGCGGTCAATCACCATGCGGCAACTGTCGGGCACGCAAGGGGAGGGCAGGCCGGAATAATCCTCGCTCTGGCCGCCGTGTAGTGAGTTGATATTCAGCGTTGACTGCTTGGCCTCTTCGGGAACCACCGGCATGTCGGTGCGCTTTTGCTGTAGGGCGGGGAAGAGCTGCTGCTCGAAGCTTTCGAGCACAGCCCCCATGTGACGCACAGCGCAGTCGCCGAGGAACGGCATCGAGCCGTGGGCAATGGCCCCGTGGGTCTCGATCTCGGCCCACCAGACGCCGCGATGACCAAGGCAGATGCGGTCCTTGTTGAGCGGTTCGGGGATGATGACGTGATCGACCCGCTCGGGGGTGAAGTATCCTTGCTCGGCGAGATAGGCGACACCGCCATAGCCGCCGGACTCTTCATCGCAAGTGGCGGAGATTTCGATGGCGCCGCAAAAATCCGGGTAGCAGGCGATGAAGCTCTCTGCTGCAATGATCGACGCGGCAAGGCCGCCTTTCATGTCGCAGGCCCCGCGTCCATAGACCTTGCCATCTTCAACGACACCGTCAAAGGGTGGTTTGGTCCAGCCCTTGCCGACCTCGACCACATCGATGTGGGAGTTGAAATGCACGCAGGGGCCGGGTGCGCGGCCTTCCTTGCGGGCGATCAGATTGACGCGTGGGTAGCGATCACTGTCCCCGGGAGTGCCGGTGGCCCGGACATAGTTGATGTCAAAGCCCGCACGTTGCAGACGGTCTCCAACATAGCGGGCGCAGGGCTCATAGGCTTCGCCGGGCGGATTGATGGTTGGAAACCGAATAAGGTCGCGGGTCAGGGCGATCAGCTCGTCCTGCCTTGTTTCGATATGATCGGCCAGTTTCGTCACGGCACAGCCTTCCAATCAAACAGTCATTCCGGTCCAGAATGGGCCTTGAGACGCGATCTGTCGAGAGGAATGAGGGCAATCAGCCGCCAGACCTGAGATCGGATATGGTTCTGACAGGCGTGATGGCGTCGGGATCGGTGATGATTTCGATGAGTGCCGGGCCGTCATGGGCCAGCATGCGGGCAAAGGCATCGGGGAAGTCTTCGGTCTTTGTCACCGTTTCGGCATGACCACCCATGGCGCGGGCCATGGCCGCGAAATCCGGATTTATGAGGTTCGTGCCAGAGACTCGAGTGGGATAGGTGCGCTCCTGATGCATGCGGATGGTGCCGTAAGACGAATTATTCACGAGAATCACCTTGATGGATGCGCCTTCCTGCGCGGCGGTGGCAAATTCCTGACAGGTCATCTGGAAGCAACCATCACCGGCAAAGCAGATCACGGTGCGGTCTGGTGCGGCAATCGCGGCGGCAACAGCGGCGGGCAGGCCATAGCCCATGGAGCCGGATGTCGCTGCCAGCTGGCTGCGCCAGCCGCCGTAGGTGAGGAACCGGTGGACCCATATCGCATAGTTGCCAGCACCGTTGGTGTAGATGGTGTCCTGAGGTGTTTGGGCCTCGATATGCTTCATCACGTCGGCCATTTGAACCGCGCCGGGGCTCTTGCGTGCCGGAACTGCAAAGAAGGCCTCATAATCCTCATGCAGCCCGCTGACCCAGCCGGCTGTCTGCTCGGAGCGCACCGTGCCAAGGGAGGCTAGAGCGATGGCGGCTGTCTCATGACGGGCGGCAATGGCAAGAGTGGGATCAAAGACGCGGCCAAGCTCCTCGGGGTCGGCATGAATATGGATGAGCGTCTGGCTTGGTACCGGACTATCAATCAGCGTGTAGCTCGATGTTGTGCAGTCGCCAAGGCGGGCGCCAAGGACCAGCAACAGATCACTCTGCCTGATTTTCTCTGCCAGTGCCGGATTGATGCCAAGGCCGACATGGCCTGCATGATTGGGGTGATGGTTGGGAAAATAATCTTGACAGCGGAAGGAGGTGCCGACCGGCAGGGCATTGGCTTCAGCGAAGGACACCACTGCATCTCGCGCCGCTTGTGACCAGCCGCCACCGCCGATGATCATCAAGGGACGCTCGGCTGCGGCTAGCAGCGTGCCGATCTCTTCAAGGGCTGCGGGTGAGGGGGCGCTGTCTGCCGGTTTGGCCTTTGCGGGCAACCGGGCCGGTTTGGCCACTTCGTCTCGGAGCATGTCTTCGGGCAGAGCCAGAACGACCGGACCGGGGCGACCGGACAGGGCCGTGTGGTAGGCGCGGGCGATGAACTCGGGCACGCGGGCGGCATCGTCGATCTGGGCAACCCATTTGGCCATCTGGCCGAACATGCGGCGGTAATCGATTTCCTGAAAGGCCTCGCGTTCGAGCTGGTCGCGGGCGACCTGTCCGATGAAGAGGATCATCGGGGTAGAATCCTGAAACGCCACGTGAACGCCGGAGCTGGCGTTGGTTGCGCCGGGACCGCGCGTGACCATGCACAGGCCCACCTCGCCGGTGAGTTTGGCGTGGGCGTCGGCCATCATGGAGGCTCCGCCTTCCTGTCGCGCGTTGACGAACCTTAATGATGGCGCGTCGCACAGTGCGTCAAGAACGGCGAGATAGCTCTCACCCGGAACGCCGAAAATATTGGTCGCGCCTTGTTGCTCAAGGCTCTGGACCAGTAGCTTTGCCCCTGTCGTCCGGCTCATTTGTTTCTCCTCCCCATTGTTTTTCAGCCCGTTCTTGTCACGAGCCTTCCTTGCCCACGACACCGCCTGCGATCAGCCTTTCTATATCGTCTTCGCTCAATCCCAGCTCTCCTGCAAGGATGGCGTGGCTGTGTTCGCCCAGTTGTGGTGGTGCGGTTGTGTATGTCGCTGGTGTTGCACTCATGCGGATCGGGCTGGCAACGCTTGGAACGCGCGTTCCATCGGACCGTTCTAGAGCGATGTGCATGCCGCGATGGATGACCTGTGGTTCGGCAAAGACCTGATCGATGGAATTGATCGGGCCGCAGGGAATCCCCGCTTGGTTGAGACGGGTGAGCCAGTCTTTTGCCGGATGATCCACGGTAACCGCCGCGATCTTGGCAGCGAGGGCCTCTCGATGCTTGACGCGGGCTCGGTTGGTTGCAAAGCGTTCGTCCGCCACGAGGGCCTCCAGCCCGGCAAGTGAGCAGAAGCGGGCGAACTGGGCATCGTTGCCGATGGCAATGATAAAATGGCCGTCCGACGACGGAAAGGCCGAATAGGGCATCAGGTTGGGATGGCTGTTGCCCATCTGGGTCGGGGCCCTGCCGCTGACGAGATAGTTCGTTGCCTGATTGGCGAGCGCTGCGACCTGCACGTCGAGCAGCGCCAAGTCGATATATTGCCCTTCACCGGTCTGTTGGCGATGGGCGAGCGCGGCAAGAATGCCGATGGTGGCATAAAGGCCGGTCATGATGTCAACGAGGGCCACGCCGACCTTGACCGGACCGCCGCCGGGCGTTCCCTCCGGCTGGCCGGTGACGCTCATCAGGCCGCCCATGGCCTGTATCATGAAATCATACCCCGCCTTCATGGCGTCCGGGCCTGTCTGGCCAAAGCCTGTGATCGAACAATAGACAAGATCTGGCTTGATCGCCTTCAGGCTTTCATAGTCGAGGCCATATTTGGCAAGGCCCCCGACCTTGAAATTCTCCAGCACCACGTCGGCCTCGGCAACAAGCCGGTGGATGAGCGCCTGACCTTCACTCGACGTGATATCGATGGCCAGTGAGCGCTTGTTGCGGTTGGCGCAGGCAAAATAGGCCGCGTCCGAGCCTTCTCTTCCATTGGGGCCATCCAGATAGGGCGGACCCCAGCCGCGCGTGTCGTCACCTGTTTCCGGACGTTCTATTTTGATCACATCCGCGCCCAGATCCCCCAGAATCTGGCTGGCCCATGGACCGGCCAGAATACGGGAGAGATCGAGCACGCGCATATGGGAGAGCGCGCCTTTTGAGGCGGTGTTGGTCTCCCCGTTCGTCTCGCTTGCGCGGTCTGACATCAGAAAAAGGCCTGCAGACCGGTCTGCGCCCGCCCAAGGATCAGCGCATGAATGTCATGGGTGCCCTCGTAGGTGTTGACGGTCTCCAGATTGACCATGTGGCGAATGACATGGAATTCATCCGAAATGCCGTTGCCGCCGTGCATGTCGCGCGCAAGGCGGGCGATGTTGAGGGCTTTGCCGCAGTTGTTGCGTTTGATGAGCGAGACATTCTCGACCGGGCATGTGCCTTCATCCATCATGTGAGCGACGCGCAAGGTTGCCTGCAATCCGAGGGTGATGTCGGTCATCATGTCGGCGAGCTTTAGCTGGATGAGCTGGGTCTGGGCCAGCGGGCGTCCGAATTGCTTGCGGTCCAGCGTATATTGACGGGCGGCATGCCAGCAGAATTCCGCGGCACCCAGAACGCCCCAGGCGATGCCGTAGCGGGCCTTGTTAAGGCAGCCGAACGGACCGGCGAGACCCTGCACATCGGGCAGCAGGTTGGCGTCGGGAACGAAGGCATTGTCGAGCACGATTTCGCCGGTGATGGAGCCCCTCAGGCTCATCTTGCCGTCGATCTTGGGGGCGGAATAGCCCTTGGTGTCCGCATCAACGATGAAGCCCTTGATCTTGCCGTCATGGGCGTCGGACTTGGCCCAGACGATGGCAACATCGGCGATGGGGGAGTTGGTGATCCACATTTTCGAGCCGGTCAGCGAGAAGCCGCCGTCCACCTTGCGGGCGCGGGTCGCCATGGAGGCCGGATCCGAGCCGTGGTCCGGTTCGGTGAGGCCGAAACAGCCGATCAACTCGCCGGTGGCCAGCTTGGGCAGGTATTTCTTTTTTTGCTCGTCGGTGCCGTAGGCAAAGATGGGATGCATGACGAGGGAGGACTGCACGGACATCGCCGAGCGATAGCCCGAATCAACGCGTTCGATCTCGCGGGCGATGAGGCCATAGGCGACATGGTTGACGCCTGCGCCGCCGAATTCCTCCGGGATCGTCGGGCCGAGAAATCCCAACTCGCCCATTTCCTTCATGATGGCAACGTCAAAACTTTCGTTACGGTTGGCTTCCAGCACGCGGGGCATCAGGCGGTCGTCGCAATAAGCGCGCGCCGCATCCTCGATCATGCGTTCTTCTTCGGTCAATTGCTGGCTGAACAGGAAGGGGTCGTCCCAAGTGAAGGTTGGTTTGGCGCACATATGCCGGGTTCCTCGATTTTTCTGCAACGGGCCCATGGATGACCCTTTTCATTTTTGTTCATCCTAGACGTGTGCTGCCGTTGTGAAAAGCGAGGAAAATTCAGGTCACCATGAGAATTGGTAATGGCTATCGTGATTTGGTGGGGGAATTTTGCAGATCGCCATGAAGAGCGGTTATGCCATGGCGGCCTTGTTCTGCTCTTTCTTGGTGATCTGGGCCTCTCGCATGACCCATGTTCGGAAGGTCTGAAGATTGGGATTGGCGCGTTTGGCCTGAGGATAGGCAAAATAGTAATCGCCACTGGAGCGCACGAACCGATCATGCAGCGGCACCAGATTACCGGCGAGGATTTCGTCCTCCACCAGGAAGCGCGGCAACAGAGCGATACCCATTTTTGATGCAGCCGCCCGGATCACCATGTGAAAATGTTCAAAGCGCGGGCCGGCGTGGGGGCTTGGATGCTCGAATTCGGTTTCTCTTAGCCAGTGGATCCAGAAGTTTGGACGCGAGCTGGCCTGAAGCAGAGGATACTTCAGCAACAGGGCCTGAAGGCCAATGGCGTCCTTCTCCGTCAACAGGTCAGGATGTCCGAGCGGAACGATATATTCTGGCATCAGGACATCGGTAAGCGCGCCCGCCCAGCTGCCCTCGCCAAAATGAAAGGCCGCGTCGATTTCCTTGTCGGCAAATTCAAACGGCTCAATCTTGGTGATGAGGTGAATGAGAACTTCGGGATGAGCGGTGGTGAATTTGGTCAGGCGCGGTACGAGCCAGCGCGCGCCAAGGGTGGGCAGGCAGGCGATGGTCAATTCGCCGCCCTGTCCGCGGTAGGCCAGAAGCTCAAGGGTTGCCGTTTCGATATCCTGCAGCTTGCTGCGGATTTTCTGGGCATAGACGCCGCCCGCTTCGGTGAGGACAAGCCCCGCTCCGGTTCGCTCGAACAGGCGCAGGCCAAGCTGTTCCTCCATCGTGCGCATCTGGCGCGAAATGGCGCTTTGGGTCACACCCAACTCGTTGGCCGCTTTGGTGAAGCTGAGGTGTCTTGCTGCTGCTTCGAAAGCGCGCAGAGCTGAGAGGGAAGGCAAATAGTTCAACATGGATGTGCGGTTTTGTTATGGGTTGCGGGGTGGTTCAAATATTGGCTTTTCTCTAAAGATGCACGATAGGCTCCGGTAATAAAACAAAAAAAGAGCGTGCTTGGCCTTTTAAGGGCCGTTTTTTGGTGAAATGCCCGATGCCGAATGGTCATGATCGACATTCTGTCACATTGCTCTTTGTTGATGTTGGCAATTGCTCCAGACTTCATCCTAGGCTCAGTAGCGAGAATCTGACGCCGAACCTCTGGAATGGGACGAGACAAAATCGGGCGGGCTTTCCTTGCCAAACCTGTCACGGCTGTCCCCCGAATTGCGATATTTGCGCAACCCGACAATTAGCGGGATTGATGCAAGGGTTGAAAAGCAGTAAAACCATGCTCAAATATATTCATGAAGATTACGGGCAAGAATTCTACAGACAGGTGGTGCAATCATGAGACTGACTCAGCAGGCAAACTATTCGGTGCGCATATTGATGTATTGTGCTGCCAAAAAGGGTCAATTCGCCAAAGTCAGCGAAATTGCGCGAGTCTATGATATTTCCGAATATCACCTCTTCAAGATTCTGCCGATCCTTGTATCAAACGGCTTCATCACCACGCACCGGGGTCGCAATGGTGGTTTGCAGCTGGCAAAAGAGCCTGCGGACATCACCCTTGGTCAGATCATTCGGGCGGCGGAAGAGAATTTCCATCTTGCCGATTGTTTCGATGAGGGCAGCTATGATTGTCCACTGTTGTCGATGTGCGACTTCAATCAGGCACTGAATGACGCCCTCGAAGCCTTCCTTCAGGCGCTTGACAAATACACGCTGGCTGACCTCACGTCTCGTGAGGGAGATATCCGCAATCTGCTCAATATCGGGGACAAGGGCACCAATACCATTTCATCCGATAAAGAGACGACCAGCAACGCTTCCGTGAGTTGATCTGGCTGGGGCCATCGATTGTTGGTTCGCTTGGATGATGCTCGTGATGCAGGATGCGGGCGCAATTGCCCGGTGTGTATTGCTGATGTCTGGAGAGCTTTTTATTTCGCTGTCCAGCCGCCATCCATGGAGATGGTCGACCCGGTGATTGCTGACGCACTGTCACCGGACAGGTAGAGTGCGAGATCTGCGACCTGTTCTATGGTGGCGAACTCCTTGGTCGGCTGGGCGAGCAGCAACACGTCGCGCTTGACCTCTTCTTCGGTCATGTTGCGGGCGGCCATTGTGTCGGGGATCTGGGCTTCCACAAGGGGTGTCCAGACATAACCCGGTGCGATGGCGTTGACCGTGATGCCCTGTTCGGCGACTTCGAGCGCGACGGTCTTTGTGAGGCCTGCGACCCCGTGCTTGGCGGCCACATAGGCAGACTTGTAAGGCGATGCGACCAGCGAATGGGCCGAGGAAATGTTGATGATCCGGCCCCAGCCCTTCTTCTTCATGCCGGGCAGAGCGGCGCGGATGGTGTGGAAGTTGGAGCTGAGATTGATGGCGAGGATGGCGTCCCATTTCTCGATCGGGAAGTCTTCGATCGGGCTGACATGTTGAATGCCGGCATTGTTGACAAGGATGTCGATGGTGCCGAATTCTGCCTCCGCCTCTGCGACCATTTGGGCGATTTCCTGCGGGTTGAGCATGTTGGCCGGACTGTAGCGGGCGATGGTGCCATGGTCCTGTTCGATGGCGCCGCGAAGGGATTCAATCTCATCGGCGTCGCCAAGGCCATTGAGCACGACATTGGCACCCTCGGCGGCAAAGGCGCGGGCTACACCGAGGCCGATGCCGCTGGTCGAGCCGGTCACGAGAACCGTGCGTCCCTGATGAAGTTTGTTGGCAGATGCCACTTCTCTCTCCTCTGGTTGTCCGCGCCTGATTGTTCGCGCAATGACAATGATGGTCGTGATCGCTTGTTTTTGACTTTGTTGCAAAGCAGCATAATTGCCGCATGGCCCTTGGCAAGCCCCAAAGGATATGCTTAGTCCGAAAGTGGGGTGGCTAAGGGTTTTGACCTCACCGGCGATGGAAGGGTGGATTGATGTTTGAACTGGAAGCACATGATCACAGCCACTGTATCGACCATGTCCTGTCGGCAGCCGAGGCGATCTGTCAGGAGCGTGGAGTTCGTTTGACGGATCAGCGCAAGGCTGTGCTCGAGGTGCTGGCCTCCAGCCATGTGCCGTCGAGCGCCTATGACATTCTGGATCGCATCAATCGCATTCGAGAGGACAGGGGTGAGGCTGCGTTGGCCCCGGTTGCGATTTATCGGGTGCTGGACTTTCTGATGCAAAACGGAATCATCCACCGCATCGAGAGCCGCAATGCCTATGTTGCCTGTTCCCATCAGTCCAGCGAACATGGCGATGTTACGATCTTCCTGTTGTGTGACAAGTGTGGCCGGGCGGGCGAGTTCCAGAGCGACAGCCTCAGTGGCCTGATCGAGACCATCGCAGCCAAGGTGCAGTTTCAGGCCAATGCTCCTGTGCTCGAGATTCGCGGCACCTGTGCCGAATGTCGCGAAGGCGTGGTTGAGCTTGGTGATGCGCTCCCGACTTCGTGACCGGTGATCCGGTGCAGGATCAGGCTGGCAACTTGCACCTGACGTGCGCATTTGCCATATAGACGGTAAAAATGGGAGAGCGCGTGTGTCTCATGACGCGCCCATCCAAAGGGAAAGAGACTTGACATGGACATGTTGACCGCACCTTTGCCACGCCGCATCACCAAGGCGGTGAAAGTGGGATCCGTCACAGTCGGTGGCGGTGCGCCTATCGTGGTGCAATCCATGACCAACACGGATACGGCAGACATCGACAGCACTGTGGCCCAGGTCGCGGCGCTGCACAAGGCCGGCTCGGAGCTGGTGCGCATCACGGTTGACCGGGATGAAGCCGCCAAGGCGGTTCCGAAGATCAAGGACCGCCTTTTGCGCCTTGGTGTCGATGTGCCGATTGTCGGGGACTTCCACTATATCGGCCACAAGCTTCTGGGCGACAATCCCGCCTGTGCCGAGGCGCTCGACAAATACCGCATCAATCCGGGCAATGTCGGCTTCAAGGATCGTCGGGACAAACAATTCTCGACGCTCATCGAATTGGCCATGCAGTATGACAAACCGGTGCGGATCGGGGTCAACTGGGGCTCGCTTGATGAGGACCTTTTGACCCGGTTGATGGACGAGAATTCGGCCAGTGAAAAGCCGCTTGCCGCACAACAGGTGATGCATGAAGCGATCATCC
This sequence comes from Cohaesibacter sp. ES.047, assembly GCF_900215505.1. Classification (NCBI taxonomy): domain Bacteria; kingdom Pseudomonadati; phylum Pseudomonadota; class Alphaproteobacteria; order Hyphomicrobiales; family Cohaesibacteraceae; genus Cohaesibacter; species Cohaesibacter sp. ES.047. The sequence goes on from NZ_LT907844.1 coordinate 1,084,553, forward strand.
AGTCCGCGCTTCTGTCTGCAGCCCGGGCCGAGGAACTGGGACTTGGTGCTGACAAGATCATCCTGTCAGCCAAGGTGTCCGCGGTTCAGGATCTCATTGCAGTAAATACAGAGCTTGCGCGCCGCTCTGACTATGCCTTGCATCTGGGCCTGACCGAGGCGGGTATGGGCACCAAGGGTATTGTTGCCTCTTCGGCGGCGATGGGCATGGTGTTGCAGCAGGGCATCGGGGATACCATTCGCGTTTCGCTGACGCCAGAACCGGGCGGGGATCGAACCCGCGAGGTTCAGGTGGCGCAGGAGCTGCTGCAGAGCATGGGCTTCCGTTCCTTTATTCCCATTGTTGCGGCCTGTCCGGGCTGCGGCAGAACCACCTCGACGGTGTTTCAGGAGTTGGCGCAGGACATTCAGAACGACATTCGCACCAATATGCCGGTGTGGCGCGAGAAATATCCCGGCGTCGAGGCGCTCAACGTCGCGGTGATGGGCTGCATCGTCAATGGGCCGGGCGAATCCAAACACGCCAACATCGGCATTTCGCTGCCCGGTACGGGTGAAACGCCAGCCGCTCCGGTCTTCATTGACGGGCAGAAGGCAGCCACCCTGCGCGGCGAGAATATTGCCAAGGAGTTTCACACCATGGTGCTCGACTATATCGAGAAACGCTTCGGGGCCTGATGCTTGGCCCCGCGCCTGCCGCTCAAGCCGGGCGCGCTCTAGTGGGTGCGGTCAGCGATGAAGCGGGCGGTGCTGATGAGCACCTCAGCCTTCTTGCCGAACGGCGAAAGCAGCGTTTCGGCCTCATTGATCAGTCCCTTCAGTTTCTTGCGGGTTTCGTCAACGCCATAAAGACTGACAAGCGTCGCCTTTTCTGACGTCAGGTCCTTGCCTGCGGTTTTGCCCAGCTGTTCCGAGGTGGCTGTGACATCGAGCAGGTCATCGGCAAGCTGAAAGGCAAGGCCGATGATGGTGCCAAACCGTGTGACGATGGCGCGCTCTTTGCTCCCCGCGCTGGCGAGCATGGCGCCTGCTTCACAGGCGTAGCGCAACAGGGCCCCGGTCTTCATGGCCTGAAGACGCAGGATTTCCTCTTCGGTTCTTGTTCTGTGTTCGGCCTCAATATCAAGAACCTGTCCCCCGACCATGCCGCCGATGCCTGCATTTTTTGCAAGGCCCAGAACCAGCTCGGCCCGCACTGCCGGATCCCGATGGACATCGTCCTTGGCGAGAATTTCAAAAGCCAGCGTCAACAGGCCATCACCGGCAAGGATTGCCATGGCCTCACCGTAGGCCACGTGCACTGTCGGTTTGCCGCGCCTCAGAGCGTCGTCATCCATTGCCGGCAGGTCATCATGGATGAGGCTGTAGCAATGAACGCATTCAAGCGCACAGGCTGCGTTGAGGACGCCGGGCGCGTCATGGCCCAGCATGCGCGCGGTCTCGATCATCAGGAAGGGGCGGATGCGTTTGCCGCCATTCAACGCGCCGTGGCGCATGGCTGCAACAATGGTTGCCGGAGCCTCATCCTCGCCTTGCGCTGGATGCTCGGGGAGATAGGCACGCAATGCGTCTTCGATCATCTCGGCGCTTTGCGCGAGTTGTGTCTTGAAACGGTCTGTTGCCGTGGTGGTGTCTGAAGCGCTGTTGGTCATCATCCTGGCCGCTGGTTCGGGTCGAGCGGTTGCTTGACGGGTTAGGGAGGCGATGCCTTTTTTTCATCAAGGCGTCAAGCAAAAACGCCCGAATCACAAGCAAAGGGTGGTCATGTCAGGATTGCTGCACTGTTGAGGATCGTAATAAAGGCTTGTCCCGAGACGCAAAAAAAGGGCACCGCATATCCTGCGGTGCCCTTTGATGTCATGTCTGCCGGTGCTGCCCTTACAGGGATTCGATTGCAATGGCGGCGGACTGGATGATGGCGGCAAAGCGGATTGCGGTCTGGATCTGGTCAGTGGTCAAGCCCGCTTCGCGCAGGATGCCCTCATGGGAATCGATGCACATGCCGCAGCCGTTCATGGCCGAAACGGCAAGGCTCCAGAGCTCGAAATCGACCTTGTCGACGCCGGGGCGTCCGATGAAATTCATGCGCAGTTTGGCGGGCATGGAGCCGTAGTCGTTGTTGGATGCCAGATGCACGAAGCGGTAGTAGATGTTGTTCATGCCCATCAGCGTGGCCGCGCCCTTGGCAGCGGCAAGGGCCTCGGCGGAGAGCTTGCCATCTGCTTCGGCCAGGAAGGCCTCACGCACGGTGCTGTTGCGGCTGGCAATGGCACAGGCGACCATCAGGCCATATTTCTGCTGGTCGGTCAGGGCTTCGTCGGAGGCGATGTTGGAGAGGTTGAGTTTCACATCCTTGGCATAGTCCGGCATCTGGGACTTGAGGCTGTCAATGGTCATGCTGGTGCGTCCTTGAAAGAGAGGAATTAAGACATAAGGATCCCCTTGCCGCGCCCGGATGGTCGCAAGGGCTGGGGATTGTCGGAATTGTCGGATGGGCAATGGTGAGAAGGGCGTTATGCGCCCTCCTCAAGAGCATTTGGGGACGATTAGCCCAGCGTGGAGCCGCCAACTTCGCGGTTGCAGGGGCAGAGTTCGTCGGTCTGCAGGGCGTCGAGAACGCGCAAGGTGTCTTTGGGGTTACGGCCAACGTTGAGGTTGGTTGCATAGACGTGCTGGATGGTGTTGTCCGGATCGACAACATAGGTGTAGCGATAGGCAACACCGTCCGGGTGGCGCACGCCAAGGCCGTCAACCAGCGAGCCGTTGGTGTCGGCAAACATCCAGATTGGCAGTTTGTCGAGATCCGGATGATCGCGGCGCCATGCCAGCTTGCAGAATTCGTTGTCGGTGGAGCCGCCCATGACCACAGCATCGCGATCTTCGAATTCATCCTTGAGGCGAGCAAATTCGGCAATTTCGGTCGGGCAGACGAAGGTGAAGTCTTTGGGGTAGAAGAAGATGACCTTCCATTTGCCTTCGAAGCTTTTCTCGTTGACTGCTTCAAATGCATCTTCTCCGTTTTCGACGATTTCGTTGAAGCCGGGTTTTACGCCAGTGACGGAAAATTCTGGGAGTTTATCGCCAATACCAAGCATGTCTTTTCTCCATTCGCTTCGGGCAAGGTGGGAGGACTTGCCCGAGTTTAGAATTATTCAAAATCTGATGTTTTGTTCAACCATATTTAGAGTGATCAATCAAACCTCAAATTTCGAATATCCCAATCGATTTTTTCGATTGGCTCGTGTAGAGTAACATTCACAATCAATTCCCTTCAAAATGGCAATCAAATGACGGTTCGACCCACTTTGAGACAGTTGCAATATCTTTGTGCACTGGCTGAAAAGAAATCCTTTCGCGGCGCGGCGGAGGCCTGCCTTGTGTCCCAGTCTACGCTCAGTGCCGGGATCCAGCAGTTGGAGACGTTGTTGCTGGTCCGACTTGTTGATCGGGAGAGCGAGACCTTTCGACTGACGCGGATTGGCGAGGAGATTCTGGAGCGCGGGCAAGGGCTGCTGCGCGATGCTGATGATCTGGTGGCGCTGGCTCAGCAGCAACAAGACCCCCTGTCGGGGGAGTTTCGGCTCGGGGTCATTCCCTCGATTGGTGCGTTTCTCCTGCCGCGTGCCTTGCCCGAGTTGCGCAACATGCATCGCGATCTCAAGCTCTATCTGTATGAGACACTGACCCGGCACTTGCTGGATGATGTGCGTGCGGGGCGGATCGATGCGGCGGTGATCGCCCTGCCGTATCAGATCGACGGGTTTGGAATGCAGTCCCTCGGCGCCGATCAGTTCCATGTTGCGTTGCCGTATCATCACCCGCTTGCCAGCAAGGCGGCGATATCGGCGCTCGATTTGCGCTCGGAGCCTCTGATCCTGCTTGATGATGGTCATTGCATCCGCGATCACATCCTCACCAGTCTCAAGCGTGCGGATCTCATGCCCGGCGAAGACCGGCGCGAGCAGATCGTGGCAACGAGCCTGATGACCGTTGTGCAGATGGTGGCCAATGGTTTGGGGGTGACGCTGTTGCCCGAAATTGCGTTGAGGACCGGCCTGGTGGATGGCCTGGACATCATTGTTCGCCCGCTGGATGAGCGCAACAAGGAGCGGGAACTCGCCATGATCTGGCGGCGCAAGTCGGCAATGGAAGACAATGCTCGCCTGTTGTCCGAGCATCTGGCAAAATTCGTCTGAAGACCTGACCAGCCTTTCTTCAAGGTAAATTCCCACCGAATTTGCCCGCCGAGGGCGATTCCGCCTTTGATTTTTGTTGTAAAAAGCGCTATCTGTGCCGGGACGTGCTCGCTTTACCCAAAGAATCTCGAAAAAGCAGTCTTTTTTCTAAGATTGCTCTGGTCAAGAGCTTTGGGGTTCTGTATAAGGCGCGCAATCTCTTACATTAGAGTTCGATCCGCAACGGGGGTCACCCCCGAAAGCTGGACTATTGACGACGGAGTTTTGACCATGGCTGTGCCAAAAAGTAAAGTGACCCGCATGAAGCGTGGCTTTCGCCGCTCTGCGGACGCACTGAAACAGTCGGTCTATGTCGAAGACAAGGATTCTGGCGAGCTGCGCCGTCCTCATCATATCGACCTGAAGACCGGCATGTATCGTGGTCGTCAAGTTCTGGAAATCAAAGAGTAATCCTCTTTAGATCCTTGACGATAAAAGTTAAAAAAGGTCGGAGTGATCCGGCCTTTTTTTGTGCCTGCTGTTTGCTCGCTTCCTTAAGGACCTGTTTGGCATGCCTTGAGCAGGACAGCGTTCGCAGCAGAGCATGAGGAGGGGTTGCTTTCCCGTCACCTTTTGCTGTTATGTTTGGTGGCCGTTCATCGTCAGACACGTTTCGGAGTTTTTCATGCTCTTCAATATTCCGCTGCTTATTGCGCCGCTGTTTGTTTACAACGCCTTCGCATTTGGCCTGATGGGAGCGCGGGTGGGTGATCCCTGGAGCGCGCCGATCTTTACCGTTCAGATGCTGTCGGATGCGCGCTGGACGTTGACGCTGGGCGATCTGATGATTATCGCGGCGCTGATCTTGCTGTTTGTGGAAATCTTGAAGGCCACCCGCACGGGGATGGGGTCTATCGTCGATCACATCCTCTCGACCTTGCTCTTCGTGGCGTATCTGATCGAGTTTCTGCTGGTGCGCGAGACCGCGACGTCGGTCTTTTTCATTCTGATGGTGATTTCGCTGATCGATGTGATCGCGGGCTATTCGGTCACCATTCGCGGGGCGCGTCGGGACATGACGTTTGGCCCCGGTCCGCAAGGCTGATTGATTTTATCGGAGCGCTTCGGGCTGTGACCGACAGCGCTCCACACTTTTTCCTAGATGATGGCTTGCAGGCGGGGTGCCGCGGAAACGGCGCCCGGGCGGCGGCGTGTCTGAGCGTAGGCGCGGACCGCGTCGCGCGGGCCGTTTGTGGTCGGGCGGCGGAAGCTGCGATAGCCAGCACTTGCAAGAATCTGTGCCTGAATGTGCGAGTCTGCCCCTGGCCTGATGGGCGCGGCGACAGGGTCGGGCTGGTGCACGTCCTGAGCTGATTTGGGGGCTTGTGCACCGTGCGCGGTCCCAGAATGAGTCAGCAGCGGAGTGTGATTGGGATGTCGGTCAGCAGCGGTGTGCAAAGCTGGGGCAATTTTCAAAGCGGACATTCCAGTGCCTTCCTGACCTGTTTCATTTCGAAACAGTTGTTGGTGAAATCTTGGTGTTTCACTGGAATGGCAGCAAGAAGCGGGCCAGTCGTTAAGACTTTGTTAAGACATTGGTTAACAGGCTTGTTGGCACTCTCCCCCTGATATTGGGGAAAAATTAACCTTGATTGCGTCTAATGGGGGAATCAAACCGGCGCTCTTTTATGCAGTGCGTCTGCACGCCAAGACTGCCGTTGGCGTTTTGTAGGTTACCTGCCGCGGGGGGATGTGACCGGACAGAATGGCTGATGGCGAAAAAGGATAACAAGGATCTTGCAGATCCGGTTCCAGGCAGGAAGATGGCTGAAAAAGCACGAGACATCCTGACATCGATTGGAGAAGTCATCTACGAATGGCATTCCGGCGGCGATCGCTTGCGCTGGAGCAGCAATGCCTATGAGGTGTTGCAGTGTGATGTCATCGGCAATCTGGGGACCGGGCAAGCCTTTGCCAATCACGTTACGCCCGATACGATCGGCGCGCGCTATCGGTCCATTTTCGGATCTGGCCGCAGCGACGATGGCAAGGGAGTTCCGTTCGAATGCATCTATTGCCTTGCCCCACAGGGATTTGAATCTGAGACCCGTTTGTGGGTTGAGGAGAGCGGCCGCTGGTTTGCTGGTCGCGATGGCCGCGCTGATCACGTGCATGGCATCATGCGTGTGGTCAATGAACGTCAGCATCGTGAGCAACGATTGCGTTTCCTGTCTCAGTTTGACGAATTGACCGGCCTCTATAACCGTTCAGTTTTCTGCGATCAGTTAAGTCAGGCTCTGGAGCGGCGCGAGGCGTCGGGAACCCAGGCCTGTTATCTTGTGGCCCATATCGACAATTTCCGCGTGGTCAATGAGGCTTACGGATTTGACATTGCCGATCAGGTGATCAAGGAAGTCGCGCGGCGGGTGTCGCGCCGACTGCGTGATGGCGATCTGGTGGGGCGGATGTCGGGCACCAAGTTCGGTCTCTTGATCAACAATTGCGACGAAAAGCAAATGGAGGCGACGGCCGAGCGCTTTCTGGAAGCTGCGCGCGAAGAGCTGATCCAGACCGATGCCGGGCCGGTGCATGTCACCCTGACCATGGGCGGGGTGTATCTGGGGCCAGAGATCAAGGACCTGCGCACTGCGGAAGTCTGTGCGCTGGATGCGCTGGATCGGGCGAAACAGCATAGTCGGGGGTCCTTCCGCTCTTTCAATAGCGTGCCCTTTGCGCTCAGTGAGCGGAAAAAGATGATCCGCATGTCTGACGAGGTCATTTCTGCGCTCAACGAACGGCGGATCGAGCTTGCCTTTCAGCCGATCGTGCGCAGTGGCAGCCACGAGGTTGCCTTTCATGAAGTGCTCATGCGCGTGGATGACAGCGACGGCAATCCGATTGATGCGGCAACCTTTGTTGATTTTGCCGAACAACTCGGGCTGGCGACAATGCTGGATCATCGCATTCTTGAAATTACGCTGGATGTCCTTTTCAGCTACCCGGATGCGCGCCTGAGCATCAATGTGTCACCCGATGTCGGCATGGACAAGGAGTGGTACAGTTATCTTGAAGCCCGGGTTGGCAACTATCCCGAGGTTGCCCAGCGCCTGATTGTGGAGATCACGGAAAAAGCCGCGATCCGCAACATGGATGTGGCCGAGAAATTCGTCAGGGATCTGCGCAGTCTTGGTGCGAAGATCGCGATCGATGACTTTGGTGCGGGCTATACGTCCTTCCGCAATCTGCAGGCACTGGAGTTTGATCTGGTGAAAATCGATGGCAGTTTTGTCGTCGACATCGACACCAACAGCCAGAACCGTGCCTTCGTGCGGATGTTTGCCGATCTTGCCAAGGAGCTGGGGATCGATGTGGTGGCTGAGTGGGTGGAGAATGAGAAAATTGTCAGCCTGCTCGCAGACATGAACATCGAATATCTGCAGGGCTTCCATTTCGGGCGGGCGAGCAAGGAAAAACCTTGGGATGCCGCGGACGAACAGGTGGTTGGCTGAGATCAGGCCCACCCCGGTCCTTGTTTGTTGCAGCATAAAAATAAGACGGGTACATGCCCGTCTTGTTTCCCTTCGTCATCAATCATTCCGTCGCCCGGACTGACTGAGCGCTATTTGCTTCCAGCGCTCTTGTCGGCAAGTTCAGTGATCTTCTTTTGCATTTCTGCGATCTGGTCCTTGAGACTATCGAGCTCGTTTGCCGCTGGTGCCGGGGCTTCGGGTTCCTTGGCGGGCTGGGCGCTGGTGCCGGTCTGGGAGAAGGGCATGAACATCTTCATGGCATTCTCGAACATCTCCGAATTGCGCCGAACCTGTTCTTCCATGGCTTCAAAGGCTGAATTGCCGAAGGATTCCGTGAGCTTCTTGCGCAGGTTATCCTGATCATTGGTCAGGTTCTGCATGGAGAATTCCAGATAACTTGGCACGAGCGTCTGCATGGAATCGCCGTAGAAGCGAATGAGCTGTCTCAGAAACGCGATCGGGAGCAGATTCTGCCCCTTGTTCTCATGCTCGAAAATGATCTGCGTGAGGACGGATCGGGTAATGTCCTCGCCGCTTTTCGCATCATAAACTACAAAGTCGTCCTCTGCCTTGACCATCTCGGACAGGTCTTCAAGCGTGACATAACTGCTTGTGCCCGTGTTGTAGAGCCTCCGGTTGGCGTATTTTTTGATGACCGTCTGGTCCGACTTTTTCGACATTATGCGATTGCCTCACGATTGTGACAGAGTGGCGTATCTCCGCGTCACGCCTCCATAAGAGCCATAGCTTAAATTGTCTATGCTGCATTGCCAAGAGGAAGCTGCAACTCTTCGCAGGTGCGTAAGATGCATACTCTTGCACTGCAGCATAAATGTCTGGATCGGCCTCCGTCTTTGTGAGTAGATCCATGGCTTAATTGACATTTAACTGCTTTATAACCGATTTTCGTGGGACAAAAGGTAAAAAGCCGTATCCTCGCATGGCGCAGCTACCGATAGAATATGTTGCGACTGCGAAATAGATTTTGACGAACAACAGGGAAACGTTATGACACAGGGCAAAGATATTGTGATCGTCGCTGCGGCTCGAACACCAGTGGGTTCATTTCTGGGTTCATTTGCTAACACGCCAGCGTGCGAGTTGGGGGCCATTGCGATCAAGGGCGCGCTGGATCAGGTCGGTGTCGATCCGTCCGATGTCGACGAGGTCATTCTCGGGCAGGTCCTTACCGGTGGTCAGGGGCAGAACCCGGCGCGACAGGCGGCCTTGAAGGCCGGTGTAGGCGAACGGGCACCGGCGTGGATCATCAATCAGGTCTGCGGCTCGGGACTTCGAACCGTTGCGCTCGGGATGCAGCAGATTGCGATGGGCGATGCCAACATCGTGGTTGCTGGTGGTCAGGAGAACATGTCCCTGTCCATGCACGCAGCCCAGATGCGATCCGGCACCAAGATGGGGGACGTGAAGTTCATCGATACGATGATCAAGGACGGTCTGTGGTGTGCTTTCAATGACTATCACATGGGGCAGACTGCAGAAAATGTCGCCGATCAATGGGATATCTCGCGCGAGGTTCAGGATGAATTCGCGGTTGCCTCTCAGAACAAGGCGGAAGCTGCCCAGAAGAACGGCAAATTCAAAGATGAAATCGTGCCGGTGAGCGTCACCGAGCGCCGCAAGGAACGCATTGTCGAGGATGACGAATATATTCGCCACGGTGCCAATCTTGAAGGCATGCAGAAACTGCGTCCGGCCTTCGCCAAGGATGGATCGGTGACAGCCGGTAACGCGTCGGGGATTAATGATGGCGCAGCCGTTGTTATTTTGATGAGCGCGGACGAGGCCGCCAAGCGGGGCTTGACGCCTCTTGCCACCATCAAGTCCTGGGCCTCTGTGGGGACCGATCCGGCGATCATGGGCTCCGGTCCGATCCCGGCGTCGACCAAGGCGCTTGAGAAGGCTGGCTGGAGCGCTGCGGATCTTGACCTCATCGAAGCCAACGAAGCCTTTGCCGCGCAGGCCTGCGCCGTGAACAAGGACATGGGTTGGGATGTCGAGAAGGTCAACGTCAATGGTGGGGCGATTGCCATTGGCCATCCCATCGGGGCATCGGGCTGCCGGGTGCTTGTCACCCTGCTGCACGAGATGAAGCGCCGCGATGCCAAAAAGGGTCTGGCCACCCTTTGCATCGGTGGTGGCATGGGCGTTGCCCTTTGCGTTGAGCGCTAGGCCATGTGCCTGACTGCCTTTCGCAGTCCCAAAACGAGGGTGCAGGGCGGCCTTGCCGCCCTGTTGAGGAGGTTAGGCCTTTTGGGCTCCGGCTCTGGAGACGATACTCTGCAAGAGGATGCAGGGGCACGCGGGTCCAGTCACGAAGAGGACGAACCCGGTACAGACAGAACCGGGCCGGACGCCAAGGGGCAAGAAAGTGGCAAAGTCGGCGCTTCGCTCGATCATGAAGGGATGATCGCGAGAGAGGCTGACGAGGGGAGGAAAAGTATGTCGAAAGTAGCTGTCGTCACGGGCGGAACCCGGGGGATCGGGGAAGCCATTTCCATGGCGCTCAAGGATGTCGGGTTTGTTGTTGCTGCCAACTATGCAGGCAATGACGAGCGGGCAAAAGCCTTTGCGGAACGCACAGGGATCAAGGCCTTCAAATGGGATGTCGGGGATTTCGAAGCCTGCAAGGCAGGTCTTCGTCGGGTCGAGGATGAACTCGGCATCGTCGATATCGTGGTCAACAATGCGGGCATTACGCGCGATGGGATGATTCACAAACTTGAGCTTGACCAGTGGCACGAGGTGATCAACACCAATCTCAATTCGATGTATTACATGACCAAGCCCGTCATTGATGAAATGCGCGCCCGTGGTCACGGACGGATCATCAATATCTCCTCGATCAATGGCCAAAAGGGCCAGATGGGCCAGACCAACTATTCGGCCGCCAAGGCCGGGGTGATCGGCTTTACCAAGGCACTGGCGCAGGAAACCGCGCGCAAGGGCGTTACCGTCAATTGCATTTGTCCGGGCTATATCGACACGGACATGGTTGCTGCGGTTCCCGAAAAGGTGCTCGAAAGCATTGTTGCAGGCATTCCTGTCGGGCGTTTGGGGCAAGCTGAGGAAATCGGTGCGATGGTGGCCTTTCTGGCATCAGAGAAGGCGGCCTTTATCACCGGCGCCGTGATGACCGTGAATGGTGGGCAATATATGGCCAACGGCTGATTACGCGCTTTCTAGAAGTGAAGCGTGAGAAATATCCTTTGATAACGGGCCGCGGGTCTTTCCACTCGCGGCCTTTGTCTATTTGATTGCCGGGCCGATAAAAGACGGAACGGAGCCGGTATGCCAAGACGCCTGTTTGCCACTCTCATAGGGTTTACTGCCATTTTGATGTGGGCGCTGCTCGCGCTGTTCACTGCCGCGAGTGGAAAGGTGCCGCCGTTTCAGCTCACCGCGATGACCTTTCTTGTTGGTGGCTCCATCGGGCTTGTCAGCTGGATGTTTCGGCCCGGTGCCATCCGGTCGCTCCGGCAACCATGGCCGGTCTGGGCGCTCGGGGTGGTCGGCCTGTTTGGTTATCATTTTTCCTACTATACCGCTTTGCGGCTGGCGCCCCCGGTGGAGGCGGGACTCATTGCCTACCTGTGGCCGCTGCTCATTGTCGTGCTGTCGGCCTTGCTGCCCGGCGAGCGGCTGCGCTGGTTCCATGGAGCCGGTGCGCTTCTGGGGTTGGTCGGGACCGTTCTCATCGTCTCCAAGGGGCAGGGGATTACGATTGATGCGCGCTATTCCAGCGGCTATCTCGCGGCAATCATCTGCGCCTTCACATGGTCGAGCTATTCGGTTCTGTCGCGGCGTTTTTCTACCGTGCCAACCGATGTCGTCGTCGGTTTCTGCCTTGTGACAGCGGTCTTGAGCGCCTTTGCGCATTTGGCCTTTGAGGTCACAGTCTGGCCTGCTTCCCTGATGGAATGGCTGGCGGTGCTGGGTCTTGGTCTCATGCCCGTGGGGGCTGCCTTTTATGTCTGGGACTTTGGCGTCAAGCATGGAGACATTCAGGTTCTGGGTGCTGCTTCCTATGCAGCGCCGCTCCTCTCCACAGCGGTGCTGGTGCTCGCCGGGTTTGCCGACTTTTCCTGGATCATCGCGCTTGCCGCTTTCCTGATTACCTTCGGGGCGGTGCTGGCCTCCAAGGAACTGATCTTCCGGCGGCGTCCCGGTTGATCCGCTCAGCGTTGGCGCAACTGGCGGATGGCCGGTGCAACAATCAGGGCAGCGAGGAACAGCAAAAAGGCACTAAAGACGATGGACGGGCCCGGTGCCGAGTCCCAGTTCAGCGAACCATTGAGGCCCATGGCAACGCTGAGACACGACAAGAGCGCAGCCATGATCGCCATGCCCTCTGGGCCGCGTGCAAACTGACGCGCCGTGGCGGCCGGGATGATCAGCAATGAGGTGATCAGCAGCACACCGATCAGCTTCATCGCCACTGCAATCACCAAAGCAATCAGCAGGATGAAGACGAGATTTGCGCGTTTGGTCGGCAGACCTTCAGCGGCTGCGATATCAGGGCTGATGGTGGTGGCCAAGAGGCTGCGCCAATGGCTGATGAGCAGAAGAAGAACCAGCGCTCCGCCACCCCAAATGATGCCAAGGTCAGTGCGGTTGATCGAAAGGATGTCGCCGAACAGCAGGGTCAGGATATCCACCCGCAGCCATGTCATGAAGCCCAGAGCCAGAAGTCCCAACGACAGCGAGGCATGAGACAGGATCCCCAGCAGCGTGTCGCTCGACAATCGGTCGAGGCGTTCGAGACCGTAAAGCGCGATGGCAATCGTGATCGAGACAGCAAAGACACCCGTGACGGGGAACAGATCCATCATCAGGCTAAGAGCGATGCCGAGCAGTGCCGCGTGGGCCATGGTCTCGCCAAAATAGGCCATGCGGCGCCAGACGATGAAACAGCCCAAGGGGCCGGTTACAAGGGCGATGCCGAGGCCGCCGATCAGGGCGCGGGTGAAGAAATCGTCAAGCATCACCGCCTCCGCTTTTTTGAGTATGTGCGTGATCATGATCATCACCACAGGAGCAGGAGCCAGTCTCGAGCATGTCGGCGTCGAGCGGGTCGTGGCTGTGCGAATGGTGATGACTGTAGGGAGCCATGGTCTGCAGGCCCTTGGCCCCGAACAGGCGTTGATAGTCCGGGCTCTGCTCCACATCGGCAGGCTGGCCATGACAGCAGACATGGGTGTTGAGACAAATGACGTGAGTCGAAGCGCGCATCACCATATGCAGATCGTGGGAGACCAGTAGGATGCCACACTGGTGGCGGTTGCGGATCGCCTCGATGAGATTGTAGAGCGATAATTCGCCCACATAATCAACGCCCTGAACCGGTTCGTCGAGCACCATCAGGTCGGGTTTGCGCACAAGCGCCCGGGCGAGAAGAACGCGCTGCATCTCGCCACCTGACAGTGTGTGGATGTTGTCATTGAGCTTGTGGGCAACGCCGGTTTCCTCCAGCGCCGCAAGAATGCTTGCGCCATCGTTGGGCTCGGTCAGGGTCATCAGGCGCTTGACTGTGAGCGGCAATGTGCGGTCGATGACCAGCTTTTGCGGCACATAGCCAACCTTGAGGCCGGATTTGCGTGTCACGATGCCCGCATTGATCGGGCGCAGGCCCAGCAAGGCTTTGACAAGGGTTGTCTTGCCACCGCCGTTGGGGCCGATGATGGTGACAATCTCGCCTTTGGCGACGGAAATGGAGACGGACTCAAGGAGAAATTTCCCGTCACTTCTGACGGTTATGTTTTTCCCTGAAATCAATGGATCTGATGTGGTCACGAATGTGCTGTGCCTATTGGTCGGCTGTGGCTAGGGGATGTTACATTATAACATTTTAATTTTGGTTCAAGAGGTACATTGAAGACAGTCGACAATTCGGTGTCACATCGAACGATCTGGCACGCATTCAGACATGAAAAAGGGCCGTTGCCGGCCCTTTTGTTTTTGCTGACCGTGATCCTGCTCTAGACGTCGAAGGAGACGCCCTGAGCGAGCGGAAGTTCGGCGGAATAGTTGATGGTGTTGGTGGCCCGGCGCATATAGCTCTTCCAGGCATCAGAGCCGGATTCGCGACCGCCGCCGGTTTCCTTCTCACCCCCGAATGCGCCGCCGATTTCAGCGCCCGACGGGCCGATGTTGACGTTGCAGATGCCGCAATCCGAACCCGCTGCACTCATGAAGTCTTCTGCTTCACGCATATTGAGGGTGAAGATGCAGGATGACAGACCCTGCGGCACGTCATTGTGCATGGCGAGTGCATCGGCGAATTCGCTATAGCGCATGACATAGAGGATTGGGGCGAAGGTTTCGGTTTTCACCACATCGCTCTGGCTTGGCATTTCAACAAGGGCCGGGGTGACGTAGCAGCCGCCAAGGCCTTCCTTCTCGACACGGGTGCCGCCCGTCACGGTGCCGCCCTGTTCCCTTGCTGCGGTGAGAGACGCCTGCATTCCGTTGAAGGCGTCTTCATCGATGAGCGGTCCGACGAGTGTTCCTGCATCGAGCGGCGAGCCAACTGGCAGGGTGCCATAGGCTTTCTTGAGCTGCTCAACGAGTTGATCAGCGATGCTGTCATGAACGATGAGGCGTCTGAGGGACGTGCAGCGCTGGCCTGCAGTGCCCACAGCCGAGAAGCAGATGGCGCGGACAGCCATGTCGAGATCGGCGCTCGGGGCGACGACCATGGCATTGTTGCCGCCAAGCTCGAGGATCGAACGTCCGAAGCGGTTGGCAACGCGTGGGCCGACCGCGCGGCCCATGCGGGTGGAGCCGGTTGCCGAGATGATCGGGGCCTTGGGGTTGTCAACCAGCGCTTCACCGGCAGCAGGTCCACCGATGACAAGCTGGTGCAAGCCTTCGGGGGCGGCCTCGAATTTTTCGATGACACGGCCAAGGATGGCATCGCAGGCAAGGGCCGTGAGCGGCGTCTTCTCAGACGGCTTCCAGACCACGGCATCGCCACAGATCAGAGCGAGGCAGGTGTTCCAGGACCAGACGGCGACGGGGAAGTTGAAGGCGGAAATGACGCCGCAGACACCCATCGGATGCCATGTTTCCATCATCCGGTGACCGGGGCGTTCAGAGGCAATGGTTTTGCCGTAGAGCTGGCGCGACTGGCCGACCGCGAAGTCGCAGATGTCGATCATTTCCTGCACTTCGCCAAGGCCTTCGGAGACGATCTTGCCCGCTTCGATGCTGACGAGGCGACCAAGGGCGTCCTTGTGGGTGCGCAATTCTTCACCGAGCAGGCGAACGAGCTCGCCCCGGACCGGGGCCGGGACGGTGCGCCATTTGAGGTAGGCCTCATGCGCTGTATCGACCGCGGCATTCATCGCATCGGCATCCTGTTCGGCTATATAGGCGATGACCCCGCCGTCGATGGGGCTTTTGACAGCCAGCGAGCCGGTCAGTCGTTCGGCTTTTACACCGAGCTTTTCAAGAAGGGCGCTGGTATCGCTTTGCAGCGTCTGTTGCATTGAAACATTCATGGGATTCTCCGGAAGAAGGTGTTCGGCCGGTCCGCTCGGGAGGGTGCAGCCAGCCTTTTATGCTATTGAAATTTATTGTTTTCTTTAGGTTGGACAAGAGTATAAAGCGGTGTGTGTCGCGGTGACAGGGGCCAGTTTGGCATGACCTATAGATTGCCGGTAAGGCTTGGCAATTTGCTGGATAATTGTGATTATGCGGTATTTTGCAGTTTGCGCCTGATGGAAAATCATGAATAAGTGAGCCAAGCGCATGGGCATTCGGAGCCCGCGGGCGCTAGAGTGGTTTAGACACGAATCCAAATTGGGGAGATGCGCCATGCGGCGTTCGCTTGATGATCTTGATCGCCAACTGATCCGGTTGTTGCAGGCGGATGCGCGGCTGTCGACCTCCGAAATCGGACGCAAGCTCTCCGTTGCCCGCTCGACGGTGCATGAGCGCATAGAGCGTTTGAAACGTGAAGGGGTTATTGACGGCTTCACGGTGCTTTTGAACAGCGACCCGATGGATGCGCTCAATCGGGCCATTGTCTTCGTCGAGATCGACCCCAAGATGCAGGCGCTGATCGTGCGCAAACTGGAAGACTTCCCTGAAGTCTCCTCCTGCTTCACGGTCAACGGAGCGTTCGATCTGGCCTTGATCGTCGAAATGCCGCAACTTGAAGATCTTGATGCCCTGCTTGACGAGATCGGCGAAATCGAGGGCGTGACGCGGACCATGACCAACATCATTCTGGCCAAGAAGTTCGACCGCCGCCACACGCTGATCAACGAAACCGCCAAGAAACTGTTTGGTCAGGAGCCGTTCTAGTCCGCCCTTGCGCGCCTTTCGACGACGGGTCAGACCGCCTCAGAATCTGTCCTTGCGGCGGCGGATTTCGGCAAAAACCTCCGCATCCGATGCCTTTTCCATGCCAAGAGCTTCCTTGACGTCGGGATGGTTGGCGCGGACGAAGCTGTTGGTGGTCAGCTCGTCAAGCATGCTGGAGGGAATTGTTGGCTCCCCTTTGGCCCTTTTATCCCGAATGTCTGCTGCGCGCGCTTGCAAAAGCTCGTTGTCCGGCTCGATTGTCAGGCAGAATTCGGCGTTGGTTTGTGTATATTCGTGGCCGCAGAAGATCGTGGTCTCTGGTGGCAATTTGGCCAACTTGTCGACCGAGAACCACATATCCTTCAACGTGCCTTCAAAGACACGCCCGCAGCCCAGAGCGAAGAGGGTGTCGCCCGTGAAGGCCAGTTGGGCATCGGGAATCCAGTAGCTGATATGGTCAAGCGTGTGGCCCGGAGTGCCCAGACAGAAGACATCGACCGCCCCGACCTTGAACTTGTTGCCGTCATCGACCCCGTGATCGATGAGGCCGATTTTCTCGCGGCTCATTTCCGGACCCCAGACCTGGGCACCGGTCTTGGCCTTGATCGCGGCGAGCCCGCCGACATGGTCATGATGATGATGGGTGATCAGGATATGCGTCAGTGGACATCCGGTTTCCTCAAGTGCTTCAAGGATTGGCGCGTCCTGCGGTGCATCGACCAGAATTGTCACCTTTTCTTCCGGGTCGTGGGCCAGGACCGCATAATTGTCCGAAAGACACGGAATGAGTTTGGTTACAAGTGCATGTTTGGTCACGCGATTTTTCTCCCCGGATGAGCCGTTTGTTGTCGCTGCGAGTGTTACATAGATTGAAAGGTTTCTATAGCAAAAATAAGACGAGCTGAGTGCTCTATTGCATAATTACCGTTCTGTATCGTTCTGCGGCGGGTGTGTGCAATGGGCAAAAGTGACAGGGCCGACAGGGGTTGGATTCCGCGTCTGGCGATGCCACATTGTAAGAGTGCACTGTAGCCTGCATGGCTCCCGCATTGGCGCGGGTCGGACAGGGTCAACAAAAGTGAGAATGCATGTTTCTTGATGTTCTCGATCTTCGGAATTTCTACGCCCAGCCTCTTGGCGTCGCGGCCGCGCAGCACATCAATGAGGGAGTTCGCCACCATTGGCCCAATCTCAATGGTCTCAGCGTGCTCGGTGTTGGCTATGCGCCACCCTATCTCAGGTCCATGCGGGGTGAGGCTGGACGCTCGCTGGCCTTCATGCCGTCGAGGCAGGGGGCGGTCTATTGGCCTTCCAGCGGGGCTTCTCTGACGACGTTGATGGATGCCGATGCCCTTCCGCTACCGGATTCCTGTATCGACAGGATCCTGCTCATTCACATGCTCGAACTGGTTGACAATCCGGCGACGCACCTGCGCGAGATCTGGCGGGTGTTAACGCCCGGCGGACGCTTGCTTGTGGTGGTCCCGAACCGGCGTGGTGTGTGGGCCCGCGTGGAGCATTCCCCCTTTGCCTATGGCCGTCCCTTCTCAAAAGGACAACTGACGCACCTGATGCGCGACACCATGTTCACCCCTTTGCGCTGGAGCGAAGCGCTGCATTTTGGCCCGTTCAAGGGCAAGGGCTATTTCGGTTCAGCGCGGCTTTGGGAGAGAATCGGCAGGCGCTGTTGGCCTGCTTTTGCGGGCGTCCATATCGTCGAAGCGACCAAGCTGATGCGTCAGGCTCTGCCAGCACAGGAAGCGAACATGTTGCAAGCAAGTTTCCGGCCCGTGTTCCTGCCGGTGCCCAACCTGCCCACGAGCTATTCCGCCTCCCATCTTCGCAATCCCTTTTTCGACTGGCAGGGTGATGTCGACTGGCGGGATAGCGATCCTCAGTCCTGAGGAGAGCGACTCAGCAGGAAAATGGCCTGCTCGGCGAACAGATTCCAGAACCACCATGGCGCGCTGAAGGATATGCGCTCGCCGTTGCCTTGAAGGCCGTGGGCCTTTTCGATGACGGCATCGGTTTCCTTGCACAGATTGACGAAGTCTCGCACCGTGCAGAAATGGATGTTGGGCGTGTCGTACCAGCTGTAGGGCAGATAGTCGTTCACCGGCATGCGGCCGTGGAGCATCAGGTCGGAACGCACGCGCCAATGGCCGAAATTGGGGAAGGAGACAATGGCCTTCGAACCAATGCGCAACAGATGCTCAAGCACATTGCGCGGGTTGCGGGTCGCCTGAATGGTCTGGCTGAGGATGACATAGTCGAAACTGTTGTCCGGATAGTAGATCAGATCCTTGTCGGCGTCTCCCTGAATGACAGAAAGGCCCCGCGCCACACATTTGTTGACGCCGCGCTGTGACAGCTCGATGCCCCGTCCCTCGACATTGCGTTTGTCGCGCAACACCTCAAGCAAGCCGCCATCGTCGCTGCCCACATCAAGCACACGCGATCCCGCCTCCACCATGTCTGACACGAGTTCGAAGTCGATGCGGGTGTTGTCGGCCCGCCCGCCTACGATGAGAGGCATTTTGTGGAAATCTTTGTTCATTCGGGTGCCTCGTCGCTGTCATTTGGCGCGGTGGCCGGTTTGGCCGGATCCAGCTTGTGCTCGCGAGCGGCTGAATTGAGGAAGCCATTGATGGCGTCAAAGAACTCGGGTTCTTCCAGCAAAAAGGCGTCGTGTCCCTTGTCGCTCTCGATCTCGACAAAGCTGACCGAAGCCCCCGCCGCATTAAGGGCATGCACCAGCAACCGGCTGCCGGAGGTCGGATAGTGCCAGTCCGAGGTGAAGGAGACCAGACAAATGCGCGGGGTGGTTTCGGTGAACGCCTTGGCCAATTGCCCGCCATGATCCGCCGCGATGTCGAAATAGTCCATTGCACGAGTAACATAGAGGTAGGAATTGGGATCGAAGCGATCCACGAAAGTCATGCCCTGATGGCGCAGATAGCTCTCGATCTGGAAGTCCGCATCAAACGAGAAGGTCTTGGCTTCCCGATTTTGCAGGTTGCGACCGAATTTGCTCTGCAAGGACTGCTCGGACATGTAGGTGACATGGGCGGCCATGCGTGCAACGGACAGGCCCTTGCGCGGCGTGGTGCCAAAATCGAGATAACGCCCGCCATGCCATTCCGGATCGGCCATCACCGCCTGACGACCGACCTCGTAGAAGGCGATATTCTGCGAGGTATGATGGGGGGCGGTGGCGATGAAGACAGCCGATGCGCAGCGCTCGGGATATTCCGATGTCCATTGAATGGCCTGCATGCCGCCCATGGAGCCGCCGATGACGCTGAACAGCTTGTCGATGCCCAGCCGATCAATGAGCATGGTCTGGGCGCGCACCATGTCGCGGATGGTAATCACCGGCAGTTCAAGACCATAGGCGTTGCCGGTTTCGGGATTGATGGAAGCCGGGCCCGTCGAGCCGGAGCAGCCGCCGAGCACATTCGAGCAGATGACGAAATAGCGGTCCGTGTCGATCGGTTTGCCCGGCCCGATCACGGTTGTCCACCAGCCCGGCTTGCCGGTGACGGGGGAGGGGGAGGCCGCATATTGGTCGCCGGTCAGCGCATGGCAGACAAGGATGGCGTTGCTGCGGTCCTCATTGAGAGTGCCATAGGTTTCATAGGCGATGGTGAAGGGGCTGAGCGTTGAGCCGGCATCCAGTTCCAGCGGCTCGTCCGGGCCGAATGTGGCGCTCTGGCTGGAAGGGGTTCTTGCTTCCTGCAAGGCCAGATCCTCCGAAGTGGCCGCGGCGCTGGTCTGAGCTTCGATGTCGGCTGGAGCGGTCATGGTTGGCCTCGCGTCCTTGTCTTGTTGCAGGTCTAGGGTGGTTTCCGGTTTCGGGAGCTGCCTGACAGTCTGTCAGATCAAGCCGAATTGGGGGTAAAAATCTGCAACATCAGGTGTGCTTGCTCCTTCCCTGCCTTCTTGTCCGCAATGCTGCGAGGACAAGATCATTTTCACGTAGCTAGGCACGGATCGGGGCGGTGTCAAATGTTTTCTTTGCTTTTCGGGCCCGCCTTTTCTAAGAATGGTTGTCAATTGACAAGGCCAATTGGCAAGGCAAGACACTCTGCTCAGGACCGGACATGACTGAAAGTTCCAAGGAGCGCGACACATCGGACGCGCCAACGCTGGATGAATTGCGCCAGCGGATCGACCGGATCGATGAAGTGATCCATCATTCTCTTATCGAACGCAGCGAAATCGTCAAGGCGCTGATTTCGGTCAAGCGCACGGACAAGCCCGGCGCTGCGTTCCGGCCCGGACGCGAAGTGGACATGATGCGCCGTCTGGTGGGGCGTCACAGGGGTATTTTGCCGATCACCACGGTCGAGCATCTCTGGCGGGAGATCATCGCCACCTTCACTCATATGCAGGCACCGTTTGATGTGGTGGTTGCACCAGGGGCGGCCCTGAGGGATGTGGCCCGGTTCTATTTCGGCTTCACGGTGGGCTTCAAGGAAGCCCCGAGTGCCGAAGAGGTGATCAAACAGGTGCGTGCCGGAGAAGGCTCTGTACTGGGTGTGGTCGGTCTGGCGGAGATCGCAAAAACGCCTTGGTGGTTGTCCCTGTCGAAGCGGGAGGTGCAGGTGATCGCGCGTCTTCCGGTGATCCGTCAGGAAGGGCGACCTGTCGATACCGATGCTGTGGTGCTCTCCATGCCGTTGATGGATACATCCGTTCCGGACATGAATCTCGTGGCCATCAAGGCTGCAGACCGCGCACGTGCTGATGACGCCATTCGGGCTGTTGGCGGGACGATCCTCTCTGTATGCGACGAAGAAGACGGGATCGAAATCCTGGCTACAATGCCCTTCTCGGTGACGGATTTCCAGATCGAGGGGCTGACGGACAGGGCGGAGACGTCGGATGATCCCTTGGGTGCGAATTCCATCGTTGTGCGGGGCAATGTGGGCGGCTATTGGAGCCCGATCTCCCTGACGTGACGCCTTGGCCGCCGCTTTCGAGCATGGCTGACATGAAATTCGAGGATCTGCGGCTTTTTCCTTGAACGGGTCGCGAGCTTGGCTGTAAGACTGGCCAAGCCAAAGATAGAAAGCCAAAGACTAAAAGAAAGTGCAGGAGTGGAGCCATGTCTCTGAACCAAGAGCCACTGTGTCCGAAACCACGCGATAGTGTTGCCGGGATTCCCCTTTATGTTCCGGGCAAGAGCAAAGCCAATGTGAGCGGTCGCGTTCACAAGCTGTCATCGAACGAAAGTCCGCTGGGGAGCAGCCCCAAGGCCGTCGATGCCTATCGTCAGATGGCCGGTCAGCTTGAGCTCTATCCCGACGGTGGCAGCAGCGCGTTGCGCGAGGCGATCGGCGAGGTTCACGGCATCCACCCTGACCGGATCATCTGTGGTGCCGGGTCTGATGAAATTCTCAACCTGTTGGCCTATTCCTTCCTCGAAAGCGGCGACGAGGCGATTTATTGCGAATATGGTTTTCTGGTCTATCCCATTGCCATTCAAGCTGCCGGGGCGATGCCCATCGTGGTCAAGGAGAGGGATTTCACGACCGATGTGGATGCGATCCTTGCGGCTGTGACTGAAAAGACCAAAATGGTCTTCGTTGCCAACCCGAACAATCCGACGGGGACTTATCTGCCGTTTTCCGAAATCCGCCGTTTGCATAGGGGCCTTCCGGGCAATGTGGTTCTGGTGCTGGATGCGGCCTACGCTGAATATGTCACCGAAACGGACTATGAAGCCGGGATCGAGCTGGCGGGAAGTTCCGACAATGTTGTCATGACGCGCACCTATTCCAAGATTTACGGGCTTGCCAGCCTTCGGCTTGGCTGGTGCTACGGTCCCGAGGCGATCATCGGTGCGATGAACCGCATTCGCGGACCCTTCAACGTGTCCGGGCCGTCCCAGTCTGCCGGGGTTGCCGCCGTTCGGGATCAGGACTTCGTGCGCGCTGCAGTGGCGCACAACAGCGAATGGTTGCCCAAGGTCTCCAAGGCGCTGGAAGACATCGGCCTGAAGGTCACGCCAAGTGTTGCCAACTTTGTGCTTGTCCACTTTCCGGTTTCACAAGGTAGAACGGCTGCAGATGCAGACAAATATCTGCTTGATCATGGCTGCATTCTGCGTCAGGTGAGCAATTACAATCTGCCCAATGCCCTGCGCATGACGATCGGCAGCGCCGAAGCCTGCGAAGATGTGATCAAGCATCTGACCGATTTCATGACCGGGGAGCAATGATGGCCGAGTTCATGTTCAAGCGCATGACCCTGATCGGAATTGGTCTTTTGGGGTCTTCGATTGCCCTTGCTGCCCGGCAAAAAGGACTGGTGCAGCATATTGCGATCACCACACGGTCCAAGGCCACCCTTGATCGGGCGGAAGAGCTGGGGTTGGGTGACAGCTACCATATGGATCAGGTTGAGGCGGTGAAGGATGCCGACCTTGTGATTGTCTGCACCCCTGTCGGGGCCTGTGAGGCGGTGGCCAAGACCATTGCGCCAAGCCTCGCCGAGGGGGCGATTGTTACCGATGTCGGCTCCGTGAAGGCTTCCATCATCAGACAGATGCAGCCGCATTTGCCTGATTACGTGCATTTCGTGCCCAGCCATCCCATCGCCGGTACGGAGTATTCGGGGCCAGATGCCGGGTTTGCCGAGCTTTTTGTCAATCGCTGGTGCATTCTCACCCCGCCTGAGGGAACTGACGAGGCGGCCATCAAGAAGGTTCGGGACTTCTGGACCCTTCTTGGCTCCAATGTCGATTTGATGGAGGCCCATCATCATGACAATGTTTTGGCCATCACGTCCCATCTGCCGCATCTCATCGCCTACAACATCGTCGGCACGGCATCCGATCTTGAGCAGGTGACCGATTCCGAGGTGATCAAATATTCCGCTGGTGGGTTCAGGGATTTTACCCGAATTGCTTCATCCGATCCGACCATGTGGCGCGATGTCTTCCTGCATAACAAGGAAGCCGCATTGGAAATGCTGGGTCGCTTCAGCGAGGATCTGACGGCGCTTCAGCGGGCCATCCGCTGGGGCGACGGCGACACGCTGTACGAGCTTTTCTCGCGCACCCGTTCGATCCGTAGGAGCATCATCGATGCCGGGCAGGAAGTGGATGCCTCGGACTTCGGTCGCCACCTGAAAGATGGTGAAAGTCACGCACCGGTGCTCAATCGGGACAATCACGAATATACTGGCAGCTGAGAGGCTTGGCTGAGATCTGAGATCGTAAAGGGCGTCCACTTGGTTGCGGGCGCCCTTTTTCATGCGGTGTTTTTTACATCTGAAGGGGCGGGATGCTGCCAAGGGTCAGGAAGCCGGTCTTGATTTTGCCCTTGTCCAGCGTGACCTTGACCTCCGAGCCGATCAGGTCGCCGTCCTTGACCGGTTTACCCATCAGTTGCATGGCGGTGAGTGGTCCGTTGAGGCCGTCCTTTTTGGCCGTCAGTGTGAAGTTGCTGGTCGCTTCGGTTGCCGGCAGATTGAGAATGCGCAGCTTGAGGACACCATTGGCAAGGCCGATGGCGTCGAACGAGATATCGCCGCCCAGCTTCAGCGTCTTCTGGCCGATCTCCAGCCGGCTGTCGATGCCTGCGATCTGACCTGATTGGGTGAGCCATGCGCGCGCCGGATTGCCCTGAGTGCGAATGGCGGGCGAAAGACCATCGACAGCCGTGAAGGCGATCTCGCCCGAGACGACCGGTAACCGGTTTGCCGACAGGTCGGTGGCGGACAGGGCCAGATCAAGGTCGTCGCTGTTGTCCGGATTTGGCCTCAGGTGCAGCGCCAGTTCTTCTGCCGAGACATCGTCAAGCCATTGCGCGAGCTGCGGGTTGTTGGACGACAGCACGGGCTTCTCGGCCTCGAAGGAGGCACGGGTGATAAAATCGCTGGGGCTAAAGCGGACCGAGCCGCGCATCAGTTCGGCGACCATGCTAAAGCTCTCGCCGGAGAGGCTGTGCTCCAGATCCAGTCGGTTTTCCGCTTCGATCACGGCCAGATTGGGCGCGTAGACCTGCCACAGCGTACGCAAGGGTCCGCCGCGCGCCTGCCAGCCGCTTCTGGGGTCATTGATCTCATAGGAAGAGCAGGTCAGGACAAGCCGAAACGGATAACCGCCAAGGGTTTGATCCGCACAGGACAAGAGGCGCACGCCATTGACCTCTTTGTCCATCAGCTTGGAGACGAGGTCCTGCGTTTTTGTGTAGCTGGTGTACCAGAAGGCTGACCAGGCGGCGAAGACGAGGACAAGGGCACCGATGAGATAAAGATATTTGCGTTGGGATTTTTTTTCGGTCACGTCGGTCTGCATTGCGAAAACTGATCCTGTTGCTGGCACGGCCAAGTGTGTTGCGTCTCTCCCCCGGTTGCAAATGCCGGGGCGGATTGATATCCAGAGCCCTTGTCGCCCTTCTATGCTGGTCAATCAAGGCACAGTTGCGACGGTGACCAGCTTTTTCGAACCCTGACGAACAGCGGAGTGACACGGAATGGATGATTTGTGGGTGTTTGGATATGGCTCCCTGATGTGGCGGCCGGGGTTTGCATTTGAAGAGGCGCATGTGGCGGTGCTCGAGGGCTATCATCGCTCCTTGTGCGTCTATTCCTACGTCTACCGCGGAACGCCTGAAAAGCCCGGGCTGGTGCTTGGACTTGCGCGCGGGGGCGAGAGCATTGGCATGGCCTTTCGCGCGGCGGGCGAAAACCGGGACGCGGTGATTGCCTACTTGCGCGAACGGGAGCAGGTGACATCGGTCTATCTGGAGGAAACCGGAACCGTGCGTTTCCTGACGGGTGATCGCATGGGCGATGACGTTCTGGCGCTGACCTATGTGGCAGATCCCGCGCACGAACAATATGCGGGCAAACTGTCAATTGAAGAGCAGAAACGCATCGTGCTGGCCGGAGAGGGCAAGGCGGGGCCGAATATCGACTATGTTCTCAACACTGTGGATCATCTCAAGGACATCGACATTGATGATCCCGAGCTGTTTGCACTGGCTGAGGGCTTGCGTGCAAACGGGGGGTAGGTCTGTCGGCTGCGTGTGGTGGTATCAGGCGCTGAGGTGGAAGTGTGATTTTCCGGCGCGATCAACCCGATCAGAAAGATCCGCGATGACCTTTTGCTGTTCTTCCTGACTGCCCGAAAGAAGATGCACATAGATGCCGAGCGGCTGGTGATCGGTGTCCGCCCAGTTCGCGAGCGCATCGGATGACAGGTCTGCTATGTCGCCAATCCACTCCACCCTCGGATGGTCGGCTCCTTCCCTTGCGAGCAAGAGAACGCAGTTTTCGAAACTTGCGATGTCGTTTTGTGAAATCTGGGAAAAAATGTATCGATTGCCTGTCGCGCTTTGCCAGTAGCAAAAACGGCTGGTCAGACTATCCAGCGTAAAGTCACCAACGGGTCTGTTTGGCATTGATGTCCCCCAACAAGCGTTGACCAGAGATGCTCTGCAATTCTGACCAAAACGCACAAGGCCAGATTTTGTTCCCTCTCTATATCGTGTTGTGGTTAAAAAAATTCAACACAATATCTGGATCCGCTAGCCGGTGCCCTTTTCCGCTGGTTTTCCACCGCCGGCAGCGCGGGCTTCTGCGATCAGGCGGTTGCTATTTTCTTCGATGCTGGTGCTGATCTGTTCAAAGAAAACACCCTGCTTCAAACCGGGCTCAATCGGGGGCAGAATCTCGACAATGATCTTGCCCGGATAAAGAAGCACTGACTGGCGCGGCCAGAATAGACCCGTGTTCAGAGCCACAGGGTAACAGGGGACATTCAGCTCTCTGTAGATATAGCTTATGCCGTACTTATAGGCAGGGTCTGCATCAGTTGGTCGGCGGGTGCCTTCGGGAAATATGATCAGCTGTCGCCGGTCCTTCATGCGTTCCTTGGTGCGTTGCATCATGGACTTGAGCACCTTGGAGCGGGCGCCCCGATCAATCGGGATCATCTCGCCGCCTGCCACCGCCCAGCCAAACAGGGGAATCCACATCAGTTCGCGTTTGAGGATGAACAGTGGATCCTTGACGATGGCGAGCAATGCAAAGGTCTCGTAGACACTCATATGCTTGCTGGCCAGGATCAGGGCTTCGCCTTGTGGCAAGCTCTCGCGATTGCGGACCTCGAAGGTGCAGCCGACAATGACATTGAAGAGCCATATCAGAACCCGCGCCCAAAGATTGGCGACCGCAATGATATAGCGCCGATGGAACGGCAGCACAAACAGGCAGACCAGCAACAAGAAGAAGGTGGTGCAATAAAAGGAGATGTGAAAGAGCAGCGAGCGGATGAGCAGCATCGGCGAATGTCCTTGCCATTGCCGGGACACAGCCGGCCGGAAACGCGCCTGTTATTGACCAAAATCGGCCCGGTGTCCACCCATCAAACCCTGCGTTTTGGGATGTGTCCAGTGTCCAGTGGCGATCCTGTCGTGTTTCGGGCTCTGATGGACCGGAGACAGGAGGCCGGCGTTGTGATGGGGTCTATTTGCTGATGGCGGAAGCAGCCTTGGTCTTTTCGAGCCGTTCCGTCGTCACATAGATGAGCGAGGCGAGAAGCTTGCCATATTCCTTTGACAGAAGCTGGAAATTGTTGAGATCGAACAGGCGGGCCAGAAGCGATCGTCCGTCGGACTTCGTGACGATATGCCCCTGATAGTGCAGATCCGGCGCGGCGCGGTACATTTCGAGCATGGTGCGCGGCATGTGATAGGCGCTGGTGACGATGATCAGGCTCTTGTAGTCGTTGTTATGCGCCCAGAGCGACGTCTGGGTGGCGTTGGCGACGGTGTTGAGGGCTTGACTGTCAAGTTCGACGCAACACTTGATCTGCTCGGAGGTGAGCTTGTAGCGATGCTGCAGGGTCTTGTTGGAGTATCCCGGATGGACGCCGGATATCAGAAGCTTTTTGCCCAGTCCCTCGTTGAGCAGTTCCACCGCCCGCTCCAGCCGGCCCGCCCCGCCGGTCACGACGACAATGGCATCCGCAGCTTGTGGCGTCTTTTCACTGGCGAGCAGAACGTAGCCTGTAAAAACGGCCAAACCTGCACCCAGACACAGCAGAACCAGCGACGCAAGGACCACGACAATCCGCAGAACCCGGACCCAGAAGGATCGGCTTTGACGCTTTTTGGCATGCCCGTTCGTCTCGTCAAGGCTGCTGCTGGGTGGCTGATTGGACATGCTGGTCTTTGATGATTGTGATTCGGAAGGATTATGCCAGTTTGCTCAGAGTATTCATGACCGTCAATCTTGTCGTTATTGCGGTGAAGATAGCGATGAGCAGAATGAGCGCAAAGGTCCCCAGATAGGCTGCGTAGCCCAACTGGATAACACCAAGCAGAGCCTGCATCTGATCACTTGCTGCCGATCCCTCATCTTGCCGAACAAGCAGTTGCAGGAAAAGAAAGATAACGATAGCGATGGCGCCCCCCGCCAGAGATCCCTTGAAACCGAGAGTGAAGAATTTGCGCTGGAACTCTCCGGCGATGAATTTGTTGCTGGCACCAACGAAATGCAGCACCTCTATCGTCTCTCGATTGCCGGACATGGCCGAACGGGTGGCAAAAATCACGGTCAGGATGGTCGCAGCGATCACCAGAAAGAGGATCGTGAAGCCGATCATGATAGCTGTATCCGCCATGGACTTGAGCCGGTCGACCCAGAATCGGTGGTTGTCCAGAATCGCACCGGTGACCTGTTGCTGTAGCGATTCGCTCAGCGCAGGAAAGTCCACGGTGTCGGGGTCTGCGATGGTCAGCTCGATCAGCCGCGGAACAGGCAGGTCGTCAAAGGCCAGATCCAGACCCAGCCATGGTTCCAGCAGAGCGCCAGACTCGCTTTGACTGAGCAGGGTGGCTGATCCGATGCCTGGCGTTTCGCGGGCGATTCTGACGGCCTTGGCAAGCTCGGCCTCGATATCGATGCCTTCGATCTTTCGGATCTGGATCGTTGCGCCACGGGAAATGTCGGACTGCCAATCGTGTGTGGCATCCGAAATGATGGCAACCGCTGCAACCGTAAGGGCGGCCAGAAAACTCATGATCGCGATGACCAGTACCAGCGCATGTCCGGCTATCGTGCCTTTGGGGACAATCGGGCCGGTCTGGTTGCCGATGGCAAAATTGGCGGCCGTGGCAAGCACTTTCTGCTGCCCGGATTTGCGTTGGGATTTCGCTTTTTTCTTTTTTTCTTTTTTGGGCAGCGGGCGTGCTGGCGCTCTGGATGATGTGTCGATTACACCCTCGCGCGGTATGTCGGGGGAGGGCGCAAAAGCCTCTTGGCCAACTCGTCCGATATTGGGGCCCATGCGCTGCTGTCCGCTAGGAACAGGTGTATAGACGGGTGCGGCATGGGGTAACGGCGCGTGTGGACGCCCCAGTTCATCCCGCCCCATTGCGGAGCGGTTTGGTTCTGCGTTGCCCTGATCCGTGCGTCCTTGATCGCCTCTCATACGGTCATTCGCGCGTTCATTTCCGCGTTCGGGGGCTCGGTCGGGGGGACGTGATGGGCTGTCCGGGTCTTTTCGATTGCCTGCCATAGATGCTCTCCGCTCATTCATAGATGTAGAGCGCGCCGTCGTTCAACACAATGCGGCGAGCGTCGACCTGATCCATCAGGCCTGTGTCATGGGTGGCGATGACGATCGAGGTTCCCGATCGATGCAGCTCGACGAACAGGCGCAGCAACCGCCGGGCCAGAATGGGGTCCACGTTCCCTGTCGGCTCGTCGGCAAGCAGCAGCTTGGGGCGTGAGATCAGGGCCCGGGCGATGGCGGCGCGCTGCTTTTCTCCGCCGGACATGACGGGCGGGTAGACATGCATGCGATGGCCAAGACCGACCCATTGAAGAAGCTCGGCCACATCCGTGCGATAGTCCTGCTCGGACAGTCCCTGAACGCGCAAGGGCAAGGCCACATTCTCGAAGGTGGTGAGATGGTTAAGCAGGCGAAACTCCTGAAAGACGAAACCGATCTGGCGACGCAGACCCGACAGTTCGTCGTGGCTCAGCCGTGCGGTGTCCTTGTTGAACACCTTGATCAGGCCCCGATTGGGTTTGAGGGACAGGAACATCAATTGCAAAAGGGACGTCTTGCCTGCTCCCGAGGGGCCGGACAGAAACTGGAAGGAATTGGGTGGAATGTGGAAAGACACATCGCGCAGCACTTCCTGCCCCATGCCATATCTTAATCCAACATTTTCAAACCGAATCAAACGATGCGTTCCTTCTCTCTGTACGATGCAGAGGCTGCAAGAATTGTCACTCCGCTTTGTAGGGCTTGTTACTAGCCTTGGCAAAGCGTTAACGGCTGTTATTCTATGTTGTGGATGATTCGCCTGTTTTCAATCAATCCATAGCAGGCGGCAAAGCGTTTTTCGCCGTTCTTGTCAGGGCCACGACAGACCCATGAAAATTACTTGTCCCAATTGTACCACAAGCTATCAGGTGCCGGACGGGTCGATCGGTGCGGCCGGGCGCAATGTGCGTTGTGCGACCTGCGGCGAGACGTGGCATGCAGAGGTCGAACCGGGTGATGCTGGCGATACTGCCAAGCCTGAAGTTGTCCTGCCCGAAGCCGAAGAGCAAAGCCAGGACGATATCGACGCACTGTTCGACAGCCCGTCTGATGCCGGAGAAGAACAGAGCCAGGACGATATCGACGCGTTGTTTGACAGCCCGTCCGATGCCGGCGAAGAACAGAGCCAGGACGATATCGACGCGCTGTTTGACAGCCCGTCCGATGCCGGAGAAGAACAGAGCCAGGATGATATTGATGCTCTGTTTGACAGCCCCTCGAGTGGTGAGGAGCAAAATCAGGACGACATTGATGCCTTGTTCGACAGCCCGTCCGATGCCGGTGAAGAGCAAAGTCAGGATGATGTCGATGCGATGTTCGCCAGCGGCGACGCAATAGACGCGCCTGCGCAGGACAGGGACGACAGCCCGATTGAGCCGATCGTGGTCAGCGCAGACGATGCGAACCAGATGTCCGGAGCGCAAGTCGTCGATATGATGAATGCGGCATCGTTCGAAGCGCAGAAGGTCATCGCCAAGGGCAAGGATGCCGACTCCAAGGCTAGTCGACGCAAACGCCGTCGGCGCAAGGGCAAGGCAAAAACCGGCGATGCGCTGCCCAATTCAAACAAAGAGTGGGCCATTGGCTCTCTCGCCCTCGTTGCGGCGTTGGCGATTGTGATCGGCCTTTTTGTCGCACCGAAATTCTGGGTCAGGACATTCCCTGATCTTGCGTCCTTCTATTCCATGCTGGGAATGCCCGTTAATGTTGCGGGCGTCGATATTGATACGGTTGACGTGCGGCTCGTGCAGCGCGCGGGGTCTCCCGTGATCTCTGTGGAGGCAGAACTTGTGAATCCAGAGACAGATCCGGTGCTTCTGCCCGCTGTTCAGCTTTCTGTTCTTGGCAAGGACGACGAGGAGCTTTATTCATGGGCAATCGAGCCCGAGAAAGCTGGCCTGGGTCCTGGTGAGCATAAACGCATAGAATCGTCCATTGCCGCTCCCTCAAATGCCAAATCCATATCTCTGCGGGTTTTCCATCCATAGCGCATGCTGCATGACGCTCATCTCTGACTTCGCGTTAAAAGGACGCCCGCCACATCCATGACTGACATCATCAATGTCCTCTATGACGAGGACGCGCTCGACCAGCGCAATGCGGAACTTGCTGCCTTGATCGCCGAAGCGGGCTATCAGAAACTGCTGGTCATCGCGGTTCTTAAGGGCAGTTTTGTCTTTGCTGCCGATCTGTTGCGTGCCCTGTATCGCGCGGGCGTACCGCTCGAGGTCGAGTTCATGTCTCTGTCGAGTTATGGGGCTGGCACCAAGAGCTCGGGCAACGTCGAGGTGGTGCGTGATGTGGATGCGGATGTGCGCGACCGGGATATTCTCTTGATTGATGACATCCTTGAGTCCGGTCGGACGCTCGCCTTTGCCAAGACCATGCTCAGCGAGCGCGGCGCCTCTCGCGTCGATGTTGCCGTGCTGCTCGACAAGAAGGGCAAGCGCGTGGCCGAGATTGAAGCTGAATATGTCGGTTTTGATTGTCCCGATAAATTCGTCGTCGGATACGGAATGGACAAGGCGCATATGTATCGCGAAGTGCCGTTCGTGGGCCATCTTACAGAAATTTGAATGCTATCGGGCTGGCCAAAATGGTCACCGGTGTGCAAAGATTTCCCTGATTTCACAATTCGAACGCGCCTTCGCTTTTAGTAAACCTTTTGCATGCCAAAATAGACAGGCAAGGTCGTTAAAAGACCTTGGCGTGAGTAAAAAGAGTATGTGGGAGTGGGACTATGGCCCGAATTCTTCTGACTGAAGACGATGACGGGGTGCGCATGTTCGTGCAACGGGCTTTGATGATTGATGGGCATGATGTGACCACCGCAGAAGACGGCACAGATGCTCTGGAAATGCTCGAGAGATGCGATGACGCCTTCGACCTGCTGCTGACCGATATCAAGATGCCGGAGATGGATGGCATCGAACTGGCTTTGAGCGCAGCAAAAGACTGGCCTGAAATGACCATCTTGATGATGACCGGTTATGCGGATCAGCGCGAGAGGTGTGACAACCTCAATGCGATCGTGCATGACGTGGTTTCAAAACCCTTTTCCCTCACCGAAATCCGCGGTGCCGTGCGCGATGCGCTTCGTGGTGAGGAAAGTGGCGAGCCTACTTCGATGGCGCACGCCATGTATGGCTGAACGCACAGCCTCAGTCTTGGACAAAATGCAAAAAGGGATGGTCGAGCCATCCCTTTTGTCTTTTGTGCCTTTTGTCGCCTAAAATTCAGTCCTCAAGCCAATCGGGGATCTGGTCGAGGCCAAGCAGCTCTTCATAGCTGGTTCGGGGGCGGATCACCTGCCACTGAGAGCCATTGACCAGCACTTCGGGCACCAATAGACGGCTGTTGTAGGTGTTTGCCTGAACCGCGCCATAGGCGCCGGCGGACATGATGGCGATGAGATCGCCCGACTGCATCTGCGGCAAGGGACGGTTCTGGGCCAGAAAATCCCCTGTCTCGCAAACCGGGCCGACGATATCGACATTGGATACCGGCGTGTCGAAATCCGGCTCCGTGATGGGACGCACATCGTGCCACGCCTCATAGAGGGTGGGGCGGATGAGATCGTTCATGGCGCCATCGACGATGACGAAGGTCTTGCCTTCACCTTCCTTGCGATAGATGACCTCGGTCACCAGAATCCCAGCGTTGCCAGCGATGAGGCGGCCGGGTTCGAAATAGACCTTGCAGCCGAGATCCTTGACGTGTTTCTTGACCGTTTCGCCATAGTCGCGCGGCAGCGGCGGCGGAGACTGGTCCGTCTGGTAGGGAATGCCGAGGCCGCCGCCCAGATCAACATGATCGATCTCGTGACCGTCCGTGCGCAGATCCCGCACCAATTCGCCAAGGCGTTCGAACGCGGCATCAAATGGTTCGAGCTGTGTGATCTGGCTGCCGATATGCATGTCGATGCCGGTCACCTTGATGCCGGGCAGCGTGTTGGCACGGCGGTAGACCTCACGCGCCCGCTTCCAGGGAATGCCGAACTTGTTTTCCGATTTACCGGTGGCGATCTTGGCGTGGGTCTTGGCGTCAACATCGGGATTGATGCGCAGGGAAATACGCGCATCAAGACCCAGTTCGGACGCAATGAGGCTGAGATGCTCCAGCTCGGGTTCGGATTCGATGTTGAAGCACAAGATATCCTGCTTGAGCGCAAAGGTTAGCTCGCGGCGCGTCTTGCCAACACCGGAAAAGAGAATCTTGGAGGCGGGAATGCCAGCGGCAAGGGCCCGGCGGAGTTCGCCTTCAGAGACCACATCTGCTCCGGCCCCGAGGCGAGCGAGGGTCTTGAGTACGGCGATGTTCGAGTTTGCCTTCATGGCGTAGCAGATCAGCGAGGGAACATCGTTGAAGGTTTCTGCAAAGACGTTGAAGTGGCGTTCAAGGGTCGCTGTGGAGTAGACATAGAAGGGCGTGCCGACGGCGCTGGCGATTTCAGGGATCGCGACCTGTTCGGCGTGCATGACGCCATCGATGTATTCAAAATGATGCATGAAAGCCTCGTCACGCGCGGCTGAGTGCCCTCAACCAGCAACGGTTGGGAAAGGCACGGGGGCCGTGTTGATGAAAATCAGAGCAGCGGATCGAGAATGAAACCGTCGTCGGGCGCCTTGGTCGGGGTGCTCGTGTCCTTGTCGGCGCCAATGATCAGAAGATCATTGTTCTCGGGATCGGCTATGTCGGTCTGAACATTGGTGTTGGCGGTTGGCGGCTCGAGCGGACCACGCTGGCCACAGGCTGCAAGACCAGCGGCAAGGAGCAGGATGGCCAGAGCCTTTGTTCCATTTAGGGTGCCTGTGCGGGCAATCGTCGGGCGTGCGCTCAGAATGGGCATTGCTTGAATCCTTGCGTCAGACGACATGGTCTGCAAACGGGGTGTCTTGCCGCCTTGGGAACGGCCCGGGCGGGGCGCTGTTCAGTGCGCCAGCACCCATCTTGTTCAGTTGCTTCGACTATTGCTTGGCTGCTCTTTCTTTTTCAAGTCTTTTCAGCCAGCTTTTTGCCTGTTTTTTGACATTTGCCGGTGCTGTGCCGCCGTAGGAGGTGCGGCTGCGGACCGACTTGTCGACCGACAGAACCGAGAAGACATCCTCGGTGATGGTTGGTTCGACAGTCTGCATGTCTTCAAGGCTGAGGCGATGGAGTTCGATATTGCGCTCGGCGGCCATGGCCACGAGGCTGCCCGTGACGTGGTGGGCGTTGCGGAAAGGCATGCCAAGTGTGCGCACCAGCCAGTCGGCCAGATCGGTTGCGGTCGAGTAGCCCGAGCCAGCAGCTTTTTTCAGCTCTTTGACGTTGGGCTCAAGGTCGGTGACCATGCCTGTCATCGCAGCGACGCACAAAGACAGGTTCTGAAGCGCGTCGAAGGTCTGTTCCTTGTCTTCCTGCATGTCCTTGGAGTAGGCGAGCGGCAGTCCCTTCATGACAATGAGCAGGGCGTTGAGTGCACCCATGATCCGGCCGGATTTGGCGCGCACCAGCTCGGCTGCGTCCGGATTGCGCTTTTGCGGCATGATGGACGAGCCGGTGGAGAATTTGTCCGATAGCTTGACGAAGCGGAACTGGGCCGAGGACCAGATAACCAGCTCTTCGGCAAATCGGGACAGATGCACCGCACAGATCGATGCTGCCGATAGGGCCTCGAGTGCGAAGTCACGATCAGACACCCCATCAAGGGAGTTGGCAACCGGGCGATCAAAGCCAAGGCTCTTGGCGGTCATGTGGCGGTCGATGGGAAAGGACGTGCCAGCCAGCGCGGCACAGCCGAGCGGGCTTTCATTCATGCGCTTGCGGGCATCCTGAACCCTGCCGCGGTCGCGGGCGAGCATTTCCACATAGGCCAGCATGTGGTGGCCAAAGGTCACCGGCTGTGCGCTCTGAAGATGAGTGAAGCCGGGCATGACGACATTGGCGCAGTCCATCGCCTTATCGGCAAAGGCCTGTTGCAGATCAGCCAACTGGCCATCGAGCGTGTCGAGGGTATCGCGCACCCAGAGGCGGAAGTCGGTCGCGACCTGATCGTTGCGCGAACGGGCCGTGTGCAGGCGTCCGGCGGTGGGGCCAACCAATTCGGAGAGGCGGCTTTCCACATTCATGTGAATGTCTTCCAGCGCACGCGAAAAAGTGAACGTGCCTGCCTCAATTTCTCCCGCGATTGTGTCTAGACCCTGTTTAATGACTTTGGCATCATCGGCGTCAACGATGCCCTGTTGGGCCAGCATGGTCACGTGAGCTTTCGATCCGGCAATGTCCTGGGCGTAGAGTTTCTTGTCGAAATCGATGGAGGCGTTGATTTCTTCCATGATGGCGTCTGGGCCTTCAGAGAATCTGCCGCCCCACATTTTGTTGCTCATAATGCTGTTCCGTTGATCAAGTCTTGACGTCGTGCAGCTTTATGCCACAACAAAACTGGGCTGTCAGCGTTTTTGCCGTTAAATCGCTCAGGGCCGGTGAAAAGCGAAATCAGGATCTCCAGAATCTGGGGACCGTCAGGAAGCAAAGGATGGGTAGAATGCTGCCAAGAGATTCGATCGGTCGGATGCATGGGTATTTGGGTGGACTGGTTTTGGGCCTTGCCCTGCTGGCTCCGGTTTCCGTTATGGCGGAGGCTTCCTGTCCGGCATCAAAGGCCCGTGTCGAGGCGATTGACCCGCTGATCAAGGGCCCGATCGCTGCGTTGCAGACCGGTGGTCACCCCTATGACATGTCGACCCTTGCCTTCAAGAAAGAAGACGGCAGCGATGTTTCGCTGGCTGATTTCAAGGGCAAGACAGTGCTGGTCAACCTCTGGGCGACCTGGTGCGCGCCCTGCCGCGAGGAAATGCCCGATCTTGATGCGTTGCAGGCCGCGCTTGGTGGCGATGACTTCGAGGTGGTGACCGTCAGCCTTGACCGCTCGGCACCGGGCAAGGCGCGGGAGTTCTTTGATGACGTGGGTGTGGACCATCTGGCGCTCTATTATGATGCGAAGATGAAGCTGTTCCCGCTTCTCCGCTCCAAGGGCCTCGCCTTCGGAATGCCAACGACACTGGTCATCGACAAGGATGGTTGCTCGCTGGCGCATCTGTCGGGCCCCGCTCAGTGGGCGGCTGATCAGGCCAAGCTGTTGGTCAAGACGACGATCGAAGCCGAGTGACTTTTGCGCCTGTTGTTGTTTGAAGATGGGTATCTTCATTGCTGTCGGTTGAGAATGAAAAAGGCCCAGCGTAGGCCGGGCCTTTTTGATCCGATGCGTGATGGGCGATCAGGCTTTGGTGTCGACCACCTTGCCCATGCCTGGGGGCGCAGAACCTGAATTATCAATGCCTTGCTGGACAAGTTTGTCGAGCATGCCAGCCATGGCGTTGTCAGCGTTGTGGGCGATGGTGGTCAGCGTCGCGCCAAGGTCCATTCTTCCTTGCAAAGCGTTACTGTAGGCGACACCGGCACCGAGAGTTCCGACTGAAGACATCAGGGCTTCTCCTTTTGCTGTTTCGCTACTTTCTCACCTCATTGTGGTGGTGCCGGGTTAATACGCAGTAAAGAGACATTTACAGAAATAAAGGCAGCTCCGCGCTTCTCTGAAGGGGATTGCATATAAGAAAAGCCGGAAGGGATGCTTCCGGCTTCAATATTTGTTTCTTTATGTGTCTGGTGTGTCTGATATGGCCTAGCGGGTCGGAACAGGCTCTTCGCCGCGATAGTCGTAAAAACCGCGTTTGGCTTTGCGGCCAAGCCAGCCAGCTTCGACATATTTGACGAGCAGCGGGCAGGGGCGATATTTGGAGTCTGCCAAACCCTCATAGAGCACCTGCATGATCGACAGGCAGGTATCGAGGCCGATAAAGTCGGCAAGCTGCAGCGGGCCCATGGGATGGTTGGCCCCGAGACGCATGGCCGTGTCGATGGATTCCACATTGCCCACGCCCTCATACAGGGTGTAGATCGCTTCGTTGATCATTGGCAGAAGAATGCGGTTGACCATGAAGGCGGGGAAATCTTCAGATACCGCAACGGTCTTGCCCAGACTGTCGGCGAATTTCTTGGAGGTGACGAAGGTGTTCTCGTCGGTGGCGATGCCGCGCACCAGTTCGATCAGCTTCATGACTGGCACCGGGTTCATGAAATGGATGCCGATGAATTGCTCTGCCCGGTCGGTCGCAGCCGCAAGACGGGTGATCGAAATGGAGGATGTGTTGGAGGCGATCATCGCATCGGGATGCAGAACAGGGATCACCGCCTGAAAAATCTTGCGTTTGGTTTCCTCATGCTCGGTCGCAGCCTCGATCACGAGATCGACACCGCCCATGTCATCGAGGGCAAGGGACGGCTTGATCAGGTCGAGGGCCTTGTTTTTTTCGCTATCAGAGATCGCTCCCTTGGAGACCTGGCGGGCCAAATTGCCTTGAATGGTGGCCATGCCCTTGTCCAGATTGTTCTTGTCCAGATCGTTCAATACGACGTCATAGCCAGACAGGGCGCAGACGTGGGCGATGCCGTTGCCCATCTGGCCCGCGCCAATGATACCAACTTTCTTGATTTCCGAGATCATTATGCTCACCGATTACCGCTGTGGGCGGCCGCTCCTCAGGTTTGCTTTTCAGGTTATCCTTGCTGAATTCTACAGAGGCGGTCCGATGGCCGCACTCCCCCCAGAATGCAGGTCGAAAGTTTGGCAGACTTTTGCTCATTTCGCAAATGCGAAAGACGAAAGGGCACCGAGAGGTACCCTTTCTGCGTTTCGTATGGTGAAAACCTGCTTTGCAGCAAGATCTTTGCACTTTGGTGTTGCGATGCAGCGAGCCGCAAGGGCGCGTCAGAGCGCCTTTTCGAGCTCGGGCAGAACATCGAAGAGGTCGCCGACGATGCCATAGTCCGCGACCTGGAAGATCGGGGCTTCTTCGTCCTTGTTGATGGCGACGATCACCTTGGAATCCTTCATGCCTGCAAGATGCTGGATGGCACCGGAAATGCCAGCTGCAATGTAAAGCTCGGGAGCGACGACCTTGCCGGTCTGGCCGACCTGAAGATCGTTGGCTGCATAGCCAGCATCGACTGCGGCACGCGACGCGCCGATGGCGGCACCGAGCTTGTCGGCAATCGGCGTCAGGATTGCATTGAACTGCTCTTCTGATGCGAGCCCACGACCACCAGAGATGATGACGCGGGCGCTTGCCAGCTCGGGACGATCTGAATCGGAGAGTTCCTGACCGACATAGCTGACGTTTGAAGGCGCATCGGCTGCTGTGATGGTTTCAATCGCAGCCGAGCCGTCGGTGCCCGCTGCCGCAAAGTTGGCGGTCCGGACCGTGATGACCTTCTTGGCATCCTTGCTCTTGACCGTCTGCATGGCGTTGCCCGCATAGGTCGGACGTTCAAAGGTGTCTGCTGCAATCACCTTGGTGATTTCGGACAGCTGCATCACATCAAGAAGGGCTGCGATGCGCGGCATGGTGTTTTTGCCGTTGGCCGTGGCGGGTGCGACGAATGCGTCATAGCTGTCAGCCAGCGCGAGCACTTGCGCGGAGACCGCTTCGGCGAGCTGCGGAGCCAGAGCGTCGCTTTCAGCGACCAGCACCTTGGCTGCGCCAGCCAGTTTGGCGGCCTCATCGGCGGCTACCGCGCAATCCTTACCGGCAACGAGGATATGCACTTCGCTCCCAAGTTCCAAAGCTGCGGTGAGCGCCTTTGCAGTGGCTTCGTTCAGTGCCGTGTTGTTGTGTTCGGCAATCAGAAGGGTTGTCATTGTCGTAATCTCCTCAGGTTGCCTTACAGGACACCGGCTTCGTTTTTCAGTTTGTCGACGAGTTCGGCAACACTTTCGACCTTGATGCCAGCCTTGCGAGCTTCGGGTTCGGCGGTCGAGAGCACTTCGAGGCGCGGTGTGACGTCAACGCCCAGATCGGCCACTTCCTTGATATCGAGCGGCTTTTTCTTGGCCTTCATGATGTTGGGAAGGGAGGCGTAACGCGGTTCATTGAGGCGCAGGTCGGAGGTGACAACCGCTGGCAGCGTAAGCTTGAGCTTCTGCATGCCACCGTCAATCTCGCGGGTCACGGCGAGCGCATCACCATCGACTTCAAGATTGGAGGCAAAGGTGCCCTGAGGCCAGCCCAGAAGTGCGGCAAGCATCTGTCCGGTCTGGTTGGCGTCGTCATCAATGGCCTGCTTGCCGACGATGACAAGGCCGGGCTCTTCTTCTTCCACCACGGATTTGAGCAGTTTGGCAACAGCGAGTGGCTCAACCGTTTCGTCTGTTTTGAGCACAATGGCGCGATCAGCGCCCATCGCAAGCCCGGTGCGCAAGGTTTCCTGAGCCTGCTGCGGGCCGACGGAGACCAGAATGATCTCGCTGGCAACGCCTGCTTCCTTCATGCGGATGGCTTCTTCAACGGAAATCTCGTCGAACGGGTTCATGGACATCTTTACATTGGCCAGTTCTACGCCCGATCCATCGGACTTGACGCGAATTTTGACGTTGTAATCGACAACCCGTTTCACGGGTACGAGAATTTTCATTGTCTGTATCTCCGGAATGGACCTGTTTGGGGTTCCATCTGTTTGGTCGGTGATGTCGGCATTCCGAACGGGTCAAGGTGGCAGGATGCTTCCTGATTTCTCACTCGTGACGCTTCAGTCAAACCGATATTGCGATCATTGATCCCTTATGGCTGGAAAAGGACGGTAATGGCCCATTCTGGGGCTGTCAACAATCCGTGCGTAGGAGAACAATGACTTTTCATCATGCTGACGTTACGTATACGTAATTTATCCACTGCGTTGGAAAAGCGAAACCGATTTTCGCTTCATCACCGGCAGAAGGATGGCACCGGTAAGCGCGCCTCCGATATGGGCCCACCAGGCCACCACGTCATCGGTCGAGGTGACGGAATTGTAGACCTGCAAAGCGAGCCATGCCCCAAGGCACCAGAGGGCGGGAATGGGGAGTGGGATGCGGCCAAGGATCAGGATCCAGACGCGCACGTTGGGGTGTAGCAGAAGGTAGGCCATGATGATGCCGGCGGTCGCGCCTGACGCGCCGATCAGAGGAATCGGAGACCCCCAGTTGGCCAACATGTGAACAAGGGCCGCGCCCATCGCACAGAGGCAATAGAACAAGAGAAAGCGGACGTGGCCCAAGGCATCCTCGACATTGTCGCCAAAGACCCACAGGAAGGCCATGTTGCCGATGAGATGCATCCAGTCGACATGAAGAAAGGCATAGGAGAGGGGCGAGGTCAAAAGGACCGGGTTGCCTTGCGCGATCTCATCGAGACTGAAGGTAGCAAAGATATCCGGAACGAGGCCATAGGCCACCGCGTAGTCCTGCAGGAGGAAGCCTCCTGCACCGGATTGGGTGATCAGATGGACGAGGACATTGAGGGCGATCAGGCCGAAGGTGACATATTGCAGGCGGACATGAACGAGTTCATTCTTGTCGTGCAGCGGGATGAACATGGCGCATTGCCCTCCGGACGGTCATGGTCGCCGTTTCGTGCTCTGAGAAAAGCCCGTATCTGGCCCGGTTATCAACGGTTATGGCCTAACGGTTCTGACCGGGAACCCATAGCACATCCTTTTGGCCCTTGTCGTTTGTCCAGCGTGCCGCGACGAAAAAGAAGTCCGACAGGCGGTTCACATACTGGATGCACTCAGGGGAAACCGGCTCTTCCTCTATGGCGGCCAAGGCCGTGATCAGGCGTTCGGCACGGCGGGAAATGGTGCGGCAAAGGTGAAGGGCTGCAGAGGCGCGGCTGCCACCGGGCAGAACGAAGCTTTTGAGCGGTTCGAGATCGGTGTTGAGCAGGTCGATCTGCTTTTCGAGCCGCTCGACTTGGGCTGCCGTTACGCGCAAGGGCTCGTAGGAAAGCGCCTCGCCAGTGTCGGGCGTGCACAGGTCCGCGCCGAGATCGAACAGATCGTTCTGGATCTCTGCAAGCATCGCATCGAGTTCGGGCGCGTCATGGGGTTCAAGGCGCGCCAGCCCGACCGTGGCGTTGGTTTCGTCGACGGTGCCATAGGCTTCGACGCGCAGGTCATGCTTGACGCGACGTTCGCCGCTGCCCAGCATGGTCATGCCTTTGTCGCCGGTGCGGGTGTAGATCTTGTTGAGGCGGACCATTGATGTCTTTCCGTTTTTGCTGCGTGTGCTGTTTGAGCTCAGACGCTAACGCACCCTCGGTCGGGGTGAAAGAGGGCTCTTTGTCCGGATCCCCAAAATTTGGCGCTAGTTTCAGGGCTCAGCCGCCGAAATAGAGGGCGGTCATGATCAGCACAATCGCCAGAAACTGCAGCACGATGCGCCAGCGCATCAGTCGTTGGGATTTATTGGGGTTTCCACCGCGCATCATGTTCACAAGGCCAAGGACCAGCACGATGGCGACGGCAACCAGAGCAATGGGAACGAGGTTGGGGAGAATCGCCTCCATGAGCAAATCCTTGTCTCGATTGAGTGGGGTCAGAGCACATTAGCAGCTTTGCAAGCGGCAGGGGAAGGCGAGTGAGGGTCGACTTTTGTCGTGATCAAGCGTGAGGGAATCGGAGCCGAGGGGCTAGTCGCCATTCCTGCGCAGGATGGCGTCAAGGCTGCGCTCTGGCAGAAATCGCTTGAGATAGGCGACGATGTGCGTGGGGATAGTTACCCTGTATCGCGGCTTGGGGTTTGTCGCGGTCAGGGCCTTGAGCAGTTTTTGCAGAACGGCTTCGGGTGTCAGTTCGAAGCGGTCCGGCTGATCGGATTCCAGCTTCGACAGGCGGTTCTTGTAGCGATGCTTGAAGACGGAGCGATCGATGTTGATGTTGTCAACGAAGCGCTTGCGGGCGTTTTCCCGGAAATTGCTCGTGATGGCACCCGGCTCGATAAGCACGAGGGAAATGTTGCTGCCATGAAGCTCAAGGCGCATGGTGTCGGCCAACCCTTCAAGGGCGAATTTGGATGAGACATAAGACCCGCGAAAGGCCAGAGGCACGAAGCCAAGCACAGAGGAACAATGGACGATGCGACCGTGTCCCTGCGCCCGCATGATCGGGACGATTTGGCGCGTCAGTTCGTGCCAGCCGAAGAAATTGGCCTCGAACTGCTCCCGCAGCATGTCGGTGGTCAGATCTTCAACCGCGCCAGGCTGGGCATAGGCCCCATTGTTGAACAGGGCATCGAGCTTGCCGCGGGTGTGATTGAGAACGACTTCGACGCAGGCGGAAATGGACTGAGGCTCGGTGTAATCAAGATAGATCGCCGTCAGGCCCTTCCTGCGCAAGTCTTCCAGATCTTCAAGCCGTCGAGCCGTGGCAAAGACCTGCCAGCCCATCTCGTGCAGGCGCAACGCACAGTGGCGTCCGATGCCGGTTGAGCAACCGGTGATAAGGATGGATTGTTGCGTCATGCTAATGTTCTCATACTTTATGATGATACTGGTTTATCAGACACAACGCAAAATGAAAGGGGCTAATGCCTTCAGAGCTAACCGAAAAGTGGAAAAGCTAAGGGAATGCTCGTATATGGCGTTTGGGTCGCGACGTGACTGTCATTCGCGTGGCGGCAGGCGGCGCTTTGTCTGTTCGTCCTTCATCGCCTTTTTTCAAATTTGACAGCAAGGGCGGCTGGTTGCGCACCGCAAGGTCCGATCTTGGAAATGGTATGGCGAAGGCAAAGAAAGGGAGTGAACTCCCTTTCATTTTGCATTGGACGATTGGTCTTGGTCTGGCGCTGATCAAAGCTTGCTGTCGAGCAGTCGCCGGGCAATCACTTGCGCCTGAATTTCCCCTGCGCCCTCGAAGATGTTGAGGATCCGGGCGTCGCAGAGCACCCGCGAAATGGCATATTCGAGCGCAAAGCCATTGCCGCCATGGATCTGCAGGGCATTGTCGGCGGCGGCCCACGCGACGCGGGCTCCGAGCAACTTGGCCATACCGGCCTCCAAATCGCAGCGCTTATCGTCATCCTTGCGGCGGGCCGAGAAATAGGTCAACTGACGGGCAACCATGATTTCGGTTGCCATCATGACGAGCTTGTCGGACACGCGCGGGAAATTGATCAGAGATTTGCCGAACTGCACCCGGTCCTGAGCATATCTGAGGCCCAGATCGAGCGCGGACTGGGCAACGCCAACAGC
Organism: Cohaesibacter sp. ES.047; assembly: GCF_900215505.1. Classification (NCBI taxonomy): domain Bacteria; kingdom Pseudomonadati; phylum Pseudomonadota; class Alphaproteobacteria; order Hyphomicrobiales; family Cohaesibacteraceae; genus Cohaesibacter; species Cohaesibacter sp. ES.047. Next base: position 1,127,264 of record NZ_LT907844.1, read on the forward strand.
GCGGGCGGCTGTCTGGATGCGGGCGGATTCAAAGGTCTGCATCAGCTGTTTAAAGCCCTGTCCCTCCTCACCGCCGAGCAGGTTGTCGCTTGTCACTTCGAAAGTGTCGAAGGCAATGTCATATTCCTTCATGCCGCGGTAGCCCAGAACCTCGATCTCGCCACCATCCATGCCGGCGGCGGGGAAGGGATTATCATCATCGCCGCGCGGCTTTTCGGCGAGCAGCATCGATAGCCCCTTGTAGCCCGCCTCTTCGGGGTTCGTGCGGACCAGAAGGGTCATCAGATCGGTGCGGGCGGCGTGGGTAATCCAGGTCTTGTTGCCCGTGACCTTGTAGTGATCGCCATCAAGGCTGGCGCGGGTTTTCAGGCTGGCAAGATCCGAGCCGGTGTTGGGCTCGGTGAAGACCGCCGTTGGCAGGGTCTCGCCCGAAGCAATGCGGGGCAACCACGCCTGTTTCTGCTCCTCTGTGCCGCCGCACAGAATCAACTCGGCGGCGATTTCGGAGCGCGTACCAAGAGAGCCAACGCCAATATAGGCTCGGGACAGCTCTTCGGAGACCACGCACATGCTTTCCTTGCCGAGCCCGAGGCCGCCGTACTCTTCCGGGATGGTGAGGCCGAAGACGCCCATTTCGGCCATCTTCTCGATCACGTCCATGGGGATATAGGCGTTGGCCATGTGCCAGCCATGGGCATGCGGTGTCACCTCGCTTTCGGCGAATCGGCGCATCTCGTCGCGGAACGCTTCCATGGTCTCATCAAGGCCTGCGTTGCCGTAGGAGGCGCTGCCTTCGGCGGCTTCCATCAAGGCAATGACCCGGTTGCGGATGGTCGGGCTGTTGCCTTCGGTGACAAGGCGGATGATCTGGGGGATCTGGGCAGCGGCGATGGTGTCGGGAGCGAGGCCGAAATCCGACAGGCGAACGATCTCGCCCTGCGTCATCGGGATGCCGCCGAAGATCTGCGCAAGATATTCGGAGAAGGCGATGCGCGTGATTAGGCTTTCCATTTCGCCAAAGCGACCTTCTTCGGTCATTGTCACGGCGTAGCCGCGCATTTCCTTGAGCGCTTCGACATAGGTTGCGAACCAGGCCAGACCATGGGTGGCGCGTTGCTCGGCTTCGACCAGTTTGCTGCTGACCTTTCCTTCGACAACCACCTTTTCGCGCACTGCAGCAATGATCGTATTCAAGAGAGTCTCAATGCTCTCGACTGCGGCCTCCATGTCGCCAAACAGGGTCGGTGGGGATGTGATGGGCTCTGTCTTGATCGTCAATGACATGGATTTTCCTCCTCCTTATGATGCCATGGCCTGCTCCCGGATTGCAGCTTTTGTCTTGATTTTTCGATGTCATCCAGCGGATGTCATGAGCCTTTGAGATCGGACGCGGTGCCAGCGCGCCCCGTTCGGGGAAACAGGTCTTGGCATCGAAACGCCCGCACGGCCAGCACTCTGATGGTGTGGTCCGGTTGGGTCCGGCGGGCGTGTTTCTCGCCTTTTTCTTGCGTTGCAAAAGAGCGTTATGTTGCACTGCACAGTGGCGTGCTGTGGCAACAAATGCAATAAGCCAAAGGATTGATTTTGACGTTTGTTGCGCGGGGCTATTTGCCCCGGTTGGCCAGTAGAACGCCTGTCGCGGTGATGATGATGCCAAGGATCTGCAAAGGGGTGATCGGTTCATCAAACAGTAGGAAGGCGAGAATGGCTGTGACCGCAGGCACCAGATAGAAAAGGGCTGCAACCTTGGACACCGCGCCGTGCTCAATCATCCAGAGCAGGAGGAATATGGCGCCGATGGAGAGTACGAAAATCAGCCAGACAAGAGCAAAGATGAATTCGCCTGACCAGATGATGGTCTGGGTCTCGGTTAAAAAGCTGAGGCTGCCGCACAGGAGCGTCGCCGCTCCATACTGAAAGACCGTCGCGCTGCGTACATCCAGCTTGGAGGCGAAGCGCTTTTGATAGATGGTGCCGAAGGAAATGCTCAGCATTGCGCCAAAGGCTGCGGCGATCTGCCATGGCGTGATGGACAGATTGCCCGCATCAAGCCGCGGGATCATAACCATAAGAATGCCGAACAACCCAAGGACAAAGCCGATGATGTGGTGCCGGGTGATCCTTTCCTTGAGCACAAAGCGGGCAAAGAAGGTCGTGAGCACCGGCTGGATGCCCATGACGAGGGCGACCAGCGCCGCCGACAGACCGTCATCGATGGCCCAAAAGGCTGCGCCCAGATAGAGGCCATGAATGAGCAAGCCGGAAATGAAAGCATGCGCGGCTTTGCGCGGGGAAGGCCAGCGGGCGCGCAGCAGGAACGCAAGCACCAGCAACAAGACTGTGACGATGCCAAAGCGCAAGGCAAGGAACGTCATGGGCTCGGAATAGGGCGCGCCCATTCTAGCCCCGATGAAACCCGAGGACCAGAGCAGCACAAACAACAGGGGAGTGATCCGCAACAGGACGGTCTGATCTCGCTTTGACATAGCGGTTTTCCTTGCGAAGCTGTCGCCCGTGAGGAACAGAGAAGGATTGGGCTTAGGGTGTGACTGGACTTGAGGCGGGTTGGGTAGGAATGTTATGTGTAGCTAGAGATGCGATCTTTGTCCATAAAGCTTGCAAAGGCCCCCGAAATCCCTGACAAAGCCAATTCACAGCCCTGCTGCGGCTCTTGGGAGAATTTGCTTTGTTTGATCGCCAAACGGTATAGGGTGGTGAAATTATAAGGCGCAGTTGCGCTTTCGGAACTTATTGTGAAAAACAGCAGGTTGCTGGATATGACTCGACTTTGGGAACGGCTGATGGTGCCGGTCCGCATCTTCTGGCGGTTCGGAGACAATCACGGCTTTGCTCTGGCGAGTAACATTGCCTTCTCGATGCTGTTGTCGATTTTTCCCTTTTTGCTTCTGGTGACAGGGGTGACTGCATGGGCCGGGGGTGATGCGCTGGGTAATGTCCTGCAAGATCTGCTCAGCGTGTTGATGCCCGATGCGATTGCCCATATTCTGCAGCCTGACGTGGATGCGGTGATTGCCGAGCGCACGCGAAGCCTTCTGTCCCTTTCGCTGCTAATCTTTCTTGTCACCCTGACATCGCTGGTCGAATCCCTGCGCGAGGGCCTCAATCGTGCTTACGGCTATTATGAGCGGCGCAATATTCTGTCGCGTCGCCTGATGGGACTGGTGGCGGTGCTCGGGGCGATCGTGGTGATGGTTGCCGTTGCGGCCGGGCTGTTCCTTGCGCCCATCGCGTGGAGCATCGCGCGCAATCACCTGCCGTGGCTTGAAGACTTCACCATCACGTTCGAGGTCATTCGACTTGGCTTGACGATCCCCATTCTGACGGCTTTTCTTGTGGCCAGTCATCGCTGGTTGCCGATGCGGGTGATCGAATGGCGCGATCTTTGGCCGGGCGTGCTGACCACACTCGTCCTGTGGTGGGTAACCGCCGAGGGCTATTCCTACTATCTCTCGCACTTTGCGCAATATGCCAAGGTCTATGCCGGTCTTGCCGGTGTTGTCGCCACGCTGATCTTTCTGCATATCATTTCCATGATTTTTCTTTATGGCGCAGAGGTCAATGCGTGGCGCATTCGCTGGCGGCGTATCCAAAAGACACGCATATCGCGGCTGGAGCTGGAACAGGAAGCCGCGTCTCGCGGCTGATTGCCGAGATCTTGAGGGAAATGATCCAGCCGGATCTGATCCGGCTGAAGGGTGTCGCGCGCTGGCCTAGATCTCTTCACCACGGCTTGACAGGATGGCATCTTCCAGCGTTCTCAGGCCCGTTTTCGGGGTGCTGACAAGGCAGGACATGTTGCCTGGCTGATGCTTGTTGTTGAGCATCAGTTCATGGGCCGCAGGGATCTGCTCCCAGGAAAAGACCTCGGACATGCAAGGATCCACGTGGCGGTTGATCACCATCTTGTTGGCGGCCATGGCCTGTTTGAGATGGGCAAAGTGTGAGCCCTGAATGCGCTTTTGATGCATCCAGAGATAGCGGGCGTCCATGGTCAGGTTGAAGCCGGAGGTGCCGGCGCAAATGACCACCATGCCACCGCGTTTGACGACGAAACTGGAGACCGGCATGGTCGCCTCGCCGGGATGCTCAAACACCATGTCGACATTGTTGCCCTTGCCGGTGATGTCCCAGATGGCCTTGCCGAAGTTGCGAACGCCCTTGAACCAGTCGTTATATTCGGGCGAATTGACCTTTGGTAGTTGACCCCAGCAATCGAAATCCGAGCGGTTGAGGACACCGCGCGCGCCAAGGTTCATCACGAATTCGCGCTTGCTTTCGTCTGATATCACGCCGATGGCATTGGCCCCGGCGGCAGCCGCGATCTGGATGCCAAACACGCCAAGGCCGCCGGATGCACCCCAGATCAGCACATTCTGTCCGGGCTTGAGTTCATGCGGATTGTGACCGAACAGCATGCGATAGGCGGTGGCGAGGGTGAGGACGTAACAGGCGCTCTCCTCCCATGTGAGATGCTTGGGGCGCGGCAGAAGCTGCTGGGCCTGAACGCGGGAAAATTGGGCAAAGGACCCGTCTGGTGTCTCATAGCCCCAGATGCGCTGGGTGGGCGAGAACATCGGATCGCCCCCATTGCATTCCTCGTCGTCGCCGTCGTCCTGATTGCAGTGAATGACGACTTCATCGCCGACTTTCCAGTTGCGCACCTTGGAGCCGACGGCCCAAACGATGCCGGACGCATCGGAGCCGGCAATATGGTAGGGCTGCTTGTGCACATCGAGAACCGAAATGGGCTCGCCCAGACCCGCCCAGACGCCATTGTAATTGACCCCCGCGGCCATATTGAGGACCAGCACCTCATGACTGTCGAGCTCCCATGTGGGCACGACTTCGATTTTGAATGATTGCTCGGGTGGGCCGTGGCGCTCCTGACGGATCGCCCAGGCATACATCTCTTTGGGCACATGTCCCAGTGGCGGGATCTCACCGAGTTCATATAGATCCTTCTTCTCGCCGTTGGTGCCCTGAGAAAGGATTTCCTCAGCCATTTATGCTCCTCCAGACATCATGTCTTGCTACCATTTTTATATTGCGTTGCAGCGTAAATTCTTCTCGAAAAGGTGATTTATAACGCTGTTGCGAAATTATCAGCAATTATTCCACTGGAAGATATACGTCTTATTGCCAATTTTCATTTCGCATCTGCGAAGGAAAACTTGTTGCACGATAAGGGGCGTGCGTCTTGGGCCGAACGGCCCGGGGTGCTCGTTGCTGGATGAGTTTTGCGACATGCCGCAGGGTCTTCAGGGGTTTCGAGCCAACAATCACAAGACCGAAATCCGATGAGCCATCGAGACTCACACCTTGCGATCACGGGGAGGAACGTCATGAGCGACAAAAGTGCCATGAACTTAAGTTTGATGATGGAAGATGCAAAAGCGGATGAGAGAAAACCGGAGAAGGATAGACCGTGGATTTTCAGGACGTATGCCGGACATTCCACAGCCAAGGATTCGAACGCGCTCTACCGGATGAACCTGTCCAAGGGCCAGACCGGGCTGTCGGTGGCCTTCGATCTTCCGACCCAGACGGGCTATGATCCCGATCATGTGCTGGCTCGGGGTGAGGTCGGGAAAGTTGGTGTTCCGATCGCCCATATCGGCGATATGCGTGCGTTGTTTGCCGACATTCCGCTTGAGCAGATGAACACGTCGATGACCATCAATGCGACAGCGGCGTGGTTGCTGGCGCTTTATATTGCGGTGGCTGATGAGCAGGGGGCAGACCGGGCCAAGCTGTCGGGCACGACGCAGAATGATCTCATCAAGGAGTATCTCTCACGCGGGACTTACGTCTTTCCGCCCAAACCGTCGTTGCGCCTGACCACTGACATCATTGGTTTCACTTATCGTGAGATGCCGAAATTCAATCCGATGAATGTCTGCTCCTATCACTTGCAGGAAGCCGGGGCGACGCCGGTGCAGGAACTGGCCTTTGCGCTGTCGACGGCCATTGCGGTCCTCGATGCAGTTAAGGACAGCGGTGTTCTGAGCGATGAGGATTTCCCCAAGGCCGTGGGGCGGATTTCCTTTTTCGTCAATGCGGGGATGCGGTTCGTGACCGAGATCTGCAAAATGCGCGCCTTTTGCGATCTGTGGGACGAGATTTGTCTTGAACGCTATGGAGTGGAGGAGGAGCGGTACCGCCGTTTCCGCTATGGTGTGCAGGTAAACTCGCTGGGTCTGACCGAACAGCAGCCGGAGAATAATGTCTACCGTATTCTGATCGAAATGCTGGCGGTTGTTCTTTCCAAGAAGGCGCGGGCAAGGGCCGTGCAGCTTCCGGCCTGGAATGAGGCGTTGGGGTTGCCGCGCTCATGGGATCAGCAATGGTCCTTGCGCATGCAGCAGATCATGGCGTTCGAGACCGACCTGCTTGAATTCGGCGACATTTTCGATGGATCGAAAGAGATCGATGCCAAGGTCGAGGCGCTCAAAAAAGAAGCGCGGGCCGAAATGGAGCGCATCGAGGAGATGGGCGGGGCCATTCCGGCGATTGAATCAAGCTACATGAAGCAGAAACTCGTCGAAGCCAATGCCAAGCGCTTTGAAGGCATCGAAGGGGGCGAGCAGATCCTTGTCGGGGTCAACAAATATGTCGAGAGCGAACCCTCGCCGCTGGCAACCGGGGAAGACAATGGCATTCTGACCGTTGATCCTCAGGTTGAAGAGCAGGCCGTCGTCCGGATCAAGGCTTGGCGGGAGGCACGCGATGATGCTGCCGTCAAGGCCGCGCTTGATGATCTGCGCACAGCGGCGAAGACCGGTGCCAATGTCATGGAGCCGTCCATTGTCTGTGCCAAGGCCGGTGTGACCACCGGTGAATGGGGGCAGGTTTTGCGCGATGTGTTCGGTGAATATCGCGCTCCGACCGGAGTGGGCAAGGCGGCCCGAAGTGATGGCGAAGAGCTGGATGACGTCAGAGCGGCGGTCAATGCCGCGTCTGAGACGCTCGGGCGGCGGCTGAAGATCCTTGTTGGCAAGCCCGGCCTTGATGGTCATTCAAACGGCGCCGAGCAGATCGCGGTCCGGGCGCGGGACAGTGGCATGGAAGTGGTCTATCAGGGGATTCGCCTGACACCGGCACAGATCGTCAACACGGCCCTTGAAGAAGGCGTGCATGTGATCGGTCTTTCCATCCTGTCAGGGTCGCATCTTGCGCTTGTCGGGGATGTGATGACCCAGATGAAAGCGGCCGGGCTCGATGATGTGCCGGTCGTCGTCGGTGGCATCATCCCGCCTGACGATGCTGCGATCCTCAAACAGGCTGGCGTTGCTGCGGTCTATACGCCCAAGGATTTCCAGCTCAACGAGATCATGCGGCATATCGCCAGTCTCGTCGCATAGGGTTTTGCATTGTTAGGCAATTTGTGGTCGGGCCGCTGTTCCGGCCATTCTTGTCAGCAGATCATAGAGCCGCGCCGGTTCGATGGGGCGCTGCAGCCAATGGTCGAACGGGACGATCTGCTCGGGCGCTGCATCGGCGGAGATTGCGATCAGTGGCAGGCCGCTGAGGGATTGATCGGCACGAATATGTCTTGCAAGCTCCCACCCATCCATGTTCGCCATCCGAATATCGATGAAGGCAAGGTCCAGCGGTTCGGCCCCCAGCACGCCAAGGGCTTCCTCTCCTGATGTTGCATGGATCGGCGCTGTACCGAGAGCCTTGAGCAACTGATCGAGAATGAGATGGTTGGTCTGGTTGTCATCAACGACCAGTATGCGCATCTCCCAGCCTTCGGGGCGCTCCTGAGAAGAAAAGTCAGTTCCGGGCGTGGTGATCGGATTGTCCTCATCAAAATCAATGATCGGCAACCAGATGCGGAAACAAGCGCCGCGCGGCGCGTTCTTTTCGGCGCGAATATCGCCGCCGGTCGCGCGTATGAGATTGCGGACACTCCATAGCCCGAGGCCCGACCCTGATACGTTGGCCGGGTTTACGCCGCGATGATAAGGCTCGAACAGCAATTCCGGATCGGTCGTACCGAAGCCTTCGCCTTCGTCGCTAAAGGTCAGGGTGAGGGTCTTGTCATCCGTGCGCGCCGCTTTGAGCGTGATGTCCGAGCCCTTGGCGTATTTCAGGGCATTGTCGAGTAGCAGGATGAGTGCGCGGTGAAGGTGGGCCGGCTCTGCAATCGGGCAAGGAATGGCCGTGACGGCCTCTTCAATGTCCAGATGGAAGACAATGCCTTTGGTCTTGCACAGACTGGTCGCCAGCTTGCCAAAATCCTGCAAGGTTCGGCTCGTCATGCCGGGCCGATGTGCCGGGGCTCCCAGAACCGGAGCGCTGCCGTCCAGCATGGTCATGGCGTTGCCAGCGGCGATGAGGATGGCGTCGAGCAGACTGGCGCTCATTTCAGGGTCCGTCGTGGTCTTGACCAGATCTGTCAGAGAAATAATCGCGCTCAGATGTGTTCTGAGGTCATGCTGAAACGTGTCGGTTTTTTCAACCATATTGTCATTTTTCTCTGATGTTAGGATCCCTGATCCATGCTATAGCCAGAATCGTGACTTGTCGACAAAGCCGCGCATTCCCCGGTGCCTGTGGAAATCGCGTCTGCCGCGTTGGCGTCATCCCGCCAGATCCAATTTGGATGATGATCTTGTCGGCCCGAGCCGCTTTTTTCAAAAGGTGAGCCTCTTTTCGCCGCAACTGTCCAAATTGCCTGACATGCTTTTAGCCGCCTGTGCCCGGAGTGCTGCCATGTCCGAATTGTTTCAAATCGTCCTGCCCATTTTTATGCTGATCGCCCTTGGATATGGTCTGATCATGTCTAGGCTGATCGAGATGGACGCGGGCAAGTCGATTTCCAAATTCGTCTTCACCGTTCCCCTGCCGCTTCTGATGTTCCGTTCCATGGCGACGAGCGACATCGGCGGGCGGGAGCCATGGTCCCTATGGCTCGCCTATTTCCTCTGTTTCTTTGTGGTCTGGGTGCTGGCGATGCTGGCGATCCGCTATCTGTTCGGGCGCAAAGGGAGCGTGCTGGCGGTGGCAGGCGTGTCTGCCGGCTTTTCAAATCTTGTTCTTCTGGCGATCCCGGTTGTCAGCGGTGTATTCGGTGAAGATGAGCTGTTCCCGCTTCTGATGCTCATTTCCGTGCATTTGCCGGTGACGATGACCGTCAGTTCCATACTCGTTGAATGGTATGGCCGCGAGGAAGGGGAGACACTCAAACTGGGCGCGGCTCTCTTGAAAGTGGTCAAGGGCCTTGCGCGCAATCCGCTGATCATCGCGGTGGTCGGTGGTTCGCTGTGGCGGGTGTCGGGGCTGGATATTCCTCTTTATGCGTCTCTGGTGATCGATCGCGTGATCCCTGTCGCAGTGCCGCTGGCGCTGATCTCCATGGGGATGGGTATGCGGGATTATGGCCTCAAGGGCGACATCTTGCCCGGTATCGTGCTCGGGCTGATCAAGATCATGGTCTTTCCGGCGCTGTTCCTCCTGGTCACCACGTTTCTCGTTCCGCTGCCTGCTGAATGGACCGCCGTCATTGTGCTTGGCGCGGCCAGCCCGACCGGGGTCAATGCCTATCTGCTGGCTAACCATTTCGGGGTTGGGCACCGCCTGTCGGCGAACACGATCACGCTGTCCGTATTGATGAGCCTTGCAACGCTACCGTTTTGGATCTCTGTCGCGCGCTCCATCATGGAAGGGGCATGAAGGCCATGAGGTCGTCATCACTCCAACCGATGAGGCGGCGGATATCATCCGGCGTGACACCATCCTGACGCAACGCTTTCAAACTGAGGTCGCCCCTTGATTTTGACAGTTTGTCACCGCCCAGATCCGTCAAGAGCCGGTGGTGATGATAGATCGGATCGGGCAGGCCCAGAAGATCCTGCAGCAGGCGATGGACCGGGGTGGCGGCATAGAGGTCCTGTCCGCGGACGACATGGGTGATGCCTTGCGCGGCGTCATCGATGACAACCGACAGGTGATAACTGGTGCCACAGTCCTTGCGGGCGAGCATGACGTCGCCCCATTCCTCTGGTCTGGCGGCGATGTTACTCGCAGCGGGGTAATGGGAGCCGAGCGGTCCGGTCTCCGACCAATGGCTCTGATCGGGCAGACATGCGAGCGCCTTTTTCATATCAAGACGCCATCCGGCGTCGGTGCCCTGCTTTTCGAGGTCTGCGAGCAGGGCGCGCGGGAAATGCGGAGCACCGTCAGGGTCTTTGGGCCATTCCTGCCCGGTCTGCTCTTGCCATCCGTCCACCGCGGTTTGAATAGCCTTGCGGCTGGCAAGGGAGGGATAGACAAGGTTTTTGCCCTTGAGCTTTTCAAGCGCCGCCGCATAGAGCGCGAAGCGCGATGACTGGCGCATGACCGGGTCTTCCCACTCCAGCCCGAGCCAGCGCAGATCGTCCAGCATCTGGTCGATCTTGTCGCTCGTGCAGCGGACCGTGTCGATATCCTCAAGACGCAGCAGGAACCGTCCGCCCATACGCCGGGCCGCCTCGAAATTGAGAAGGGCCGAAAGGGCATGCCCCAGATGAAGGGCGCCGTTGGGACTGGGGGCAAAGCGGAAAACGGGTTGCATGGCAAGGCTTGACGTTGTTTGGGTGCTGGCAAAGAGATAGCCTGCCTGTGACCATTCGTCCATAGAGGACGTTTGCGGGCGGCCCTTACAGCGCACGTCTCGGAACAGGGGGAACAGCATGAAGCGATTGACCTGTCAGGCCGATCTTGATGCCTCGCTTGAGCGGCTTCAGGTGCTCGATCCCAGACTTGTGCCCCATGTCGCGGCCTGCCAACCGATTGCCTTGCGACAACGGCCCGCCGGTCTTGCCGGTCTGATTCAGATCGTGCTTGCGCAGCAGGTCTCGGTCGCTTCCGCGCAGGCGATCTGGTCGCGGTTCGAGGCGGCTTTCCCGGGATGCGAGGTCGATGCGTTGGCTAGCGCTGATGAAGAGGCATTGAGAGCCTGTTCCCTGTCGCGGCCAAAGATCAAAACGGTTATGAAACTGGCTGGTGCAATCCGCGCTGGGTTTGATCTTGATGGACTGGCCGATCTGCCTGAGGATGAGGCGCACAAAAAGCTCGTCGGCCTTCATGGTATCGGGCCATGGACCGCCGAGATTTATCTGCTCTTTTGTCTTGGATCGGCAGATGTTTTCCCTGCGGGGGATCTGGCGCTGCAGGTGGCCGTTGCCCATGTGCTTGGACTTGACCAAAGGCCAAGCGAGAAGCAGCTTGCTAATCTTGCCAGCGAACTTTGGTCGCCAGAGCGCGGAGCTGCCGCGCATCTGTTCTGGGCGATCTATCGTGATCTCAAGGCTGGCCGGGACGGGGTGCTGTGATTCCGCTCAGTCTTTGCTGATGGCCGAGGTTAGAAGACCAATCAAAGGAATGCGCTTGATGATCGGGTCAATGGCATCCTTGCCAAGCAAGGCGCCGCCAAGGGCAATGGCCATGAGCACGGTGGAAATCACCACATTCCAGCCGCCAAAAGACAGGCCCAGAATGCGCAATTGAGCCACATCGCAGCGGATCAGCTTGGTCTGGCCAAGGCTTTCAAACAGTGAACTCGCGTTATTGCTGATGGTGACCGTGTTGGCGCAGTCATTGGGGCCAAGCCAGAACTCCCACTCCGCTCCCGCCTGATAGATGCCAACAGCCCAGCCATACCCCAAGAGGGCAAACAGGGCCAGAAAAGCCACGCGGGTGAGCCAAGCAGGCGCGCCTTGCCAGATCAGCCCAAGCAAGACGAGCGAAGCGGGGATCATGGAATAATGGACATAGCGCTGGATGTAGCACAGCTGGCAAGGCTGGAACCCGCCGATGTGCTGGAACCCCAGAGAACTGAGCGCATTGAACAGGGCACCGAGTAGAAGGAGCAGGACAGCAAGGGACTGGGTTCTGCCAATCGGCGCGGTGAGGTTCATCTGATTTCCTTAGAAAAAGCGAGGCGGGTGAGCAGCGTATTAGTCCCCAACCATGACGAAATTTTGTCAGTGCGGAATGAGGTACTTTGCCGCAACAAAGCCGCCGATCAGCAGCACCAGGCCGATTGTAAAGACAAGGCCGAGACGCTTTTCGATGAATTCCTTGATCGGTGGGCCGAGCCAATAAAGAAGGGCCGCGACGATGAAGAACCGGCAGCCGCGCGCGACGATGGATGCGACGATAAAGATCGGCAGCGACAGGCCCGTTGCGCCGGAGGCTATGGTGATAACCTTGTAGGGGAAGGGCGTCAGACCGGCGATGAGAACGATCCATACACCCCAATCGTTGTAGCGTTCGGTAAAGGAGGCAAACTCGTCTGCATAGCCATAGAAGGACAGGATCGGCTGGGCGAGCTGATCAAACAGAAATGCACCGATGGCATAGCCCAAAAGGCCGCCGATGATCGAGCCAATGGTGCAGAGTGTTGCGTAGAACCAGGCGCGGTCCCGTCGCGCAATGACCATCGGTACAAGAAGCGCATCGGGTGGGATCGGAAAGACCGAGCTTTCGATGAAAGACACGGCGCTGAGCGCCCATGGCGCTCGGGGGCCGGACGCAAGGCTCATGGTCCAGTCATACAGTTTTCGAAGCATTGACGGGTATCACCCTTTATTCAGGAGCAAAAGCTGTTCAGGCGCGGTTGGCTCTTGGTGTGCCTTATCGGCTACGCGCGATCCGGTGGCAAGTCCTGGTCCTGTATTTGTTGGTCAATCTTCGGCATCATAAGCGCCATGGTCTGTGCATTGGGTTAAGGCAATGGCAAATCGTGTTGACTACGAAGGATTTGTGACGGTTATCGGTTGACGGGGATGATTATGGCCGTATAGTCCGTCTCCACATGCCCCTGTGGCGGAACTGGTAGACGCGACGGATTCAAAATCCGTTTCTTTAACCGGAGTGCCCGTTCGAGTCGGGCCAGGGGCACCACTTTTTTCTCAAAGCGATGAGCAGACCAAGACGCGCGGAACATCATTTGTTGCCGCGGTCTGATTGCTGCATTCGGTGGGCAGTCTCGCCGCTGGGCGCTGCTTCATCTCCCCTTTTCGACTTTAGCTTCGATCCAAATAAAATTCCTTTTGCATGGGTAAAAATCCATTTGATCTGGATTCGTGTGATGAAAATTTTTGGGAACTGGCAAAAGTGAGTAAAAAAGGGGCAGGTATTTTCAATATTAAAGAATAACTAAACTATTTCGGACGCCAAAAGTGTAACTTCTTAAGTCCAATTGTGTCTCAAAAAGCTGATTTCCCAGAAAAAAATTAGAAATTGTAAGTACTACCTTTGGATGCTGAACAAAAGTCCTATGGCATTTGAATGACGAGCGTCTGTAGGTTTGCGTAGTCTGATCCAGACATCGTGGTCGCTTTGAGGAGAGAGGATCACGTTAATCTTTGGGAGGAACTTTATGAGCAAACTATTGATCTCGCGTCGCGGTTTGATCAAGTCCAGCGCTTTAGTGGGCGCAGGCTTGGCGATGCCGACAATTTTCACAAGTCGCGCAAGCGCATATACAAATGAACCCACAGGCTCAACTGTGACGCTTGGTTTTAACGTGCCACAGACCGGCCCCTACGCCGACGAGGGTGCTGACGAACTTCTGGCACAGAAGCTCGCTGTTGAGCACCTCAATGGTGAGGGAGACGGCGGCTGCCTGAATACCTTTACCTCCAAGGCGCTCAAGGGCAACGGCATCCTGGGCAAGAAGGTTGAATTCGTAACCGGTGATACCCAGACCAAATCGGACGCAGCCCGCGCATCGGCCAGATCGATGATCGAAAAAGACGGTGCCGTCATGATCAACGGTGGATCGTCCTCGGGCGTGGCTGTGGCAGTTCAGGGCCTGTGTCAGGAAGCTGGCGTGATCTTCATGGCCGGTCTGACGCACTCCAACGACACCACCGGCAAGGACCGGAAAGCCAACGGCTTCCGTCACTTCTTCAATGCCTATATGTCTGCTGCTGCGCTTGCACCGATTCTGGCCAAGGAACTGGGCACGGATCGCAATGCCTACCACCTGACTGCCGATTACACCTGGGGCTGGACCCAGCAGGAATCCATGCAGGCGGCAACCGAGGCCATGGGCTGGAACACCGTGAACAACGTTCTGACGCCGCTGGCAACGACGGACTTCTCGTCCTACATCGCGCCGGTGATCAACGCAGGCGCAGACGTTCTGGTCCTCAACCATTACGGCGGCAACATGGTCAACTCGCTGACCAACGCGGTTCAGTTCGGCCTGCTCGATAAAATGGTCAATGGCAAAGACTTCAAGATCATCGTGCCGCTTTATTCCGAGTTGATGGCTGCCGGTGCTGGCGACAACATCAAGGGCGTGCTGGGGTCGATGAACTATAACTGGCAGCTTGAGAATGAAGGTTCCAAGGCTTTCGTGAAGTCCTTCGGTGAGAAATACGGTCGTCCGCCGTCCAACTCTGCCCAGACCTGCTACGCCCAGGTTCTGCTGTATGCAGATGCTTGTGAGCGTGCCGGTACGTTCAATCCTTGCGGTGTTGGCGAAGCGCTTGAAGGCTTCGAGTTCGACGGTCTTGGCAATGGCAAGACCATGTATCGTGCAGATGATCATCAGTGCTTCAAGGATGTGCTGGTTGTGCGCGGTGCGCAGAACCCGACCACGGCCTATGACACGCTGGAAATCGTTGAAGTCACTCCGGTTGATCAGGTCACCTACGCTCCGGACCACGCCATGTTCGGTGGCGCAGAGGCGTCGCTCGGCAAGTGTAACGCCGGCGCATAATCTGTATCGCCTTTTTGGCCGTGCCGCTCTAATCGCGGCGCGGCCTTCCGTATATTTTGGGACTAGAACCGTCGCTCTTGATGCGCACGGTTTATCGATGCGGGCTCTCCAATGGACGCAATCATTCTTCAGATCCTCAACGGTCTAGACAAAGGCAGTGCCTATGCTCTGATCGCATTGGGACTGACACTCATCTTCGGCACTCTCGGCGTGGTCAACTTCGCTCATGGTGCCCTGTTCATGCTCGGCTCCTTTTGTGCCGTGACGCTTCAGAGAATCTTATCCCTGTCCTTCACAGTGGAAGATCCGTCGCGAAAGGACTTTCTGGGAAACCCGCTAAAGGTAGATACGCCCTATGTGGTCGACTGGTTCGGCGATGTGACTGGCAATGCCATTATCAACTGGTCGGTGCCTCTGGCGATCCTGTTTGCGATCCCGATCATGCTGTTTATCGGCTATGCGATGGAACGCGGGCTGATCAAGCATTTCTACAAGCGTCCCCACGCGGACCAGATTCTGGTGACCTTTGGCCTCGCCATCGTCATTCAGGAAATCGTCAAATATTTCTATGGGGCTAACCCGATCCCGACGCCTGCCCCCGACGTGTTCAAGGGGTCGCTCGATTTCGGGGTCATGATCGGCTTCGCCGAGAATACAATCATCTATCCCTATTGGCGTCTGGTCTATTTCCTGTTTTCCGCTTTGATCATCAGCGCGGTGTTTGCATTCCTGCGGTTTACCACATTCGGCATGGTCGTAAGGGCCGGTATGGCTGATCGTGAAACGGTTGGTCTTCTGGGCATCAACATCGACAAGCGCTTTACCATCATGTTTGGCGTTGCTGCCGCGGTGGCCGGGCTTGCGGGCGTGATGTATGCGCCGATCAATTCGCCCAACTATCACATGGGCATGGACTTCCTGGTGTTGTCCTTCGTTGTTGTTGTGGTCGGCGGCATGGGGTCTCTGCCCGGTGCCGTGCTGGCCGGGTTCCTGCTTGGGGTTCTGGAGAGCTTTGCCTCGATGAACGAGGTCAAGTCGATCATTCCGGGCATCGACCAAATCATCATCTATCTTGTTGCAATCATCATCCTTTTGACCCGCCCACGCGGTCTCTTGGGTCGCAGAGGCGTGATGGAGGATTAATCCATGCTGGGTTTGAGTAAGAAAGACACGACCTTTCTCCTGATCGTTATGTTTCTGACATTGGCGACACCGATATTGCTGCAGCCGTTCCCCGAGAATTCGGCACTGGCGCAGTTCAATGCTGGCTATCCCGATCTGATGCAGCGGTTTGCCATCTACGGCATCTTCGCGATCGGGTTCAATATTCTGTTCGGCCTGACCGGCTATCTCTCGTTCGGTCATGCTGCCTTTCTGGGCGTCGGATCCTATTCCGTCGTCTGGATGTACAAGCTGTTGAGCTACAACGTGCTGCCGGGGCTGTTGCTTGCGGTTCTGATGTCTGCGCTGTTTGCCTTGTTGATCGGTTACATTTCCCTGCGTAGATCGGGCATTTATTTCTCGATCCTGACGCTCGCCATGGCGCAGATGTCGTTCAACCTAGCCTATTCGGTGCTGACGCCCCTGACAAACGGGGAAACCGGGCTTCAGGTTTACACGGGCGATCCGCAAGTCTTGATGGGTCAAGACAGTCTGACCTCGCCCCACTTCTTCGGCATTGTGATGCACGAATCGGTGAAGGTGGATATCGCGGGCTGGCAGTTCACCTTCAGCAATGGCTACTATTTCTGTGCCATCATCGCGATTCTGGTGTTTTACATTTCCCTCAGGATCTTCCGTTCGCCCTTTGGCATGATGCTGCGTGCGATCAAGACCAACCAGACCCGTATGAACTATACCGGCCTCAATCCTCGTCCCTATACGCTGGCGGCTTTCGTGATTTCGGGTATGTATGCCGGTCTCGCCGGTGGCCTTCTGGCTGCGATGGATCCTCTGGCCGGGGCGGAACGCATGCAATGGACCGCGTCGGGTGAAGTGGTTCTGATGACCATTCTGGGCGGTGCCGGAACCTTGATGGGACCGGTGCTGGGCGCAGGCTTCATCAAGTATTTCGAGAATATCTTCTCGAAGATCAACGACAATATCCTGCACGGCTGGTTTGCGGCATTGCCCGATGGGCTTGAGGACGCGCTTGTCTTCCTGATGCATCCCTTCATCGGCAAGGGCTGGCACCTGACTTTGGGCCTTCTGTTCATGCTCGTGGTCATCTTCCTGCCTGGCGGCCTCATTGAAGGCGGGCAACGCGTACGGCATTGGTTCAAACGCGAGAAGAAGTCAGAGACACCGCCCAAGGATCCTGATCATCACCCCAAACCGAGCCCTCATGTGGCCTGATGGAGACTGCAAACAATGGGCATTCTTGAAGTCAAGGACGTTAACAAGCGCTTTGGTGGCCTGCAGGCGCTCGGCGATGTCAATCTGTCGGTGGCCGAAAACTCGGTGCACGCGATCATCGGTCCCAACGGGGCAGGCAAGTCGACCCTGCTCAACTGTCTGGTTGGCAAGCTCGTACCGGATACCGGGTCCGTCACCTTCAACGGCGAGTCGGTTTTGGGCCGCACGCCCTTTCAAATCAATCAGATGGGGATCAGTCGCGTTTTCCAGACGCCGGAAATCTTCACCGATCTGACGGTGATCGAAAATATGCTTATCCCCTGTTTTGCCAAGCGCGACGGGTCGTTCCGGATGCATGCATTCGAATCTGTCGCCAACGAGAAGGAAATCGTGGAACGCGCCGAGCATATGCTTGAAGAGGTCAACATGGCCGACAAGCAAAAAATGCTAGGCGGTTCGATGTCTCGCGGGGACAAGCGGCGTCTGGAGATGGCGATGTGTCTGGTGCAGGAGCCCAAGCTGTTGCTCCTGGATGAACCCACCGCCGGCATGGCGCGGGCCGATACCAACAACACGATCGAGCTTTTGAAGCAGATCCACGAAAGACACGACATTACCATCGCCATCATCGAGCATGACATGCATGTGGTGTTTTCTCTTGCCCAGCGCATCACGGTACTGGCGCAGGGCACGCCGTTGGTGGAAGACACACCGGAAAACATCAAGGGCCATCCGAAAGTCAAGGAAGCCTATCTGGGAGAAGCAGCATGAGCGAACTTGTCATTGAAGGAACCCCGCGCCCCGAGGAGAAGCGCACGGATTTCTCCAAACATGGCAACATGGCGGTAACCGCTCCTGCCTTTCTGTCGGTGCATGACATCCATGCTTATTATGGTGAGAGCTACATTGTTCAGGGTGTGTCGTTCAACGTCCATGAAGGCGAGATTCTGGCCCTTCTGGGACGCAATGGTGCGGGCAAGACGTCTACCTTGCGGGCCATCGCTCGGCTTGACAATCCGGCTTTGACCTACGGAGAAATCTGGCTCGATCACCAGCATCTGCACACGATGTCGAGCCATGAAGCGGCACGAGCCGGCATGGTGCTGGTGCCCGAAGATCGGCGCATCATTCCCGGCCTGACGGTGGAGGAAAATCTCGAGCTGGCACAGATTGTCGAGCCTGTCGGCTGGAGCATCGAGCGGCTTTATGGTCTCTTTCCACGCCTTGGTGAGCGGCGCCTGCAGGAGGGTGTGACCCTTTCTGGCGGTGAACAGCAGATGCTGGCGATTGCCCGGGCCCTGGCGCGGGATATCAAGGTGTTGCTGCTTGATGAACCCTATGAGGGGCTTGCTCCGGTCATCGTTGACGAGATTGAAAAGACGCTCGAGATCATCAAGAAACAGGGCATCACGACCATTCTGGTTGAACAGAATGCGATCCGTGCACTTGAGCTGGCAGATCGGTCGGTCATTCTCGACACCGGCGGGGTGGTGTTTGACGGAACGGCCAAGGAAGTGCTCGACAACAAGGAGTTGCGCGAGAGTTATCTGGCCATTTAAGATCTTGGTCACGCCTTGCCGCTGTTTTGAAAGCCCCCGGAGTGTTTGTCCTTCGGGGGCTTTTTGCTGATGTGGCTGATGGCTCCCGATGTTTTCCCCGCACCGTGAGGGTTTTCCCGGCTGTTTTGCAGCGTTGCAATCGTTGACTTGACAGGGAAAGCCTACGATGCAGACTGTCAAGCTGATCCAGAGTGATGAAAATAACATCGTTCTACGATTTCATCGCTTTGGGTCCTCACGTATTTGGCTTGTTGCTCATGTTTCAAGGTTCAAAACCTTCACGCCTGTTCGCAATAGGACCCTTACCTGAAATTCCACCATCTGGCCGATGCTTGGCTCGGCTGCCTCTTCAGGCTTCAACAGGCTTAAGGAAAGCGAAGGCTTCTTTTTGGGCTGGCGAGCCGAATTCAAGACTTTGGATATCGCAAACAATGCTGACCTTCATCAGGGAAAACGGCCGTTGGCTCGGAGCGGGCTTTCTTCTTACCCTTGCTTCCTCCTTTGGGCAAACCTGGTTCATTTCTCTGTTCGCAACCGAGATCAAGCTCGAGTTCGGATTGACGGATGGGACGTGGGGCTCGCTCTATACGGCTGCAACGCTGTCTTCAGCGCTGCTGATGTTCCTGCTGGGGTCGCTGGTCGATCGTATCCCCTTGGTGCGGTTTGCTCCCGTCATGACAGTTCTGTTTGCCATTGCTGCATTGGGGTTCAGCTTCTCTTCCTCGATTCTTTTCCTTGGGTTCTTTCTGTTTTTGTTGCGCTTTTGCGGGCAGGGGATGTTCAGCCATATTGCCATGACGGCGATGGGGCGCTGGTTTCACGCGACCCGCGGACGTGCGGTTTCAATTGCCAATCTGGGCCATCCTTTCGGAGAGGTCGTTATTCCGTTGATCGCGGTGTTCGCAATCGCAACCATCGGCTGGAACGCGACATGGATGATTGTTGCTGCGATGCTGCTTATCCTGGTTGGACCCGGTTTGTGGTGGATGCTCAGTCATGACCGTTCACCTCAGGGGAGCCGGTTGGACGAATTGCCTCACGGCTCGGGCGGAAAGCACTGGACGCGCAGCGAAGCGGTCAAGCACTGGCTGTTGCCTGCCCTTATTCCCATGCTGCTGACACCGGGTTTCATTTCGACGGTCGTCTTTTTCCATCAGGCCCATATCGCCGATGTCAAGGGATGGTCGCTGATGGAAATGGCGCCGGGCTACAGCTTCTTTGCCACGGCCACAGTCGGGGCGACATTCCTTGTGGGGTGGATGTCCGACCGGTTTGGGGCGGATCGGCTTCTGCCCTATATCCTCATTCCCATGGGGCTTGGTGTTCTTTTTATCGGGCTCGGGGCCCCGGTCTGGAGCTGGTATGCATCACTGGCGCTGTGCGGCCTGACACAAGGGGCCTCGGGTGCCTTCTGGGGGGTCTTCCTGCCCGTTGCCTATGGTACACGCTATCTTGGTGCCATCCGCTCTCTGGCGACCACGGTGATGGTGTTCTCGACAGCCATCGGGCCGGGACTTACGGGTCTGCTCATCGACGGCGGCATTCCCTTCCCGGTTCAGAGCTTTGCCATGAGCCTCTGGTGCATCCTGTTTTCCATGGTCGGTCTTGTCATCATGCGGCGTATGAAGCGCGAGGCTGACGCCGCATGACAGTGGTCATGATGCGCGTGGTCATGATGCCTTTGATCCCTTTGACGCCTCTGGTGTGAGAGGGCTGTCGAGGGATCGAGGTTGCCAGCTTTCGAGGATGGCATCGTGGAGCAACACGATTGCCGGGGTTTTTGTCTCGCCGGGTACGGTGAGCAAGGTGCCGTCGTCCGATCTCGAACTCCACCACAGAATGAGTGGTGCGAGGGCAAGCGGCAGCGCCACCGGCATGAGCCAGAACAACAGGTCGGGTGCAAAGACCTCTACCATGACCAGTCCGCCGATGCCGCTCAAGGCGATCCACCATGAGGCGGCGAGGCTTTCCAGAAGACCAAGACGACCGTCCCCCCGGTCTGAGCTTGGCCAGCCGCCGTCCTTGCCCATCAGAACCTGATAGACCGAGCGGGTGGCAAACAACATCATGATCGGCGCGATCATCGACGAGAAGAGCAACTCCCACAGGGTCGAGCCAAGAACACGGACAAAGCCGCCAAAGAGCCGGGCCTGCCCGTTGATGCCTGCCTTGATCACCATCAGCAGCTTGGGCAGAAACAACAGCCCGAAGATGCCGACAAACAGCCCGATGGCTTCGGTCGCCATGGACGGCGGTATGTAGGGGATTGGCCAGTTCGGCTCGGGAAAATAGTCCGGTTGGCTATCAAAATAGGGATCCAGAACAGAGGCAATCAGGAACGCCAGCCAGAAGACCGGGGCGACATAGGCCATGATGCCTTGAGCAAAGGTGAAGCGCGACCATGCCTTGAGGTCGGGTGCGTTGAGGATGCGTCCATGTTGAAGGTTGCCCTGACACCAGCGCCGATCCCGTTTGGCGTGCTCGACGATATTCTCCGGGCCTTCCTCGAAGGAGCCGCCCAGATCGTCATCGACCCGGACAGTCCAGCCTGCGCGCGCCAGAAGTGCGGCCTCCACATAGTCGTGACTGAGGATATGGCCACCAAAGGGGGGCGCGCCGCGCAAAACGGGCAGTCCGCAGGACTGGGCAAAGGCCGAGACACGGACGATGGCATTGTGTCCCCAGAAGGGACCGGTCCGCCCCTGCAGCATGGCTTGTCCACGGCAGAAGATGGGGGAGAAGAAGGAGGCAGAAAACTGCATGGCACGACCAAAGCGCGAGCGGGCCCGGACGATCTTTGGCAGGGTCTGGAGCAATCCCAAGCTCGGATCCGCGTCCATGCGCCGGATCATCTCGATGATGGTTTTGCCTTCCATCAGACTGTCGGCATCAAGAATGACTGCATAGTCGTAGGCGCGCCCGGACCGGACGATGAAATCCTCGAGATTGCCTGCCTTCTTGCCTGTGTTCTCTTCGCGGCGGCGATAGAAGAAGCGGCCCATGCCGTCCGTCTCTTCAACCAGATGCACAAAGAGCTGTTCTTCCTGAGCGGCTATGGTTTCATCGCGGGTATCGGAGAGGATGACAAAATGCACGTCCGCTTCGATGGAGGTTTGCTTGAGAGACCGATCCATGGCTGCGAGACGCGAGAAGGATACACGCGGATCTTCGTTATAGACCGGCATGATGACGATTGTTTTTGCCGTGATCGGTTTGCTGCGATCCAGCTCGCGCGTGGCGGGGCTCGTGGTCAGGCCGAGCAGCCCTTGAATGCCGCCCCATGCCAGCCATGTGGTCGAGATCAGAATGAGACATGCGCGCACCAGATCAAGCATGTCGAGGCCATCGACGCTGCCGATCTGGATGAACACCATAAAGGCACCAAGGCCGATCACGAGCGTGGCTGCAATTGTTGCTGTGCGCAAGGCCCGCAGGGATAGGGGGGGAGTTGCCATGGGTCAGGCCCTCTTGCGAGTTGAGATCATGCGTTCGATGAGGGTGGAAGGCGCGAGATCAGGCTGGATCTCGGCTCAACCGGCGGCTGCCAAGACGGAGCCAGCGGAGGAGCAGAAGCCGTTTGGGTGCACGGGATTGTTCTCTGGTTTGTCCGGGGAGCCGTTCCAACGTCTGGGTGGGCATGGAGATCGGTGCTTTGGGCAGGGCGCAGGGGCCGGATGTGAGGTCTTGGAAGGTCATCAGTCTCTCCTCTTCTCGGGTGCTTGACTTTGGGGAACTGGGGGGATCTGGAAACACCAACATTACTTGTTGATCCACTGGTAGATCCAGGTTTCAGACAACCGGCGGCCAAAGCCGGCGAGATGAGCATTCATCTCGACAATGGCCTCCGGTTCGGCACTAACATCAAGGACGAGGCGCCAGACACCCTCGTCGGGGATCGGGATAAGCGTCTGGGAGATGATCTTGCCATTCTCAACATGGGCTTTGGCCTTGAGACCGTCCTCGAGCGCCGAGGTTGGCAGGCCTGCGGCTATGCCGTCCTTGAAGTCGATAACGAATTTGCGCGAGCCGTCTTCGTTGGAAACGCCCGAGACGCCGCCGCTGCCTGCTCTTGTTTCATGAACATAAGCCAGATCACCATCGGCTTCGGGCGGTAGATCGCCCCAGTGCAGGCGGTAGGTGAATTCGAACGTCTGTCCGGCCTTGCCGCCATTCTCGGGCAGCCAGAAGGCGACGATATTGTCATTCACCTCCAAGTCGGTGGGGATTTCCACAAGGCGAACCTTCCCCTTGCCCCAATCGCCGACTGGTTCGACCTTGAGGGACGGCCGCCGTTCATAATGAGCCATAGTGTCCTGATAATTCTCAAAGTCGCGGTCGCGCTGATAGAGGCCAAAATCTTCAAGTGAGTTGACCTCAAAGTAGCTCGAGGCGAGATGGGGCGGGTTCGACAGAGGACGCCAGATGTGTTCACCCTCGCGGGTTTTGATGACAAGGCCTTCACTGTCATGAACCTGTGGGCGGAAGTCATCGAACTTGTCGCGATTGCGCTCGGCAAACAGGAACATGGAAGTCAGGGGCGCAATACCCAGTTGGGGGATGTCGGCGCGCAGGAAGAGCCGCGCTGTGGTTTCCATCACGGTATTTTCACCCGGCTTGACGACGAAGCGATAGGCTCCCGTCAGGGATTCGCTTTCAAGTGCCGCATAGACGGTGACCGTCTCGGCTCCCGCTGTTGGCTTTTCAACGTAGAAACGAGTAAAGACCGGGAATTCTTCCGGCTCGGAGCCGCCGGTGTTGATCGCAAGACCGCGGGCGGACAGACCATAGATGGAGCCACGACCAAGGGCGCGGAAGTAGGAGGCTCCCTGAAAGGCCAGAAGTTCGTCGAAGATGTCCGGGCGGTTGAGCGGATAGTGCAGGCGGAACCCGGCTATGCCGGGCAACTGCTCATGGGCAGGTACCAACTCTCGGGCCTCACGCTCATAAATGAAATCATCGGTGTTGAACATGACCGGCGTCGCTTCGCCATCCGAGACTTCGTAGAGCGTCACCGGAGATCGGAAAAGCCAGCCCATGTGGAAGGCATGCAGGCGAAAGCTGTTGTTCTTGATATGTGAGAAGAGCGCCTTTTCGGAGTTGTACCTGATCAGCTTGTAGGCGTCATAGGTCAGGTCTCCGAGATAGCCGCCAACCTTTTCTAGGGGGCTGTAGTCCTGGCCGGCCTTGAGGCGCATGTCTTCGGTCAGTTTGTCAAAACTGAAGGGCTGACCTGACATGGCGGCGGCTTTTTCCTCGGCGTGGAGGGCGCTGGAGGCAAATAGCGGCGTGATCGCAGTGGCGGCACTTGCTGCCATAAAAAACCGACGTGATATGTGCATTTCGAAAGTGGTTCCCAATTCCAATACAGATCGATTTACAACAAATGCATCCGGGGGCAGAAAGTTCCAACGGTACGGTTACTACAGAGGCCTGCGTGTCAGGGTTATGTAGAATTGCGCATATCGGTCCAGTTGCCCGGAGGCTTGCGTTTTTCGAACGAATTTAGTGACTTATACTTTTCGCCAGCAGTGTGGGGTAAAATTTGAGACGAAAAATGGCAAGGGGAGAAAGAGCGTGTATCAAGCGAACCGGAGGGGAACAACGGGTCGAAAAAAAGTCCGATAAGTGTTGGAGTCTCAAGCTTCTTGAGACGATCAGGACTGTGTAAACAATCGCCCTCAATTGATGGCAACCGTGCTCCGGATCAGAAGGGGCGCGGTTTCGGTGGCAGAACCGTGGCGGAAATGTGGTCGTCAGCTGGCTAGAGCAGGTCTCTTGCAGCCTTTAACAGCATGATAAGCGCAAGCGCGGTGAGGACGATCCTGAAAATCTTGCGGAACAGGCTTTCATCCATGTGACGCAAGGCTCTCGCGCCGGTCAGGGTTCCGACATAGCCTGACATGATCATGCAGATCATCAGGGCAATCCATGAATGATAGGCGAAGCCGACCAGACCGAACGCCAGAATCTTGAAGCCATGCTGGATCGACATCGCGGTCGCGTGAGTGGCCACGACGGTTTGTCGGTCGGACGACTGACCACTGACGACGGCGGCAATCAGCGGGCCTGTTGCACCAAGGAACATCGCACCGAAGGCTGTAACGCCTCCCATGAGAGCCACCATGATGGGGCCGCCCTTCAGGCGCTTCGGCTTGGGTCCCCAGATGATGTAGAGCAGGAACAGCGCAAGGCAGATCTTGAGGAAGACATCGGGCAGGGAGATGACGACCTGGGAGCCGATCGCAATGCCAATGATCGTGCCAATCACGAAGGTGACCAGAAAGGACCAGAGGATATGCGCCCGCAGATGATGGGCGCGCCCGACGTTGGACCCCAACTGGATCACTCCGTGAACCGGAATGAGCGTGGCCACCGGAACGAAAGATGACATCAGGGCCAGCAGGGCAACGCCGCCGCCAATGCCGAACGCTGCGGTGAAGGCCGAAGTGCAGTAGCTGGCGACAATCAACCCGATGATGACGGTGTCAGAAAGGCCCGTTCCGGAAAAGAGAGGAAGAGTTTCGAGCAACGGAACACCTCGGTCTTGCCGGGGCCATCCTTAAAGCTGATCAGACAGATGAAGTCGGTCAGGCTGGCAGGGCGGCCTCGACGGTTTTAATCCAGTAGGAAGCCCCGATGGGGATGACCTCGTCATTGAAGTCATAATCGGGGTGGTGGAGGGGAGCGCTGTGGCCGTTGCCGACAAAGATGAAGGCACCGGGGCAGGCTTCAAGCATGAAGGAGAAGTCCTCCGCACCCATGGAAGGGACAAAGGTGTCATCGACCCTGTCATCTCCCACGATGGAGCGGGCGATTGCGGCTGCGCGTTCTGTCGGTTCATCGTGATTGACGGTGACCGGATAGTCGCGCTTGTAGTGCAGGGTGGCGTGTGCGCCATAGACCGCTGCGGTGCCTTCCACGACTTCCTTGAGGCGACGTTCGGCCATATCGCGGACATCGGGATCAAGGGTGCGCACGGTTCCCTCGATCATGCCGGTCTGGGGAAGCACATTGTCGGTGAAGCCGGCCTTGACGTGACACAGGGAGACGACGAGCGCCTGTTGCGGATCGGTGTTGCGGCTGACAAGGGTCTGCACGGCCTGAATGATGGCCGCCATGACGACCACCGTGTCGACACCCTGATGGGGTTTGGCTGCATGGCCACCCTTGCCCTCGACGTCGATCAAGATGCGATCGGCGGATGCCATGAGCGCGCCCTTGCAGATGGCAAAGGTGCCAAGGTCGAGTTCGGGCCAGTTGTGCATGCCATAGACCTCATCAATGCCCCAGCGGCTGATGAGGCCGTCATTGATCATTTCGCGCGCTCCGCCGCCGCCTTCCTCCGCGGGTTGGAAGATCAACACGACCTTGCCGTCGAAGTTGCGGCTTTCCTGCAAATATTTTGCGGCGGCGAGCAGCATGGTGGTATGGCCATCATGACCACAGGCGTGCATGACACCCGCGACCGTGGAGGCATAGGGTTTGCCCGATGTTTCCTGTAATGGCAGGGCGTCCATATCGGCGCGCAGGCCCACCGTCTTGCCCGATTTGTTGGTTTTGCCCTCGATCACCGCCACGATGCCGCTTTTTCCCACCCCGGTGGTGATGTCGTCGATACCGTAGCTCTTGAGTTCCTTCACGATGCGCTGGACGGTCAGGGGCACATCGAACATGAGCTCTGGCTGTTGATGAAGGTCCCGTCGAACCTTGGTCATCTCGTCGTGAAAGTCGGCGATGCGATTGACAATCGGCATGAAGTCGGCCTGTTGCTGCTAGAGGAACGGGGTAGGGGGCGGTCGTTGGATCTGGTGACAATCGACCTGCCCTTGGAGTTTGGCTGCAGCTTAATTTGCCGTTCGCACGTCGGCAAGACCAATTGTTGTGCGGTGTCGTCCCTGTCCAGATGGCGGTTGCAATAATTTGATTGCTCACCGCATGGCCTTCAGGCTTGTCCATGTCCGGCGCATCAGGTAGAGAGGTTGGGTTCCTTTAACCAGTTATTGTCCAGAGGCGGGTCCTCCATGTTTGCCATGTCTTTCCTGAAAGAGTGCCGTTTCATGCTCAAGACGAGCGCGGTCCGACTTGGAATGCTAGCGGTTTTTCTCGCGGTGATGGCATCCGGTGAGGCGCTGGCTGCCCAGAAGGCTGCAAAGCCGACACAGGATTTGACCCTGTTGCCTCGCCCGCTCCTTTTGATGGATGTGAACACGGGCAAGGTGCTGTTTCACCAGAAGGGAAATCAGAAATGGTATCCCGCGTCCCTGACCAAGCTGATGACTGCCTATGTCACCTTTCGCGCCATCGAGGCCGGTGAGATTTCCGAAGACAGCATCGTGACGGTCTCTGCCCATGCGCTCGCCTATCCGCCGTCGAAAATGGGGTTCAAGGTGGGGACGCAATTGACGGTCGGCAATGCCTTGAAAATGGTGCTGGTGAAATCGGCCAACGATATCGCAGCAGCGCTCGGTGAGCGGGTTGCCGGTTCGGAGCCAGAGTTTGCGCGCAGAATGAACAGGGAAGCGGCGCGGCTGGGCATGCGGGCATCCCACTTTATCAATGCCAACGGGCTTTATATGTCCGGTCAGACGACTTCAGCGCGGGACATGGCGGTGCTGACACGCCATATTCTGTTGGAATATCCGCAACATCGGTCTCTGTTTCGCATTCCGGCCATTCGGCATGGCAAGCGCGTGCTCAAATCCTACAACAGCCTGCTCGAGACCTATCGTGGGGCCAATGGCATGAAGACCGGATTTGTTTGCGCATCAGGCTACAATATCGTTGCGGCCGCCGAACGGGGCGGGCGGCAGCTGGTTGCCGTGGTGCTCGGTGCTCCGAACTCGCAGTGGCGGGCGGAGACAGCCGCCTTCCTGCTCACACAAGGGTTCACCCGTACTGACATGGCATCCGGGCGGGGCGTGCCTGTGACCAACACGGCGGCCTTTGGCCCGATCAGCCGAGCGGACGATCTGCGCAGCGAGATCTGCCCCAACGGTCAGCCGAAATGGGTGGGCAAGATCAATTTCACCAAAAGCTATCTGTCGCCGCGATTCAAGTTGATGGATCCTGTGCAGGTGCGTGCGGGCATTCCGAAACGAAAGATCAAATTGCCGGTGCAATTGGTTTCGCTGCCGATCTCTGCTCCGGTCGAGAAAAGCGGGTTCATTGCCAAGTCGAAAAAGGGCAAGGTCATCTCGCTTTCCCGCTTGCCGCGTCCCAAGCCGTGAGCGATTGCTGTGCGATTGGGCCGGCCGTTTGAGCTAGCCTTTTTCGATGATGAAATGCACCTTTTCGCCCGTGGTCTCCTGCGATAGCAGGCGGTGGCCCTTTTCAGCGCAAAAGTGAGGCAGGTCGAGCGTCGCCAAGGGGTCCGTGGTGACGACGGTGATCTGGTCTCCTGTTTCAAGCCCGGTCAGTGCCTTTTGGGTCCGCAAGACGGGCAAGGGGCATTTGAGGCCGGAGAGATCGAGTTCCTGCATGATGGGGCGTCCGCTTGGTAAACATGACAGATCGTGGTGTCTGATAGCCCTGTTTAGCGGCTCCACTTTTCTTCTTCAACGGGATATGTG
Organism: Cohaesibacter sp. ES.047; assembly: GCF_900215505.1. NCBI lineage: Bacteria > Pseudomonadati > Pseudomonadota > Alphaproteobacteria > Hyphomicrobiales > Cohaesibacteraceae > Cohaesibacter > Cohaesibacter sp. ES.047. Next base: position 1,155,487 of record NZ_LT907844.1, read on the forward strand.
AGGATGCACCAAAGCGTGCGATGATCCAGCCCATTTGAACAAGGAGTTTTGTGTGACTGAAGCGAATGATGTTCTTGATTTCTGGTTTTCCGCGGACCCGGAAATGTGGTTTACCAAAGATCCGGCTTTTGACGAGCAGATCAGTGACCGGTTCGGTTCTGTGATGGATGCGGCCAGAGCCGGTCAGTTGGCCCATTGGGAGGCCAGCGCGCAAGGGCTGCTCGCTCTGATCATCGTGCTTGATCAGTTCTCTCGCAATGTATTTCGCAATTCGGCTCTTGCCTTCACATCGGACGACGAGGCCTTGAGGCTCTCGCACAAGCTTGTGAAGCATCCGGACTGGGATGCGTTGTCGGTTCATCAGAAGCAGTTCGCTGTCATGCCCATGATGCATGCCGAGGATCTCGGCGAGCAGGAGAATTGTCTGAAATGGATGAAGCGGCTCGAGCTGGAGGAAAGCGTGCGCTACGCCCAGATCCATCTTGATATCATTGAGCGCTTCGGACGCTTTCCCCATCGCAATCATGTGCTGGGGCGCCGGACCACACCCGAGGAACAGGCTTTTCTCGATGAGGGCGGGTTCGCGGGCTGAAGGCCCTTGAGGCGAAAAGCCTGTGTGCAGATTGGTCGCTGTGGGGATTTTTGCAATCATGGTTACCAACCTGTAGACGGTTGTTCACGCGACCGGTGTTTTGTCTAGGATTGACAGAAAAGAGCCAATTTTAATTACTTTTCGGCGTCAATGGCCGCTGGAGGCAAGTCTTGTGCGGCTTGACGGGGTGGCTCATGCTGCCCTGTTGGCGGGCTGATGTTAACCAACACCATAGCTAGTTGCTCGTTGATCCATAAAAACGCGTATATTGGTCCTCAAGGTCATCACGGTCTTTCAACCTCTTGGTGGCCATGATGTCGCAGTTGTGATGCTTCAAACGCGTGGATGCAATGCTCTTACGGTCGGACATATCTCTGACAGGCAGTGACCTGCAAAGCACAAGCATAGTGGATCAGTTCGATAATCCATTCATGCATGAAGCATTCGTGCGTGCGAGTGAAGGTCGGCTCCGTCCGGGGCCGCTCCATGCCATCAGTGAGCAGGGCTACGACTTTGCCTGGGACGTGAAACGCTTGCTTCCCTCTCTCGGGGCCAAGATTGCGACCTTTCTGGCGCACGGAACAGCACCTCTGGGGGCTGGTTTCTCATCCCACACCCTAGCCGCTGGCGACTGGACGCGAACGGAAGCGGCGTTTTGCAATGCTCTTGATCGCATGGCTGATGCCTCCGGCGCTGATGTCATCGTCTGGCCCTATTTCCCGCTGGAGGCGCAAGAGCGTGGCTGGCTTTCCAGTTGGCTCAGTGACCGGCTGGACCGGGATATTTCACGTCTGTTGCTATCGTCTCACGAGCATCAGCGGGCTTTTCTGGATGCCCAGATCAATCCGGACGAGCCTGACGGTGAATATGCGGGACTGTCGCTCAGCCGCAACAAGCGTAAGACGACAGGACGACAGTTGCGCCGGCTTTCCGAGCTTGGACAGGTGCACTTCCGCTCGACTCGCGGCGATCTTGATCTGACCGAAGCCATGGATGTGTTTCTGCGGACCGAAGCCTCTGGCTGGAAAGCCAAGAGCGGAACCGCTCTGGCGGTTGATCATGGATCGCGGACCTTTGTGGAGAGCTTCATGCCCGCCATGATCCGTGACGGCCTTGGTCAGATCGATCTGATGATGCTTGATGACAAGTGCATCGCCGGGCTGATATCGCTTCGTGCTGGTCGGGGTCTTTTTACCTGGAAAACCGGCATGGACGAGGTCTACAAGCGGTTCTCTCCGGGGGTGCATGTGTTGATGCATGTCAGTCAGGAAGCGCTGCGGGATGACACCATCGATTATGTCGACAGCCTAGCCGATGCCGGCCATCCGGTGGCCGAGCATATCTGGTCGGGTCGGCGCAGTTTTGGCCGGCTTTACGTGCCACTGAACAGCCACGGCATCGCGGCGGCTCAAAGCCTGCGTGCCTCTATCCTGCTGAAGGATAAAGCGCGTTACTGGGCGAAAAAGGTGTTGGGCCGAGGCTGATCGGTTGAGACCGCCTGAGATATGGGCGGCTCGTCGGGCTTGGCCAGGATAAGTGTCCAGAACACCTTGTATTTCACATTTTCCCGATAACTTGTCGCGATACCCATCTCGGTCACGCCCTTCTTGAGCATGTTGAGATTATGCCGCCGGGAATCCCGCCAGCCGGAAAAGGCTTCCGCAAGGCTCCAGTAGCCAGCGCCGATATTCTCGGTGGCCAGAACGGGATCATAGCCTGCGCGACCAAGACGTTTTATCAAAGTCTGGTTCTTGCTCAATGCATGATCGACGCGCCCGCTGCTGGCCATGGCGTCCGACTGTTCCTGTGCGGCCGCGGCCAGCCTTGGGCTCAGGGTCAGTGTGCCAAGACCATTGCGCTTGCGATAGGCGTTGACGAGTTCGAGCGCGGCCTGCGGATCAACCTTGGCGTTGTCCTTGTTGAGGCGCTCGTACATGGCCGGTGTCTGCAAATCCGGCCCGCTGGTGCAGGCGGTGAGCAGCGCACCGACAAGGCCAGCAAGCACGAGAGTTTTTGTCAGTGACTTAAGCATTTTGACCGGGTCCTTCATCCACGCCTTGTGATGCGCCGGGCAGGTCGACTTCGTCCTGTCGCGGGGCGGCTGGTTCGCGGGTTTCCTGCGCTTCATCGGGAGACAAGGCAAGTTGTTTGTCGAGGTTCGGTGAGGAGACCGAACGGATATGCACATCTCTCTGCGGGTAGGGAATCTCGATCCCTGCTTCCTTGAGAGCCTTGAAAATCTCAAAGCGCAATTCGCTTGATGTGACGAGGGATGTCAGCACATCGTGGACATAGCAGCGGACATCGAAATCGAGTGAGGAGTCGCCGAAGTTGAGGAAGTATACATCCGGTTCGGGGTAGCTGGCCACAAGAGGAGACTCGTTCGCCACGCGCTTGAGGATTTCCCGCACCTGTTCCGGGTCCGCGTCATAGGATACCCCGACCGGCACGACGATGCGCCCCATGGCCCCGTTGTGCATCCAGTTCATCACCCGGTTCGAGATCAGTTCGGAGTTGGGCAGGATGACCGTGGCCCGGTCGAAGGTCTCGATCTTGGTTGCGCGCACCGAGATCTTCTGAACAAAGCCCTGATGCTCGCCAACAACTACCCAGTCGCCGGTTTTGATCGGTCGCTCAACCAGAAGGATGAGGCCGGAGACGAAGTTGTTGACGATGCTCTGCAAGCCAAAACCGATACCAACCGAGAGCGCACCAGCGACAAGGGCGATATTGGAGAGATCCAGTCCCATATAGGAAAAGGCCAGCATGGCAGCGACAATGAAGCCGATATAGCCGACGCTTGTCTGTATCGAGTTCTTGAGGCCCGTATCGAGATTGGTCGCGGGCAGCAGGCTGCGCTCCATCCAGCGCTGGACGCTGCGGACCAGCACAAGTGCGATGAAAAAGACCGCCAGAGCGCCCAGAATCGCGATCGGTGAAATGGTCAGATCCCCGATCTCGACGCTGAAAATCGCCCGTCGCATGGACGACAGGAAGTCTGTCGACTGAACCCCCCACGGGGCAAAGATCAAGAGGGCGGCAGCGATGTAAAGAAGGATCCGCAGCAAGCCATTGAGAAGTACGCCGATCTGATTGACGGCCCGCAGGGGAATGCCGATGGAATGGGCGCCCTTGCGGACCCGCGGGTTGCTGACGTCGAGCCCTTCGGCAAAGAAGTTGTCCAGCAAGGCGGTGAAGACGCCCAATAGCGCCAGAATGACAAAGATGCGCAGCATCTGCTCGGCCAGGAACGTGCCAAGGGAAACATAGCCCAGAATGATGGACAGGATGATGCTAACACTGGCCAACCAGACAAGCGGTTTGAACACCGAGATGAAGCCGGGCAGGAAATTCGAGGCGGATACATCGGCACTGACACTCGGTGTCGAGGTCATGCCGTCTTCCTGATCGTCGTCATCCTGCTCGAGATCGCCAAGGGTAATGCGCATTGCAAGCCAGATAAGGACAGCAACGAGCACTGCCGAAACGCCCGAGATAAGGATCGTCGTTTCGATGGGCGTGAAGAGAAGCTGCTGTGTTTCCCGGAAGGTTAGGTCAATACCTGTTATGATCAGCAACACAATGGCCACACCGAAAAGCTTGTGCGCGCTGCTGGTGGTCAGGTTCAACAGACGATATTGGGGTTTGGTGGGCGCGGTGAGCACGCGCACGAGACCATACCCAAGTGAAATGCTGAGAATGACGTAGCCGAGTTTGTTGATGAATTCATTGACGCGCGGTGGAACCAGTTCGGCGTTCTTCAGGATCAGCAAGACCGCAAACAGGATGAGAAAGGGAACAAAGGTGTAGACAAAGATCGACCATGCCGCATGCAGGCTGCGCTGCAGTGCGTTCGGGGTTTCCAGACGCGCCAGACGGCTAACACCGTTGAACAAAAGGTTGCGCAACGGCCCCGCAATGAGAAAGGCGATGAGCAGGATCATGCCGACAATCTGCCAGATCTGTCCGGCCGCCTTGGAGGACAGGAACGAGGCCCAATCCGAGACCAGGAAGCTCATTGCATTGCCGGTCACCTGAAGGCCCGTCAGCCCGTCGAGCCAGAGGTTCGGATTGAGAAGGGAACTGCTGCGGTTGAACAATTGCTCGGTGAACCGCTGCTGTCTGGCCAGCGTGATCTTGTTGAGCATCTGGGTTGCCCGCACCGAATTGGCCGTCAAAAGTTTAACTTCGGCATCAAGGGCGGCAACCTGATCCTCGAGGTCACTTCGTCTTTCTTTCAGGGTCGCGGATTCGGGGTTGGCGGTATCGCCCTCTTCGGTCTCTTCTGGTTTGAGTGCCTCGAGGCGAGCCCGATCTTCCGTCAGGGTCGGCTGCAACTCGTCCTTCTTGTTGCTTGCTTCCTCTACCACTTGCTGAAGTTCTTCGCGCAGGCCTGTAAAGTCGTTTTCGACCAGACTGTCCCGGTTGAGGGCTGCTTCGATGCGGTCAAGGCGGGTCGTCAGGCTTTCGGCCAGTGATGTGTCGGCCTGCTGCGCCTGTGCGAGGGGCGAAAGCGCAAGCATGAGCAAGAGCAACAAGGCGGTGGCCAAGGCGCGCAGAAAGGGAACCTGAATCACGAAAGCATTCCTCTGATCGTGGTGTCTTTGGTTGCGAGAGTAAAAGGTCTACTGGAATTCGGTCGGCAACACAATTGCGCCTATAGGCGCTCTTGGGTGGTGGGATAATGTGATGATTGTGTGACAGATTGGTCTGTGCGGGCTGGTTTCCAGTGTTTGTTGACGTTAGGGTTTGGAGGATCCAACACCTCGGTCGAGAGAAAGAGACACAGTTCATGTCCAAGCGATTTGACATTAATGATCCAGTCTTTCCCAAAGAGCTGAAAGACTTCGTCATGGAAAGCGGTGGCTATCCGTATGAGAAGAAGCTCAAGCGCAAGAAATACGAGAAAGAACTAGAAACTCTGCAGATCGAACTGGTGAAGGTCCAGCAATGGGTTCAGGACACCGGGCAGAGAATTATCTGCGTATTTGAAGGCCGTGATGCAGCCGGCAAGGGTGGCACGATCAAGCGCTTCACCCAATATACCAACTCGCGGTTTGTTCGGGTCGTGGCCCTGTCCAAGCCCAGCGATGTCGAGGAGGGCCAGTGGTACTTCCAGCGCTACATCGAGCAATTCCCCACCAGTGGTGAAATCGTTCTGTTCGATCGATCCTGGTATAACCGTGCCGGTGTCGAGCCGGTGATGGGCTTTTGCACCCATGAGCAGACTGCCAAGTTCTTGCAGGACGTGCCGGGCTTTGAACAGACGATCATCGATAGCGGCACCAAATTGTTTAAATTCTGGCTGAATGTCGGGCAAGAGATGCAGCTCAAGCGGTTCCATGATCGGCGGCACAGTCCTCTCAAGCACTGGAAGCTTTCTCCCATGGATCTCGAAGCGCTCGACAAATGGGACGATTATACCCGGGCGCGGGACCGGATGCTCAAGCAGTCTCATACGGATGTGGCACCGTGGGTCATCGTGCGGTCGAATGACAAGCGTCGGGCGCGGCTCAACGTGCTGCGCCATTTCCTCACCAGTCTCGATTATGCCGGCAAGGATGCCTCGGCTATCAATGACCCGGACCAGAACATCCTGAGCCTTGGGCCTGACTTTCTGCACGAGAGCGAATAGGGCCTACTATAAAAAGAAGCGGGCAGTGACCTGCCCGCTTCATCCTTGCAAATGCCATCATAAGCTTGTGTCGATCACGTCTTGACCGGGATTGTTTCGACGTGCTGGAGCTGCGGATAGCAGCTGCCCCTGATCGCTCATTGCTCTTTGAGGCATCCACTCAGCTGGTTGACGTTGTATTCGATGAGCTTGGGGTACAGATCCGGTCCGGGCTGCAAATTTGCCCCGATGGGATCAAGTGTGCTCACTTTTGCGCCCGTGCCTTCGGTGAGGACATTCAGGATTTTCGGCGAGAATTGTGGTTCGGCAAACAGGCAGATCGCTTTAGCCGTTTTCAGCTTCTCGCGGATTTCGCGAATGCGGGCCGCTCCCGGATTGACGCCCGGATGCAGTGTGATGGATCCGGTTGCATGCATGTCAAAGCGATTTTCAAAATACTGATAGGCGTCATGGAAGACGAAATAGGGTTTGTCCGACAGACCCTTCAGTTTTGCGCTGTCCTTTTCGACGATGGCATTCATTTTTTTGACAAACGCGGTCTCATTGGCAAGGTATCTGTCCTTGTGCTCCGGATCGATCTCTGAGAGCTCGCCAGCAATGGCATGGGCCATCTTGATGGCGTTTGCCGGGTCAAGCCAGATGTGGGGGTCGTCATGGTGGCCCTCATGGTCATGACCTTCGTGCTCATGTTCATGCGCTGTTTCGTGGTCATGATCTTCGTCTTCATGTTCGTGCGCGGCATCGTGATCATGGTCTTCGTGTTCATGTTCATGCGCGGCGTCATGGTCATGATCTTCGTGTTCATGCTCGTGCGCTGCTTCGTGATCATGGTCTCCATGGTCATGGTCATGATCGTGCTTTTCCCAGTTGCCACCTTCGCGTACCGGCAAGAACGAGATTCCGTCTGCTTCGGACAAGGTCAGGACGTTGGCACCTTTCGGGAGCGTATCGATCGGCTTGTCAAGAAAGGCTTCAAGATTGGGGCCGACCCAAACGATCACATCCGCTTGCTGCAGGCTCGTGACCTGAGAGGGGCGCAGCTGGGTGTTGTGGGGGGAGCCGGAAGGTTCAACCAGCAGTTCCGGCTTGGCGACACCCTGCAGAATAGCAGCGGTGATGGAATGAACAGGGGCAATCGATGCCACTACCTTGGGAGCAGCTACGGCCGGGAGAGCAAGGCACACTGTACTGACGGCACAGGTGCCGATGAATGTCTTGAGGCTGTGACGGATGTTTTTCATGATACTGATTGTCAGTCCTTCAAGTGAATTGTTATGTTATAACGTAACGTTTAACGTCCTTTTCTGTGCGGGTCAACCGTGTCATTCGAGATGTCCTGACTTTTCGTTGACGTCGCGGCACCAGTCTAATGACGCGACCTATAGCAAACCCGAACCAGAATAATCGGCAAATTTTACTAAACCTCAAGTTTTTTGATCTTTATTAACTTGAGGGTTGCAGATTTATTCAGAACAAGCACAAAAATAGGCAGCATGAACGACTGGAGGGATTATGTTCGCATTTTCCAAGACTGCAAAAAACTCAAACACGCAGACGGATGTTATGGAAACAGATCTCGTTGAACATGTGGAGCAAGATTTAGACGGTGTTGAGGTGGCCAAACCAAAGATCGACGAAAAAAGCATTGTGCAAACGATCTTCGACCTGAACGGTCTTGGTCAAACCATGGCGGATGTTGCGGGGCAGATCGAGCAGATCAACAATGAAACTGCGGACTGTTTCCAGTCTTTATCCCAGTTGGTCAGCATATCCGGTGATGTACAGTCCTCGAATGAGCGTATTCTTGACGCGGCCACGCAGTCGTTGGAAATTGCCGATCAAACATCGAACGATGTCGTCGAGGGGCGTCAGTTGATTGACGATACCCTGAGCAAGGTGTCTGATCTGATGCAGGCCGTGTCTGGCATCAGCAGCCAGTTGCACGGGCTGCAGACCGCCTTTTCCTCGGTGCGTGATGTGGCGGGAGCGATCGATGCGATCGCTCGCCAGACCAACCTGTTGGCGCTCAATGCCACCATCGAAGCGGCCCGTGCCGGCGAAGCAGGCAAGGGCTTTGCCGTTGTGGCCGCCGAAGTGAAGGATCTGGCGGCTCAAACCAGCAAGGCCACTGAGACGATTGGAGCAACCCTGTCCGAGCTGGATCAGGAAGCCGAAGCACTCATTTCTTTGAGTGGCGAGGCGACCAGCTCCATGACGGATGTGGAATCCAGCACAGCGCAGGTTCATGGCATGATTCAGGGGCTGGATGCTGCGTTCCAGTCGATCAGGAACGCGTCCGAATCCATCAAGACACAAGTCAGCGACACCACGCAGTCTATCGGAACTCTGGTTGAGGATGTCGAACTGGTGCACAGGGCTTTTGACAGCACGCACAGCGGATTGAATGATGCCAGTAAGCGGATGGTCGAGGCTGTTGCCGTGGCAGATCGGATGGTGGCGGTTTCCTCGATGAGCGGGGTGCAGACTGAAAACACCTTCTGCATCGAAGCGATCCAGAGCCTGTCCAAGGACATTGGCAAGGCCTTTGAAGAGGAAGTGCGGGCTGGCCGGATTAGCGAAAAGGACCTGTTCGACAGTAGCTATACGCCGATCCCGAACACCAATCCGGAACAGGTCACGGCGCCGTTTACCGCAATGACTGATCGTGTCATGCCGGGGTTTCAGGAACCCATCGTTGCCGAACATGACTCGGTTGTTTTCGTTGCAGCGGTGGACAAGAATGGCTATCTGCCAACCCACAACAAGGTCTTTTCCAAGCCTCAGAGCGATGATCCCGTCTGGAATGCTGCCAACTGTCGCAACCGGCGCATCTTTGATGATCGGGTGGGGCTGGCGGCTGGCCGCAGCACGGAGCCGTTTCTTCTTCAGACCTACCGGCGGGACATGGGCGGCGGAGCCTATGTGTTGATGAAGGACATTTCTGCGCCCATCTACGTCAATGGCCGCCACTGGGGTGGTTTGCGCATGGGCTTCCGTCCTGCCTGAAGCGATTGTTAGCCTCGGCATTTCTCCAAGCAACGGTCGCGTCCCGACAAAGGTTCGGGGCGCGTTTGGCGTTCAAAACGCCTTCACGGTTTGGTTTCGGGAAGCACTGGAAGTGCTTGGCCATCACCATTGCCATCGCCATTGCCATCACCTGTGGCCTCGGTGCTGGCTGCTTGTTCATCAAACGGGTTTGTCAGGGTCTTCGTCAGCTTCGTGAAGAAATTGCCCTTCTGGCTGGCCGGAGTGGCCTTGGGTGTATTGTCTGGCTGGATTGGGCCTGGCTGGATTGGGTCTGGCTCAGTTGGGGCTGGGGCACCCTTGATCAGGCCAGCGATGAAGCCATCCGGATTCTTGCCCTCGGCGATGCGCTGCTTGCGTTCGAGCAGGTCCATCTGGGCGTCGACCATCTCGGTTGCCGTTTCTGTCTGTTTTTCCTGCCGCTTTTCTTCAAGCTTGGCCACGGCGACACGAAAGCGCTCATTCTCTTTGGCGCGCAGCTTTTTCAAGGAGGCTAGCAGGCTCGGCTCCAGCGTATAGTCCGGGCAAGGCCCGGTCGCATTGAAGTGTGTCGCACCTTGTGGGTCGAAGACATAGGTTCTGTTGCAGACCTCGACCTTTGGGGGCTTCTTGGTGATCTGGAAATGATCGTACCCGTTCTTGATATTCTGCCAGAAGCCGAAATGCTCGCTGTTGCGCACGCGCGCCATATTCTCAGGTGTCATGCGGAACGGGAAGGCATCGACCTGAAAGGCGCGTTGCCCACCGTCGAAGGCTTCGCGGCCAAGGGCATAGATCTCTGCGATTGGCGCGTCTTCCATGGCGTAGCAGCCCCGTGACGAACAGGAACCGTGTACCATGAGGTGCGCGCCGGTGCGGCCATAAGATCGGTCGAACTTGTTGGGGTAGCCCAGGTTGAACGACAGATAGTAGCTGGATTTCGGGTTCATCTGGCCGGGCCTGATGGTGTAGAAACCTTCGGGAGCCTGACGGTCGCCTTCTTCCTTCTTTGGGCCGATTTTTCCCGAATAGGCGCATATGGGATATGTCTTCAGCAGTGCATAGGTGCCGTCATCGGTCTGCTTCCAGGCTTCCAGAACCGATTCTTCCTTGAAAATGCGAACATAGAGCGGAGCCGCAGCGCTGGAATCAATCTTTCTGATCTGAGACTTGATCTTGGGCGACAGAGGCTGAAGATGCTTGCCGTCTTCCATCAGTTCGGGGTTGCACCCCGCAAGCGCGATTGAGGCGAGAGCAGCAATGGCCAGAATGCGTAGTCTGTTCATATGCTTGATCGGGTCTTTCTGCACGTGAGCGCTTCCTTGTCAGGCTGGGACGGTATGACTGGCCGTGTCCATCTGCTTATTCGGTTCCGGGCCGTGCTCGCGATACCCTTGCATCGGGCGGCCTCAGGGTGTGCGTCATCGTCGGTTCGACGAAGTGTATAAACAGTAACCGGGAGTGGTTGATAGCCGGTTACCGAAACGGGATCCGTCCTTCTGCATACTAGTGGAAATTCATGCGGCGAGAATAGGGCCTATGTCGTTTCTCACCGAGATGTGTCTGGAAAACCGGGGATCATCGTCGCTACAAATGAAAACGGCCTCGCCTTCAGTTTGAGGCGTGGCCGTTGGTCATGGATCTTAAGCTGTCTTTGGCGCAGGGGCTCCGCGCTAGAGCTTGGAGCCGATGGCGAGGAATTTTTCGCGGCGTAGCTGGCGGATTTCTGCGGCTGTCTTGCCGTCAAATTCCTCAAGGCAATCGGCGATCATATTGCCGGTGCGCTCGATAATTTTGGCCGGTGCGCGATGGGCGCCGCCAACCGGTTCGGAGATGATGCGATCAATGATGCCCAGATCCATCAGATCCTGTGCCGTGATCTTCATGTTGGTGGCAGCTTCCTGCGCCTTGGTGGAATCGCGCCACAGGATTGAGGCGGCGCCTTCCGGAGAGATCACGCTGTAGATGGAATGCTCGAGCATAATGACCCGGTTTGCCGTGGCAATGGCGATGGCGCCGCCCGAGCCCCCTTCGCCGATTATGATCGAGACGTTCGGTGTGCCCATGGCAAGACATGCATCGGTTGACCGTGCAATGGCTTCGGCCTGTCCGCGCTCTTCGGCTCCGATGCCGGGGTAGGCCCCTGCCGTGTCGACAAAGGTGATCAGCGGCATGTTGAACCGTTCTGCCAGTTCCATGATGCGCACGGCCTTACGATAGCCTTCAGGACGGGCCATGCCGAAATTGTGCTTGAGGCGGCTGTCCGTATCATTGCCCTTTTCCTGTCCGATAACGGCGACAGGGCGTCCGCGAAAGCGTCCGAAACCAGCCTGAATGGCCTCGTCTTCGGCAAATTTGCGATCTCCGGCAAGGGGCGTGAATTCGTCGATCAGGCCCTTGATATAGTCGATGAAGTGGGGGCGATCCGGATGGCGGGCAATCTGGGTTTTGTGCCATGGGGTCAGATCGGAATAGATCTCCTTCATGGCGGTGTCTGCCTTGGTCTGCAGGCGCGTGATTTCTTCGCCCACATCGACGGCTTCGCCATTGTCCTGCATCGCGAGCAATTCCTGAACTTTGCCCTCGAGGTCTGCTACAGGTTTTTCGAATTCGAGATAGCTATGCATTCGACGTCTGATCCAGTTTCGTTACCTAAAAGATATGCCCATTAATCGGCGGCACGTTGAACCCTTGCGGTCCCGGTGTCAAGCGACAGCTCACGAGGCGATCCCTGATTTCCGGTTATTCCAAATCAAAGTTAAACCCGCGCTCGATGCCGCAACCGGGCCATTTCCCATCCATTTTTGAACCCTTTAGCACTCATTCCTTTTTGCCCATGAGCTTGGGGTGGTTCGCTGCGGACTTGTCCGACAAAGGGTGATGCTGCTCCACCAACTCCATCAGCTTTTCATCCATTATATGGGTATAGATCTGGGTGGTTGAAATATCGCTGTGGCCAAGAAGTTTCTGAACAGCGCGCAGGTTGGCTCCATTTTGCAGCAGGTGACTGGCAAAGGCATGGCGCAAGACGTGGGGGGAAACCGAGGCGGCCTTGAGCCCCACATCATCCGCAAGGGACTTCAATTCACGTGCGAAGGCCTGACGCGTGTAGTGTCCCGTATCGCCAGAGGACGGGAAAAGCCATTGCCTTGCGGTTGGCGTGCCTGCGCCGCCGGTATCAGTAAGCAATCTTCGATAATCGCGCATGGCCTCTTTTGCCCGGTCTGACAGCGGAACCAGACGTTCTTTGCTGCCCTTGCCAACGACGGCCAGAAACTGACCATCCTGATGCGCAGCAGACGCGGGAAGGGAGACCAGTTCGGACACCCGCAGGCCGGTGGCATAGAGCAACTCGAGCAACACATAAAGACGCATGGCCCGGATCTGCCGTTTGGGTGTCGGGCCTTCGAGCGACGCATTGAACCGGGCCGCTTCGATCAGCCGGTCCACTTCCTGAACCGTGAGAATCTTTGGCAGCGGTCGGTTGCGTTTGGGGGCCTTGAGCGGGGTTGAGGGATCATCAGATCGAAAGCCGTCGCGATAGAGAAAGCCAAACAGCTGGCGGATGGCGGACAGTTTGCGCGCGACCGTCGATGCCGCCAGATCCCGCTCGGCCAGATCGGCAAGATAGCCGCGCAGGGCATCCGTGTCGCAGGTCTCGAAGCGCATCTTCTTGCCCGACAGGGTGCCGTCCAGATCGTCCAGATCCTTCTGGTAGGCGTCGAGCGTATTGGGTGACGCGCCCTTTTCGGCGCTCATGGCGTCCAGAAACAGATTGATGGCCTGACGGTTGCTTATCGGCACAGGTTGCTCACTCGATGCGCCTCGCGGCTGATGGCAAGGCTATTTGAGATTTTTGGCTGGAATGCGGATCACCATTTCTCGTGGCGACGGCTCGACGAAATTGGCAAGTGCGAAGATGCCGCCAGCGACCAGACCGGACAGAACAAGTAAGAGTACGATTGCTTTGATCAGACTGGGCATGAACGCTTCCTGATGTGGCTTGATTTCGTCTAAATTCGTCATGAGCCTAGCATCAATGAAAACAGATTGTCATTTTTTTGCCCATGATTTTCCAGTTCTATTCTGCTCTTTGGGCGGAATTGGGGAAGGGATGTCTCCTTTTTCGCCGATGATGCAACAGTTGCTTGACAGTCTGGCTGTTTCAAGCTCAAACGATGGCGGACGAGCTGTGAGACGGAATGGAATGGCGAATAGCAAACACAATCCTGGTACGCGTGAGCAGACCTTGCTCTCAGCCCTTGGCGGGCGACCGATCGTTTTGATCGGTTTGATGGGAGCAGGCAAGACGACGATCGGGCGGCGGTTGGCGGCCCGTCTGTCGATTCCCTTTCGCGATGCGGATCACGAAATCGAAGCTGCCGCCAACATGTCAATTGCCGAAATCTTCGAACAACATGGCGAGGCGCATTTTCGCGACGGTGAGAAGAAGGTGATCGCCCGATTGATGGACGATGGGGATCAGGTGCTTGCCACCGGTGGCGGCGCGTGGATGAATGAAGAGACGCGGCAACTGGTGGGCGAGCGCGGCGTTTCGGTGTGGCTGAAGGCCGAGTTCGATGTCCTGATGGCCCGCGTTCGCCGCCGGTCGCACCGTCCGTTGCTTCAGGATCCAGATCCCGAAGGTGTCATGCACCGGCTGATCGATGCGCGCTATCCTGTCTATGCCCTCGCCGATGCAACGGTGATGTCCGTCGCTGAGCCGCATGAAGTGATTGTCAATTCGGTGATCGAAGAACTCGAAAAGACCTTGGGGCTTTCTGACTGAGTGCACCGGGCAGATGGCGACCGAACAAAGACCAGACAAGCAGGTGACAGGATGACGAAAGGCAGGGGCGAGGTGAGCAACGCAACGATAGACGACGCTGTGGCGCATCAATTGGTTGATGTTTCGCTTGGGGATCGAAGCTACCAGATCGTCATCGGCCGTTCGGTGCTGGGCGAATTGGGTGAGCGCTTTTCCTCGATGTTTCCTGCGTCAAGAGCGGTCATCATCACCGACAGAACCGTTGCCAAGTTTCATCTGGAAGCCGCCGAGACGTCCCTCAGGGCCGCGGGGGTCATGCCCCACGTCATCGTGATGGAGCCGGGCGAGAAGACTAAGAGCTATGCCGGGCTGATGGCCGCCTGCGACGGGGTGCTCGATACGCGGCTTGAGCGGGGCGATCTGGTCATTGCGCTCGGGGGCGGTGTCATCGGTGATCTGGCAGGATTCGTTGCCGGTATCATCCGTCGCGGCATGCGATTCATTCAGGTGCCGACCACGCTTTTGGCGCAGGTCGACAGCTCGGTCGGTGGCAAGACCGGCATCAACACAGGCCATGGCAAGAACCTGATCGGTCTGTTCAATCAGCCGCATCTGGTGCTGGCGGATACAGCGGTGCTGGATACGTTATCACCGCGTGATTTCCGCGCCGGCTATGCTGAAGTTGCCAAATATGGGCTCATCAATCAGCCTGATTTCTTTGAATGGCTGGAAGCCAACTGGCAGGGCATTTTTGATGGGGGACCCGAGCGAGAGGAAGCGATTGCCCGGTCCTGTCAGGCCAAGGCCGATGTCGTGGCTGCCGATGAGCGCGAAGCCAACCAGCGGGCGCTGCTCAATCTTGGTCATACGTTCGGACATGCGCTTGAGGGCATGGCCGAGTATGATGCCGAGCGCATCGTGCATGGAGAAGGTGTGGCCATAGGCATGGTGCTGGCGTATGAATTCTCGGCCCGGCTCGGGCTATGCGATCCGTTGGTGACTGATCGCGTCGTCGCCCACTTGCAAACCGTAGGGTTGCCTACCCATATAGGGGCCATACCCGGACAATTGCCCAATGTCGACCTTTTGATGGACTTTATCGCTCAGGACAAGAAGGTATCCCGAGGGAGCTTGACCTTCATTCTGACCCGCGGTCTTGGTCAGTCCTTTGTTGAAAAGGGCGTGGATCCGGCGACCTTGCGTGCCTTCCTTGAGGAGAAACTGCGCTAATGCTCACCAGTCTTTGGTTCACTGCTCTTGCTATCCTGTGCCTGATTGTCGTGTCGGGGTTCTTTTCCGGTTCGGAAACCGCCCTGACCGCGGCGTCGCGGGCGCGGATGCATCAGAAGGAAAAAGCGGGTGAACCGGGTGCGCAGGCGGTGAATGAACTGCTGCAAATTCGCGAGCGCCTGATCGGCTCGCTGCTGCTTGGCAACAACCTTGTCAATATTCTTGCTTCGGCGCTGGCGACCAGCCTTTTCATCACCCTGTTCGGTGATACGGGGGTTGTCTATGCGACTCTTGTGATGACGGTGGTGGTGCTGGTGTTTGCCGAGGTGCTGCCCAAGACATGGGCGATTTCCAATCCTGATTCCTTTGCCCAGCGTGTCGGTCCGTCCGTTCGGGTGCTGACCTATCTACTCGGGCCGATCGTTGCGACGGTTGAATGGGTCGTTGTCGGTCTGTTACGCCTGCTGGGTGTGGACACCAAAGGGGGACAGCTTCAGTCCGGTCAGGACGAATTGCGCGGAGCAGTGGATCTGCTGCATATGGAAGGATCGGTGGTCAAGGATGATCGGGACCGGTTCGGGGGATTGCTTGATCTTGAAGAACTCGATGTGTCCGACGTCATGGTCCATCGCACGAATGTGGTGTCGATCAACCTCGATGATGGGGTTGAGTTCATTGTCGAACAGGTGCTCAAGAGCCCCTACACGCGCATTCCGCTATGGCAGGGTGAGCAGGACAATTTCGTTGGCGTGATCCATTCTAAGGATCTTTTGCGCGCACTCGCGGATACCAAGGGCGATGTTACCAAGATCGATTTTCGCACGGTTGCACGTGAGCCGTGGTTCGTTCCCGATACCACGAGCCTTAAGGCCCAGCTCAACGCCTTTCTGAAAAAGAAAAGCCATTTTGCGCTGGTGGTTGATGAATATGGCGAAGTGATGGGGCTGGTGACGCTGGAAGATATTCTCGAGGAAATCGTTGGCGATATTTCCGATGAGCACGATATCGACGTCAAGGGCGTGAGCAAAGAGCCGGATGGCTCCGTTCTGGTGGACGGCAATGTGCCGATCCGAGACCTCAACCGGGCGCTCGATTGGGAGTTGCCCGACGAGGAGGCGACCACTATCGCCGGGTTGGTCATCCATGAAGCCCGGCAGATTCCCGAGCCGGGGCAGGGGTTCACCTTCTACAATTTCCGCTTCCGGGTTCTTCGCAAGGAACGCAACCGGATCACGTCACTCAGGATTACCCCAGTGCGCTAATGCGGCGTTGCTGTTCAGGCTTGATTGCACGAAGCCGGCCGCTTATATGATCGTTATTGCGGGCGAATGATCTCAAGCGCAAGGGCGTGGATTGGACCTTCGAGCTCTTCTTTGATAGCATCGTGGACCATTCTATGGGCGTCGATCCGGCTCAAGCCTGCAAAGGCGGGGCTTGAGATTCTGACGCGGAAGTGGCTCTGGCCTCCTGCCGGAGCATGGGCATGGCCTGCGTGCAGGTGGGATTCATCAATCACTTCAAGCGCTGTGGGTTGAAGTCGATTGTTTAGCTTTTTCTCGATCTTGTTCTTGACGGTCATGGCTAGGAATGGTGAAGTGTTGCACTTCCAAATTTGAGGTGATTTGAACTCGCGTCCATGAGTTACGGTATTTTGCAGATGGAGATTCTGTTTCCAAAAGCAAGGATCCTGATAGCATTTTGGCCTTGCGTTGAAAATTACCTGTTCGAACCGACCACATAAGGCAGATATGTCAAATGTCTGCCCCATCGTGTGGTGTATTGAACCCGACATTCACTGAGCGTTTATCGTTTGTATGAACACAAAGTCCTCAAGAGCGTGACAAACAAGCGTCCGGAGACAAGCATAGATTCATGAAACTCGACTCGAAACTTTTCGACTCCATCCGCATCAAGCCTGATGTAGATCGCAAGAAAAAGCAACAGGCAGCAGAAGTGTGCGAATGGCCTGGTTGTGAAAAAAAAGGCGGCTGCAAGGCTCCCAAGCGGGGAACTGCCAAGCGGGAATATCACAATTTCTGCGAAGTGCATGCCCGCGAATTCAATCGCAACTATAACTATTTCACCGGTATGGATGACGACGAGGCTGATACAGCAAAAGCCAGCACGGCAACGGGTGGTCGTCCGACCTGGGAAATGGGTGTCAACGCCTGGGGCAACGAAACCCATCGAGCCGGAGCTGCGCGCGGCAAGAGCTGGGAAGCCAACGGATTTTCCGATGGAAGCAGCCAGCGCGCCGCAGAGCGTGCCAAACGTCGCTCCCGCCATCAGAACCAGACCCGCAAGCTGCGCCCGCTTGAAGCCAAGGCGTTTGAAACACTCGGGCTGAGCCTGCCAGCGACATCTGACGATGTGAAGAAGGCTTACAAGCGTCTGCTAAAGGAAAACCATCCCGACCTCAACAAAGGGGATCGGGCTTGCGAGGAACGTCTTCAGGATGTGATCGCGGCCTACAATACCCTGAAGGCGGGTGGCTACTGCTGATCGGAGTAGACCCGCTTAGCTCATGTGACATGAAGGCGGCTCTTGCCGCCTTTTCTCTTTGGTGATTAGCGAGCTGATCTGCGCTGTTCCTTCCACCGCCAGAAAAAACGCAAATTCTTCCTTTTCATTTCGGTCGGGATTGCTTTAAGTTGCGATTTCGTATGACCGAGCCATTCAAACGGGCCTTGGACGCTATGTCTTCAGCACCCCTTTGCTCCAGTGCAGCATCGGGCGAGCGGGCCTCATCCAGAGCAGTGCTATGAATAAAATGAACGACGAGATTTCCAATTTGCCGGATACCGAAGTTTCCGTGCGCGACCTGTTTGGTATCGATGCGGATCTGAAGGTTCCTGCCTACAGCCAGACGTCTGATCATGTGCCGGATCTGGATCCCGATTATCTGTTCGACAAGCAGACGACATTGGCCATTCTCGCCGGCTTTTCTCACAATCGTCGCGTGATGATCTCGGGCTATCATGGCACCGGTAAATCCTCTCACATCGAGCAGGTTGCAGCGCGGCTCAACTGGCCTTGCGTGCGCGTCAACCTCGACAGCCACATTTCCCGTATCGATCTGATCGGTAAGGATGCGATCGTGCTGAAGGATGGCATGCAGGTGACGGAATTCCGTGATGGTATTCTGCCATGGGCGCTTCAGAACAACGTCGCTCTGGTGTTCGACGAATATGATGCCGGTCGTCCTGATGTTATGTTCGTTATTCAGCGCGTTCTCGAAGTCGCCGGTCGCCTGACACTTCTCGACCAGAATCGCGTTATTCGTCCGCACCCGTCCTTCCGCCTGTTTGCCACCGCCAACACGGTTGGCCTTGGCGATACGTCGGGTCTTTATCACGGCACGCAGCAGATCAACCAGGGCCAGATGGACCGTTGGTCGATCGTCTCCACGCTCAACTATTTACCGCATGACAATGAAGTCAATATCGTGATGGCAAAGGTGAAGAGCCTTGTGGGCGATGATGGCAAGGACCGGGCGGACAAGATGGTGCGTGTGGCCGATCTGACAAGGAGTGCCTTCATGAACGGCGATCTGTCCACCGTCATGAGCCCGCGGACGGTGATCACATGGGCCGAGAATGCCGACATCTTCGGCGATCTGGGCTTTGCGTTCCGCGTGACGTTCCTGAACAAGTGCGACGAGCTGGAACAGCCGCTGGTGGCCGAATTCTATCAGCGTTGCTTCGGCGAGGAATTGCCCGAATCGTCTCTCAATATCGCGGTCAGCTGATCTCTGCCGCCCTTTGCCAACCTGACCTCATTGGCGGAATGAACCATTCATGACGACTAAAAGCCCATCCAAGTTCCGACCCCATGCCGACCCCAACGAGCGGTTCAAGCATTCGCTCAAGGGCACGCTCAAGGCGATTGCCGGGCCGGTTGATCTTGATGTGCACTTCTCATCGGATCGGCCGATGCTTGTCTCGGGCCAAGCGCGTCTGCCCGAGCCACCACGGGCGCTGACGCCGGCGCGCGCGGCGATCTTAAGAGGGCAGGCGGACAGTCTCGCCTTGCGGGTTGCCTGTCATGATCCGCGTGTTCATTCAAAACATGCGCCGGATGGCGCTCGGGCGCGTGGTGTGTTCGATGCGGTTGAGCAGGCGCGGGTCGAGGCCGTCGGATCGCGTCAGATGACCGGGCTTGCAGGCAATCTCTCGGCCATGCTTGAGGATCGTTACAGCCGGTTGGTGACCAATGATTCTAGCCGGGTTGAAGAAGCCCCGCTGGATCATGTGCTGTCGCTTCTGGTGCGGGAAAAACTGACCGGAGCTGAAATTCCTGACTCTGCCCGTGCATTGGTGGATCAATGGCGCGACTGGGTGGAACAGACCGCTGCGGGCAGCCTTGATACGCTCGAGCAGAATATTGATGACCAGGCGAAGTTCGCCCGCAGTCTGCGGCGCGTGCTGGCGGATCTCGATGTTGCCGATGATATGGGCGGCGAAGCCGAGGACAGCGAGGAAAATGCCGACGATCAGAATGACGACGGCGAGAATGAAAATTCCGAGAACAGCAGCGAGAACGAAGAAGCCACAGGCGGCGAGCAGGACCAGGAAGAAAATCTGGAAGCCAGCGCCGATGATCTTGAGTCGGGCGATTCGGAAGCTGAAGAGCAACTCAGTCAGGAGATGCAGGATCTCGATGAGATAGATGGTGACGAGTCCGGCGAATCCATGGCGCCTCAGGACTATGGCCGCAACGAACCTGACACCTCCTATCGCGTTTTCTCACGCGCCCATGACGAAATCATCCATGCAGAGGAACTGTGCGAATCAGCTGAGCTGGATCGCCTGCGCGGGCATCTCGACAAACAGCTGCAAAATTTGCATCAGGTTGTTGCACGGCTTGCCAACCGCCTGCAGCGCCGCTTGCTGGCACAGCAGAACCGCGGCTGGGATTTCGACCTTGAAGAAGGCCTGCTCGACACGGCGCGGTTGACCCGTGTCGTCACAGACCCAATGCGGCCGCTGTCGTTCAAGTGGGAGCAGGATACCGAGTTCCGCGACACGGTCGTGACGTTGCTGATTGACAATTCCGGCTCCATGCGTGGTCGGCCTATTTCCATTGCCGCGACCTGCGCCGATATTCTGGCGCGGACGCTGGAACGCTGCAATGTGAAGGTCGAGATCCTTGGCTTCACCACCAAAGCGTGGAAGGGTGGGCAGTCTCGCGAGGCGTGGCTACAGGCGGACAAACCGGCCAATCCGGGCCGCCTCAATGACCTCAGACACATTATCTACAAGTCTGCCGATAGCCCGTGGCGGCGGTCGCGGCGCAATCTTGGCCTGATGATGCGCGAGGGATTGCTCAAGGAGAATATCGACGGTGAGGCGCTCGATTGGGCGCACAAGCGCCTGCTGGGTCGTCCCGAGCAGCGCAAGATCCTGATGATGATCTCGGACGGCGCTCCGGTGGATGACAGCACCCTGTCAGTCAATCCGGGCAACTATCTTGAGAAGCATCTGCGCGAGGTGATCGAGGAAATCGAGACCCGTTCGCCGGTCAATCTGCTTGCCATCGGCATCGGGCATGATGTCACGCGCTATTATCGTCGGGCTCTGACGATCATTGATGCCGAGGAGCTGGGCGGAGCGATGACCGAGAAGCTGGCGGAATTGTTCGACGAGAATGTCCAGCCTGCTCAGGACATGCAGGCGCGACGCCGAGTGCGGAGACGCTAGGGTGCGTTCCGGGGCTTTCTTCCCCTTATCCCGTATTTGTTTTGCCCGTCACTTGTTGGGCGGCCTGCTGATTGGCGCGTCGGTCTTTAGCCTGTCGCGTGATGCGCATGCGCTTGACCAATTGCCAAAGCCTGCCCCCAAGCCACAGACCATTGCGGTTCGGGCCACAGAGCTGTCCTCCTTTGACGGCTCGTTCGAGGCGGGAGAGACCTTCGGCAAGCTTGTCTGGCTTGGCGGGCTTGAACTCGAAAGCCCCGAGCCACTGTTTGGCGGCTTTTCGAGTTTGGCCTTTCTTGATCAGCAGACCTTTCTGGCGATTGGGGATAAGGGCACCGTGTTGAAGGCGCGGCTTGTCCATGCGGATGGTCGGCCTTCGGGGATCGATCAGGTGCGGTTTGGCTTTTTGCCCGGTCTGGACAGCCAATCGCCCCAATGGAAGCGTGATTCGGAAGGGTTTGATTTGCGCGGCGACGAGGCGCTCGTGAGCTTTGAGGGCGACGCCCGCGTCATGCGCTATGGTCTCATCAATGGCGAACCAAGACGGGTTCTGGGCAGATTGACCCTGAGTGATGATATCCGCTCCGTGAACCATGCCAACAAGGGCTTGGAAACGGTTGCCGTTGCGCCGTCTGGCAGCCCGTTTGGCGGTTCGGTTTTCTTGATCAGTGAAGCGAGCCGCGATGGCCGTCTCTTGGGCTGGATCCTCTCGCCAGACGGTATCAAGAGTTTTTCTCTGCCTCAGAGCGGTGATCTTTTGGCGACGGATGCGGCTTTTACGGCTGACGGGGATTTGCTCGTTCTCGAACGCAGTTTCTCGCTTCTGGGTGGTCTGGTGATCCAGGTTCGGCGCGTGCGGGCGGCAGATCTCGCTCAAGGCCGGGTCGAGCGGATGGACCGTCTTTTGAGGGCCACGCTCACCTATGAGGTGGACAATATGGAGGGGCTGGCGGTTCAGACCCTGCCCGATGGGGCCAATGTCATCACCCTGATCTCGGATGACAATCTGAACGCCTTCCAGCGCACACTGCTGCTGCAGTTCCTGCTACCTGCCGGACAGTGAGTCCGGTTGTGAAAACGGCCCGAGGCTGATGCCGGGCCGCTTGTTGCTTTCCTGTTGATTATTCAGGCCGATCTTGGGGCTCGTTTTAGGCCGTCGCCGCGTTGAGTGCGTCATTGCGCGAACGCAGCATACGGTAGGGGGCAAGGACAAAGAGCGAGACCGTCATCTTGACCAGATAGTCGCCCACGGCCCAACTAAGCCAGCGCGGTGCTTCAAGGCTTGCAAGCCCGAGGAACGGGGCTGGGTCAGACGGGAAGCTGTCGGGAGTGAAGCCAAATCCGATATCGAGAATGGTGAAGGCCATAGCAAAGCTGATGCCGAAGAAGATCACCGTATCGATGATGGATCCCAGAAAAGACGAGGTCAGCGGAGCCTTCCACCATGCATCGCGGCGCAGGCGGTTGAAGATAAAGATGTCGAGCATCTGGGCAACAAGGAAAGCTGAGCCAGACGCGATGGCGATGCGCGGGGTGGCGAGCCAGATCGACAGAATGACCGCGATGGCAAAACCGGCAAGCACCACAAGGCGGGCCGAACTGGGGCCGAATTTCCGGTTGGTCAGGTCTGTGACCAGAAAGGCGACCGGATAGGTGAAAGCCCCCCAGGTGAGAAGATCCTGAAGGCCGAACGGCTCAAAAGGGAATTGTACGAGATAGTTGGACGCCGCAACGACGCCGACCATGGCCAGAATGGCCAGACCAAGGGAAGAACGAGAAGCAACCATATGTCACCCTCCTATGTTGGCTGCGGATGGGAAGATAGCCCAAGGCAGCGTTGAAGCGAGATGGGCCGCTGTGGACCCCATTGCTTGCCGGACATGAATGTCAGCAAATACAAAAACAGCGCCTGCGGGCGCTGTTTTTATCTGTTGGCACGAAAGTGCCGATCACAAAGCGAAGCAGGGATCAGGAAACTGCCTGAGCCCGTTCGATTTTGCGTTTGATCTGCAGAGCGTTGTCAGACAGATCAGTGTTCTTGGCTTTGGCCAGAAAGGCATCAAGGCCGCCACGATGCTCAACAGACCGCAAAGCGTGAGCGCTAACGCGCATCTTAACGCCGGTGCCGAGGGTTTCGCTCAGCAGAGTCACATTCACCAGATTTGGCAGAAAGCGACGACGGGTTCTGTTTTTTGCGTGGCTGACGTTGTTACCGGACTGAACGCCTTTGCCGGTCAGTTCACAGCGACGTGCCATGGAATATCCCTCACAAATTATTAGGACGCCAACTGGCGCCCGCCCATTTCATATTCTGTGTCCAACCAGTCTACAGGCAGCAGATTGGCGGAAAGTCGCCTCGGTATAGTGATGATAGCCGCGCGCGTCAAGCGTTTCTGCCGCCATTGCTGCGCATCTTTTCATGAATCTGCCCGAATTTCCGCATATCCAAAGAAGATACGGGAAAAGACAGTGCACAAGATCGCGCGGATCTGTGTTGAACAGAGCCGATATACCAGCCAGGACAGGCACAAGGCGAGCAAATATAGCGCTTGATCCACCGCTGATCAAAATTTTCTGTAGAAGGGCCCTGCTTGCAATTTATTAACCATATGTGGCGAAAGTGGTGGTGTGAAAGTAAGCGTCGTCGATGAGTTCATGAAGGTGTGACCGCTTCGTTTGTGTGGCGAAGATCGGTTTCTCATGGGCTTTAACGCGTGTGGTCTTGTGTCTGTCTTTAGGGATTTGAGGACAAAAAATGCCGATCTGGAAGCATGTTCCCTCTCGTGGTAAGCCATTGCTGCCTTCCTTTGGATGGGGAACGGTTCGTCCTGCCATGGTGGGACTTGGTCTGATTGCTGGCGTTGTCGGCTGGGGGCAGAGTGCCCACGCAACGCAGATCGATGCCCGGTTCGGCATTTCGATCGCCGGAATTCCTGTGGGCAGCGGCACTGTGAAGGCGAGCGTGAATGGCCGCAATTATTCCATCGATGGCTATGCCAAGACGAGCGGCATTTCCAGACTGTTCATCAACAGCAAGGGCCGTGCGATTTCCAAGGGCAGATTCAGGGGTGCCAAGTCGTTGCCGTCGATGTATGCACTCAATTCCCGCGAGGACAAGATCCACAATGTGGTGCAGATCGCGATGCATTCGGGCAATGTCAGCAAGTTTTCTGCGTCGCCGCCCGTGTCCAGGCATTCTGATCGTATTCCGCTGAAGCGCGTTCATACGCGCGGTATCATTGATCCCATGAGCGGCCTGTTGATGTCGGTGAAATCCAAGAAGCACCGGGTTGGCAAATCAGTTTGTGATCGTACGGTGCGGATGTTCGATGGGCGCTGGCGCTACAATTTCGAGCTTTTCTATAAAGGCACCGAGGAAATTCGCCAGTCGGACGGGAAGGGCTATGTCGGTCCCGTGACCCGCTGTGGTGCACGGATGCGCTTTGTTGCAGGCCACAGGCCGAACAAGAAGAGCACCAAATTTATGGAGAACAACAAGGATATCGAAGCCTGGTTTGTTCCGGTCGGTGATGATCCGGTTGTCGCGGTCTATCGCTTGCAGGTTGGCACCATGGTTGGACGCATGGTGCTTGAGGCCAAGGAGCTGGAGATCAACTAGGTTGATTCCAATGCTCGCCGTTTTCCGGAGCGGGTCTGATCGCTGTTGTTCGAGCGAACCATGTCGGCCTTGAGCCGAGCGATTGTCATTTACCTATTTATGAAAAGGGGGCCTTGAGCCCTCTTTTTTGTTGCCCGGAGGTCTGGCATTGTCAGGCTGGCACAGGCATATAGTCTCTAGCGTCGCGCTGCCTATTCACGCATGGCGTTGATCGTCAGTGCGACGGGTTCGTGCTGAGGGGCAGCTCTCTCATAGCCTTCTCACTTGTGCCAAAATGGCTCAGAAGATTAACAAGATGCCTTTGGGGCAGAAGTGCGCTGTGGTGGCTATTGAAGCCGCCGTCCAGATGCTGCAACCGATCAGTTGTCAGTATCTAGATATAGAGGAAACAAAATGGGAACATAGCTCCATGTTCGATTCGTGCAGCGTTTGTTCCTTCCCTGTTCAACAGGTTAATTCTCCGCTCGTTTGTGGTTCAAGTGACGTTAACACTCTGAAAAGACGCTTCCGTCTCAGATTGGACCGGAATGATTAACGGGCCGGGTCTTTGGTGCCACTGTGATTGGAACTGAGCATCAGGCGTCCTTTCTTGGTGCGCCAAATCTGGTGGCTATGGTTGACAAGATATCTATCTGTTGTGAGAACATAGCAAGAACTGTTAAGAGTCACCGATTCGGCCCTGATTCGTTCGAGACTCGTTCTATTTATTAACGACATCCTTTTGCTCTTTTCGGAACAGAGGGTCTGATTGTCGCCTTGCTGTGTTGCAAGGATGTCCTGAAACCGGAATAAAGCGCTCAACATTGCGGCACGGGGTTGCCATACCGGCTTTGTCTCTGGGATAAAGAATCAACTGACGCGCTACGGGCGCGCGACAAACTGTTATCAGAGCCGGCACCCTGTTGCGCGCCGGCTCCGACGAGAGGCCCATGGCACCTCATGACAAAACAAAAAGACACCTCGTCTCCCTTTGCATCGCTGGCCGGTCTTGCTGATGCGCTGAAATCAGAAGCGCAAGAGGCCGAGGAACGCGCTCGGCGCAAGGCGCGGGAAGAGGCGCTCAAAGCCGCGGAACGCGAAGCCCTTGCCAGAAAAGATGCGGATGGATCGAAGGATGGCGCCCGGCGGTCTCCCCTGTTCGATGACCAGGGGCGGGATGATGGCTTTGCGGGCATTGAAGCTGAATTGTTGCGTCATGCCGAAGAGCTCAAGGCAGCGGATGGCAACGGAACGCATGGGCAGGCCTCTGGGCCAGAGAACCGATCACCCCCCCGATCCGACATCCCGTCCCAATCGGCACCCCAATCGAAATCCAAAACGCCCCTCAAGGCAAGAAGCGAGGCTGCTCAGCCGCGCAAAAGTCGCTCCGAGACCTTGCGGGATCAGGAAGCTCTGAAGGCGCCGGGTTGGGTGGATGATTTTGGGTCCCTCGCGGCTCATCCCAAAACCACCGGGCGGGTTCATGCCATTTTGGGACCAACCAACACCGGCAAGACCTATATGGCAATTGAGCGGATGGTGTCTCACTCGTCCGGCATCATCGGACTGCCTTTGCGGCTGCTTGCGCGAGAGGTCTATGGAAAGGTGGTGCAACGGGTCGGGCCTGAGCTCGTGGCGTTGCATACTGGTGAGGAGCGGATCGTCCCCAAGAGTGCGCGCTATCATGTCTGCACCGTCGAGGCGATGCCTGCCTATGTCGATGTGGCCTTTGTCGCCATTGACGAGGTCCAGTTGGCGGCCGATTTCGAGCGCGGTCATGTCTTCACCGACCGTATTCTGCATTTGCGCGGGCGCGAAGAGACGTTGCTGCTCGGGGCTGCGACCATGAAGCCGCTGATCCAGCATCTTTTGCCTGATGCGATGATCACCTCGCGCCCCAGAATGTCCCAACTCACCTATATGGGCAGCAAGAAGCTCTCTCGCTTGCCGCGCCGCTCTGCCGTGGTGACCTTTTCGGTCAATGACGTGTATGCCATCGCAGAACTGGTGCGTCGCCAGAAGGGGGGCGCTGCCGTCGTGATGGGCAGCCTTTCGCCGCGAACGCGCAATGCGCAGGTCGAGCTGTTTCAGAATGGCGATGTCGAGCATCTGATTGCGACGGACGCGATCGGCATGGGGCTCAATCTCGATCTTGATCACGTGGCCTTTGCGGCGGAGAAGAAATTCGACGGCTTCCAGCATCGCCGTCTGACTGCGGCTGAGCTGGCTCAGATTGCCGGCCGGGCAGGGCGCCACACGCGCGATGGCACGTTTGGGGTCACCGGAAGGGTGGCACCGTTCGAGGATGAACTGGTCGAGCAGCTCGAAACCCATGTCTTCCAGCCGATCAAGATGATGCAATGGCGCAACCGCCTGCTCGATTTCGAAAGCTACAGCGATCTCATTGCCTCGTTGGAAATGGCACCGGGCAAGGTGGGGTTGACCAAATCCCTACCAGCGAGCGATCTTCAGGCGCTCGAGCTTCTTTACAAGAATCGCGATATTCAGCGTCGCGCCTGCGATCCGGAGCGGCTCAAGCTGCTTTGGGATGTCTGCCAGGTGCCGGACTATCGCAAGATCGCACCAACGAATCATGCCGAGCTGATCGGGATCCTTTTTCAGCAATTGGACGACCGAGGCGTTTTGTCGCGTGATTGGCTTGCTGCACAAATCGCCTATGCGGATAGAATTGATGGCGGCATTGACACACTTGCACACAGAATCGCACATATTCGCACGTGGACATTTGTCGCCAACAAAAAGGGGTGGCTAGATGATCCCCTTTTGTGGCAAGAGAAGACCCGAGCTGTTGAGGACCGCCTTTCGGATGCCTTGCACGAGCGGCTCACCAAGCGCTTTATTGATAGGCGCACAAGTGTTTTGATGAAACGTCTGAGAGAAAAAGCAATGCTCGAAGCGGAAATTACCCCTACCGGTGATGTGCTGGTCGAAGGTCAGCATGTTGGTCAATTGCAAGGGTTTCGCTTTGCGCCCGATGTGAGTGCTGAAGGCAATGATGCCAAAGCCATTCATGCCGCAGCGCAGAAAGTTCTGTCTGTCGAATTCGAGAGCAGATCGGAAAAAATCGCAGGAGCGGCGAACGATCAGTTCCTGCTGTCCGGAGATGGTTTGTTGCGCTGGCAAGGTGCGCCGATCGCCAAGCTTGTGGCCGGGGATTCTATCCTCAAGCCGCGGTTGATGGTGCTCGCGGACGAAGGCCTCACGGGTGCAGCGCTGGAGAATGTCCAGTCGCGCATAAACCTGTGGCTCAACAATCATATCAATCTGCTCCTACAGCCGCTGGTCGATCTGTCCAGTGCTGAGGAACTGGATGGAATCGCCAAGGGTTTGGCGTTCCAACTCGTTGAAAACCTTGGTATTCTTGATCGCCGTAAGGTGTCAGAAGAGGTGCGGTCTCTGGATCAGGATGCCCGCGCTTCCTTGCGTAAATTCGGCGTTCGGTTCGGGGCCTATCACATCTATATTCCGGTTCTGCTGAAGCCTGCGCCCAGCACCATGCTGGTGATGATGTGGGCGCTTCACCATGGCGGCCTCGAGCAGGATGGCATTGTCGAGGTGCCACAGCTTTCTGCTTCTGGTCGCACATCCATTCCGGTCAACGAATCCATCGCCCCCGAGCTCTACAAGACGGTCGGGTTCGGCGTTTATGGCAAGCGTGCCGTTCGGATCGATATTCTGGAACGTCTGGCAGATCTGATCCGTCCGCTGCTGAGCTGGCGGCCCACTGAAGATGCCTCCGAGCCACCCGAAGGCGTGATGGATCGCGGCTTCACGGTGACCGTTGCGATGACCTCGCTTCTTGGATGCGCAGGAGAAGATTTCTCCACCATTCTCAGGTCTCTTGGCTACCGTCTTGAGCGCCGTAAGGTCGAGATGACACCTGAGGAGAAGGCCGCCGCTGCCGAGAATGAAGCCTCTGGTGACGAGCCCAAAGCGGCTTCTGAGAATGCAGAGGTTGCATCTGAGGAGACTTCTCCACAGAAAGATGCAGGTGCGGATGAAGCGGTCGAAACGGCGTCTGCTGACGCTTCTGCTGAAGGCGCAGAGGCACCAACAGAAGCGGTTTCTGACGCCGCGACAGGCGCTCAGTCTGAGGCCGGGGCTGAAGATGCCGCCGAGGAAGAAAAGTGGATCGAGATCTGGCGTCCGGGCGGACGTGGCGAACGTCGCCCCAATCCGCATGGTGGTCGTCAGAAACCTTCTGGCAACAAGGAAGGCCGTGGCGGCAAAGGCGGCAAGCGCGGTGGTCCTCGTGGTGAAGGTGGTCCGAAAGGTGGCGACCGGAATGGTCAGAACCGTGGACGTCCTGACAAGGGACGCGGCAAACCGCGCGATCAGGCACCCAGAAAACCTGAAAAGGTCGCTGATCCGGATTCGCCGTTTGCGGCTCTTGCCGCTCTCAAGGCCGATCTCGACAAGAGCAAATAGCTCTTGTCGCCGATGGCTGTTCAGGTGAGTGATGAGTGAAACCTCCGCCAAGCTGCGCATCGACAAATGGCTTTGGTACGCGCGTGTGGCCAAGACACGGAGCATGGCCGCCAAACTTGTCACGTCCGGGCATGTTCGCCTGAACAAGGAGAAGGTCACTGCTGCGAGCCAGACCGTCAAGATTGACGATGTCCTGACGGTCACCAGAGCCAATGCCGTGATCATCTATCGGGTGGTGCAGCTGGGAAGTCGGCGTGGTCCGGCTTCCGAGGCTCAGGTGCTGTATGAGGATCTGTCTCCGGCACCGAGCAAACAAACCGCTGAGGAAAAGGCGCAACAGTCGGACCCCGGCCACAGGCCTTCCAAACGGGACCGGCGTGAAATCTTGCGCGTGAAACGCGGCTATCTTGATGAATGATGGTCGCTGTTCGGCTTCGATATCCAGAAGAAACTAGTCCTTTTGTCAAATAGGTATGTTTTTTACCTGTTTTGTCGCGGCGTTTTGTGGTTGATCAGGGCAGGTGTTCGCATTGCTCTGTCCATGTCGCCGGCTGTCTGGGGATGTCCCTGGGATGAGAGAAGGGTTTTGGCCCGGTCTTTGGAAATCTGTTCTGGTAGCCAGCACAATTTTGCAATCATTGCGCCTTGCAACAAGATCGCAAAAGCGATAGCTAACGGTATCTGAAATTCAGCGTTTTGAACGCACCAGAGCGGTCATACGGCCAAAGGTCCGGACCTGCTTCTGTCTTCAACCTTTCGCATATCCAATGTGGATGAGACCCGGTCAATACCCGGTAACTTTTCTCGGATAAGCTCTGAACCCCAAGGCTCTCACGCTGCCCGTTGGCGACTGGAGCCGATCGCTAGACCAAAATGCCCACTGACACGGGTGCCTGAAGGGGCAGCGATGTGTTAAGTGGAGCCGCCAGCGCGGAGAAGTCAATGACCTATGTGGTGATGGATAATTGCATCAAATGCAAATACACAGACTGCGTGGAAGTCTGCCCTGTAGACTGCTTCTATGAGGGTGAGAATTTTCTCGTGATCCATCCTGATGAATGCATCGATTGTGGCGTGTGTGAACCGGAATGCCCGGCAGAAGCCATCAAGCCCGATACGGAGCCCGGACTGGAAGGCTGGCTGAAGATCAATGCCGAGTATTCTGAGGTCTGGCCGAACATCACCGTCAAGAAAGAGCCGATGGAAGAAGCCAAGAAGTGGGATGGCGTTTCGGACAAGCTGCAGTATCTTTCGAAAAATCCCGGTGAAGGCGATTAAACAATGCTGCCATGCAGCATTCTCAATGGTGAGCCCGAGTGTGAAAATGTCGCACTTGGGCTTTTTTATACGTAGTTAGCCGCAAGCTCAAACGACCGGAATCCCGCAGTCAATCAGCGAAAAGCTCGGAAATCTGCGGATTTTTCGATTTTGAGAGATGGCGGCTTCACGTATGAAAATCGTGTAACAGTTTGATCGGAATCAAACATTGGAAATATCACAAAAATGTGGTATGCTTCCTAAATCAGCTGACAAGGAAGGTATGCATACTCCTGCTCTGGGAGTTTTTTTATGCGCATTTGGGATATCATGCAATGTCAAAGTGCGCAATCCACACCTGCATGCCAAAATCAGCCATGGTGCATTACGGCAATACAGTTTCAGATCCATTCCATTAGGTTTGGTGTCTCATGATCTGTTGTCGAAAATCGAGCCGTGCGGGAGACCCTATCCTCCCACGGTATAATGGAACGGACACAAGTCATGTCCGCTCGTAATGTATGTGACGCGGGAGTTTCAAGCGTATGGCCATCAAAAAAGCCACCCAACGTCAGGGCTTTAAGATCAATGAATTCATCGTCTATCCGGCGCACGGCGTCGGGCAAATCGTCAACATAGAAGAACAGGAAGTAGCCGGTCTCAGCCTAGAGCTGTTCGTGATCAATTTCGAGCAGGACAAAATGACCCTGCGCGTTCCTGTGGGTAAAGTTACTTCGGTTGGCATGCGCAAGCTGTCAGACGATGAAAGCGTTGAAAAGGCTCTGGTTACGGTGTCCGGTCGTGCCCGTATCAAACGGACCATGTGGAGCCGTCGTGCTCAGGAATATGAAGCAAAGATCAATTCCGGCGATCTGCATTCCATCGCAGAAGTCGTTCGCGATCTCTATCGCTCTGACACCCAGCCCGAGCAGTCCTATTCCGAACGTCAGCTATATGAAGCCGCTCTTGATCGCATGGCACGTGAAGTGGCTGCGATTCGCAAACTGTCCACGACTGAGGCTGTTCAGCTCATCGAAAAGAGCCTGGCCAAGAATCCTCGCCGTGGTGCAGAGAAGACTGAAGCAGAAGAAGCCGCTGCCTGATTATGTTTGCGGCTGTCGATCTGTCAGCCGATTAGAACATCAAAAACCTCGACCGATCGCTGATCGGTCGAGGTTTTTTGATTCAGGTGCTGGGTCGGGTTCTATTTCTGGCATTGATCTGATGTCAGAGGCCGTCCCGATCGGGCTCATCAAAACTTAGCTGGAACAATCCACTCCATGGCTGGATTGCACGATGGCCGCAGCAGGTGGCGCGTCAGTCCTGTGATTTGACCAGTTTCACCCTTTGTCCGCGTCGCAAGCCGTCGCTTGGCTTGAGGTCATTGATGATGCGGAACAGCGCTTCCTTGCTCGTGACACCTTCCATCTCAGATGCAAGCTTCTCGACACTGTCGCTGCGCCCAACGCTGGTCACAGAGATTGTCAGGGGTTTGAAAGCATGCGCCTGCTGAAATGACAAGGTCTGGAAGCTGTTGACGGTTGCGGCCACTGCGCTTTCGAATGATGGGTTCGGGTCGGTTGTTGCAAAGACGAAGCGGTAGGTTGCCGACTGAACCCGGATGATGGCGATTCGGAATGTCCAGCCCTTGGCCTTGGCCGAGGCCAGCACAGCGGGCAGACCGTTGATCGTCTGTTCGCGGATGGAGCCGGTCAACAAGCCGGTGACCCAGCCGGACATGAGATATTTCGTCAAGGGAACGTCCGGGCTGACGTTGACGCCATCAAAGCGCATCGCGGTGCCGTCGGGCGCTACGGCAAGCACCGCCTTGGTTGTGTTTTCAAGACGATAGCCCTGCGGCAGGGTAAAGCGGATTCGCAAGAGCGGATGGATATAGGAGTATCCGCGCACGAAGCCTTCATCTGGTGCATCGCCATAAAGGATCCCGTCGATTGCATCGAGATAATCTTCCCGCTCACGGGCTCCGACGCTCGGGCCGCCATATCGGCGCGCCGTGTAAATGGCGGTCTTGATGCGCTCGGGCGTGGTCGGATGAGAGGACAGGAAATTCGCTTTCGGATCGTTGTCTGCCTGTCCGGTCAGGAATTGCGCATAGCGTCCCATGGTTGACAGGAACCGGCTGGCAGCGAAGGGGTCCAGCCCAGACTTGAATGTGGTTTCGATGCCCAGCCGATCCGCTTCGAGTTCCTGAACCTGGGAGAAGGTGGCCAGCGTGACCAGATTGCGTGCCTTGATGGAGGCCGTCTTGGGCGTTTGGCCAACCATGTTGTCCATGACGCGGGAGAGCAGTTTGTTCTTCTGGAGGGCCTGAGCACGGGCGATCGCGTGTCGAGAGGTCACGTGGGCCATTTCGTGGGCCAGCACGGCCGCCAGTTCGGCCTTGTCATTGGCCAGCGCCAACAGGCCACGGGTGACATAGAGATAGCCGCCGGGCAGGGCAAAGGCATTGACCGTGGGCGAATTCAGTATGGTGACGCGATAGGGCCGGTTCGGCTCGACCGAGTTCTGCACCAGCCGTCCGACGAGCTTGGCCACCATCATCTCGACTTTTTCATTGTTGTAGACGCCGCCATAGGCCTTGACAATCTTGGGGTGTTCCTTGCGTCCGATTTCCCGCTCGACTGAATCGATTGCCGAGCTGTTGACTGGTGCGATGCCCGAGATTGATGGCGCTTCGTTGTTGGTCAGGAAGCTTTTGCAGCCGGTCAAAAGCAACAGCGACAGGCAAAGCAGCAGGGCCAATCTCATATCGCTCAGGCGCTTGAAGCTCACTACACTATCCCCAAATCATGCGGCCAGAAGGGTCTTGCGCAAGGTGCTGCGCCGTCTGTGCCATTCAATGAACCCCTGCCGCACGTGATTGTTCCAACCACTGGGACAAGGTTCGATTTCTTGTTTCACTGTCGCTCGACGTTTTTCTCTCTGTCCGCGATTGCAGTCCGAGGAGAACCGTCTTGGAATGCTGCAGAGCGCGGCCTGTCTTGTCCTGATCACGGCCTTTGCTGGAGCTGCCAAGGGTGATTTATGCGAATCAAGGGGCCCCCTCGATCCTCGATCCACCCCCGAACATATATATGGGCTTTGTCCAGTTCATCCAGTGATTTGTTCTCCCGTTCCCATGCAGCAAGGCTTTTTTTGCTCAATGTGACCGTAAAGTCTTTTTTCCAGTAGTGACCAAAATTCAGATAGCTGGTTGTCTCCGGACGGCGAGAAACCGAACGCACCGTGCCTTTGATCAATTGATAGGTGGAGACAATGGCGGAAAGGTGAAGATGATTGGCGTCTTTCGCGCGATAGGTTTCTTCTTTCCACAATCCTGTGTGCTTATCCCGTGCTCGCTGCTCCAAGGTCAGCAGGTGGCGCGCGCAGGCCGATGAAAGAAGGGCCGGATCAACGCGTGCCAGTCCGGCGCGGATGAGGTGCTCCTGAACCGTATCTGCTGCTGCGCTCTGCTCGCCTGACGGCTCACCCCGGAGTACAAAAACAGGTAGGCGCCCATAGCGATCCGCTTTTGCGCTCGGGTCGGCAAGCAGTTTGAGGGTCGCATCGCTCTGCTCAAGAAGCGCCAAGATGCGTGCCATGCGTTTTTCCTCGAGCGCAGGCGGGATCAGCGTTTCGACCAAAAGACCGGACAAGATAAAGGTCTGGCCGTTTTCGCTGGTCAGTTTGTGGAGTGATGTTTGATCAAGGGCAAGGCCGATGGCCTGGGTGTCTTGCGTATCCTGAAGGCAGGGGTTGAGCGCCCGCCCGTTTGTTGCGTCCTCAGCGTGAGCCGATAGGGAAAGGGCGAGCCATAAAGCGATGCTCACTTGGGATATCGACAGGGGAGGCTTCATGGCGCTGTCCTATTTGATCGCGGTGTCGATGTTTCTCGAAAGGGTGCTGCCAGAGGGAGCCTGTGGCTGCTACAGAGTGGATCGAGGGGATGGTTGGTTGATCTGCCCGGATTGAGATGATACAGAGCTTCAACACTTTTGGTCAGTCTGACTTTTGGATCCTTGTGGACCGCTCGCTGTGGTGCCTTTTACCTGTTTGCTGGCAGGTCCGACAAAGCTCCGTTTGACCATATGGCCCCGTAGCTCAGCAGGATAGAGCAACCGCCTCCTAAGCGGTAGGTCGCGCGTTCGACTCGCGCCGGGGTCACCATTTCCCTTCGTGTTCAGTGCATTCAACGTTCAATCGTCGGGCCTCTCATGCAGTACGGAGCCTTGATGCAGGGCAACCAAGTCAAAGCCGTGGCTTGAGGTGAGAAGAGCCCGACGTGCCGATGTTTTGGTGTAAATTTCTATATCTTTCTGGTTTATGAGCGCTTTTGCGCATTCCGGAGCATTCGGCCGGCCATTCCGATAACATCCGGCCACCTAATCCGGAGTATCCGGCCACCTTTGGCGTGCCGTCTTGAGGCCTGAAGATTTAGGTATCAGCTTTTGTTGTTTTCGTCACCCGTTTTGACATGGGTTTTTCGGAAGGACTGGCCTTCGAGTTCGAGGCGATATGCGTTGTGCACGAGCCGATCGAGGATAAAGCGTGTCGCAGTTAATGAGATTCAGGATTCCCATTTTTTGCCAATTGTGATTCCCTTTGAGAAAAGGGGATCATCATGGGCAAATCACTTCCTATTGCATTGCGCGAACGTGTTGCTTCATTTGTTGATGCCGGTCATTCGCATCGGGCGGCCGCCAGCCATTTCCGCGTGTCACCACGGTTTGTCAATAACCTGATGCTTCTCAAGAAAGAGACGGGTTCTGTGCAGCCTCGCAAGCAAGGCCGACCAGACAAAGGCAAGTTGGGTGTGCATCATGAATGGATCACAAGGCGCATGTCTGAGAATGGCGATCTGACGCTTGATGAGCTTTGTCTGGAATTGGCTGAACGCGGGGTCCATGTGCATCGCTCTAGCGTTGGGCGCGTGCTTCACAGGCTCGGCCTGAGCCATAAAAAAAAGTCTGGTAGCCACTGAACAGCTACGGGCCGCGATTGCTCATGATCGGTATGTATGGATCAATCAGCGCCGGCCTTTCTTCAACAAAGCATTGTCCCGATTGATCTTTATCGATGAGACATCAACCAACACGAAGCTGACCAAACGGTCTGGATGGTCACCAAAAGGACAGCGCTATCGCGCCCACGCTTCTTTTGGTCATTGGAAATCCCAGACCTTCATCGCTGGTTTGAGATCCCGTGGGATGGTTGCGCCCTGGATCGTCAATGCTCCGATGAACCGACGTATCTTTGAAACTTGGATTGAAACTCAACTACTGCCGACCCTGTCTGCTGGCGACATCGTCATCCTCGATAATGTCGCCTTCCACAAAAGTGAGAAAGCTCACAAGCTCGTCAAATCAAAGGGAGCATGGCTGCTGTTTCTTCCGCCATATTCACCGGACCTCAATCCCATCGAAATGGCATATTCCAAACTCAAGACACTGCTGCGCAAGCGAGCAGCCAGAAGCTTCGATACAATCTCAGACGCGATCGGTGACATTTGTGACCTCTATTCTGCCAAGGAGTGTCTGAACGACTTCAAAGCTGCCGGGTATGAGGTTAATTAATTGCGATATGCTTTAGCGTCGGCGAAGGTAGGTTCGCCGATAACCTCGTGCCAGGTTTTCAGCGGCAATTGGCTGGTGATCAGGATTGACCCTGCACCATATCGTTCTTCGACGATTTCCATGAGGTCCCGTCTCTGGTTTGCATTCAGACGGTCGGGTCCCCAGTCATCGAGGATCAGGAGTTGGGTTTTGGTAAGGCTTCGAAAGAGGCGCGGGAAGCGCCCGTCTGCATGGGCCATCTCCAATTCGCTAAACAGACGCGGCACACGTTTGTAAAGCACGGTGACACCACTTCGACAAGCGGCCTGGGCGAGCGCACAGGCTAACCAGGTTTTACCGACGCCACATGAGCCGGTGATCATCAAGTTCCGTTTGTCCCGTATCCATTTACCTGTCAGCAGTTGCTGGAACAGCGCCTTGTCCAGCCCACGTCTGGTTTTGTAGTCGACATCTTCTGGGGCGGCTCCGACATGGCGCAGACGTGCGGTTCGCATTCGGCTCTCGAACCGCTTGGTCTCGCGGCTGGCAGCTTCTCTGTCGATGAGTAGCCCCAGCCATTCGGCGTGGGTCAGATCAGCCGTTCCGTCTTGGCTGGCCAGCTCGGTGAAGGCCTCTGCCATGCCGTCGAGCTTGAGGCTATTGAGCTGCTCCAGGGTTGGATGTGTCAGCATATCCTGTCCTTTCAATGGAAGTAATCTGCACCACGGATATTGGGGTGGGTGATCGCGGGGCCGTCCGTGGGCGTTTCTCGGCGTTGTCGATCCAGACCATTCTTGAGAATGGAATGCAGGGATTGGTAGGTGTAGCTGTTGATCTCGAGCGCGCGTTCACAGGCAGCATCGAGGCGAGCATTGCCAAAAGATCGGGCAAGCTTGAGCACGCCCATGCAACTGCGATAGGCTTGTTCTGGGTGTTTGCGTCGGCGCATGACGACCTCAACATAGGTATCGACATTGGGGCCGATGCGGACGGCTTGCCTTCGGATGCTTTCCGGCGTCCAGTCGGCACGATGGCGATGATTGGACGGCATATGTTCTTTCTGGGTGGAATGTTGGCGGTTACCAGAGATGCGGACGTGAGACGCAACCCTCTGACCTTTATGGAAGACTTCGATGGTCCGCGCGGCGACCCGCACCCATAGCCTTTGTTTGATCAGCTGGTAGGGTACCGAGTAATAGTGCCGGTCCACATCGATGTGATAGTCAATCCCAGCACGACACTGCTTCCATTCGGCATAGACGTATGGCTCCCGGGGCACTGGCTTCATGGCTGGTTTGTCCAGGCTCTCAAACAAGGCCCGGCGGCTGGTACCCAGATGCCGGGTGACCTTGGCATTGAGCTGATCTTGTAGAGGGCGAATTGCTGCGTTCAGCTCGTCCAGGCCAAAGAAGGTCTGGTTGCGAAGTCGAGCCAATACCCAGCGCTCGGCCAATTGAACCGCCGTCTCGACCTTGGCTTTGTCCTTGGGTTTATGCGGACGAGCGGGCACAACGGCGGTATCGTAATGTGCAGCCATATCCCCATAGGTGCGGTTGATCGCCGGGTCATGGAAACAGGCCTTGATTACCGCTGACTTCAGATTATCTGAGACAATCATCGCAGGCACACCGCCGAAGAAATCGAAGGCCCGCACATGGCTCGATATCCAATCCGGCAGGCTCTGGGTCCAACTGGCCTCCACATAGGTGTAGTTCGACGCCCCAAGCGTGGCCACAAAGATCTGAGCTGTGCGCACTTCACCGGTCTGAGGACAGATCACATCCACGGTCTGGCCCGCATAATCGACAAACAACCGTTCACCAGCGGGGTGACGCTGGCGCATTACCGGCGAAAGCTTGCCTTCCCACGCTGAATAGCGGGCACAATATTGGCTGTAACCATAGCCGTCAGGATGAACCTCGCGATATTCCTGCCACAACAGAGCCAGCGTCACACCTTTGCGGCGCAGCTCGGCATGCATATGAGCCCAGTCTGGCTGCGGTACCGCGCGAGAGGACGCCCCAGGTTGGGATGGGTAAAGAAGAAGTTCCAGATCACTGTCAGACAAATCAACCGGCAGAGGCCATGCCAAACCAGCCAAATCCGCGCGACGGAAATAGTCCGATATCGTTGCTCGTCCTATCGAAAGGCTTTGCGCCACTCGGCGTCCTGACAAGCCTTCTGCCCGAAGCCGAAGGGCTTCCCGGATCTTGCGCATTGGTAATCTCTTCATGGGGCTTTCTCACGTTCCAAAAGAACACAAGATAGCCGGTGAGTGATTACCTCAAAACGGTCGACAAATCCCCTTCACAAGGGGGGGCCGAATGCTCCGGAATCAATGGCCGGATCAAATCGGAATGGGTGGCCGGATGCTGTCGGAATCAGTGGCCGGATAAGACCGGAATGCGCACGCTTTTTGGTGCAGTAAATGTGTGATGTTTTGCATATTTACAGTTTTTTATGGTTTTTGAGTCTAGCTCGTAAAACAAGTTTTATAAATACCTGTTTTGAAAGACTTGACGATGGAACCTTATTCTCCTTGCAAGGAAGCAGTCGAATTTCTCCAACAGGGACATTCGGAAAAAAGTCTCACCAAAGATATCGCGCTAGGTATCGGCGGGGAATTGGACGCCGTCGTTCAGGAGTTTCACACCGCGCTAAAGGCGAGCAGCGTTTCTGGCAAACTGCCGGAAGATGACACGCTGAATGCCTTGCTAGGCAAGCAGCAGGCAGATTGGTCTTCTCTGTTTCACAAGGATTTTGATGACGAAACACTGCTCAATGCGATAGCGAACGGTCGCACCCTTGAGAATGAAGGCGTGCCTATCGCCTGGTATGTTTCATCGTATGGCCGAGCCGTGATGCAGATGATCCCGAAGCTGACAAAAGGTGCTGCCTTGCGCAAAGGCAATCTTGATTCTCTGCTTCTCACCCTTGTCTACAAGGCGTTTGCCGATATTACTGGAACCATTTGCGGGTATGAACAATCGTTGGAGGGTCATGCTGCACACGATCTTCGCGATGCCAATATCAAGGGTCTTGAACGCATGAC
The DNA here is from genome assembly GCF_900215505.1 of Cohaesibacter sp. ES.047. Classification (NCBI taxonomy): domain Bacteria; kingdom Pseudomonadati; phylum Pseudomonadota; class Alphaproteobacteria; order Hyphomicrobiales; family Cohaesibacteraceae; genus Cohaesibacter; species Cohaesibacter sp. ES.047. The sequence goes on from NZ_LT907844.1 coordinate 1,194,319, forward strand.
GCGCTCTGTCGTCGAGCTCAACGACATCATGCTGCAAGTTGCCCTGTTGCAAAGAAATTCAGAAGATGCTGCAAGAAGCAGTCAGACCATCTCCGCGGCATCGACCGAAATGGTTTCTTCCGTCGAAGAGCTGTCACGAAACAGCAGCGCGGTTGCGAAAGAGGCTGAAGAAACCAACTCGAATGTGGTTGATAGTCACGATACGACGGTGCGGATGTCCGGGACGATGCAGCATATTGCAACATCGGTCGAATCCACGTCACAGAATGTTGACGAACTGACGGCGGCCTCTGAACAAATTGATCAGATCATTTCAGTGATCGAGGGCATCGCCGCCCAAACCAATCTTCTCGCTCTGAATGCGACGATCGAAGCGGCAAGGGCCGGCGTTGCGGGCAGGGGCTTTGCGGTGGTCGCCTCGGAAGTGAAGGAGCTCGCGACACAGACATCAAAGTCGACGGAAGACATCGTGCAACGCGTCTCCATGCTTCGTGAGGGCATGGCCAATATCCAACAAACCATGAAAATGTCGACCTCCGCTGTTTCTGATGGTGAACAGGCAATCAACGAAACGTCCGAATTGATGGACAAGATTGCCGGACAGGTCGGGTCTGTTTCCGGCAGCATGGCCGAAATCTCATCGATCCTGATCGGGCAGAAGGAAGCCAGCGCCGAGGTTGCATCGAGCATCGGAAAAATCGCGCACATTTCGTCGGACAATTCCGTGATGGTTGGCACGGTGGCTCAAAGCCTGCATGACACAACGCAGTTTTACGTTCAGCGCACGAAGGAAATGTTCGACGAAGAGTCGGCGGCTTCGCTCTGCTATGCCGCGAAGGTTGATCACATCATTTTCAAACGCGATGTCGTTGAGGCCTGCTTTGCCGAAGGGGTGAAGGCATCTAGGGAGCTGCCGGATCACCACCATTGCCGCCTGGGGAAATGGTACAACAAGATGACCAACGACACCATTCGCCACTCGAAAACCTTCATCGAGCTTCTTGGGCCGCACGAGGAAACACATTCGTCGGCAAGACGCGCGCTTGAAGCGCGTGCTGCGGGGAATGACGAGCTGATGCTTAAAGAATTGCATAGGCTGGATGAAAGCAGCAAGGCGGTTGTCGAGCTTCTGGATGTGCTGGCGCTCGAGATTCTTGCTGAGGAAAAGCGCAAAGAGGACGCTGCCTGATCGGTTGCCGATTGGTTGAAATGGGCGGCTCTTTGACGAGCCTTTCTTGGCAACGCGAGCTAAAGGCTCGTGTCTGGCTGGAGGTTCTGGGCAATAGAGAGCGAATGTCGGTCCGGATGCCTGTTTGCTTGGTTCCTTGCGTCCGTTTCAGTCCGTTCTGGACTGACAATTCCCTGACTTTTCCATTTAAGGCTTTTGCAAGGTTGCGGCTTTATTCTTTGAAGCGGAATTGCCAGTAGGAGAGCAGCATTTACAACGGCCCGACGACGGCATCGGGATCGATGTCGCAACCCATGTTTTCCAGATCAGACCCTGCTGAAACCGGCTTGCTGCAAAAGCATGCTGCAACGGTCAGTCATGTCTTCTTTACGCTGCTTCTCTGCCTTGCCATAACCGTCATTCCCATATCGGCGCACTTCGTCTCCCCTATCCTCGCGATATTCTGTCAGTTTCTGCTCGCCACGGGGGTGGCTCTGTTCTTCCCGGCCATGGCGCCGATGATCGTGGTCTTCTCGCTGGTCTTCCAGAATATGTTCGTGTCGATCTTCTCTGGCTATATCGCCGGGCTCGAAGACTATAATTTTGTTCGGGGATACAATTTCCTGACGATGATGATCCTGTGGATCTGGATATTCGGGACTTACGCTCTTAACTGGCGCCAATATGGCAGGCCGGTCAACCGGATCATGCTGGTTTGTCTTTTCGGGTTTGCTCTCATCGGGCTTTATCTTCTGGTTGGCATGGCCAAAAACCCGGCCGGGGCGATCATCTATTTGCGCAACGTGATCAGCCCCCTGATCATTTTCCAGATCTTTCTTCTCAGTGCTCTTCGTTATGATCAGCCGATGCTGCCCTTCTTCACGGGCCTGTCGGTTATCATCCTGGTGCTCGGGTTCATCGAAATGATTGATCGCGAGCTGTGGCTGGATCTCGTCAATGGATGGAAACTATGGGAAGTGGGCAACCGGGAGGCCATACTCTATCTGGCTGCTGACAAGGTCGCAGCAGAGACCGGTCAGTTTGTCACCAGCATTCTTGATACCTTCAAGGTCGCCTTCCTGAACACGCCGCTACTTGGCGACAACAGTTTCGTCATTCTGCGTCTGATGGGGCCGAACAATCATGCCATCAGCTATTCCTACTTGCTGGCCTTTCTTGCGCTTCTCATGATTATGAATGGCCGATGGTATCTCGCGGTGTTGATGGTGCCACTGTTGCTGTTTGCCAGTGCCAAAGGGTCTTTGATCATGCTGTTCCTTGCCTTTTGTGCGCTCGTTGCGCGCTGGCTGTTTGGCGCTGCATTTGGTTTGGCATCTCTGGTCGTTGTTCTGATGGTCTATATCGGACTGGGGATTGTCACCGGTCTGCAGATCGGGGACTTCCATGTTCTGGGCTTCATGGGCGGGGTTTACAATTTTCTTGTCGATCCGTTTGGCAATGGGTTGGGGGATGCCGGTAACCTCGTGTCCGACTTCAACAAGCTTGACTGGCAGGCCTATCAGGCCGCTGGCCGTACGCCGATCGCAATGGAGAGTGCGGTTGGGGTGATGCTGCACCAGATGGGGTTTGCCGCGCTCGGGCTGCTTGGCGTCTATTTCTGGATTGGTTTCCAGACCTACCGGGTCTCTTTTGTCAGTCGCGTTACCTTGCATTCAATGGCGTGTTTTTCGCTGTTTGTTGTGGTGGTGAACGGGATCTTTCAGGAAGAAGCGATCTTTTCGCCTCTCGCTCTAGGACTGGTTATCGGTTTGAACGGCCATATCCTTGGTCGCGCCTTTCGCGATCAAAAGCGTGTTGGAGCCTCCCACGCCGAGGCTTAACGGTCGTCTAGTTGTGATGCTGCTGAAACTCGATGAAGGCAGAGCGATGGTGGATCTGTTGATCGTCGAAATCTCAATCTTTTCTGATTTTGTAAAGGAAGTTTTCGCTCTGAATCAAGTAGATCATCATCTTTCACTTTTGGTTATAGTAGAGTAATTTTTAAATTAAGTATTTGCTGTCTTAATATTCGATACATCAATGTATGGGGTGTATGATGCAAAGCTTTCTTGAAAAAATGACTATTTCTGTGCGAATTTCCATTTTGTCTTTTGTGCCATTGCTTTTGCTAATGGGACTTGGGGCAATTGATCTTATCGAAAAACGATCGACTGCAACGGAAGCGGAGGCCGTTGCCGATGTGGTCGCCTTGGCACCCGTGATTTCGGGGTTGGTTCATGAGCTCCAAAAAGAGCGTGGCACGTCGGCAGGGTTTATCGGCTCCAAGGGTGCCAGGTTCGCCGACACGATCGGCCCACGCCGGGCAGATACGGACCGAGCCTTGAAGGCATTTTTATCAGAGATCCCCGATGCTTCCGGGCGTCTTGATTTTGATGAATTCAAAACACCCTATTTGAAAGCGCGAGCCGAGCTGCAAAAGCTCGCTGCTGTGCGGTCCGATGTTGATCGCTTCTCGCGCTCCGTGCCGCAAATGGCAGCCTATTATACGCCGCTCATTGCGAGCTTGCTGTCATCTGTCGAGGGCGTCGGCCTGATCTCCAAAGATGGTTCGGTCGTTAAGAGCCTGACAGCTTATATGGCGTTTCTTCAAGCCAAGGAACGCGCAGGTATCGAGCGCGCCATGGGGGCTTCGGGGTTTGGTGCCGGACAATTCGCCGAAGGGATCTATCGCAAATTTGTCGGCCTTGGGGCCCAGCAGGATGCCTTTGCTTCGGTCTTCGAACACTTTGCGAACTCTTCTGATATCGAAGCCTGGCAAAAACTCCTGGCGAGCTCTGAGCAGCAGACTGTCGATGCACTGCGCGGCATTGCAAACAAGGCACCTTTCGGAGGCGATGTGTCCGGTGTGACCGGTCCGCAATGGTTCAAGGCGAGCACAGAGCGGATCGACCGGATGAAACAGATCGAAGACGGCATCGCGGACAGTATCGTCAAAGAGGTCAATCGGGTGGCCAGCCGGGCCGATCGGTCATTCTGGATTCTACTTGCCGGTTTGGCCATGATGGTCGTGCTTGGTGGATTGATGGCCTTTCTGGTCACTCGTTCGGTGACTGCACCAATGCTCGAGCTGTCCAGAAACATGGAATTGCTGGCACGGAACCAAACGGATCTGGAGATGCGGGGACTTGATCGTGCCGACGAAATCGGAGCCATGGCGAGAGCTGTGAACGTCTTTCGGGAAAATGCGGTTGAGCGTCTGCGCCTTGAGAGGGCTGCGCAGGGTGAACGGGATCGCGAACAGCACAGACAGTTGAATCTTGGCAATCTGGTGACGGAATTCCGTACGATCATCGACAGCACTCTAGTTTCGGTGCGCGGTCAGACTGACGCCATGAACAAGACCGCCAGCACACTTTCCGAAGTGGCGGAGTCTGCCACCAACGAGGCCGGATCAGCTGAGCGTGCCTCTGCCGGTGCCTCTGGCAATGTCAAAACCGTGGCCGATGCGACCGAGATAATGGTGGCAGCCGTGCGCGAGATCTCCGATCAGGCTGGACAGGCAAGGGATATGGTCAGCTCGGCGACCGGAATAGCTGAGGCGACCAACAAGGACGTGGCGTCGCTTGCAGAAGCCGCCGAGCGGATCGGGACGGTCGTCAGTATGATCGGGGAAATCGCCGATCAGACCAACCTGCTGGCTTTGAATGCAACAATCGAAGCGGCGCGCGCTGGTGAGATGGGCAAGGGCTTTGCGGTCGTTGCGTCTGAGGTCAAGGAGCTTGCAAGTCAGACCACAAAGGCGACCGAGGAGATTAGTAGCCAGATTGCCGGGGTTCAGTCCCTAACGGAGAATGCTGTTTCTGCCATCGGTCGTATCACGCATACGGTTAGCGACATCAGTTCTGTGACCGGCGCGATTTCCGACTCCATCGAGCATCAGCAATCCTCGATGGACGAAATCGCAAGTTCTATTCATTTGGCTAACTCTGACACTCAGGACGCCATGAGGAACGTGCAAGGGGTGACATCCGTGATCGGTGAGACCGCCAATGAAGCGCGGACCGTTAAACTTGCCTCTGACGAGTTGACACTGGTTGCAGACAAATTGGCCCGCGAGGTCGAGGGCTTCCTTCACAACGTTGCGCAGGATGTCAAAGAGCGCCGGGCGAGCCTGCGTGTTAAAATGAACCAGATCGTGGTCGTGCAATCCGATGGTCGTCGGGTAAACGCGAAGCTGGCCAATGCAAGCGAAACGGGATGCAAGATCGAAAATGCCGGTCAGGTCAAACCCGGGGATGAGGTTGTTCTGCAGTTGGCTGATGGCAAGGTGGCCAAAGCCACCGTTGTCTGGCAGGACGGTGATGCGGCCGGGTTCAAGTTTGAACAGCGAATGGACAGTCTTTCCTGGTATAATGCCGCCTGAAAACGGGCTTGACCGATGATCTGTCCCAATGAAGGGTGCAAGGAGGCTTGCTCCCTTCATTTAACGCAATTGAGATTCCTTTGTCTGGCTCGTTCGGAAGGCGATGAAAAGGTCTTGCGAAATGCATTTT